>BPGB01000026.1 GCA_026002815.1 Candidatus Woesearchaeota archaeon | reverse complement strand
TGTATAATATCAGTACATAGGTTACTATAAATAATTATAGTAACCTAAAATAACAATAATAAATATTTATAAAAATATTGGAAAAAGAGGTTACTCCTGAGTTTTTGTCAATAACCATAAAACTAAACTGAACAGGAGTAACCTATGAATAAAGTTAAAAACAAATATAATTTTATCCTCTTAAAAATCAAAGAAAATTTAAAATATACTAAAGATTTTGAAATTCGTAAAAATGCTTCTTTAATGATTTCCATTATCGAAATGTATCTAGCTAACAACTATACGATACAAAAATGTTGTGCTCTTAATGGGACTACTAAAAAGACTTTTCATAAATGGATAAAAAGATTTAAAGAAAATAACTATGACATTAAAGAGTTTCGATATAGAAGTCGTAGACCTCATACCTTTCCTAATAGGATATCCCCAGAAATAGAACTATTGATTTTAAAAGCAAGGGAAGAAACAGGAGGGTCTGGTGGAAGAATTCTTTTTCATTTCATAAAAATTCAACATGGTATTTATGTTTCCCCTGCTACTATTGATAGAGTTATCAAAAGAAATGGTTTATCCAAAAGATACAAAATCAAAAAAAATCCCCATAAGAAGCGTTATAATGCCTCAGAACCGCTTGAAAGAGTCCAGATGGATACTTTATATGCAGGATTTAGTGATGACAACGGTAATCCTATTTTTCTTACAACTTTTATAGACGATTGTAGTAGATTTGCATATTTAGAAGTCCATAACGAAATTAGTAATTGGAATAGTGCTTTAAGTTTAAAAAATTTTATCAATCAATATGGAATACCTAAAATAGTCCAAACAGACAATGGAGTTGAATTTACAAATCATTATATTTCGCATCTAAATTCGAAAAGAAAAAAAGAAAGTAGACCTTCCCCTTTTGAGAGTGTTTTACAATCTTATAACATTATTCATAAAAGAATTCGACCTTATACACCACAACTTAATGGTAAGGTAGAACGATTTCATCGAACATTACTCTTGTATATTTTAAGATTAGATTTACATGGTAAACCATTAAGTGAAATAAAATATCAACTTAATAAATTTCTAAAATTTTATAATGAACAAAGAGTCCATAGTTCTATTAACTACTTGACACCAGCAGAAGTATTTTTTAAAAAGAAATTTGACATGGCTCAGTGAGTAACCTATGTCATGATGTCTTACAAGCAACTTTTTTAATATTTCCATTTTGCATTGCTTTTTCGATACTTTCATTGCCCGCAAAGAATAGTAATCCTAACCATAAAACACTCATTGCACATGCCTGTCCTTTCTTTTTGATTTCTGCACTGGTTAAATAATTATTAGCTTGATAAGGAAGATTTTGGGTTGTCTTTGTAAATAAGATTGCAGGTAATGGAGTTGTTGTACAGTTTATAAAATATATTAGACTAAAAATTATAAAAAATTTAAAAAATTTCATTCTTCGCCTCCTCTTTCTCCAGTTACAATTGTACAATACTTCATTAGAAGTACACTTAATACTGTTGTTTCGCTATGATCAATTGTTGCAATTCTTTTAATTTTATTTTTATATGCAATTTCACCAGCACCTGCATTACCAAAAGAAATAAGTCCTAAGATATTTACAATACAATCTTCTGCTTGAACTTCTGAAGCAACTTCATTCGTAGGGTTAGCATATCCAGCAAATTGAGTATGGGAAACAAGTAAACCACCTGTAGGACCCATTGCACAATTAATAACAACAAGAAATAAAAATATAATTTTACGCATATTATTCTCCTTGAACAATTGTACATACACGATGATAAATAATAGATAAAACATCTAAAATTTCATAATCTACAGAAGCAATTTTGGTTATATTTCCATTTTTTTTAGCAGTTTCTATACTGGAATCACCAATAGAAACTAACCATAGAATACTTCTCTGACAACTTACTCCTCGTTTAATTGCTTGCGCATTACCAGTCTGTCCCGGAAAGGATCGTTTTAAAAATAGCCATCCTCCTCGTGCCCAACCATATCCTAAATAAGGAATAAAACCTTGTGCTTTAAGAGGATTTGTATTGGAACGAGGATTAATTACGTCTGTATAAATATTTACATCTGTCTGACATCCTATAAATAAAAATGAAATAAATATAATTATATTTTTTTTAATCTTCACATTTAGCCTCCTATACTTTGGTTTTTTTAATAAAAAATAATGTCAAACAAAATTTCAATATAAACAAAAATATATTTTAAAAAATAATATTTATATTATAATAGGGTTTTGTTGCATAACTCCGTTTTAAAACAAAATCTTTAATAAAAGCGATATTTTTTTAATATATTACTAACATATGTTTAAAAATTCAATTTTTCTTTCATATTACGAAAAATTGTTTAAGAATGTAGATAAATATTTTTAACAAATAGCAAATAAATAACTTTTATGCAACAGAGCCTTACAATAGTAAAGTTTTTCTAAAATCAAGAAGCTAATAAATTTCAGAGTATTTTTAGTACTGAATATCGAAATAAAATTAATTATTTAATTATTATAAAATTTGAATATAAATCATATTGTATATAATTATAAATAAAATCTTTATTATTTTTTATTTTATTGATTTTATTAGTTTTTGTAATTAAAATTGAGTTGGTATATAAAACATCAAAAAGAAGATATTCAATTTAATTTTAAGAGAAATGGATAAACGATTTGAGCAAATTAATAAAACACTAAATTTTTTAGAAAATCTATCATTAATCATTATTGCTGGTTTAATTGGTTTTCCATTTTAGATAGAAAATCTTGTAAGAAAAAGCAATGAAATAGATAGAAAAAAATTAGAACTTGTAATAGAAGTGCGTGTATTAAGTATAAAGGAAACTATCTTAATATAACCTTACTATAAAAAAAGCAATGAAATCTGCTGGTTTAGAATAAATTAAATATAAAGATTTTTGGTGAATTTTATTAGAAAATTCCTGTTTTTATTATAGAATTTATAATTTAGAAGAACCAGAAAATTAGAAAAACAGCAGGCAATACTACCTGCTGATTATATTTTATCTTAAAGAATATTCTTTCCACCAATCGGGTTGAGATGTTTCTATTATAGGTTCATTACGAAGTTGATTGGCAAGTTCTAAAGAAGCAATCCCAGGTTTATATTTTACAATATAATAATCTTTGTTTAAAATGGTTTGCTTTTTTATTAATATTAAGCCATGTTTATTGAGAAAATTTTTAATCTGACTTTCGCTTACTCCTTCTTTAAATGTAAGAATAATATTTCCGGGAAGTGCCATTAATGTACCAGCTTCTGAACGGAATACTTCCGAAACAGGAGCAGAAGAATGATAGCTTTTACTAAATTTTCCCTGTTTTAGTTGATTTTTTACAATAGAATTTTGTATTTTATATACATTAACAATACCCGCTTTTTTTACTGGATTCGAAGAAGGATCAATTGTTTTTACATAAGAATTTGTATTGCCATTAAATTCTGCCACTAAATCTTCCTGTAAATAAACCTTAATTTGTTTTTCCCCATCAAAATATATATATTCTTTTCCCTTTGTGGATTGTTCCACTTTATTTTTAGGAAAATTCTGTGCTTCTATATTTTGTATTGATATACAACTGATGGATAATATAGTAATAAGTGTAAATATCTTAAACTTCATAGTAAACTCCTTTATTTTAAATTTTATCTACCCAAAATTTGTAATCTCCATTGATGTAAAGTTCCTGTAGCTAAAGAATCTAAATCTTTTACAGTTAAGGTCCAGTTTCCATTAGGATTTTCGTCCATAAAAACTGTTGCTCCAAAAAACCATACTTTATTTGTATAGTTTGGACAATTATCAGCATCCATCAATCCATCGTTATCATTATCTACTGGACAATAATGTTGTTTTGCTAAATATGCTTTTGTTCCAGAAGGAGATGTTAATGTAATTTCTAAATCCCCAAACCATTGATGAGAAAACTTAACTTCTATTAAAACACCTTCTATTTTTGTAATACTTGTGCTTACATTCATTGTTCTGGAAATACCAGTAGAATCATTGTCTGGAATTGGTATATCAGGAGAAGGATCATCATAAGAAGATGTATAATTTAATAAACTACTATATCCACCTAAACTTGTATGGGTTTTTGCCATATTTACAGCAGCCTGGGCATCTACTACACCAAAACCATATTTATGATTATATTTTAATCCAGCTCCATTAGTCTGCCAGTCAGAATCTGTGGAATTAATCTGTCGTGCAGTCTTAGCTAAAATATAGCGAATATCTCTCCAGGTTAGATTAGGATTTGCTTTTAACATTAAAGCTACTACGCCAGAAACTAAGGGTGTAGCAGAAGAGGTTCCACCAAACGTAGAATTATAATCTGTTGAGCTATATCCATAACTTCCCCTTATATCTGTTGTAGTTATTGCTAAGGTTCCTTCATTATAAAAATAATTAGAATGTCCGCATACTAATAAATTTGCCCCTTTTTCAGAATAAAGAGCATGTTTACCTGTATTGGTTACTGCACAGATAGCATTTACAAAAGGTACATAATTAGCCTGTCCATCGTAATTCGAATTATCTGCTAAATCTACAACAAGTGTATTCGATGATATTCCTGGAAATGGTGGTTCAGCTGTAAAAGAACTTCCATTACCTCCAGCCCATAAATAAATAATTCCTTTTCCATTATTACCATTTTGAATACCATCAAGAATAGCATTCTTCCATGTTGTGACTGCTAAACTATCATCTAATTTTCCTGTTCCATCTGGTGCTCCCCAGCTATTATTAGAAATTTGTACGATATTTTTATTTCTTATCATTGCATCAGCAATATTATAACTTGTTAAATTTTTTAATAAATTATATCCAATAATATTTGTTAAAGGGGCTATACCTCGAACACCTTTATCATTACATCTGGCACCTATTACACCTGCAACAGAAGTACCATGACTAGCATATTGGTAATGATTAGTTAGATCATTATCAGAATCAACATAATCATAATGATAGTTTAAATAAGTTAGTTGTAAATCTTCATGCTGGATATCAATACCATCATCTACAACAGCAACATATATATCCTGTCCCCAATTCAATTCATTCCATACTGGTTCTACATTAGCATCTTCCCCAGATATTCCAAGAGATTGTCCTGTATTTTTTATATGCCATTGATCAGAATATAATGGATCCGCTGGTGTTAAATCACAAGAACTACCGCCACCACCAGCTTGTTGGGAACCAGTTGGTTGGGAACCTGCCAATGCTAAAAATAATAGATCATTTCCTCCACCCTTAGGTGGACAGTATACAAATACTTGCCCTAAAAACCCAATTAATATGAATTTACAAATAGTTTTTAAATTCATATTTCACCTCTTTTTGTGTTATTTTTTATTTTTGACAAAGTTACTAATAATTTTGTTCATTTTTTTTGCAATTTTTTTATTTGAGTGGAATTTTTT
>BPGB01000025.1 GCA_026002815.1 Candidatus Woesearchaeota archaeon | reverse complement strand
TATTAATTACTTCTGTAATTGCACAAACAATTGGTGTAATAGGTTTTGTATTATGGGATAGAAGAACAGCTATATCTCCTGTTATTAGAAAAACTAAAGAATTAGAAGATGATAATGAGAAAATTCATAAAGTATTAAAAGAAATGGCGAAAAATGATAATAAAATTGCTAATATATTAAAGCAGGCAGGTATTTTATGAATATTAATATTAATTGTTGCCAGATAAGCTATTTTATTTAATTTTACTATTATGGAGGAGCAAATCAAAAAAAAAGTATTAAGAATGATTTCCTATGGGTTATATATTTTAACAGTAAAAACAGTAGAAAAAGAAGAAATTGCAGCAGGTACAATCAATTGGTTATCTCAATGTTCCTTTAAACCTCCTTTGGTAATGGTTGGAGTTAAAAAAGATTCGAACACTTACAGGTTATTACAAGAAAGTAAACATTTTACAATAAATATCTTAGGAAAAGATCAAAAAAATATTGCACAGGCTTTTTTTGGGCCAACCAAAATAGAAAATCAAAAACTTAATAATTACGAATATTACATCACTGATTCTAATGGAGTTGTTTTAAAAGATTGTCCTTCTTTTTTTGAATGCGATGTGAAACATATATATGATGAAGGAGATCATGCTGTTGTAATTGGAGAAGTAGTAGAAGCTGGATTACATAGAGAGGATGAACCTCTTTATATGTTAACAACTGGATGGTTTTATGGTGGTTAAAGATAGCCCCATATACGGGGCAAATTTTATTTCTTTGGTAAAAGAACTTTATCAATTACATATACGACGCCGTTAGAAGCTGGAATAACTGTTAAAACCTTTGCACCACCAATATAAATCTCATTTCCTTTTACTTCAATTTTTTCAGAGGTACCATCAAACATAATTAATTCTTGTCCACTAAAACGTTCAATCAAATCATCTTTTCTAAGATTTCCAACAAATACATGATGATATAAAACTGTTTCTAATTGTTTTTTATTTTCTGGTTTTAATAGATTTTCAAGATCACTCTTGGGTAATTGTTCAAAAGCAGCATTTGTTGGAGCAAAAACAGTAAATGGACCAGGATTCGCTAAGGAATCAACAAGTCCAGCAGCTTGTACTGCTTTTACTAAGATAGTATGATCTTTTGATTCTGATGCAATTTGTACAACATTTTTTTGAGATACATCATCTTTTACTGATGCCATGCCCCCTCCTAATTCTTTAGAAGAGGACCCTTGTTTACATAATGCCATAAGGCACAATACAGAGGCAATTATAATAATATTTGTTTTCATAAATTTATGATATTTTTATCTTAAAAAAATTTCAAGCATTTTTTATTTTATTACTATAAAATTCTAAAAATAATACTATAATACTTTATGTAATGACAAATATTTTTTTGTTTGCACGATTCAGGATTTTACAAACTAAAATTTTACTTGCCTTTTAAAAATAATCGATTTATTTATACATTAAGTTGTTTCAATTTAGAATTATTCTAAATTGATTATTATTATAAAATAAAACTTAACATATGAATATATTTTTAAAATATGCAAAGAAAAGGGTACTATTATGACAGTAAAAACCATAGAAAAAGAAAATAAAGAACCGCAATATTATGAACCAGATAAATTTCCTCCTGGTATTAATAGAAAAGTAGTAGAGTCCATATCCCATATAAAAAATGAACCAGGTTGGGTTACAGAATTTCGTTTAAAAGCATTAGAGATTTTCTTATCTAAACCAATGCCTAATTGGGGATTTATTCCACATTTTAATATTGATTTAAATTCTTATGTTCATTATGTAGGAGCAGGAAAGCAAAAAAAGAAATCCTGGGAAGAAGTAGATCCAGAAGTACTCGAAAGTTTTGAAAGACTTGGCATTCCAGAGCACGAAAGAAAATATTTAGCTGGTCTTGAAGCAATGAATGATTCCGAAACAGTTTATGCAAATGTAAAAAAAGAATTAGAAGAATTAGGAATTATTTTTTGTGATATTGATACAGCTATTAAAGAATTTCCAGATTTAGTAAAAAAATATCTTGGTACAGTTGTTCCACCAGAAGATAATAAATTTGCTGCTTTAAATAGTGCAGTTTTTAGTGGAGGTTCTTTTGCTTATGTACCCAAGGGAGTTAAAACCCCAATGCCATTACAAGCATATTTTAAAGTAACAGCTGCCTCTTCTGGACAATACGAAAGAACATTATTGATTGCCGATGAAGGTAGTGAATTAATCTATAGCGAAGGTTGTACTTCTGTTCAGGAATTTGCCACAAACTTCCATACTGCAGTTGTAGAATTAATTGCCCATAAAAATGCAAGAATTCATTATACGACTATTCAAAACTGGAAAAAGAATATGTATAACTGGACCGTAAAACGTGGTATCTGTTATGAAGGAGCACATATTACCTGGAATGATGTAAATGTAGGTGCTCAAACAATGAAATATCCTGGAATTATTCTATATGGTGATAATTCTACTGGAGATGTTTTATCCTTAGCGTTTGCTGGAAATAATCAAATTCAAGATACAGGCGCTCGTATTATCCATATTGGAAAAAATACCCGTTCGAATATTCTTGCTAAAGGTGTTTCCTTAGATGGTGGAATTAATAGTTATCGCGGTCTTGTAAAATTTGAAAAAACAGCAGAAAATTCTTATAGCCATATTAAATGTGATGGTTTAATGTTAGATGATCGTTCAGAATCCCATGCATATCCCTATAATGAAATTCATGTTGATTCTGCTAAACTAAATTATGAAGCAACAGTTTCTAAAATTGATGAAGATATCTTATTTTATTTACAAACAAGAGGTATAGACGAAGACGAAGCAAAATTATTAATTGTAACTGGTTTTTGCGATGCTGTTGTACGTGATCTTAATGTAGAATATTCAGTAGAAATTGGACGATTAATTCGTATGATTTTAGAAGATGGTAAAGCTATCAAACGAACAACACCAGGTATTCAAAAAAATGAAATAAAAGGTCAAACATGCTAATAAATATAATAGGAGCAAGAATATGAATTACATATTAGAACTAATTGATTTACATGTAGAAGTAGAAGGCAAAGAGATATTAAAAGGAATTAACTTACAAATTCCTTATGGAGAAATTCATGCGATAATGGGTCCTAATGGTTCTGGAAAAAGTACTCTTTCTTATACATTGTTAGGACATCCCAAATATATTGTTACTAAGGGAGATATAAAGTTTGAAGGAGAAAGTATTTTATCTCTTTCTACTGATAAAAGAGCAAAAAAAGGTATCTTTTTATCATTACAATATCCAACACAGATTCCTGGTGTTACAACGATGAATTTTTTAAGAAATGTTATTAAAAGTTTTTATGGTGATTTACCAATTAGAGAATTAAAAGAAAAAATTAATGATGCTTTTGATAAATTACAAATGAAAAAAGATTTCTTAGGACGTTATGTAAATGATGGTTTTTCTGGTGGAGAGAAAAAAAGGCACGAAATTGTTCAGATGAGGTTAATCCAGCCAAAGTTTGCCATATTAGATGAAATTGATTCTGGTTTAGATATTGATGCATTAAAAATCATAGCAGAAAATATTCAAGAAATGAAATCGCCAGAACGTTCAATGATATTGATTACACATTATCAACGTTTATTAAATTATATAGAAATAGATAAAGTTCATATTTTTATGGATGGTAGAATTCAATTAAGTGGTGGTAAAGAATTAGCACAAGAATTAGAACAAAAAGGTTATGAACAAATTTTATCCTTAGCAAAATAATTAATAAAAGGATTTTTTATGCAACAAACAATAATACAGGATAGATTTTTAAAATTTATAGAAAATAAAAATCATCCTATAAAAGATATACAAATAGAAGCACTGGAACTATTTAATAAAACTTCTTTGCCTCCTGTTTATCATGAATCCTGGAGAAAAATCAATTTAAATTTAATTCCTTTTGATAATTTAAAGTTAACAGATTCTAATTTAGATACAACTATTAAAGTTTCAGATAATTATAAAAGTTTAGAAAATTCCATAGAAGATTTAAAAAAAATTTTAAAAATAAACTATGCTTCTTTTATAGCAGAACAGTTTCATTTCGAGATAGATTATTTTACTATTTTAAATATAGCGCTGATACAGAATTTTAATATTATAGATATTTCTAAGAATACAAAAGAAACGATTAAAGTTACTCATAAAGCAATTTCTGGTGATGGTTTTTTCCCTTTTACTGTTATTATTGCCAATGAAGGAAGCGAAGTAGATATTATAGAAGAAATTCATGGTATAGAAGAACAAGCATTATGGAATAGCAGTTTTTATATTATTGCAAAAAGTAATAGTAGAGTTAAATATACTACTATACGTTATCATAGTGACTATGAATTTCATTTTCATAAAATTCGTGTAATTCAGCATAGAGATTCTTATGTTCATTGTAGTGTATTTCATACAGGTGGTATTACTGGTAAAGGATTTGTACAGGCAAGATTATTAGAAGAAAATATTGAATTTCGTGGAATTGGTTTCTTTTTTGGAGAAAAAGGACATTTTCATAATATGGAAATGGATGTACAGCATTTAAATCATAACGAAACAAGTTCTTTATTATATAAAACAATTGTAAAAGATAGATCACATTCTGTATTTATTGGAAAATTAGAAACACCTCATAAAATCAAAGGAGTAAATAGTCATCAATTAAATCATAATTTAATTTTAAGTAAAAAAGCAAAAGCAGAATCTTTGCCATGGTTAATTGTTCGTTCAGAAGATGTAAGTTGTGAACATGGAGCAACTGCTGGAGATCTCGACGAAGAAGCCATTTTCTATTTACAAACACGTGGATTAAACGAAAGAGAAGCTAAAAAACTTTTAATGATTGGATTTATTTATGATCTTATTCAAGAATCTAATTTAACAGAAGAAGAAAAAGAACATTATTTAGACTACTTATCTAAAAAAATATAATATAGGAGAGCATAATGCCCAAGTTTAAAGTTTGCAAAATTCATGAAATTGAAGAAGGAAAAGTAATAAGCAAACTGACACCTTATGGACCAGTAGGTTTAACAAAGTTAGATAATAAAATTTTAGCATTTCAGGACGAATGCACTCATGATGGTGCACCTTTTGATAATGCTAAAATTGATCTTTCTACAAAAGAAATTATCTGTCCAAGACATGGAGCAAAATTTCATTTATTAACAGGAAAAGTAACAAAACCACCTGCAACAGAAGATATAGAAATTTATGAAGTTGAAATTCAGAATGATGATGTTTATGTAAATATAGATTAAAACAAATCTAAGGAAATAAATATGTTAGATTATAAAAAAATTAAATTAGATTTTCCAATATTACAAACGAAAATGAATGGTAAACCACTGGTTTTTTTAGATTCTGCTGCCAGTTCTCAAAAACCTCAAAAAGTAATCGATGCTTTCTCTGATTTTTATCGTTGTAGAAATGCAAATATACATCGAGGAGCTTATCGTTTAAGCTACGAAGCAACAGATCTTTATGAATTAACAAGAAAAAAAGTACAGAAATTTTTGAATGCAAAGGAACCAGAAGAAATTATTTTTACAAGGAATACAACAGAAAGTATCAATCTTATCGCTTATTCTTATGCAATGAAATTTCTCAAGGAAGGTGATGAAATCCTAGTCTCTGAAATGGAACATCATTCTAATTTAGTACCATGGATGATTGTTGCCCAAAAAAAAGGAATTAAAATAAAGCATATACCCTTAACAGAAGATTATCAATATGATTATGAAAAAATTCCAAATGTTTTAACAGAAAAAACAAAAATTATTTCTGTTGCTCATATGTCGAATGCAATTGGAACTATACATGACTTAAAAAAAATTTCTTACTTCGCAAAACAAATAAATGCAATTTTTATTGTAGATGGTGCACAGGGTGCGTGCCATTTGCCTGTTGATGTTCAGGATATTGGATGTGATTTTTATGCGCTATCTGCTCATAAAATGCTTGGACCTACTGGTGTAGGTGTTCTTTATGGAAAAAGAGAATTATTAGAAAAAATGGATCCTTTTATGGGTGGTGGTGATATGATTCTAACTGTATGGAAAGATGGTTTTAAACCAGCTCCATTACCTAATAAATTCGAAGCTGGAACACCAAATATTGCTGGTGTAGTAGCATATGCAGTAGCTATTGAATATTTACAAAATATTGGACTTGAAAATATTCATCAACATGAAGTTGAAATATTAGAATATGCAATCCCCCGATTAAAAGAAATACCTTATGTAAGATTATTTGGTCCAGAAGATCTTTCTAAAAGAGGTGGAGTAATCAGTTTTTTAATAGAAGGTGTACATCCACATGATATAGGAAGTATATTAGATCAAGAAGGTATTGCTATACGTGCTGGACATCACTGTTGTGAACCATTGATGAAAAAAATTGGAATTCCAGGTACAGCTCGTGCAAGTTTTTACTTATATAATGGTCCAGAAGATGTTGACGCTCTAATCCATGGTATTAAAAAAGTAATTGAGATATTTAAACTTAAAGAAAATAAATTTTCAATCATAAAAAATTAAATTAAAAAGGGTAAGTATGTCACTAAGTGAAGATTTATATAAAGAAATCATAATTGAATATTCTCAGAATCCTAAGCATTATGGAGAATTACCAGAAGCAAATATACACGAAGAAGGTGTAAATAGAAGTTGTGGAGATGAAGTATATTTGCATTTATATATTGATGGTGATGAAATAAAAAAAGCGACATTTACCGGTCAGGGATGTAGTATCTGTACTGCCTCCACAGAAATGATGACTACCTATATTGAAAATCATAAACTTGAAGAAGTAAAAAAGTTAATTGAACTTTTTAAAAATATGATTATGAGCAAAGAAGATATATCTTTACCAGAAAATTACGAAGATTTAGAAGCTTTAAAAGGCGTTAAAAAATTTCCTATAAGAGTAAAATGTGCTACTTTATCATGGAATACCTTAGAACAAGCAATTAGGGAATACGAAAAACAAAATAATTAAAGATTACCAGCTACTCGATGCTCCACCTCCACCAAAGGAACCGCCTCCACCAGAAAAACCACCTGAACTACCAGACCAACTACTGCTGGAACTGGACCAACTATTTGAACTACCCCAGCTATTTATTGAATTTTTTGATTTTGCACCGCTTATACCTGAGCTGAATAAAGTAATAAACCAGATAGGAAATACAGCTAAAAAAATAGCCAACCAAAAAGGCAATACCAAAGCCAAAACGAAAATCAAACCAATATCCAATCCTGTTAAAATAAATCCTTTTAATTTAGAAACAGAGAAATTTATAAATGCCGACACAATATGAAAAAGAGATGCAACAAAAATAAAAATTATACTTCCAACAAAATCATTATTTTTTTCGATTAGTACGGTATTAGAACGAACTGGTTCTGGTAAAGGCTCATTATTTATTAATTTTATTAATACGTCTATACAAGTATATATACCTTTATAAAAATCACCTTTTTTAAAATATGGCTTTACATAATCTTCTAATATTTCTTTTGCCTTCGCATCTGGTATAACACCTTCTAACCCATATCCTATCTCTAACCTCATTTTTTTATCTTTATATGCTATTAAAAATAATACTCCATCATCTATGCCTTTTCTTCCTAACTTCCATTTTTCTACTACCCTCATCGAATATTCTTCAATTGGCTCTGGTTTGGTCGTTTCTATAATAAGAACAGCAATCTGGCTACCTTTTTCTTTTTGTAATTGTAATATTTTTCTCTCTATATTTTTTATTTCTTCTGGTTTTAAAATGCCTATTAAATCCATTACAGGCCGTTTTAATTCTGGAACCTTAACAAAATCCTGAGATTGTAATTGAAAAATTTCTAATATTATTATAATATAACTGATAAATATTAATTTCTTCATTATAACTATCCTTTATATTAAAATTAATTTGTCTATTATTTTTTTATATTAGAATTATATTTGAATGAAATTATGTTTTATATTTCAATAAAATAATGACTGTTTTTAAATTTATAAAATATTTCAACATCATCGGTTGTTTAATTTTTTATAACTATTCTTATTTTCCATTTAAATAAGGAAAGAAGAAATAGATAAATATGAAGTTGGAATAAACAGAAAAAAATAAAAAAACCTTCACGTTCCTTTATACGCTCTTCCTCCTTATATATTTTCTACAATACGACGAATGCTAAAAGACTTACGGTTTATTTACAAATAGACACAAAAAAATCTTCCGTGCCATCTGTGGTTTTTATTTTTTTAATTGTAGAAATAAATTGTAGAAATAGAGACTCAAAAAATATATTTAAAAAA
>BPGB01000024.1 GCA_026002815.1 Candidatus Woesearchaeota archaeon | reverse complement strand
ATGACTTATATCAATTAATGCTTGTTTTAATAGGTGCTATAATTGCACAAACAATTGGGGTAATAGGTTTTGTATTATGGGATAGAAGAACTGCCATATCTCCTGTTATTAGAAAGACAAAGGAATTAGAAGAAGATAATGAGAAAATTCATAAAGTATTAAAAGAAATGGCGAAAAATGATAATAAAATTGCTAATATATTAAAGCAGGCAGGTATTTTATGAATATTAATATTAATTGTTGCCAGATAATCTATTTTATTTAATTTTATTATTATGGAGGAGCAAATCAAAAAAAAAGTATTAAGAATGATTTCCTATGGGTTATATATTTTAACAGTAAAAACGGTAGAAAAAGAAGAAATTGCAGCAGGTACAATCAATTGGTTATCTCAATGTTCCTTTAAACCTCCTTTGGTAATGGTTGGAGTTAAAAAAGATTCGAACAGTTACAGGTTATTACAAGAAAGTAAACATTTTACAATAAATATCTTAGGAAAAGATCAAAAAGATATTGCACAGGCTTTTTTTGGGCCAACCAAAATAGAAAATCAAAAACTTAATAATTACGAATATTACATCACTGATTCTAATGGAGTTGTTTTAAAAGATTGTCCTTCTTTTTTTGAATGCGATGTAAAACATATATATGGTGAAGGAGATCATGCTGTTGTAATTGGAGAAGTAGTAGAAGCTGGATTACATAGAGAGGATGAACCTCTTTATATGTTAACAACTGGATGGTTTTATGGTGGTTAAAGATAGCCCCGTGTATGGGGCAAATTTTATTTCTTTGGTAAAAGAACTTTATCAATTACATATACAACACCGTTAGAAGCTGGAATAACTGTTAAAACCTTTGCACCACCAATATAAATCTCATTTCCTTTTACTTCAATTTTTTCAGAGGTACCATCAAACATAATTAATTCTTGTCCATTAAAACGTTCAATCAAATCATCTTTTCTAAGATTTCCAACAAATACATGATGATATAAAACTGTTTCTAATTGTTTTTTATTTTCTGGTTTTAATAGATTTTCAAGATCACTTTTTGGTAATTGCTCAAAAGCAGCATTGGTTGGAGCAAAAACAGTAAATGGACCAGGATTTGCTAAGGAATCTACAAGACCAGCTGCTTGCACTGCTTTTACTAAAATAGTATGATCTTTTGATTCTGATGCAATTTGTACAACATTTTTTTGAGATACATCATCTTTTACTGATGCCATGCCCCCTCCTAATTCCTTAGAAGAGGACCCTTGTTTACATAATGCCATAAGGCACAATACAGAGGCAATTATAATAATATTTGTTTTCATAAATTTATGATATTTTTATCTTAAAAAAATTTCAAGCATTTTTTATTTTATTACTATAAAATTCTAAAAATAATACTATAATACTTTATGTAATGACAAATATTTTTTTGTTTGCACGATTCAGGATTTTACAAACTAAAATTTTACTTGCCTTTTAAAAATAATCGATTTATTTATACATTAAGTTGTTTCAATTTAGAATTATTCTAAATTGATTATTATTATAAAATAAAACTTAACATATGAATATATTTTTAAAATATGCAAAGAAAAGGGTACTATTATGACAGTAAAAACCATAGAAAAAGAAAATAAAGAACCGCAATATTATGAACCAGATAAATTTCCTCCTGGTATTAATAGAAAAGTAGTAGAGTCCATATCCCATATAAAAAATGAACCAGGTTGGGTTACAGAATTTCGTTTAAAAGCATTAGAGATTTTCTTATCTAAACCAATGCCTAATTGGGGATTTATTCCACATTTTAATATTGATTTAAATTCTTATGTTCATTATGTAGGAGCAGGAAAGCAAAAAAAGAAATCCTGGGAAGAAGTAGATCCAGAAGTACTCGAAAGTTTTGAAAGACTTGGCATTCCAGAGCACGAAAGAAAATATTTAGCTGGTCTTGAAGCAATGAATGATTCCGAAACAGTTTATGCAAATGTAAAAAAAGAATTAGAAGAATTAGGAATTATATTTTGTGATATTGATACAGCTATTAAAGAATTTCCAGATTTAGTAAAAAAATATCTTGGTACAGTTGTTCCACCAGAAGATAATAAATTTGCTGCTTTAAATAGTGCAGTTTTTAGTGGAGGTTCTTTTGCTTATGTACCCAAGGGAGTTAAAACCCCAATGCCATTACAAGCATATTTTAAAGTAACAGCTGCCTCTTCTGGACAATACGAAAGAACATTATTGATTGCCGATGAAGGTAGTGAATTAATCTATAGCGAAGGTTGTACTTCTGTTCAGGAATTTGCCACAAACTTCCATACTGCAGTTGTAGAATTAATTGCCCATAAAAATGCAAGAATTCATTATACGACTATTCAAAACTGGAAAAAGAATATGTATAACTGGACCGTAAAACGTGGTATCTGTTATGAAGGAGCACATATTACCTGGAATGATGTAAATGTAGGTGCTCAAACAATGAAATATCCTGGAATTATTCTATATGGTGATAATTCTACTGGAGATGTTTTATCCTTAGCATTTGCTGGAAATAATCAAATTCAAGATACAGGCGCTCGTATTATCCATATTGGAAAAAATACCCGTTCGAATATTCTTGCTAAAGGTGTTTCCTTAGATGGTGGAATTAATAGTTATCGCGGTCTTGTAAAATTTGAAAAAACAGCAGAAAATTCTTATAGCCATATTAAATGTGATGGTTTAATGTTAGATGATCGTTCAGAATCCCATGCATATCCCTATAATGAAATTCATGTTGATTCTGCTAAACTAAATTATGAAGCAACAGTTTCTAAAATTGATGAAGATATCTTATTTTATTTACAAACAAGAGGTATAGACGAAGACGAAGCAAAATTATTAATTGTAACTGGTTTTTGCGATGCTGTTGTACGTGATCTTAATGTAGAATATTCAGTAGAAATTGGACGATTAATTCGTATGATTTTAGAAGATGGTAAAGCTATCAAACGAACAACACCAGGTATTCAAAAAAATGAAATAAAAGGTCAAACATGCTAATAAATATAATAGGAGCAAGAATATGAATTACATATTAGAACTAATTGATTTACATGTAGAAGTAGAAGGCAAAGAGATATTAAAAGGAATTAACTTACAAATTCCTTATGGAGAAATTCATGCGATAATGGGTCCTAATGGTTCTGGAAAAAGTACTCTTTCTTATACATTGTTAGGACATCCCAAATATATTGTTACTAAGGGAGATATAAAGTTTGAAGGAGAAAGTATTTTATCTCTTTCTACTGATAAAAGAGCAAAAAAAGGTATCTTTTTATCATTACAATATCCAACACAGATTCCTGGTGTTACAACGATGAATTTTTTAAGAAATGTTATTAAAAGTTTTTATGGTGATTTACCAATTAGAGAATTAAAAGAAAAAATTAATGATGCTTTTGATAAATTACAAATGAAAAAAGATTTCTTAGGACGTTATGTAAATGATGGTTTTTCTGGTGGAGAGAAAAAAAGGCACGAAATTGTTCAGATGAGGTTAATCCAGCCAAAGTTTGCCATATTAGATGAAATTGATTCTGGTTTAGATATTGATGCATTAAAAATCATAGCAGAAAATATTCAAGAAATGAAATCGCCAGAACGTTCAATGATATTGATTACACATTATCAACGTTTATTAAATTATATAGAAATAGATAAAGTTCATATTTTTATGGATGGTAGAATTCAATTAAGTGGTGGTAAAGAATTAGCACAAGAATTAGAACAAAAAGGTTATGAACAAATTTTATCCTTAGCAAAATAATTAATAAAAGGATTTTTTATGCAACAAACAATAATACAGGATAGATTTTTAAAATTTATAGAAAATAAAAATCATCCTATAAAAGATATACAAATAGAAGCACTGGAACTATTTAATAAAACTTCTTTGCCTCCTGTTTATCATGAATCCTGGAGAAAAATCAATTTAAATTTAATTCCTTTTGATAATTTAAAGTTAACAGATTCTAATTTAGATACAACTATTAAAGTTTCAGATAATTATAAAAGTTTAGAAAATTCCATAGAAGATTTAAAAAAAATTTTAAAAATAAACTATGCTTCTTTTATAGCAGAACAGTTTCATTTCGAGATAGATTATTTTACTATTTTAAATATAGCGCTGATACAGAATTTTAATATTATAGATATTTCTAAGAATACAAAAGAAACGATTAAAGTTACTCATAAAGCAATTTCTGGTGATGGTTTTTTCCCTTTTACTGTTATTATTGCCAATGAAGGAAGCGAAGTAGATATTATAGAAGAAATTCATGGTATAGAAGAACAAGCATTATGGAATAGCAGTTTTTATATTATTGCAAAAAGTAATAGTAGAGTTAAATATACTACTATACGTTATCATAGTGACTATGAATTTCATTTTCATAAAATTCGTGTAATTCAGCATAGAGATTCTTATGTTCATTGTAGTGTATTTCATACAGGTGGTATTACTGGTAAAGGATTTGTACAGGCAAGATTATTAGAAGAAAATATTGAATTTCGTGGAATTGGTTTCTTTTTTGGAGAAAAAGGACATTTTCATAATATGGAAATGGATGTACAGCATTTAAATCATAACGAAACAAGTTCTTTATTATATAAAACAATTGTAAAAGATAGATCACATTCTGTATTTATTGGAAAATTAGAAACACCTCATAAAATCAAAGGAGTAAATAGTCATCAATTAAATCATAATTTAATTTTAAGTAAAAAAGCAAAAGCAGAATCTTTGCCATGGTTAATTGTTCGTTCAGAAGATGTAAGTTGTGAACATGGAGCAACTGCTGGAGATCTCGACGAAGAAGCCATTTTCTATTTACAAACACGTGGATTAAACGAAAGAGAAGCTAAAAAACTTTTAATGATTGGATTTATTTATGATCTTATTCAAGAATCTAATTTAACAGAAGAAGAAAAAGAACATTATTTAGATTACTTATCTAAAAAAATATAATATAGGAGAGCATAATGCCCAAGTTTAAAGTTTGCAAAATTCATGAAATTGAAGAAGGAAAAGTAATAAGCAAACTGACACCTTATGGACCAGTAGGTTTAACAAAGTTAGATAATAAAATTTTAGCATTTCAGGACGAATGCACTCATGATGGTGCACCTTTTGATAATGCTAAAATTGATCTTTCTACAAAAGAAATTATCTGTCCAAGACATGGAGCAAAATTTCATTTATTAACAGGAAAAGTAACAAAACCACCTGCAACAGAAGATATAGAAATTTATGAAGTTGAAATTCAGAATGATGATGTTTATGTAAATATAGATTAAAACAAATCTAAAGGAAATAAATATGTTAGATTATAAAAAAATTAAATTAGATTTTCCAATATTACAAACGAAAATGAATGGTAAACCACTGGTTTTTTTAGATTCTGCTGCCAGTTCTCAAAAACCTCAAAAAGTAATCGATGCTTTCTCTGATTTTTATCGTTGTAGAAATGCAAATATACATCGAGGAGCTTATCGTTTAAGCTACGAAGCAACAGATCTTTATGAATTAACAAGAAAAAAAGTACAGAAATTTTTGAATGCAAAGGAACCAGAAGAAATTATTTTTACAAGGAATACAACAGAAAGTATCAATCTTATCGCTTATTCTTATGCAATGAAATTTCTCAAGGAAGGTGATGAAATCCTAGTCTCTGAAATGGAACATCATTCTAATTTAGTACCATGGATGATTGTTGCCCAAAAAAAAGGAATTAAAATAAAGCATATACCCTTAACAGAAGATTATCAATATGATTATGAAAAAATTCCAAATGTTTTAACAGAAAAAACAAAAATTATTTCTGTTGCTCATATGTCGAATGCAATTGGAACTATACATGACTTAAAAAAAATTTCTTACTTCGCAAAACAAATAAATGCAATTTTTATTGTAGATGGTGCACAGGGTGCGTGCCATTTGCCTGTTGATGTTCAGGATATTGGATGTGATTTTTATGCGCTATCTGCTCATAAAATGCTTGGACCTACTGGTGTAGGTGTTCTTTATGGAAAAAGAGAATTATTAGAAAAAATGGATCCTTTTATGGGTGGTGGTGATATGATTCTAACTGTATGGAAAGATGGTTTTAAACCAGCTCCATTACCTAATAAATTCGAAGCTGGAACACCAAATATTGCTGGTGTAGTAGCATATGCAGTAGCTATTGAATATTTACAAAATATTGGACTTGAAAATATTCATCAACATGAAGTTGAAATATTAGAATATGCAATCCCCCGACTAAAAGAAATACCTTTTGTAAGATTATTTGGTCCAGAAGATCTTTCTAAAAGAGGTGGAGTAATCAGTTTTTTAATAGAAGGTGTACATCCACATGATATAGGAAGTATATTAGATCAAGAAGGTATTGCTATACGTGCTGGACATCACTGTTGTGAACCATTGATGAAAAAAATTGGAATTCCAGGTACAGCTCGTGCAAGTTTTTACTTATATAATGGTCCAGAAGATGTTGACGCTCTAATCCATGGTATTAAAAAAGTAATTGAGATATTTAAACTTAAAGAAAATAAATTTTCAATCATAAAAAATTAAATTAAAAAGGGTAAGTATGTCACTAAGTGAAGATTTATATAAAGAAATCATAATTGAATATTCTCAGAATCCTAAGCATTATGGAGAATTACCAGAAGCAAATATACACGAAGAAGGTGTAAATAGAAGTTGTGGAGATGAAGTATATTTGCATTTATATATTGATGGTGATGAAATAAAAAAAGCGACATTTACCGGTCAGGGATGTAGTATCTGTACTGCCTCCACAGAAATGATGACTACCTATATTGAAAATCATAAACTTGAAGAAGTAAAAAAGTTAATTGAACTTTTTAAAAATATGATTATGAGCAAAGAAGATATATCTTTACCAGAAAATTACGAAGATTTAGAAGCTTTAAAAGGCGTTAAAAAATTTCCTATAAGAGTAAAATGTGCTACTTTATCATGGAATACCTTAGAACAAGCAATTAGGGAATACGAAAAACAAAATAATTAAAGATTACCAGCTACTCGATGCTCCACCTCCACCAAAGGAACCGCCTCCACCAGAAAAACCACCTGAACTACCAGACCAACTACTGCTGGAACTGGACCAACTATTTGAACTACCCCAGCTATTTATTGAATTTTTTGATTTTGCACCGCTTATACCTGAGCTGAATAAAGTAATAAACCAGATAGGAAATACAGCTAAAAAAATAGCCAACCAAAAAGGCAATACCAAAGCCAAAACGAAAATCAAACCAATATCCAATCCTGTTAAAATAAATCCTTTTAATTTAGAAACAGAGAAATTTATAAATGCCGACACAATATGAAAAAGAGATGCAACAAAAATAAAAATTATACTTCCAACAAAATCATTATTTTTTTCGATTAGTACGGTATTAGAACGAACTGGTTCTGGTAAAGGCTCATTATTTATTAATTTTATTAATACGTCTATACAAGTATATATACCTTTATAAAAATCACCTTTTTTAAAATATGGCTTTACATAATCTTCTAATATTTCTTTTGCCTTCGCATCTGGTATAACACCTTCTAACCCATATCCTATCTCTAACCTCATTTTTTTATCTTTATATGCTATTAAAAATAATACTCCATCATCTATGCCTTTTCTTCCTAACTTCCATTTTTCTACTACCCTCATCGAATATTCTTCAATTGGCTCTGGTTTGGTCGTTTCTATAATAAGAACAGCAATCTGGCTACCTTTTTCTTTTTGTAATTGTAATATTTTTCTCTCTATATTTTTTATTTCTTCTGGTTTTAAAATGCCTATTAAATCCATTACAGGCCGTTTTAATTCTGGAACCTTAACAAAATCCTGAGATTGTAATTGAAAAATTTCTAATATTATTATAATATAACTGATAAATATTAATTTCTTCATTATAACTATCCTTTATATTAAAATTAATTTGTCTATTATTTTTTTATATTAGAATTATATTTGAATGAAATTATGTTTTTTATTTCAGTAAAATAAAGACTGTATTTAAAATATAAAATCTTTCAACACCATCTGCTGTCTAATTTTTTCTTAATCACTGGTAATTTAGCTTAAGAGAAAGAAAAATGATGTAGAGATATATGGAGTAAGAATAATCAAAGATATAAAAAATAGTAAGTGATCAATTTATATTTTGGTAAATAATTTTAAGCACATAATATTTCAACATCTTCTTCTACCAGTTCCCTTGCCCTGTAAAATCGATGCTCTATCCTTATTTCTGTAATACTTGTTACAAATTCACGTCCCATTTCCCTTAACGGAACCCTTAATAGAGATACCTTATCATCAAATCTTCTATAACATTCCCATTCTATCAGTAATCTTATAATATGACTTACACTATAACCTGTCATCTCGGATATGTCTTTTAATAATTGATGAATATTCTGACTTACTCTTATAGAATAGTGTTCATAATCATTACATACTATCTGATAAATTTTTTTACTGGTTTTCTTTTGATTTGCTAATTTTTTTAATCTTTCTATGTATTTAGAAATTAAAAACAAAAACATATCCGAATAGCTGGAATGCTGATTTCTTAAATCCTGCAAATCTTCTTTATAGGGTAAATAAATCATAAAATGTAAAATTATTGTATTACTTGATTCTTCTAGTTCTTCGTTAGGACTTTGTATATTCTTTCTAATATAAGTAGCCATCAATAATTATAGTCTAATTTTTATTAAAAATCTTACTAAAAAAATATAAGAAAATCAAATTTTTTTATTATAAATAACAATTTAGAAGCAAAATTAATAGAAACTATAAATTATACGGCGTTCTTTGATCGCTTTCAAAAATTAAAAAACTTTGCTTTTTTTTGTACATTTGTACATTTATTATTGAAATGATAGAAAGTGGCACGAATAAACGATAGATATAAATTATAAAAGTATCTTAGTGCTATGTAATAGCATATTGCTTAACCGTCGGAATGGAAAATGAAAAATACATAGAAAAA
>BPGB01000023.1 GCA_026002815.1 Candidatus Woesearchaeota archaeon | reverse complement strand
ATAGGCTCTGTTGCATAAAAGTTAATGATTTGCTATTTATAAAAATATTTATCAACATTCTTAGACAATTTTTCATGATATGAAAAAAGTATTAAATTTTTATACATTTGTTAGTATTATTTGAAAAAAATTTCGCTTTTATAAAAAATTTTGCTTTAAAATGGGAGTTATGCAACAAAGCCGTTCAAATAAATAAATATTTTAAATAATGATATAGGATTCGAATTGATTAATTATGTTGATTCAATTAATTTTAAAGAATGATCGATGTTTGGACTCTTATTTCTGTCCCAGAAAATAACCAGTTTTTTTATTTATACCTATAACAACGGGGCAAAATCGCATTTTCTACTAAATTGTTGCCAAGGGATATCGATGGATTATCAAGGAATTGGAATAATTTCTCCTTTTACAATTGATAGAGTTATCAAAAGAAACGGTTTATTTAGAAGATACAAAGCCAAAATAAAACACATAAGAATAAGAAGCATTATAATACATCAGATCCACTTGAAAGAGTCCAAATCTTTGTTTATAGGATTTATTAATGATAAAATAATCTTATTTTACTCACAACTTTATAGATCTTTACAACAGATTTGCATATTTAGAAGACCATAATGAAATTAGTAATTGGAATAGTGATTTAAGTTTAAAAAATTTTATTAATCAATATGGAATACCTAAAATAGACCAAATAGAGAATGGAGTTGAATTCACAAATCATTATATTTCTAATATAAATTCGAAAAGAATAAAATCTTTTTCGAAAGTATTATGATATCTTAATAATATACCCCATAAAAAATTTGCCCTTATATACCATAAACTTAATGGTAAAGTAAAATGATTTTATCGAATATTGCCTTTTTATATTTTAAAATTAGATTTACATGGTAAAATATTAAGTTTAACAAAATATCAATATAATAAATTTTGAATCCATAGTTCTATTCACTACTTGAAACCAGCAGAGTTTTTTCAAATAGAAATTATACATAGCTCAGTGAGTAACTTATGATATGATGTCTTACAAAAATATAATTTTTTAGTTTAGATTACAATTTTTTTTACTTAATTAGGATTATTAAATATTTATTTTTATTTTTGTTTTTTTTTGTTTTTATTATTTCTTTTATTGTTTTGTTCTATTTTTGCTTTTTCCTCAAGTATTCGCTTGAGAAGTTCTTCAGCCGGTTCGTCGTTGGGGTCTGGTGCTACAAGTTCGCCACGAAATGCCTTAGCAAGTATAGCCTGCTCTAATTTTTCTAAATGTTCGTACGATTTTTTGTATTTTTCTTCAATGGAATCAGCAAGGGCAAAGAGCTTTTCCACACGGCGAACGATTTCGAGCTGTTCTTCAAGAGGGGGGAGGGGGATTAAAATACTTGAGAGTTTTTGAGCATTGCAATTTGGTTGTGCAATACCAGCAACATTTTCATTAATTTGGAGCCAATAATATTCCGTTTGAAAAAAGAAATATAAATATTCTGCACTAACAATATTTGTATTAGGTTTTATTCTAATTAAGTAAGAAGCAAAAACCGAAGGAGGACAATCTTTAATCAAAAATGATTTGCCGGTTGTCGCACCAGTCCTGGCGAAAAGAATATCATTTTTTTTCTAATAAGTATTTATTTATTACATTTTTCTCTATTTGGCAAAATGGAACTGTTTCCCAATTAACTTTCCCATTTTGAATATCTGTTATTCTCAGGTATTTTATTTCTCCTTGAGAAAATGATTTTGATGTATATCCATATTGAATATTATATATGATTTCATTTAATTTCTTTTCTTCCCACTTCGGCAATTTCTTTCCTGTACGCTGAGCATATTCCTCCCTCCAATCATCCGTCAGCTTTCCCGAACAGGCAGCGGCAAGGACACTTTGCCGAAATTTCTTGAGTATTGCAGGAATTTTCTCCAGCCGGGTTCTGGCACTTTTCACTTTTGGCAAAATGGCATCCAGCTTTTCTGCAATGCGCTTTTGCTCGTTCAGGGGAGGTAGGGGGATTATTATATTAACTGCATTAGAATCTGTTAATGCTTCTTGTGTAGAGCCGGTTGCTAATTCATCTCTTTGTTTTAAAAAATCACTCGATTGAATGTAATAATATAGAAATTTTTCTATATATGTATTCCCATAAGGTCTCAATTGGAGAAAGCCAGTAGAAAATAAAGCACCTTCAAAAGTGGGGTCATTTATAATAATTGGCTTATTAGTATTTTTCATTCTTGCTTGAAAGACATCATTTCTTTTTGCTATTCGATTTGCTCTTGATGGCCTTTCATTAAATGAAAATATCCCTTCTTCTAAATAAAAATCTTTTTGAATACTACCTGTCGAATAATATTTTTTTTCACCTTCATATTCATTTACACCAGTTGGAACTAGATAAAGAATATTATCAATTCTATCAAAAACCCAATGTTCCGGAAAATTCTTTTTCATTGTTGTGCCTCCAACAAATTATGAATTTCACTTAACTCGTCCATCACTGCTTCCAGCTGGCTTACTGCCTCAGTAATCAGGTCAGAAGGTTCTGGCAGTTCGTTGGGGTCGTCCAGTGTATCATCTTTTAGCCACTTGATATCGAGTTTGTAGCCGAGATCTTTGATTTCATCGATAGTAAATGCCCTGAAGCGACCTTCTGGTCCCTGGTCTATTCGTGGGCTATTGCCGTTTGGATCTGGGCCATAGCATTTTTCAAAATCGGCAAATATTTCTGGAGTAAGTGGTCTTTCTTTTTTAGTAATACCTGGAATATTGGAACGACAATCATAAATCCAGACTTTTTCCGTGGGTATTCCTTTCTGTAAAAAAATGACATTTGCTTGAGCATTGGCATAAGGGACAAACGTTCCTCTTGGAAGTCGCAATATAGTATGAAGGTTGCAATCTTCCATTACAATTTTAAATACTTCTGCGGCTTTATCTTCAAAAAGGCAGTTATCTGGTAAAACAATAGCAGCACGTCCACCTGGTTTTAATATAGTTAAAATATGCTGAACAAAATTTAATTGTTTATTTGATGTTGCAATAGTAAAATCATCTCTCGCTGGTATTTGACCAGCACCTTTGGTACCAAAGGGTGGATTGGTAAGCACAATATCATAGCGTTCTCCTCTATCGGGTTCGTAAATAGTATCTCCTAAATATATAGTAGGTTTAAGCCCATGTAAAAAGAGGTTCATTAAAGCTAATCTGCGCGGACGAGCAACAAGCTCCTGTCCGTAATAAGTATTTTCTTTAATTCGCTTAACTTCATCAACAGGAATAGCTCCTTTAGTTTTTTCGATTAACCATTCATAAGCTGCAACCAAAAATCCCCCGGTTCCACAAGCAGGGTCGCATATTTTCATTTCTTTGTTTACTAATGGATTTGGTTTCATAACCCTTACAATAGATTGAATCAATACACGAGGGGTAAAATATTGTCCTGCTCCTTTTTTTCCTTCACTTGCCGCTTTTTCAAGAAGTCCCTCAAATGCCTGTGCTTTTACGTCAACACCCAGACTTGACCATTCTTCGGCATCAATCATGGTAATAATTTTCTTTAAATTTACTGGATTGTTAAATTTGGGCATCGACTGGGCAAAAATATCGCCTAAAAGTCCTTTTTCTTCGCGTAGTTTCTGGAGTACCCAAAGGTAATGCTCGGTCAACTCTGTTCCGGATTTATTTTTAAGTGTTTCCCAATCACAGCCTTTTGGTAATTCAATCCCTTTTTCATCAGCCATTTTTATGAATAAAAGATAAGTAAGCTGTTCAATATAATCGCCATAGTCTATGCCATCATGGCGAAGAGTATTACACATTCCCCAAAGTTTGTTAACAATATCAGACATATTTCCTCCTTATGCAACTAATTTATAATTAATTTCTTCGATAATCTTATCCAGATCGTTTCCAAATATTTTTCGAGCCTTAGCAAGGCCACCGTGTCTTTCGAGCACTGGGACCATATCAAAATTATCTTTTTCTATGGCAAGATTTACAATAAGATGTTCTCTAATGTAATTTAGCCATTCTAATTGTTCAGATGTAAAAGTGTATTCTTTAATTAATGAGTCAATTGCCAAGTTAACACGCTCTTCGGCTGTTAATAAAGGATTGTTCTGGTTATCTGCATTTTTTATCATCGAGATAATATCTACCATTGATTTATGACTGGACAACTCATATGCTTTACGAAGTCGTTCTTCGTCAAATGAATTCTTTTTTAAGATTTCCCTAATTTCATTTAGGGCTTTTGTATTCCATTTTCGAGGATTTGAAAAAAGAATAGATAACGCTTCTATTTTCGATTTATTCTGCTTTACAAATTCTGAAAAGGCAGCAAGATAATCTGCTGGTTTTAATTCTTTTTCGTTGTACTTAAAAACATATTCTGATACTACATTATCTATAGTTTCATAAGCAATATAAAAAGTTTTTTTTGCTCTATCATAATTAACAAGAAGATCTTGGAAATTCTTATTTCTAAGAATGTTCATCGTGGCAGTAAAATTATTTTTTAAAGATTCTTGTAAATTATCTGCAAATTTTGCTATATCTCCATCAGGAATATACTTTGAAAAATCTGCACGAGCTTTGGCACTCATTGTATTTTCAATACGGCGCAGTCGTTTAATCAGTCGCTTTGTATTATATTCACGCTCAATATTATTCCAGATATTTTCAATAATCTGTTCTATGGTAACTGTGGTAACTGTTTCATCTCCAGTTTCTTGAATTTCAATAGAAAAATCTGTTGCATTTTTAAAATATTCTATAAGAGTACCATCAAAACAATCAAATATAGTAAAATATTCTTTATTTATTTCTGGACATTTTCTTGTTCCTCGTCCTAACATTTGTGTCCACAGTATGCGTGATTTAACAGGACGCAAAAATACAATAAATTCCAGAGCAGGAATATCAACACCTGTTGAAAGCATATCAACGGTTACAACAATTGCTGGGTTGGGGCGATTTCTAAAGCGTCTGATTTTCTCTAATGGGCGATCAACAGAAGGACTGCCTGTTATCTTTTGTACAAAATCATCGCCTCTACTAAATACTTCCCTGGTAAGTCTAACAAGCTGATCAGCATGTGATATATTAGGTAAATCATTAACTGCAAAAATAAGTGTTTTCGGAAATCGACCAGTTCTTTTTTCATGTTCAAAAGCATATTTTTTTATTTCTTCAAGAATTTTTCTATTGCTATCAGGAGCTGTAATCTTTTTTTCGATATCCTCTGAATTAAATTCTCTTTCATCTTCAAGTGTATCTATTAACTCTTTTCCGGTTTCTGGATCTTTTACTACTACCTTTTCTCCTTCTCTGAGAAAAACGCCTTTTATACGAACATCAGATTTAATTTTAATAGCCTGATAATCGACAAGATATCCATCTAATACAGCTTGTTCTACTGTATATTTATAAATTGGTGAGCCAAAATAAGCAACAGTATGCGCAGCAGGCGTTGCTGTAAGTCCTATTTTTATAGCATCAAAATGATTAAGAACATTTCGCCATACATTGGTATCTTTAGATGTATAGCCCCTATGACATTCATCTGCAATGATAATATCAAAAGCATGAATTGGAATTTGCATTCTATCTGCATCATCTTCAATTTCCGGATCACTTTCACTCTGGTAAAAAGAATTTTCCCGTCCAAAAAGGTTAATAGCCATACGTTGTATAGTAGAAACATAAACAAATGTATGAGAGGCATTAGGTTTTGTAAGGTATTCATTTGGAATTACACCTATATCAAACTTTTCTCCTTCTTCAAAATCTTCTTTTTTAAAACGTTGAGAAAAGACTTCGTATTCCTGATTAAATTTATTGCCACTAGGTGTATTAAAGGCAGAAAATGCCTGAGCTGCCTGAGCAGCCAAAGCCCTTCTATCCACAAGAAAAAGGACACGTCTAGCATAACCAGATTTTAGTAATCTATATATTAAGCAAACAGTAGTAAACGTTTTGCCTGTTCCAGTTGCCATAGCAATCATCATTTTTCTTTTATTGTCAATTAGGGCTTTTTCCACAGCACTTATTGCTTCTTTTTGATAGGGTCGTAATCTTTCAAAATCAATAGGATTTTTGATAAGCCATTGCTTAGCCTTCTGTATATTGCCATTAAACATTTCTTCCAGTGCATCTGGTGTATGGAAGTTTAATAATTCACGAGAATAATAATTTTCCTCTCTTACATCGGCGAACCAAATTTGCGTGCCATTGGAAGCATACAAAAAAGGTACTTTAAAAGAGTTCCATTCGCCAATAGTATTTTTACAGCCTTTAGAATAACGTTTTGCCTGTTCCAATACGTTTTGAGGATTTACAGAAACTTTTTTTGCTTCAATAATTCCCAATAATTTTCCTTTGACAAAAAGTGCATAATCAGCTGGTCCGTTTTCTGTTGGAAACTCTTCTACGGCATGATATTTTAAATTATTTATAACTATTTTTTCATTGTATGGGATAACTTCCCAACCTAACTCATTTAATTGCTTATCAATTCTTGTTTTTCTTGTCTTCCATTCATTTTCCATCATATGTATACCTATACCACTATAATTTTCTAAAGTCAACTACTATTTATAATACAAAAATTTTCTGTCATAAGGCTATTGAGCTCATTTCGATACATTTCTATATTTTTAAAAAATTGTATACAACTATCTCTAAATGCATCAAAACTCTCATAATATTTATTATAAAGAATTTTCTTTTTAAAAAATTTCCATAATCTTTCAATAAGATTCAAGTTTGGTGAATATGGTGGTAAGTAAGATATTTTTACTCGTGAATTTTGTTTTAAATATTCTTGTATTAATTTGCTTCTATTATATCTCGCATTATCTAATATTAAAATAATATTTCCTTTCTTCTGTTTATATTGTAATTCATCTATCAAACTTATTAAAACCTCTGAATTAACTTTCTGGGCTTCCTTGATGACTACTTCCTTTGTTTCTACATTATATGCCCCCTTTATATTAATTCCCTTCCTTCCTGTATTAGATAAAATGTTTTTCTCTTTTCCTTTCTTTATCCAACCATAAGATGGCATCGAATTATGAATTACGTGAACTGCATCTACAAAATATATCTGGTCCTCTTCTGATTTAGAAGCTTTTAAAAACTTATATTTTTCCATAAATCTCTCTTGTTTTTCTTTATCTGCTTTGGCTGGTATCTGTTTTGTCTTTTTATAAACATAACCCATTTTATGTAAAAGTTTCCTTACACCCTCTAAACTATAATATATTCCAAATCGCTTTTTAATATATTCTCTTATTTCTTTGATTGTTGTATATACTTTCTGACTTAAATGCTCGTCTAATTCTTGAATTTGTTCTTCATTTAAAAAAGGTATTTTCCCTTGATAGTTATCTTCTATGAGACCTTCTATCCCTTTTTCTCTATAACGCTTTATATAATTTCTTATTGTAGTTTCATCTAACAATAATATATGAGCAACTTGCTCGTAAGTATATCCATCATTGAGTAATAATATTGCTTTTAATCTATCTGCTATCTTTTTATTTTTAATTGCTCTATGCTGTTTTTTTATAATATCTTTTTGTTCTTCTGTTAGAAAATTTGCCTTCATTAATAGCTCACTTTATTACGATAATAAAATTATATTTTCTCTATTATTAATCAACTACTTTTTCTTTCTTTATCAGAAATTTCAAGTTGTTTCGGTATAAAAAACCATAATATTTATTTTTTTCAAGTATTTTCCGTTAATGAAAGTAAATTTATTTTTATAATTTTCGTAAGCGCTCAAAGAACAGCGTATATAAATTTTTTTTATGTTTGAATTATAAACAAATAACTGTAAAATTTTTTAAATCAACCTGGCTTAACAAAAGAATTTTCTATTTCTTTTTTGTCTATTTTATGGGGTAATAATTTTAATAATTCCTCATCGCTCTTTTTATCTATAAGCTGTTCAAATAAATATTTTATATAATGATAAGGGTCTAATTGATTTAATTTTGCTGATTCAATTATTGTGTATAGAATCGCTGATGTTTGGGCTCCTAATTCTGTTCCAGAAAATAACCAGTTTTTTCTACCTATAACAAAGGGACGAATCGCATTCTCTACTAAATTGTTATCTAAGGGTATCGATGGATTATCAAGGAATCGAATTAACTTCTCCCATTGATGGAATAAATAATAATAAGCTTTACCTGATTGGGTAAAACGATTTTGTAAAGGTAATTGGTCTTTTAACAATTTATGAATCTCATCTATGATTTTTTTTGAACGATTTTGTCTTATAGAAACTTTTTCTTCTAAAGACAGAGCTTTAATTTCTTCTTCTATTGTATATAATTTCCCTATCAAATAAAGCATTTTTTCTATATCTGGACGAGAAGAAACTTTCTTTGCTTCTATAAAATTCCTTCTTGCATGTGCCCAACATCCTGCATGGGTTATATTTAATTCTTTCAAATGACTTTCATAACTTTTAAAACCATCTGTTATTACTGCATTTTTATAATCTTTTAATACCTTTTTTAAAAAATCTGCACTCCTGCTTTTTCTATAATAAAATATTACCATAGGATTTTCTGAGCTTAAAGTCCTCATTACCCACATATAAGAATTTCTGCTTCCACTACTTCTCTGATTCTCTAATACCTTTAAACCTGTTTCATCTATACCTATACAAGATGATTTTAATGCCTCTTTCACTAACAAACGATAAAAACGTCTTAATTTTATCCCTGTTTTTTGTGCCCATATACACATTGTATTTCGGGGTATTTCTATCCCATACCTTTCAAATATCTTCTCCATCCGATAAAATGGCAAACCATCATTAAATTTAGATACCAATAAAAAGGCAAGTAAGGATTCTGATGCATACGATTTAGGTAAAAATTGTTTTATCGGCTCACCACTTACTATCTCTACCTTCTGATTCTGTGAACATTTCTTACAAACCCTTTTAATTGTTATATGTCTATCTATATAAAATTCTAAGGGAATCACCTGTAAAACATCTTTTGTTTCTCTTCCTATTTCTTCTCTTTTATTACCACAATTACAAACCTGATTTTCTTCTGGGTCATGAATGATTTCTCTTACTGGTATATCCAAATCTTTTATCTTTCTTTGTTTTTTCTTCTTTCTCTTATAAGATGATACCTCAGTAAATTCTAAAAATTCTTTTTTTGATTCCTCTATCGTATCTTCTATCTCATTAAACAATAAACTATATTGGTAATCTTTCTCACTCCATTTCTCTGATTTTTTACCATATAGCCTATATTTCTGAGCTATAATAAATTCTTCTCTTAATTTTAATTGTTTCTTTAAGTATTCTATTTCTTTATCTTTTATTGTGATTTCCTGAGACTTTAGCATCAAGTTTTTGACTTAATTGCTGATTGACATTCTCTAAATATTCTATATAAGCTAAACAATCTTCTATACTTTGAAAATTTTTAATTGTTTCCATTATGAATTTATTTTCGTACAATTTTCATTAAACTTATAGTTAATTATAAATAAAAAATTATAACACCACGTGCTTTATTGAGCGCTTACTAATTTTCATTTTTAATTCATAAGGCGCATTGTAATTCAAGTGCAACACCTTAATGGGGAATAGCTTTGGTTTCACAGAAAAGAATATTTCATGAGGCGTATAGTATTGCAAGCATTTTCTTGCACGATGATTTAATTTTATTTCTACATCTTGTATAATTTTGTCTAAATTTTCACTTTTTCTAAAATCTATCCCTTTGGGTAAATATTGTCTAATTAATCCATTGGTATTCTCATTTAAACCTCTTTGATAGGGTTTTCCAGGGTCAGTAAAATAAACTCTGATATTTTTGATTTCCTGAATGATTTTATATAAACCATTATGTAGCATTTCTATTCCATTATCATAAGTAATACTTGAAAGTTTTTCTTTTGGAATAGAATTAAATTTTCGCAAAACTTTTTCTTTTGTTTCTTTAAGCTTTTTTGATGATACATAAAGCATTATAGTATAACGACTCAATTTTTCAACAAAAGTAAATACATAGCCAGAACCTTTTTCCCCTTCTATGGTATCTCCTTCCCAATGTCCCATCGTTTGAATTTCTGGTCTTTGTTGTATTGTCCAAATGTCTAAATTATCTCTATTTTTCCTTATTTTCCGCCAGTTTTTTCGATATTTTTTTCCTCCTCTTCGCAAATATTGAACGAGATTCCATCCCATTACTCTTTGATAAAAATAAATATAATTATAAATAGTTTTGAATGATATATGAAGTTTTTTATTTTTAGGATATAACATTCGTAATCTACCAGCAATCTGTTCTGGTGAATATTGTAAAAAAATCAAAGCATAAAAAATAAAAATCCAAAGTCTTGTATGATTCAAATATCTTAAATATCTTCTTGTCTTTCGTATTTTATACCAAGCCTGTGCCTTTCGGGCAGAATAAATTATCTTATGATTTTCAGTATATGAATTTCGCTTTAATTCTCTACTAATGGTAGAAGGTGCTCTATTTAAATACTTTGCAATTTTTCTTATGCTATGACCTTGCTCATACAAAAATTGAATGACAGCTCTTTCATCGATTTCAAAATGGGTATAAGTTTTAGGGGTGTTCATGGTGGTTCTCCTCCTTATCCCATATTCCTGGAGAATCACTATGAAAATTTTTTGTAATTGTTCAAAGATCGCCGTATAATTTATAGTCCCTATTAATTTTGCTTCTAAATTGTTATTTTATAAAAAATTTGATTTTCTTATATTTTTTTAGTAAGATCTTTAATAAAAATTAGACTATAATTATTGATGGCTACTTATATAAGAAAGAATATACAAAGTCCTAACGAAGAACTAGAAGAATCAAGCAATACAATAATTTTACATTTTATGATTTATTTACCCTATAAAGAAGATTTACAGGATTTAAGAAATCAGCATTCCAGCTATTCGGATATGTTTTTATTTCTTATTTCTAAATACATTGAAAGACTAAAAAAATTAGCAAATCAAAAGAAAACCAGTAAAAAAATCTATCAAATAGTATGTAATGATTATGAACATTATTCTATAAGAGTAAGTCAGAATATTCATCAATTATTAAAGGATATATCCGAGATGACGGGATATAGTGTAAGTCATATTATAAGGTTACTAATAGAATGGGAATGTTATAGAAGGTTTGATGATAAGGTATTTCTATTAAGGGTTCCGTTAAGGGAAATTGGCAGTGAATTTGTAACAAGTGTTACAGAAATCAGGATAGAGCATAGATTTTACAGGGCAAGGGAACTGGTAGAAGAAGACGTCGAAATATTATGTGCTTAAAATAATTTACGAACATATAAATTGATCGCTTACCATTTTTTCTAAACTTTCTTAATAAAAAAACTAAAAATTTCCGTTGCTCTTTTTTTTATAATTGGGCATTGTCTTACACA
>BPGB01000022.1 GCA_026002815.1 Candidatus Woesearchaeota archaeon | reverse complement strand
TTCTGACTTACGGACTAAAAATAGGACATTGGGTAGAAGTATAAAATTTAGGATATAGATGAATATAGATATATTCCAATGTTTTTTGATAGATTTGTATTATAGTTTCTTTGTTTATATTTAAATGTCGAAAATCAAAAAATAAAATTAAGAATATTTCTGAATACTTTTTTTTAAAGTTATTATTTGTAATGAATTGATGTTTTGTCACATATCCTGTAATGGCAATAATGTGATAGGTTAAACAAAATAAAAATAAAAGTGTTTCTAATTTAGATAATTTTCTTGTCATATTGTCTTCAATACTAAAGTAAGATTTTATATCACGAAACATTTCTTCGATTCTCATTCTTTTTTGATAAATTTCTATACATTTTTCTGGGTCATCCATATTTGTGATTAACCATAATGGTTTATGGTATTTTGGGTCCCAAAAACCAATCAGGTTTACTTTTTCCTTACCTTTATAATAAACATTTTTTATGACTTTCAATTCTGAGGGTTGAATAGATAAAGAAACTTCTTGTTTTTTCTTATTATCATAATATAATTTTACTTTTTTATCAGTGAGACGAATAATAAATTTACAAAGATAAAGACGGAAAAAATGTATTAGGCTTTCATAAGCAAATTCTCTGTCTAAAACAATGGGAATTTCTCGTAATATCTGAATAATTTTCTCAAAAGCCTCTTTATGCTTTAAATTACGGGAAGTTTTTTCCTGTTCTATTAAAGAAGAAGAATAGAGTAGGAAATAAATTGGTAAAGCTCGTCCTTCAAAAGGGGCAGAAATGCTTAATAAAGTATAACCTCTTTCTCCTACTTTAAGTTTTCCTACGTAATCTGTTTTATAAGAATAAAGTCTTTCGATTTCTGTTGGATCACCAATAAGAAATTCTACTTCATTATGTAATAAAGAGAATAAAATATTCCAATCACACTTTGTTGCTAAATCTTCCAATTTTCTGTTTAACCATTTGTAAATACTATTAAAACTTCTTAATTTTCCTTTATCTTTGCCTCTAATCCTATTTTGAGGAAGATGTCTAGCAATTTCAGAAACATTTAAAGATTTTGCAAGGATGATAGCATAACAAATTTCAGTAAATGTATCAATAATTTTTGATTGATAAGGTAAGATTTGTTGATAAGATTGTCTTATAAAATTTTTACTAATCATAATTGCTTCCTCCTTCAGTCTGGTTATTAAATAAAAAATTAATGATAAATTACAGATTGAAGGAGGACTTTTTTTGTACAATTAAAAAATGTCCTATTTCTTGGGATAATTTCAGAATTTTAATTTTATATACTGTAAGCGTTCAAAGAAAGCCGTATAATTTATAGTTCCTATTAACTTTGCTTCTAAATTGTTATTTTATAATAAAAAAATTTGATTTTCTTATATTTTTTTAGTAAGATTTTTAATAAAAATTAGACTATTATATTGATGGCTACCTATATAAGAAAGAATATACAAAATCCTAACGAAGAACTAGAAGAATCAAGTAATACTGTAATTTTACACTTTATGATTTATATTCCCTATAAAGAAGATTTACAGGATTTAAGAAATCAGCATTCCAGCTATTCAGATATGTTTTTATTTCTTATTTCTAAATACATAGAAAGAGTAAAAAAATTAGCAAATCAAAAGAAAACCAGTAAAAAAATTTATCAGATAGTATGTAATGATTATGAACACTATTCTATAAGAGTAAGTCAGAATATTCATCAATTATTAAAGGATATATCCGAGATGACGGGATATAGTGTAAGTCATATAATAAGGCTACTGATAGAATGGGAATGTTATAGAAGGTTTGATGATAAGGTATCTCTATTAAGGGTCCGTTAAGGGAGATTGGTAGTGAATTTGTAACAAGTATTACAGAAATCAGGATAGAGCATCGATTTTACAGGGCAAGGGAACTTGTAGAAGAAGACGTTGAAATATTATGTGCTTGAAATAATTTACGAAAATATAAATTGATCGCTTACTAAATACTTATCTTAGCAAAAATTTAAACTTTGTTTCTAATTTTTATAAAAATATTTGCATATATACCTTATTGCACTATATTAGTCTAATTTCTTTAAACTTCTCTCGTTCTGGATCCACAAAATTCACTGGATTATTGTTTACATAATTATATCTGTCGTAATTGTCAAAACCAGAGCGTTCTGTATGCACTGGATCGGGTTGGATAAAGCGCATTGTTATATTTACCATTCTATTCTATATATATGTCTGGTATATATTTGGATTTCTTTTCGCATTCTTTGAGCATCTGCAAATATTTTAAGCATTCCAGTAAATATAGAGTTTGGTAATTCCTTATAATTTCTTTTGTACTTTCATAAGGAGCTTCTCTTATTCGCATCTCTTCAAGAATAAATGATTCGCATGCAAAATTTAATGGACTCGCTAAGGTTACTTTTTTATGATGCGCCCTCTCCTTACAGTTCGATCTTTGTGAACCTATATTCACTATACAATGAGAAATTAATATTAATAATATAATTATAAAACTTTTTTTAATTAACATATTAAACTCTACAAACTATTTTCTATTATTATATGTTCTATTACAATAATCCTCTGACATTATTATCATAAAAATTAAATAAAATTCCTGTTGTGATAATTCATATTTATTATATTTTTGCTCTTCTGATAGACTTTGAAATTCGACGTCATCTTTTTTAATTCTTTTATAATCCTCGAAAGTCATAGGTAAACCTATAAAAAAGAATGGAGATAATACACCCCCACTTTCACATTGTTGTACATCTGGATTATTTCTATAATCGCCACAACTTAAAAAAAATAGAATAATAATCATATAAATTATTATACTTCGCACATTTCATCTCCTTAATTAAATATATTTGCTATCTGAAATGTTATATTACCTGCAATTGTTATAATCGCCTGTCCACTCCATGAAAATATCGTATTTATTCCTGCACATAAATCTCTTACATTACCACACCTTGTTCCTGATGCCTTGAATTCTCTTTTATAAATTCCATTAAAATCACTTACCTCTTTCCATGCCCTTTTTATCCATTCTTTATTGTTAATCTTTCGCTTAAATTATCATTTTATCTCTTCTACACAATCCGGTAGATGTAAAATAAAATCCACTGGAGTACCACAATTGACTGTCTGTCCCATACAGCCAATATACTGACCAAATGAAAAAATAATCCAAAAATCAACTCTTGATTTATAAGCTTTATTTATTTCTTCTAATGTATATCCTTCTTCTTCTTTTTCTTTTTTAAATGATTCATAGTTCTGTGGTGCAGTTAATATGAGATCTTTAATTAACTGTTCTTTACATTGTTTCTTTGTCATTTCTGGATCATAACAATTGATTACTATCATCAATAATATTATTATTCTCAATACCTTCATTATATCCTCCATTGGGATGGTCTTAATAGATTCTTTGTCCTTCCACTTCGATTTAATACCCTTAAACTCCTAAATACATAATCAATACCAAATGTTATAGTACCTATCGGTAAGGTTATATACTCATCCATTATATAATTTGTCATTGCATATATACCTAAAACTATATTCCGACAGAAATTCCCTGTTCCTACACCACTACTTCTTTCTGCCCATTTCGCTCTCTCCCAGCTCATCCCCAGTTCTTTCCCCAATACTGGACTGGATTAAAATGCCTTCTCCATATCTCCCCTAACCATACCTTATCTGCATGTATATGCGCTTTATCAAAAGTATTTTCATTCATAAAAAAATCCAACCCACCAAAATGACTATTACTGCCCGGAACCATTCTGTCATGATATATTCCTGCTATATCATAAGGTGTTTTTGGCTCTGGACTTACAAAGGGCAATATCCTGCTTAATGTATATAATGTTATGATTGCATCTTCATGACTTAATGATGCACTATTAAAAAATCGTTTCATAGCTTCTGAACTTGTTAAAAAATAATAAAGCATCATATAATTTCTTGGTCCAGTATGAACATTATTAAATTTAGAATATGGGTCTCGATTGCCACTTCCACTATAATTATATCCAGGTGGCATAATTTTATCATTCACACTCTTCATCCAAAAATTAATTATAGCAAAAGCTATAAGAAGGTTATTCATATTTACCCCAAAATCCTGAAACATATTTATTATATACAATAAGTTTGTATCATGTTCAGATATCTCAAAACTTCTCCCATCTGGATCCACAAAATTTACGGGATTATTGTTTACATAGCTATATCTGTCGTAATTATCGAAACCTGTTCTTTCTGTATGCACGGGGTCGGGTTGAATAAATCGCATTGTATAGGGGTCGTAATAGCGTGCTTTGAAGTTATATAATTGTAATTCTTCTTCCCATTCCATCCCTGTATAATAAAATTTGCCTTTATAAAAATATTGGTTTTTGTCTAAATCTAAGTTTGTCAGATAGGGATTTATCTTTCCATAGGGTTCATAAACATATCTTGCTAAGGGTTTGCCATTTTTTATCTTATATTTTTTCATCTTTTATTTTTTACTTCTTTGATACCTCATTCGCACTTTCCAATAAATATAATATGGTACAAAGTTCTATTCCATTTGCACTTTCACGCTGTTTTCGTCGTTCTTCTATCATCTGTTCTTCCTGTGGTGTCTGGGGTGGTATACTACTATCTGCAATATCTGATATTGCATTTGCTAATGCCTGCATTCCCACAAATAATAATAGACATCTACCAAATTTTTCTTCGGGAGGGGTACTTGTATCTATACACCTTATAGTAATCAATAAATTAAATATTATTATTAATATGTATCTTAAACCTTTCATACTTCTTAACGAAATATTGGATCTAATATACACGCATCATATCGTGATATCATATCCCCAACATTACTACAATCCAAAGGATCCTCCATACATTCTAAATAAGGAATTACTGCTTCCCACATCATCCCCTCTATAAAACCTCTTTGCATCTCTCTATCAATTTCCTCCTCTGTTAATTCTGGATGATCTTTTTTAAGATCTTCTCGCACCATTGGTCTAATTAATATCATAAATTTAAAATTAAATACAAATTCCTCCCTACATTCTTCAGGAGTCTTCCTAAAATCATTACATTGAATCATTAACCCTAAAATTATTATCAAAATCATATATCTCATAAAAACTCTCATTAAAACCTCCACTGCGATGGTCTTAATAGATTTTTTGTCCTTTCTCTACTATTCAGGGGCCTTAATCTTAATCCTATATCCCTTATTATATAATCTACTGAAAAAAGAACTGTACCTAAAAATAAAACATTAAAATCCATTACTCTTAGGTAGAAAAAATTAACTGCTGTCATTATTCCACTACATAGCCCTCCTATTGCTTTTCCACATCTTCCCTCTGCCCACTGACTTCTGCTTCTTGCTGCTTCCCAATAACCTCCTATATCCATATAATTTTTCTATGCTTCACCTATCCATACTTTATCTATTTTACAAGACTAAATGTATTTTCGTTTATGATATTGTTTTGATAAATGAAATATATCACGAATTGTAAAATTAATAATAATAAATTGATCAATACTCCGGGGTATAACATTAATTCATCTACATATTTTGTATTTAGCCTCACGTTTTAGCTCCCTCATTTTAAAATTATACTCATCTGTATTAATTTCTAAAATTTATTTTTAACCATCTTTATTTCATTGACTATATATCATTACCATTTTTCTATGCAACTATTTTTTTATTTGTTGACATTATTCTATTATTATTTTGTATATTTTTTTCTATGCCAGAACATAAATTTACTCTAAAATACGATGAATTCTTTAAAATCGTAACCAAAAACTTCTTTGAACTACTAAACTGCAACGTTATCACGGAATACGAAATCCTTAATCTACCTAAAAAAGCAGACATTATTATCATTAAAAATCCAGATACTAAAAAATTTGAATTATTTAAATATTTTAAATTATTCAACATTATATCTTTTAAATCCGAAAAAGATAAACCTTCCATAAAAGACTTTAACGACCTATTTATCTACCTCACTGGCTTCTGTAATAGAGAAAAATCCGCTAACCTTAATAATACTACTATTACTCTTATAACACCTGACTTTACTAAATCCTTTAAAAATCTATTAAATAAACATGCCATATTATTACAAGATGGCCTTTATAAATTCCATAATGATTTATTAAATATCTACTTTATCGAAATCAATCAACTTGATATTCATAACTACGAAATAGAATATCTCTATATCTTCGCTAATCAAAATAAATTAAAAGAAGGTCTAAAAAACATTAAACTAATTCCCATTAAAGATAAAAAAATGATTGCATTATTACAAGAAATGTATTATGTTAGATATAGTAATTTCGAAAAACAATTACCAGAGGGTATTAAAATGCCAAAAGTTTACGAAGCTGATATTACGGACTTAGTTAAACCACACTACGAAAAAGGAAAATTAGAAGGTTTGCAAGAAGGAGAATTAAAAGCAAAAATTGAAACGGCAAAAAAATTAGTTAAAAAAGGAATAAATATAAATATTATTATGGAGGCTACTGGCTTATCTAAAAAAGATTTAAAAAAATATAAAATTATAAACTAAAATCTTATCCTGCCTTCGTTATTATATATATCTATCCAGGGATTATTCATCTTTGCATTTATTGTGCATATTAACAATATCTCGTCTCTTACTCGATATAATTCTTCTTTCGTCTCTACTGCCGCTAATCTCGGCAACATCACTGTTATACAGGCATAAAATGCACTTTCATTAAAACCATCTTCTTTATAAAATGGATTGGCTATGTCACTGTCCATATATTCACAATAATTTAATAGTAATATTATTATTATAATTCTTTTCATAACCTTGACTTTCATTTCAATTTCTTTACCTTATCCTTTATATATCCATACAATCCTGCTTTCTTACGTTTCTCCTCCCATTCTCTATTATGTAAATAACATGAAATATATAAAATCCTTGTCGATTCATTCATTATTTCTTTATCTAATTCATCATATTTCTCCATTATAACATTATTTAATATATGTAATACTAAATATACTTCCTCGGAACAATTTGTCCTATATCTACCACTTAATCTTATACAACTTATAAGTATTATCACAATTATAATTATATATTTCTTTTTTAATATTTTTCTAATCTAGTATATTCGCTTCATCATTCGCCTTGCAGTCCTTCTTGTAATCATATAACCATGAAATAAATAAACTTAACAACGCTAATTTTGCTTCCTCATCTTTCCTTTTCTCCTCCTCATTCGAATTAATGTTTTTATTTTTTCTCATCTCTAAATCTATTAATAATGTTGCTAAAGATAACTTTCCTAAATCTTTACAATAACGAGGGGGTACATAATAACAATTTAAAGTAAATATTATAAAAAACATTGATATAAATATTCTTTTCATATTCTATTTTTTATAATAATTTAATAAAACAAATTCATTATATTCCCATTTATATATCTTCTCCATTCGTTTTATAACATAGGATATCCTTTATTGTACCTTTTTTCACAACGTTTATCATAAAACTTTTTTTGGTATAATAGTATTATAATTTTTCCCAATAAATCTCTTTCTTTACTTTCTTGTTCATTAGAATTGCTTTTCATGTTTTCTGCTAAAATCTCCATTATAAAGCCAAGCTCAACACCTTCTTTACACTTTTTTATTAACAACATTTGTGATGGACAATTTATATTTAAAATTAATAAAATTAATATTATAATAATGTTATATTTAAACTTCATATTTTTCGTTCCTTTCCTTTTAAGGTAAAAAATAATAAGAAAAATTTACTGCATTAAAACCATAATACAATCCAATTAGCAAAACAAATTGTTGAAAATTTTTATCACGTAATATGTTTGCATTATAAAACAAATAAAAATAAAAAACATTCCCACCATAATAATTTGTCATTGCTCTTTTATCTGCATCGTTCTCTGCCCATTCTCCTCCTGAATCAAACAAACTACCCCATAAATGTCCTATATACTTCCAGCCTCCCCATTCGTTATATTGTCTTATATGTCCTAATTCATGTTGTATTATGCCCTCCTCAGCTCCCGGTAATACATTCGCAAATGGTCCTATCGTTATCCCTGAATCTGGCAACACTAATGGCTCCTTCACTAAATACCCTCCTGCTCTATATTCTATACTCGGATATTCTGAATTGCCTCCTGTTAATATCCATTTCAATATTCCTGCTGTATAATTCGCTATTGAATACCAAAATCCTAACATAAATGCTGGGTCTGTTGTATATCGCCATAAAAATGTTCCTACCTCACCTATCTTCCTTAATGTCGGATCGCCTCCTTTCTTCTTACCTTTACCCATCATAAAATGAGTAAATTTATTATAGGCTGAACCTATACTTCTTAATCTCTCATTAAATGTATGGATATTTCTCTTTAGAAAACTATTAAATGAATGTGCTATTCCACCCATTATCTCATTTCCCATATGAATACATTTACTTATATGCATCATCGCACTGCATAAGCCTAACATCTCAAAACTTCTCCCATCTGGATCCACAAAATTTATAACAACTATAATTTGGGCCATCTTTTGCCTATTCCACACAGATTCTTTTTATTTTCTTCTTCTTTCTTTCTCTCTTCTATTGCTAATAGACAAATAACTAATATAGTATTTAGCCTGTTCGTTTTCTCATCATCACTAAACCTTGGATTGCTTTTTATCATTTCATTGTATACGAACCACTCAATTTCATCTTTACATATATCCTGATATTTTATATATAATTCATTATCTGTATCACAAGGTAATCCATCTATTGCACAATTCAAAATCAATATATTCAATATAATAATTATAAAACATTTTTTTATCATACCTAAAATGCTGGACGAATTATATTTGGTGTTTTCTGACATTTGTCTTTTTTTATAACCAATTTTTTGAGACAATCTAACAACCAAAGATCATAAGCCAATTTACTACCCCTAAATACATCATCCACTAAATTAGCTTTTAATGTTTCAATACAAAAACTTTTATCAATTTCACCTTCGCAATAATCTCTATCACTCTGACAATTTAAATAAAATAATATTAATATTATTAAAACTATTTTAATTAGCTTCATTCTATAACCTCCATTTTAATGGATTCAAGATATTTTTAAATCTATTATTATTTATACCTATATTACTTAATTTTACATTAAATATAAAATCTTTCGGTTTAAATCTTATCCCTAATCTTTCTCCAATATAGTTAAACTCCCTCCTTGAAAATTCAATAATGGGACTTAATATCTTATTTTCTATCCATTCTAAATATAAAAGTGTTAAATTATAAATAATATGTAACTCAAATAACAATGTACCAATTCCTAAAATAAATAATTCATTGCCTATACTTATTATTGTTGCAATTGTCGCTATATAAGACCTACCTGTCCTACCAAAACGTGCTTCTGTCCAATCAGGTAAGGTTTCGTATTCTTTTTGATATAATTCTTTATAAGTATTTGTTGATAACATTGTTCCCCATGCACCTTTAATCCAATTCCAGTCCGCTTCTACAAAATCCCATTTCTTTATTCCTGAAAATAATCGTGCTGGAACTTCATTATCATGTCTTAACGATACCCTATCCAATGGTGTTTTAGGCTTTGTGGGTACTACAATATATTTCTGATATAACCTTCTATTAAACTCTAAAAGAGCTATTTCATTCCCAGACAATTGATATGCTAAATAAGATAAATAAATCTTTTCATTTAATTTTTTTGGTACCAATTCTCTATCACAACTACTTGGTCCAGAATAAAAATGTCCAAACCATGCCTCTGGAAAACAACTAAAAACCCTCCCATCTGGATCCATAAAATTTACGGGATTATTATTTACATAACTATATCTATCGTAGTTGTCGAAGCCAGAACGTTCCGTATGCACGGGGTCGGGTTGGATAAAACGTATTGTATAGGGATCGTAATAGCGTGCTTTAAAGTTATATAATTGTAATTCTTCTTCCCATTCCATTCCAGTATAATAACTGACTTACGGACTAAAAATAGGACATTGGGTAGAAGTATAAAATTTAGGATATAGATGAATATAGATATATTCCAATGTTTTTTGATAGATTTGTATTATAGTTTCTTTGTTTATATTTAAATGTCGAAAATCAAAAAATAAAATTAAGAATATTTCTGAATACTTTTTTTTAAAGTTATTATTTGTAATGAATTGATGTTTTGTCACATATCCTGTAATGGCAATAATGTGATAGGTTAAACAAAATAAAAATAAAAGTGTTTCTAATTTAGATAATTTTCTTGTCATATTGTCTTCAATACTAAAGTAAGATTTTATATCACGAAACATTTCTTCGATTCTCATTCTTTTTTGATAAATTTCTATACATTTTTCTGGGTCATCCATATTTGTGATTAACCATAATGGTTTATGGTATTTTGGGTCCCAAAAACCAATCAGGTTTACTTTTTCCTTACCTTTATAATAAACATTTTTTATGACTTTCAATTCTGAGGGTTGAATAGATAAAGAAACTTCTTGTTTTTTCTTATTATCATAATATAATTTTACTTTTTTATCAGTGAGACGAATAATAAATTTACAAAGATAAAGACGGAAAAAATGTATTAGGCTTTCATAAGCAAATTCTCTGTCTAAAACAATGGGAATTTCTCGTAATATCTGAATAATTTTCTCAAAAGCCTCTTTATGCTTTAAATTACGGGAAGTTTTTTCCTGTTCTATTAAAGAAGAAGAATAGAGTAGGAAATAAATTGGTAAAGCTCGTCCTTCAAAAGGGGCAGAAATGCTTAATAAAGTATAACCTCTTTCTCCTACTTTAAGTTTTCCTACGTAATCTGTTTTATAAGAATAAAGTCTTTCGATTTCTGTTGGATCACCAATAAGAAATTCTACTTCATTATGTAATAAAGAGAATAAAATATTCCAATCACACTTTGTTGCTAAATCTTCCAATTTTCTGTTTAACCATTTGTAAATACTATTAAAACTTCTTAATTTTCCTTTATCTTTGCCTCTAATCCTATTTTGAGGAAGATGTCTAGCAATTTCAGAAACATTTAAAGATTTTGCAAGGATGATAGCATAACAAATTTCAGTAAATGTATCAATAATTTTTGATTGATAAGGTAAGATTTGTTGATAAGATTGTCTTATAAAATTTTTACTAATCATAATTGCTTCCTCCTTCAGTCTGGTTATTAAATAAAAAATTAATGATAAATTACAGATTGAAGGAGGACTTTTTTTGTACAATTAAAAAATGTCCTATTTCTTGGGATAATTTCAGTAATAAAATTTGCCTTTATAGAAATATTGGTTTCTATCAAGGTCAAGATTCGTAAGATAAGGGTTAATTTTGCCATAGGGTTCATAGACATATCTTGCTAAGGGTCTGCCATAGCGGTTTAAGACAAATTCTGTACTGCCATTTAGACCATTTACATAATAATATACGCCTTCGTCGGGAATTAATACTTCCATAGGTATGTTATTATCTGGTGCTGGTATGGGTCCCATAAAACCTGTTGTTAATAGATTCTGGTTATTTTGCCCCAATAATGCATATTCTATTTTCGGGCGT
>BPGB01000021.1 GCA_026002815.1 Candidatus Woesearchaeota archaeon | reverse complement strand
TTTAAAATATTTAAATAATTCAAATTTTTTAGTATCTGGATTTTTAATGATAATGATGTCTGCTTTTTTAGGTAGATTAAGGATTTCGTATTCTGTGATGACGTTGCAGTTTAGTAGTTCAAAGAAGTTTTTGGTTACGATTTTAAAGAATTCATCGTATTTAAGAGTAAATTTATGTTTTGGCATAGAGGGATATATTTTGATTATCGGAATTTATAGAATAAGTTAAGAAAAAGAAGAATTAGTTTAAAAAAAATTAAAATTTGATTTACTATCTAAAAATCAATGGGTAGGAATTGGGCAGAAATTATTCAATAATTCCATATTTTTTTAAATCTTTTTTAGATAAGCCAGTAGCTTCTATAATAATATTTATATCATATTCCTTTTTTAACTAACTTTTTTGCTGTTTCTATTTTTGCTTTTAGTTGCCCTTCCTGTAACCTTCAATTTTCCTTCAAGTTTTCCTTTTTGTAATCCTTCTTGTAATTTAGCCTTTTTCATAATGAGGTTTAACTAAGTCCGTAATATCAGCTTCGTAAACTTTTGGCATTTTGATACCCTCTGGTAATTGTTTTTCGAAATTACTATATCTAACATAATACATTTCTTGTAATAATGCAATCATTTTTTTATCTTTAATGGGAATTAGTTTAATGTTTTTTAGACCTTCTTTTAATTTATTTTGATTAGCGAAGATATAGAGATATTCTATTTCGTAGTTATGAATATCAAGTTGATTGATTTCGATAAAGTAGATATTTAATAAATCATTATGGAATTTATAAAGACCATCTTGTAATAATATGGCATGTTTATTTAATAGATTTTTAAAAGAATTAGTAAAATCTGGTGTTATTAAGGTGATGGTAGTATTATTAAGGTTAGCGGATTTTTCTCTATTACAGAAACCCGTAAGATAGATAAATAGGTCGTTAAAGTCTTTTATGGTAGGTTTATCTTTTTCAGATTTAAAAGATATAATGTTGAATAATTTGAAATATTTAAATAATTCTAATTTTTTAGTATTTGGATTTTTAATGATAATGATGTCAGCTTTTTTTGGTAGATTAAGAATTTCGTATTCGGTGATAACGTTGCAGTTTAGTAGTTCAAAGAAGTTTTTAGTTACGATTTTAAAGAATTCGTCGTATTTAAGAGTAAATTTATGTTTTGGCATAGAAAAAATATACAAAATAATAATAGAATAATGTCAACAAATAAAAAAATAGTTGCAAAGAAAATGAAAAAAAAATAAAAATATAAAAAAATAAGTAAAGTGAGGCGTGATGGGAAAAATAAAACCCTTAGCAAGATATGTTTATGAACCCTATGGAAAGATAAATCCATATTTAACAAACTTAGATTTAGATAAAAACCAATATTTCTATAAAGGCAAGTTTTATTATACAGGGATGGAATGGGAAGAAGAACTACAATTATATAACTTCAAAGCACGCTATTACGACCCCTATACAATGCGCTTTATCCAACCAGACCCAGTGCATACGGAACGTTCTGGCTTCGACAACTACGACAGATATAGTTATGTAAATAATAATCCCGTGAATTTTGTGGATCCAGATGGGAGGGTTTTTAGTTGTTTTCCAGAGGCATGGTTTGGACATTTTTATTCTGGACCAAGTAGTTGTGATAGAGAATTGGTACCAAAAAAATTAAATGAAAAGATTTATTTATCTTATTTAGCATATCAATTGTCTGGGAATGAAATAGCTCTTTTAGAGTTTAATAGAAGGTTATATCAGAAATATATTGTAGTACCCACAAAGCCTAAAACACCATTGGATAGGGTATCGTTAAGACATGATAATGAAGTTCCAGCACGATTATTTTCAGGAATAAAGAAATGGGATTTTGTAGAAGCGGACTGGAATTGGATTAAAGGTGCATGGGGAACAATGTTATCAACAAATACTTATAAAGAATTATATCAAAAAGAATACGAAGCCTTACCTGATTGGACAGAAGCACGTTTTGGTAGGACAGGTAGGTCTTATATAGCGACAATTGCAACAATAATAAGTATAGGCAATGAATTATTTATTTTAGGAATTGGTACATTGTTATTTGAGTTACATATTATTTATAATTTAACACTTTTATATTTAGAATGGATAGAAAATAAGATATTAAGTCCCATTATTGAATTTTCAAGGAGGGAGTTTAACTATATTGGAGAAAGATTAGGGATAAGATTTAAACCGAAAGATTTTATATTTAATGTAAAATTAAGTAGTATAGGTATAAAGAATAGTAGATTTAAAAATATCTTGAATCCATTAAAATGGAGGTTATAGAATGAAGCTAATTAAAATAGTTTTAATAATATTAATATTATTTTATTTAAATTGTCAGAGTGATAGAGATTATTGCGAAGGAGAAATTGATAAAAGTTTTTGTATTGAAACATTAAAAGCTAATTTAGTGGATGATGTATTTAGGGGTAGTAAATTGGCTTATGATCTTTGGTTGTTAGATTGTCTCAAAAAATTGGTTATAAAAAAAGACAAATGTCAGAAAACACCAAATATAATTCGTCCAGCATTTTAGGTATGATAAAAAAATGTTTTATAATTATTATATTGAATATATTGATTTTGAATTGTGCAATAGATGGATTACCTTGTGATACAGATAATGAATTATATATAAAATATCAGGATATATGTAAAGATGAAATTGAGTGGTTCGTATACAATGAAATGATAAAAAGCAATCCAAGGTTTAGTGATGATGAGAAAACGAACAGGCTAAATACTATATTAGTTATTTGTCTATTAGCAATAGAAGAGAGAAAGAAAGAAGAAGAAAATAAAAAGAATCTGTGTGGAATAGGCAAAAGATGGCCCAAATTATAGTTGTTATAAATTTTGTGGATCCAGATGGGAGAAGTTTTGAGATGTTAGGCTTATGCAGTGCGATGATGCATATAAGTAAATGTATTCATATGGGTAATGAGATACAAAGGAATATATTAGGTAAAAAAAAGCAATATAATATAGGAAGAGATATAATGAAAGGAGTTCAGATGGGGTTAGCAATAATAAATCCTGTTGCTTCGTTTTTACTGGATCCTGCTTTTACGTTGGGGTTTTATTTGGCTATGATAGATTTAACGATAGGGAATTTGTATAATGCATTAACAGGTAGACCTCAAGCGTATATTCAATATAAGCATGGCGGATATATCATTCGTAATTCTGCAATATCAAATTTACATCCTGCAAGAGAAAAAGGGGCATTCGTAATGGGACCTTTTGGATTTATAGGAAGAAAAGGCGCATTGTAATTCAAGTGCAACACCTTAATGGGGAATAGCTTTGGTTTCACAGAAAAGAATATTTCATGAGGTGTATAGTATTGCAAGCATTTTCTTGCACGATGATTTAATTTTATTTCTACATCTTGTATAATTTTGTCTAAATTTTCAGTTTTTCTAAAATCTATCCCTTTGGGTAAATATTGTCTAATTAATCCATTGGTATTCTCATTTAAACCTCTTTGATAGGGTTTTCCGGGGTCAGTAAAATAAACTCTGATATTTTTGATTTCCTGAATGATTTTATATAAACCATTATGTAGCATTTCTATTCCATTATCATAAGTAATACTTAAAAGTTTTTCTTTTGGAATAGAATTAAATTTTCGCAAAACTTTTTCTTTTGTTTCTTTAAGCTTTTTTGATGATACATAAAGCATTATAGTATAACGACTCAATTTTTCAACAAAAGTAAATACATAGCCAGAACCTTTTTTCCCTTCTATGGTATCTCCTTCCCAATGTCCCATCGTTTGAATTTCTGGTCTTTGTTGTATTGTCCAAATGTCTAAATTATCTCTATTTTTCCTTATTTTCCGCCAGTTTTTTCGATATTTTTTTCCTCCTCTTCGCAAATATTGAACGAGATTCCATCCCATTACTCTCTGATAAAAATAAATATAATTATAAATAGTTTTGAATGATATATGAAGTTTTTTATTTTTAGGATATAACATTCGTAATCTACCAGCAATCTGTTCTGGTGAATATTGTAAAAAAATCAAAGCATAAAAAATAAAAATCCAAAGTCTTGTATGATTCAAATATCTTAAATATCTTCTTGTCTTTCGTATTTTATACCAAGCCTGTGCCTTTCGGGCAGAATAAATTATCTTATGATTTTCAGTATATGAATTTCGCTTTAATTCTCTACTAATGGTAGAAGGTGCTCTATTTAAATACTTTGCAATTTTTCTTATGCTATGACCTTCCTCATACAAAAATTGAATGACAGCTCTTTCATCTATTTTAAGATGGGTATAAGTTTTAGGGGTGTTCATGGTGGTTCTCCTCCTTATCCCATATTCTTGGGGAATCACTATGAACATTTTTTCTAAACTTTCTTAATAAAAAAACTAAAAATTCCGTTGCACTTCCTTTTACAATTGGGGAATGCAGATTATCGTTCAATGCGAAATAATTATGGTAAGAATAGATGGATACATTTATATTTGTATCAAAAATATAAAAGTGAGGAAATAGAAGAGTTTTGAATCTATAAAAATATTAACAGCAATGTCTGGTTATAGTAATGAATTTGAATATTATTTATATCTAAAAATTCATTTATGGTGGTATGATCAATTAAAGTATAGATATGGTGAAACACCAGAATTATTAAAATTTTTATTAATGTATCAAATTTAAATGATGTTATAATAAAATGAGTTTCAAAAAAATAATACAAATATTTATATTGATATTAATGTTAAACTATTGTTTTACAAAGCCACCAGAGGTAATTGATTGTGGAGAATTGTTAGGTAGAAGGTTATTTTTAATAATAACTCTTCTAGGTAATGAAGATAATATTGATGAAAGTAATGAAATAAATAAAAAAAGATTATATACAAATTTAAGTATCTATTTAATATTAAATCAAATGAAAAAGATGGAGGAATGTAATGAATATGATACACCAAAAATTCCTAAAAGGTTTTAAAAGTAATAAATTAAAGATGATTAAGGTAATTTTTTTTATTATAACTATGATAAATTGTTTAAATTGGGGCTATCCAAGTGCTAAGGCTTGTAGTGAAATTGGAGAATCTTTATCATTAATTATATTAAATGATATTATATTGAGAAGAAAGAATAATATAAATGATAATGAAGAATTAAAAAATGATAAAGAATTTAATAAAATGTTGCTTTATTATATCTCCTGTCATTTAGCGAATGAGGAAAGAGAGAAAAAGAAGCGAGAAGCAGGTATATTAGGTAAGATAGGCATATATAAATGAGAAGGATATTGCAGATTATACTATTGTTAATGATAGTAAATTGTGGCTATGACATAGCCAATCCATTTTATAAGGAAGATGGTTTTAATGAAAGTGCATTTTATGCCTGTATAACAGTGATGTTGCCGAGATTAGCGGCAGTAGAGACGAGAGAAGAATTATATCGAGTAAGAGACGAGATATTGTTAATATGCACAATAAATGCAAAGATGAATAATCCCTGGATAGATATATATAATAACGAAGGCAGGATAAGATATTAGTTTATAATTTTATATTTTTTTAAATCTTTTTTAGATAAGCCAGTAATATCACAAATGTCCTGTATGGAATATCCTTTTTTTAACATTTTTTTTGCTGTTTCTATTTTTGCTTTTAGTTGTCCTTCCTGTAAACCTTCAAGTTTTCCTTTTTGTAATCCTTCCTGTAAGCCTTCTAATTTTCCTTCAAGTTTTCCTTTTTGCAATCCTTCCTGTAAGCCTTCTAATTTTCCTTTTTCATAGTGTGGTTTAACTAAGTCCGTAATATCAGCTTCGTAAACTTTTGGCATTTTGATACCCTCTGGTAATTGTTTTTCAAAATTACTATATCTAACATAATACATTTCTTGTAATAATGCAATCATTTTTTTATCTTTAATGGGAATTAGTTTAATGTTTTTTAGACCTTCTTTTAATTTATTTTGATTAGCGAAGATATAGAGGTATTCTATTTCGTAGTTATGAATATCAAGTTGATTGATTTCGATAAAGTAGATATTTAATAAATCATTATGGAATTTATAAAGACCGTCTTGTAATAATATGGCATGTTTATTTAATAGATTTTTAAAGGATTTAGTGAAGTCTGGGGTAATAAGTGTAATAGTAGTATTATTAAGGTTAGCGGATTTTTCTCTATTACAGAAACCCGTAAGATAGATAAATAGGTCGTTAAAATCTTTTATGGTAGGTTTATCTTTTTCAGATTTAAAAGATATAATGTTGAATAATTTAAAATATTTAAATAATTCTAGTTTTTTAGTATCTGGATTTTTAATGATAATGATGTCAGCTTTTTTTGGTAGATTAAGAATTTCGTATTCGGTGATAACGTTGCAGTTTAGTAGTTCAAAGAAGTTTTTAGTTACGATTTTAAAGAATTCGTCGTATTTAAGAGTAAATTTATGTTTTGGCATAGAGGGATATATTTTGATTATCGGAATTTATAGAATAAGTTAAGAAAAAGAAGTATTAGTTTGAGAAAAATTATGAAATTTGATTTACTATCTAAAAATCAATGGGTAGGATATTGGACGGAAACTATTCAATAATTTTATATTTTTTTAAATCTTTTTTAGATAAGCCAGTAATATCACAAATGTCCTGTATGGAATATCCTTTTTTTAACATTTTTTTTGCTGTTTCTATTTTTGCTTTTAGTTGTCCTTCCTGTAATCCTTCTAATTTTCCTTCAAGTTTTCCTTTTTGCAATCCTTCCTGTAAGCCTTCTAATTTGCCTTTTTCATAGTGTGGTTTTACTAAGTCCGTAATATCAGCTTCGTAAACTTTTGGCATTTTAATACCCTCTGGTAATTGTTTTTCGAAATTACTATATCTAACATAATACATTTCTTGTAATAATGCAATCATTTTTTTATCTTTAATGGGAATTAGTTTAATGTTTTTTAGACCTTCTTTTAATTTATTTTGATTAGCGAAGATATAGAGGTATTCTATTTCGTAGTTATGAATATCAAGTTGATTGATTTCGATAAAGTAGATATTTAATAAATCATTATGGAATTTATAAAGACCATCTTGTAATAATATGGCATGTTTATTTAATAGATTTTTAAAGGATTTAGTGAAGTCTGGGGTAATAAGTGTAATAGTAGTATTATTAAGGTTAGCGGATTTTTCTCTATTACAGAAACCCGTAAGATAGATAAATAGGTCGTTAAAGTCTTTTATGGAAGGTTTATCTTTTTCGGATTTAAAAGATATAATGTTGAATAATTTGAAATATTTAAATAATTCTAATTTTTTAGTATTTGGATTTTTAATGATAATGATGTCAGCTTTTTTTGGTAGTTTAAGAATTTCGTATTCGGTGATAACGTTGCAGTTTAGTAGTTCAAAGAAGTTTTTAGTTACGATTTTAAAGAATTCGTCGTATTTAAGAGTAAATTTATGTTTTGGCATAGAGGGATATATTTTGATTATCGGAATTTATAGAATAAGTTAAGAAAAAGAAGTATTAGTTTGAGAAAAATTATGAAATTTGATTTACTATCTAAAAATCAATGGGTAGGATATTGGACGGAAACTATTCAATAATTTTATATTTTTTTAAATCTTTTTTAGATAAGCCAGTTATTTTAATAATTAAATCAATCGATAAACCTTCTTTTTTCATTTTCTTCGCTGTTTCTATATTTGCTTTTAGTTGTCCTTCCTGTAAGCCTTCTAATTTTCCTTCAAGTTTTCCTTTTTGTAGGCCTTCTTGTAAACCTTCTATTTTCCCTTTCTGTAAGCCTTCTTGTAAACCTTTTTCGTAGTGTGGTTTAACTAAGTCCGTAATATCAGCTTCGTAAACTTTTGGCATTTTAATACCCTCGGGTAATTGTTTTTCAAAATTACTATATCTAACATAATACATTTCCTGTAATAATGCAATCATTTTTTTATCTTTAATGGGAATTAGTTTAATGTTTTTTAGACCTTCTTTTAATTTATTTTGATTAGCGAAGATATAGAGGTATTCTATTTCGTAGTTATGAATATCAAGTTGATTGATTTCGATAAAGTAGATATTTAATAAATCATTATGGAATTTATAAAGACCATCTTGTAATAATATGGCATGTTTATTTAATAGATTTTTAAAGGATTTAGTGAAGTCTGGGGTAATAAGTGTAATAGTAGTATTATTAAGGTTAGCGATTTTTTCTCTATTACAGAAACCCGTAAGATAGATAAATAGGTCGTTAAAGTCTTTTATGGTAGGTTTATCTTTTTCAGATTTAAAAGATATAATGTTGAATAATTTGAAATATTTAAATAATTCTAGTTTTTTAGTATTTGGATTTTTAATGATAATGATGTCAGCTTTTTTTGGTAGATTAAGAATTTCGTATTCGGTGATAACGTTGCAGTTTAGTAGTTCAAAGAAGTTTTTGGTTACGATTTTAAAGAATTCATCGTATTTTAGAGTAAATTTATTTTGATGCATAGAGGGATATATTCTGATTATCGGAATTTATAGAATAAGTTAAGAAAAAGAAGTATTAGTTTGAGAGTAAGCGCTCAATAAAGCACGTGATGTTATAATTTTTTGTTTATAATTAACTATAAGTTTAATGAAAATTGTACGAAAATAAATTCATAATGGAAACAATTAAAAATTTTCAAAGTATAGAAGATTGTTTAGCTTATATAGAATATTTAGAGAATGTCAATCAGCAATTAAGTCAAAAACTTGATGCTAAATCTCAGGAAATTACAATAAAAGATAAAGAAATAGAATACTTAAAGAAACAATTAAAATTAAGAGAAGAATTTATTATAGCTCAGAAATATAGGTTATATGGTAAAAAATCAGAGAAATGGAGTGAGAAAGATTACCAATATAGTTTATTGTTTAATGAGATAGAAGATACGATAGAGGAATCAAAAAAAGAATTTTTAGAATTTACTGAGGTATCATCTTATAAGAGAAAGAAGAAAAAACAAAGAAAGATAAAAGATTTGGATATACCAGTAAGAGAAATTATTCATGACCCAGAAGAGAATCAGGTTTGTAATTGTGGTAATAAAAGAGAAGAAATAGGAAGAGAAACAAAAGATGTTTTACAGGTGATTCCCTTAGAATTTTATATAGATAGACATATAACAATTAAAAGGGTTTGTAAGAAATGTTCACAGAATCAGAAGGTAGAGATAGTAAGTGGTGAGCCGATAAAACAATTTTTACCTAAATCGTATGCATCAGAATCCTTACTTGCCTTTTTATTGGTATCTAAATTTAATGATGGTTTGCCATTTTATCGGATGGAGAAGATATTTGAAAGGTATGGGATAGAAATACCCCGAAATACAATGTGTATATGGGCACAAAAAACAGGGATAAAATTAAGACGTTTTTATCGTTTGTTAGTGAAAGAGGCATTAAAATCATCTTGTATAGGTATAGATGAAACAGGTTTAAAGGTATTAGAGAATCAGAGAAGTAGTGGAAGCAGAAATTCTTATATGTGGGTAATGAGGACTTTAAGCTCAGAAAATCCTATGGTAATATTTTATTATAGAAAAAGCAGGAGTGCAGATTTTTTAAAAAAGGTATTAAAAGATTATAAAAATGCAGTAATAACAGATGGTTTTAAAAGTTATGAAAGTCATTTGAAAGAATTAAATATAACCCATGCAGGATGTTGGGCACATGCAAGAAGGAATTTTATAGAAGCAAAGAAAGTTTCTTCTCGTCCAGATATAGAAAAAATGCTTTATTTGATAGGGAAATTATATACAATAGAAGAAGAAATTAAAACTCTGTCTTTAGAAGAAAAAGTTTCTATAAGACAAGATCGTTCTAAAAAAATCATAGATGAGATTCATAAATTGTTAAAAGACCAATTACCTTTACAAAATCGTTTTACCCAATCAGGTAAAGCTTATTATTATTTATTCCATCAATGGGAGAAGTTAATTCGATTCCTTGATAATCCATCGATACCCTTAGATAACAATTTAGTAGAGAATGCAATTCGTCCCTTTGTTATAGGTAGAAAAAACTGGTTATTTTCTGGAACAGAATTAGGAGCCCAAACATCAGCTATTCTATACACAATAATTGAATCAGCAAAATTAAATCAATTAGACCCTTATCATTATATAAAATATTTATTTGAACAGCTTATAGATAAAAAGAGCGATGAGGAATTATTAAAATTATTACCCCATAAAATAGACAAAAAAGAAATAGAAAATTCTTTTGTTAAGCCAGGTTGATTTAAAAAATTTTACAGTTATTTGTTTATAATTCAAACATAAAAAAAATTTATATACGCTGTTCTTTGAGCGCTTAAGATTGTGGGGATGTAAAAATCATACTCTTGTATAAATTCTTTTAGTAAAATCAGAAATTTTTATTATTTACCTTAATGCAAGAAATGGGAATATATATATTTATATATATCTGGAATAGGTTATTACCAATAAAAAAACTAAATTTACAGGTTTATTTAGGCTTAATTGTACTGGATGTGCTAAAAGAGTTTCGAGGGTTATTATTTGCCAGTTTACATCCTCAGGGAGTTATTGCTTATCCCTACTTGTTTTTTTAGGTATGAGCCTTGCTTTTTTACGTGAATATAGACCAGGTATAATTGCACAAATTATAACACATGCATGTATTAATGGTCTTGCCATATTGATGAATTATTTGTTTTATAAATTTGGCGCATTGTAATTCAAGTGCAACACCTTAATGGGGAATAGCTTTGGTTTCACAGAAAACAATATTTCATGAGGTGTATAGTATTGCAAGCATTTTCTTGCACGATGATTTAATTTTATTTCTACATCTTGTATAATTTTGTCTAAATTTTCAGTTTTTCTAAAATCTATCCCTTTGGGTAAATATTGTCTAATTAATCCATTGGTATTCTCATTTAAACCTCTTTGATAGGGTTTTCCGGGGTCAGTAAAATAAACTCTGATATTTTTGATTTCCTGAATGATTTTATATAAACCATTATGTAGCATTTCTATTCCATTATCATAAGTAATACTTAAAAGTTTTTCTTTTGGAATAGAATTAAATTTTCGCAAAACTTTTTCTTTTGTTTCTTTAAGCTTTTTTGATGATACATAAAGCATTATAGTATAACGACTCAATTTTTCAACAAAAGTAAATACATAGCCAGAACCTTTTTTCCCTTCTATGGTATCTCCTTCCCAATGTCCCATCGTTTGAATTTCTGGTCTTTGTTGTATTGTCCAAATGTCTAAATTATCTCTATTTTTCCTTATTTTCCGCCAGTTTTTTCGATATTTTTTTCCTCCTCTTCGCAAATATTGAACGAGATTCCATCCCATTACTCTCTGATAAAAATAAATATAATTATAAATAGTTTTGAATGATATATGAAGTTTTTTATTTTTAGGATATAACATTCGTAATCTACCAGCAATCTGTTCTGGTGAATATTGTAAAAAAATCAAAGCATAAAAAATAAAAATCCAAAGTCTTGTATGATTCAAATATCTTAAATATCTTCTTGTCTTTCGTATTTTATACCAAGCCTGTGCCTTTCGGGCAGAATAAATTATCTTATGATTTTCAGTATATGAATTTCGCTTTAATTCTCTACTAATGGTAGAAGGTGCTCTATTTAAATACTTTGCAATTTTTCTTATGCTATGACCTTCCTCATACAAAAATTGAATGACAGCTCTTTCATCTATTTTAAGATGGGTATAAGTTTTAGGGGTGTTCATGGTGGTTCTCCTCCTTATCCCATATTCTTGGGGAATCACTATGAACATTTTTTCTAAACTTTCTTAATAAAAAAACTAAAAATTCCGTTGCACTTCCTTTTACAATTGGGGATTATAATAATCTTATGTTTGTTTTTTGGTAGATCGTAATATTTTTTAAAAAAAAGTGTACTTTATTAATAATTGTATTAAAAAATATTGTTAAAAATTTATAAAGGAGTTTATATGATACATCCTAATGAAGCATTGTTTCCTGGAGAAAAACCATTCCCGGTAATTCCCAGTTGTGAACATTTTGCTGGTAATGAAAAAATGATTCGAAAAGCTTTTGGTTTTCAGAAAGAAAAAGGTCCTATCTTTGATATAACAATGGATTGCGAAGATGGTGCACCTAAGGGACAGGAAAAAGAACATGCAGAAATGATTGTTCGATTATTGAATTCTCCAGAAAATGAATTTAAAATGGCTGGTGTTCGTATACATGATTATACACATACACAATATTGGAAACAGGATGCGGAAATTGTTATAAAAGGTGCTGGAGATGTTGTTACCTATATTACGATACCAAAACCTACTTCTGTGGATCAAGTAAGAGAAATGATTGAATTTATACAGGAAACAGCAGATAAAGCAGGTTTAAAAAGAGAAATTCCTATTCATTGTTTAATAGAAACCCATGGAGCATTAAGAGATGTAGAAAAAATTGCTCAATTACCATGGATGCAGGTTTTAGATTTTGGTTTAATGGATTTTATATCTGGTCATTTTGGTGCAATTCCATTATCTAATATGAAAAGTCCAGGACAATTTGAGCATGAATTAATTCGAAGAGCAAAGGCAAATGTTGTTGCAGCAGCATTAGCAAATGGACTTGTACCTGCTCATAATGTAACATTGGATTTAAAAAATTATGAACAAACCAAAAAAGATGCAGAAATTGCACGTTATCGTTTTGGTTTCTTAAGAATGTGGTCTATTTATCCAACGCAAATTGATGCTATTGTAGAAGCAATGAAACCAGATTTATCAGAAGTTGATAAAGCAGTAAATATTTTAATTGCTGCACAGGATGCAAATTGGGGACCCATTCAATACGAAGGTGAATTACACGATAGAGCAACTTATCGTGGCTTCTGGACATTAGTTCAAAGAGCAAAAGTTTCTGGAATTTCCTTACCACAAGAAGCTATTAAACGCTGGTTTAGTTAAAATTATATTTTATTTCATTTTATTGCTGGTGTAATTATTGCACCAGCTCTATTTTGATATTGGATCTCATTTAATAAAAAATAATAATTATAATTTTTATAAAGTTGAAAAATCCTTGTCTGTGGAATTTAATTAAATAATTTTGTCGTTGTTATGACTTCAATTGATTTTCTTTCCATTTTACCAATCTTAATCACTTTACTTTTAGCAATGGCAATACCAGCAGTCTTTTTAACACTTTCCTATTATTTAGGACCTAAGAACAACCATCCAACAAAATTATCACCTTATGAATGTGGTATTCCAACAAAAAAAACTGTTGGTGATGCAAGACATAGATTTCATGTAAAGTTTTATCTTGTTGCAATGTTTTTTTTAATATTTGATGTAGAGGTATTATTTTTATTACCATGGGCTGTCTGGTTTCAAAATGATCTTCAATATGGTATTATATCTATGTTTATTTTTATAGGTATTTTATTTTTTGGATGGTATTATTTATTAAAACGTGGAGGTTTAGAATGGGAGTAAGCAATTATAATCCAAATGATCAATTACCCTATATAACAACAAGAAGAGATGCTATATTAGCATGGGGTAGAAAAAATTCTTTATGGCCTATGCCATTTGGAACGGCATGTTGTGCAATAGAATTTATGGGAGTTGTTTCTTCTATTTTTGATATTTCTCGTTTTGGAGCCGAATTAGTTCGATTTTCTCCTAGACAATCTGATCTATTAATTGTAGCTGGAACCATAACATACAAAATGGGACCAATATTAAAACAAATCTATGATCAAATGTCTGAACCCAAATGGGTAATTTCTATGGGAGTATGTGCATCTTCTGGTGGATTCTATAATAATTACTGTACCATGCAGGGAATTGATCATATTATCCCTGTAGATGTATATATCGCTGGTTGTCCACCCAGACCAGAGGCTATATTAGATGCTGTTTTAAAATTACAGGAAAAAATCGAACATCCAGAAGATAAACCACCAGCTCAATTTCAGGTAAAAGAACCAAAATTTGATTATTAAAAATGGAATTATCCTATGAATAACAAAGAATTATTAGAAACCATTAAAATTAAACATAGTCATCGAAATTCTCAATGCCTATGAAGAGTATGGTTATTTAAATGTAGTTGTAAAGCCCGAATCTATAAGAGATATTATTAATTATCTAAAAACAGATGAAAATTTAAAATTCGAAATGTTAATAGATCTTGTTTCTATAGATTATAGTCAATTTCCAGAAAAAAAACCAGGTAGATTTGGTCTTGTTTATCATTTTAAATCTTTAACTCATAATCATAGAGTGGCTATACGTGTTTATTTACCAGAAGAAAATCCAGAAATTGATAGTATACATGATTTTTATAAAAATGCAAATTGGCTCGAAAGAGAAGCATGGGATCAGATGGGGATTCGTTTTAAAGGACATCCCAATTTGAAAAGATTATTAAATCATAAAGACTTTGTTGGCCATCCTTTAAGAAAAGATTATCCTATTGATAGAAGGCAATGGTTATCAGAGCCAGATGACTTAATGGATGAAATGGAAAAACGTTTAAAAGAAAAGGGTATAATAAAATAAATATGGATAATACTATGGATACAAAAAAAATTATCACATTAGAAGAAGATTCAAGTGGAATTCAATTTCCAACTGATATAGATCCAGATGAAATCGTTTTTGTAAATATTGGACCAAGCCATCCAGCAATGCATGGAACATTAAGAGTACTTACAGCATTGGATGGAGAAACAATTGTTGCTGCTGTGGCAGAAATGGGATATTTACATAGAGGGTTCGAAAAAGACTGTGAAATTCATCCCTATCAGCAATGTATACCATATACAGATCGTTTGAATTATCTTTCTGCTATCATGAATAATATTGGTTTTGCAAAAGCAGTGGAGAAGATGCTGGGTATAACTATACCAGAAAGAGCCAAAGTAATTAGAGTAATAACAGCAGAATTGAATCGAATTATTGATCATTTAGTATGTGTTGGGACAAATCTTGTAGATATTGGTGCATTAACAAATTTCTGGTATTCTTTTAATGTTAGAGAAAAAGTATATGATATTTTAGAAAAATTATGTGGTGCTCGTTTAACTTCTAATTATATTAGAATAGGCGGTCTTTTTAGAGATACTTATCCTGGTTTCGAAGAAGAAGTTTTACATGTTTGTGATGAAATTATACAAGCAGTAGGCGATATAGAAAAACTTACAGAAAAAAATCGTATTTTTTTAGATAGGACTCAAAATGTAGCGGTAATTAGTTTAGAAGATGCGATATCTTATGGATGGACTGGTCCTACTTTAAGGGCTTGTGGTATAGATTATGATTTACGCAAAGTAGAACCATATTATGATTATGAAACTTATGATTTTGATGTAATTGTTGGAACAAAGGGTGATAACTTTGATAGAATTTATGTTCGTTTATATGAAATTCGGGAATCAATTAAAATCATTAAACAGGCATTAAAACGATTAGAACCTGGTCCTATTATGACAGATGATAAAAGAGTGGCACTACCACCAAAGATCCATACTTATGGAGATATAGAAGGTTTAATGAATCATTTTAAAATCATTATGCATGGTATTCAACCACCATTAAGTGAAGTATATGATTGTACAGAATCTTCCAATGGAGAATTAGGATTCCATATCGTATCTGATGGAGGAAAATATCCCTATAGAGTTAAATGTAGACCACCTTCTTTTATGAATTATGCAGCTTTCCCAGAATTAATTGAGGGTGGAATGATTGCAGATGCAATAGCTACACTTGGTTCCATTAATATTATTGCAGGAGAATTGGATAGATAGAGGAGTTTTATATGGCAGTAAAATTTTCTGAAAAAGTATTACAGGAATACGAAGAAATTGCTTCCCATTATCCCGTTAGAAGAGCATCTTTACTTCCAGCATTATGGTTAGCACAAAGAGAATTTGGTTATATTTCTCAAGAAGTAATGGAATATATTGCAGAATTGGTAGGTGTTCCTTATACACGCGTATATGAAGTTGTAGAATTTTATACAATGTATCAGAAAAAGAAGCCCGGGAAATATCATCTACAATTATGTCAGACCTTATCATGCTTTCTAATGGGATCAGAAGAATTAAGAAAATATATTGAAGAAAAATTAAATTTAAAACCAGGAGAAACAACACCAGATGGATTATTTAGTTTTCAATTGGTTGAGTGTTTAGGTTCCTGTCATACTGCTCCTGTGGTACAGATTAATGATGATTATTATGAGAACTTAAATGTAGAAAAATTTGATCAGATTATACAGCATTTAAAATCAAAAAACTAATTACATAAAAGGTAGAGATTATGAAATTTGAATTACAATTAACAAAACGTTTTCATATACCAAATTGTAATAAATTGGAAGTTGCTTTACAACATGGAGCTTATTCCTCTTTACAAAAATTATTTTCTATGAAACCAGAAGAAGTTGTAGAGGAAGTAAAAAAATCTAATCTAAAGGGAAGAGGTGGTGCAGCTTTCCCAACAGGTGTTAAATGGGGATTTATTCCTAAGGATACAGAAAAACCAATTTATTTATGTGTTAATGCAGACGAAAGTGAACCAGGAACATTTACAGACCGTTATATCATGGAGTATGATCCTCATTTATTAATAGAAGGTATTATATGTTCTGCTTATGCTATAAAAAGTCATACAGCATATATATACATTCGCGGAGAATATGTAAAGCAATATAAAATATTAAACGAAGCTTT
>BPGB01000020.1 GCA_026002815.1 Candidatus Woesearchaeota archaeon | reverse complement strand
CACAAAATACTATATAAAATAATAACTTACAGGTTTGTCTCACGCTATTCTCACAATATTTGCAACTGAAATCATTCAGTTCACAAAAAAAGGAATATTCAAATTCCATAAAAAATACAATCCACATCTTACAATAACCCCGGTAAATTCAATTTTACTAAAAATATATTCTTTTAAGTGTTTTATTTCCTAATAGTATTTTTTCTTATTTAATTATCACACCGAATCAATCCTAATTGTGTATGCAAATTCAACCATTGCTGTTTTGATAGATATTATAATTTATTTTAAGGTAACGAATAACTTATAGTCAGATAGATACTTTCAATTTATTATCTTAAAAAAGTGTTTTTTTATAGAGTAGTCTAACTCTTGTTTTCTAAAAAGCTTATAATTAAACATCTTTTGTTTACTCCTGCCCCGAATGTTTATATGAAATTAGTATAAATAAAAAAGTTTACTCATCAATTACTATTAGAGTATATTAAATTGATTATCTTCTGATGAATCAGCAGCAGGCATTTAAGAATATCAATAAAAGCATTTTATAAGAAGGATGTCATAAACATTTAAGAGAAAATTATCATAACCTAAAATCTCAAATTCCTGATTTACCAGTGAAACTTAAAGAAGAAAAAGTTGAGTCTTCTAATCTTAAATTTAATCTCGAACACTTGGTTAAAATATTCTTTTTTTTTTGACTAAAAGTAATAAAAAATGTGGAACATAAGGGGATATATACCACAGTTATGATTAAATAATAAACTAAGATAGACTAATGTTACTAAATTCAGACATAAAGAGTAGAAAGGATTGAAATAGTTTAATAGAAAGGGAGTAAGAAAAGAAGCGGAAGAAAAATTTTTTTCTCCGAAATTCGGGATTTTATCTTTAAAGTTGGTCTTAACCCTTTTTTCTTAAATTCACTCAAAATTACTTCTTTAACCAGCTTAATATTATTGTGTGTTGTTAGGAATGAATCGTGAATAGTAAGGACATATATTTTTTTATCAGCCAATATTGGTAAAATATTATTTAGAATAAGCTCCGCTTCTTCAGTTTGAAGTGCAACAGACAATTTTTTGTAGTTCACTCTCTTGTAGTAAGAAATAATCTTCGATACTTCCGGGAAATATGCTTCAAATTGGGTTCTTTCTTCACATTTTTCTTCTTTTCCATAAAATATTTTGGTGAATATCCTAACTTTGAATTTTTCTCTTTCTTCTTTAACCCCAAGTTTATCCATCATAAATTCATAAAATTTTCCGTTTTCAGTTAATTCTTTATACAATCTCAAATCAGAATTTTCAGGAATCGGAGGAGGGTTTATGCAACTATCAAATACACTCTGATCTTTTAAGAAATATTTAGAGATCAGAATATTAAATAAAAGAGGTTGACAGTTTCTAATATCAATCTCAATTAATTTTTGGTTGTTGTATTTAAGAAAAGAACGAAAGTCTTTAGGGAGGTTAGTTAGATTGTTATGAACTCTGCCTGCTGTTTTATCTTTAATGAAAAACCAATCTTTATTTTTTATCCGTTCAATAGAACAATAATAAGAATTAAATTGTTCGAAATTTAGCTCAATCTTATCTAAAAATGCTATTGCTGAGTCGTAATCAATTTCCATTTGCTCCAAACAATTAAAAAGAAATTTATAATGACCTTCGGTAATTTCTTTTTTTTTCTCCTCTTTATATTTCCAGTAATTTGAAATTATTTTCATATCAGTTATTTCTACTTTTTTAACTTTGCTTTTAGAATACTTCTCTGTCAGCCTATATGATTTAGATTTCAATTTTTTAATATATCTGTTATCAGTTTCAATTATATTTTTATCTATTAAGTTTTGGATGTAATCTTTATACTTTCCATTGATAATCTTTTTGAGATATGGACTATAAAGTTGAGCAAATGAATTAACGCTTTTTCGTTTATCAAAAAGTATCCCATAAAAAATAAAAGTAATTATAAAATAAAATTTATCTCTATGTCTTTCGGTTGTTAAATCAAGATTTGAAGGAATGTAAGCATATAATGGTTTCATTCCAATTCCCTAAGCTTTTTATAATTCCCGGTTTCATTAAGCGCTGCTTTTATATCCGTCCTGGAAAAGAAAATCCTTTTACCTAATTTTTTATAAGGTATTTTACCTTCCGATTTCCACTTATTAAGACAACTTGCAGAAACATTGAGCATTTCACATACTTCTTTGAAAGACAAAATCTGTTTTTCCTGATTTATAGCTAATGCTTCTCGGACAGCATTCGAAATCAAATTTTGCAATTCACTTTCAGTAATAGAGATCAGGATTATTTTATTGTTATCCGACATGACTTTTATTTTTCGATTTTTGTATCAAAATGCCCAACTCAACTAACGATTTTTGAATTAATTCTCCTTACTGCTACATTCTTATCGCCTATACTTTTTCGGTTTGGATTTTTACCTAATCTAAATGGATATAAGGGGCAGTCAGTTATAATACAATTCTTGACTTCACTTGGGATTCCCGATGAGCATTCCAAGCAATGTTTGCGAATAGCTTTTATTGGTGTTAGCTTTTTCATTATAGTTCCTTCTTTGATTATTAATCTTATAAATGATTTTAATTTCGATGTATAATGATAAGCTTAGAGATCTCTTTGAGCGGAATTAATTCAAGTATTTATCGGGAACTTTCCGGGGATTTTTCGTTCCCAAAATTTTTAATTTGTTTGAGGGAAATTGTGGAATTCTTTTTTATTTAAATTACACTAAGAAAAAATGTTATCTTAACCTATACAATATTCTTCGATTAAGATATTTTTCAACAAATTTCGAGATAATATTACTTATAAAATATAGATTTGTAAAAAGTATCGAAATTTTTATATCTCTTAAAGTCTTTTATTCCTTTTACCCAAAAATATTTCTTCGCAAAATCTTTCTTAGTAAATCCCAATGCTGTATCTTTCTCGGGAATTCTATATAGATCCCATATTTCTTCAAAGTGAGTTTGTAAAGTTGTTTTTATTCCTTTGGAATTCTTATTCATTTGTTTAATTATTTCTATTACCTCATTTACTTTTGCAGTTATTTCCTCCTCCTTGTCATCTGTTTTACTTGCTTTGTTTTTTTGCCGCTTATTTATGTTTATTGTTTCAGTAATATTAAATCTTTCTTTTAATAATTCTTTAAAGGCTATTTCAAAAACTTCTTCGGCTGAAAGCTCATCATAATTTTCTTGACTTGCTTTGGTGTTATGCTTTAAATATGTTAAAGTTAAATCTAAAATCTCCTCTTCACTTTTAATTTCAATTGCATATTCTCGCAAACGCTTAGCTATCTTATCTTCCAACAGGTTTAATGCATTATTGATTCGCTCTTCTTCAAGCTCATCGGTCATCTTTTTATTACCGATTGTCAATCTTCTAAACAATATTTCTTTGTAAGGCAATTGGTAAAAGATGCCTTTTCTTTTGGAGTCAACTAAACCATATAGTTTCTTTTCAGATTGAAAGATTTTATTATTGATAAATTTTTCCTCTTTAACGAGTCTTTTTAATCTCAAGCTTATATCAGACGGTATTTCTTTAATGTCTTTGTAATATTCGCTTTTTACATCGTTTATTTCTTTTTCGATTTCTGATTTTCTTAGGTTAAGCTCTTTAATTTGTTGAAATAGATCTCTTATTCTCTTACGCAAATTATCTATTTCACTTAGTAATTTTTCTTTTCTTTGTTGTTTCATAAAATAAAAAATTTCCTTTACTCCATCTTTTCTCTCGCAGCTTGCGACTGCTTTTCCAAAAAGGAAAAAATATGGAAAAAGGAACTGGTTAAAACTCCATCGATTACATGTTATGAGTAAGTTTATAACAAAAGTATGTATTACTTTTAAATTTTCAAATTTTCCTTCATTAAATCATACTCCTTACTTTTCGGGAGGTAATTCTTACAGCTTCCTGAATTTCAGTTAAATATTTAGTTTAGTTTTAAAATCAAAAAGTGTAATAAATTTTATTTTTTGGCAATCCGGATTGGCACGATTTTCAAAGATTATTTGAAAACCATTTTATTAAAAATCTTTGGGGTATTAACAATGAAATATTTTTTTCTAAAAAGTTTCGGATTCATATGTTGCTTTATTTCTTTTCTATTCTTTTCCGGTTGTGCGTCTACAAATATTACATCATTTAAAGACCCTGATTATGAGAATGCGAAGTTTAATAAGATTCTTGTATTAGCAAATACGACTGATTTATCAGATAGAAAAGAGTTGGAATCATATATGGTAAGCGAGTTTTCAAATTTTGGTATTATTGCGATGGAAAGTTTTCGATTATTCCCTCCCACCAGAAACTTATCAGACCAGGAAATGATAGATCTTTTACTGAAGAATCACATTGATGCTATTATAACAATTAATGTTGGTGAAAGTGGAGTGGAAGAAGTATATATTCCAAGAACCGGTTCAGAAACTAAAACTAAAGGTCAGGTAAATACTTATGGAAATACTGCCAACTATAAAGAAAAATCAACAACGACATATTATGGTGGTTATACACAGAAAAAACCTTGGGCTGAATTTGAGACAAAACTATTTGATGTATCAAATGGCAATTTGGTTTGGATTGCATCTTCTTTTACAGGTGGAAACGCTTATGCCAACAGAAGCACAATAATTTATTCTTATTGCTTAAATACGGTTGAGAAATTAATTGAGGATGGTCTCATTACTGAGAGATAATTTCATTTATAAGTATTATGGCAAGTTCCTCATTAAAAAAAATATGTCCATTTTGTAAAAATTACATTCCTTTCCGGTCAGAAAAATGCCCGATTTGTAATATGATTTTAATTGAAAGAAAAGTATTTAAAGAAAATAAAAGATCTTCCTCTTTTGAGTATAAAGATATACATAAGAGAACAGGGAAGAGTTTTAAAAATAATATTGGTTTCTTAAATAGAATTAAATTTTCAGGCGTTTTTGAATTTATTAAGACAAAAAAGGATTTAATTCTTTTCTCAATAATAGCCCTTATAATTTTTATCTTTTTACTTTCCAGCTTATTCAATACCACTGATCATAAAAATACAATTTATGATTTTGAACTCGAAAAAAGAACCAGTGATTCAAAAGATAATTCATTAAAGGACTCTCCTCCTGTTCAAAACTCAATAGAGAAAGATAACTCAATTAATATCAGGACTAACGAATTTAACAACTTACAACAAAATGATATAAGCAATAACCCTGAAAAATATATTAAGAACGGAAAAGTCTTTTTCAGGAATAAAAAATATTTTAATGGAATGGGAAAGCTAACCATTAAAAATGGAACATCTAATGATGCAGTTGTTAAATTAGTTTCAACATCAATTCATGAATCCATTTTGACCATTTATATTCGGAGAAATTCAGATTTAGCAATAGGGAAAATAAAAGATGGTGTTTATAAATTATATTTTGTTCTTGGTCGACATTATCTTGAAGATACTCAAGAATTTTTACAAGATTGTTCTTTTTTAGTTTTTAATGACGAGTTCCCTTTTACAACAAATCAATATCATATGAATGATGTAATAAGAACAAGTTATAGCACTTGGGAAGTAACATTACACTCAGTAATTGGTGGAAATGCAAAGGCGAGAAACATTTCTAAAGAAGAGTTTTTAATGCTATAATTTTTGATATTATAATTAAGATCCTTGAGATTTTTGGAATTAGATATATAAACTTTTAATCTTGTGTTACCTCAGACAAAAACAGAATAAATGGATATTATTTTTCCTTTCATTAATAAGAAATGTCATCTTCTGAAATATTTATTTGCTTATAAGGATTTGTTTTACTTAATGCTCTCGATAATATTGCTTCATTCTTTTCTGCCCTCGATAACCAATTTGTATAATTCATCTTGCATAATTCTATATAATTATTAATTATTATCCTTGACTTTATTAATATCTGCTTTTTCTCTTTTATATCTTCATAACCAGTTATAAACAATGCAGCATAATAAATATCCTTAATGGCGAGTTTGACCTTTGAAGGTAAGTCGGATTCCAAAATAACTTCACATGTATTTATTACTAATGCGTAGTGTCCTTGAAAAAGTGCTCTTTGTAAATTTAATCTTAAGGAGGTATCAATATTTTTTGTTAAAACAACACAATTAAGTAAGTCGAGAGTTTTAATTATATCAAGATTTGCAGTTCCATAAACATTTGGATACAATATTTCGTCCTCCTTTTCCTCCAATTTTTCTAATGCCGATTTTATTTCTGATAATAAAAATTCTAAATCGGATTGAAAAGATTCTTTTGTGATAAATCCACTTCTCAGATTTTTCTTTAATATTTCCAATTTATTTAAGTAATCCATAAAAAATTATCCTGAATTAGACAAAGTTAATTTATAACCATCTTTAAATTGAAAAATACTTAAGAATTCTTCTGCAAATATGTGCTGAAAATTAAAATCCTTAAAAACCTGCCTACCATCTCTACAATCACACTGATCAAAATAGGATTTAATACCTTTTTGAGCAATTATTTGAATATCTTCTTCGAACTCAGCAACACTCCGGAAATAATATGGTTGTGATTTAAGGTCTATATTTAATCCATTATCTGCTAATTTCTGCTGGAGTATAATATTTAATTGGTCAATTAACTTTGGATTAAATCCAATATACCAATTCTCTAAAGTAATAAGTAAAGGATAGACTTTCTTTTCTTCCTTGGACTTTAGATTGGGATAGTTGTTTTTTTTGTATTCTTCTATTGTTTTATACAATTGGGTTAGCCCTTCAGCAAATTTTATTATATCACTTTCGATAATTTCTGAATAATCAATTTGTGTCTTGGAGTTATAAGTCATCCTTTTAGTTTTACATTCAATGAATATAATGGCACTTTTATCCTCCATAATTATATCTGCAGTTTTTTTTACGGGGCTGCCGTAAACCTCTTCTTCATATATCATAAAATTATCATTAAGAACTTTTTTCAAAATTTGTAATACGTATTTTTGGAAAGCTACTCCGAATTCATTATCAAACTGTTTTTCTTTAAGAATTAAGTAATATATTCCTGAAGAGATCTGCCATAGTAAGAACATTGGAATCGGGCAGATAATTGTATTATCTAACTTTATTAATGGATTACTCCGAAGAGGATTAAAATTATAGAACAAAGTATGATCATATTTTCTGTTATCAATTAAAAGTTTTTTTATTTCATCCAAATTTTTTGAATAATGCGATAGAAATTTAATTTGAATTTCTTTTCCTATAAAACTAATTTCATTTCCTGGTGGGAAAGAAATTTTATGATGGTAGTTAAAATAGATAAAAAAGACCAATCCAATTCTCATTAATTCCAGCGTGCTAAAACCAGTATTCTTTTTAACTAAATCATCAAGTATTCCATATGAAAAAATTCTATAATATCGATAGACAAGATTATAAGGTTGCTCAATTTGCCACAAAAATTGTCTGTGAGCCATCCGGTTAAGCTCAATCAAAACATTATCTCCTACCAATGAATCTTTAATTGAAAAATCTTGAAGGGATCTAATTTTGTCAACTATATTATTTCTAAAATCTAAATTCTTGATGCTCTTTTTTTTACCGTAAATTCGTTTTGGACTATCCATAATTATCTCTTGAACTAAAAATTCAAGATCCCATTCTGAGACTACATTTAATCTAAAATAATTTTTGTCTAATATTTTGCCTTTATCTTGAATCTTAAAATCAATATCGGGTAATTTGTTGTTGTAATTACAAAGGTAATTGGCAATTTGCCAACAATAAAATAAGGATTCTTCTAACTCAATTTGCCTTACTAAGTTTCTAAGAGGTTTGTAATACTCGAATATTGTGGGCATGAAAAATCATTTATTTCTTAAGGAAGAATAATTTCATAAACCAGTTATCTGAAATTAAATTTATAATTTTATTTAAAAATGTTTGATAAAAGATATTATATTAGTTAAGTATAGATGTTTTTTTGTTTTTGAAATAAATTATTATTAATATCAAAATGCTCTCAAAAAGGTAAATCATTATCACTGATTTCTCCATCATTATCGCTATCATCATTCGGTAATCCAATTTCTTTTCCACATACAATACAATATTCCCAATCATATTCTATCCTTGCACCACATTCTTTACAAGTTAAATATGCATTATCAAATATTTCTATCTCATTAAACATTAATTCATTTTGAGAATCAAAGGTAAATAAATGACCTAAGTAAAATATTTATCCGCAAGAAAAACATTCAGAAATTCCCAGTTTACACAGGCTGCCACAACTATAACAGTGAAATTTTAATCGTTTTCCACAATTTGAACAGAGTTTTTGGTCATAATCAACTGGCTTACCACAACGACTACAAACTTCTTTCTCTAAATCTTCAATTTTAAGTTTATTATCTAAATTCTGATCATCTTCATCTTTAATTAAATCATCTAATTCCTCATCATCAGTGATGTATTTAGGTAAATAACAGTTTAATAATCTTCTGTCACTTTCAGTTATTATTCTATTAGCTTCTAAATCCCTTAGTATTAAGTCAAGCAAATAAGAATGACCATTTACTTCATTTATAGCAATGGCAATTTTATTGTTACTCAAACGGGAAACAAGAGCTTTTGTCTTTTCATCACGTTTAATTATTCCTTGACTCATAAGAATATCAATTAATTCGGTAAGATCCTCTTCAAATGAAGACACAGGTTTTTGGGGGAGCTCTTTCTTAGAAATAAAATAATATCCTAAAAAAAGAAAGATCGGCACAAGTATGTATATTAAAAACTCTGTTAAATCATAGTATGCAGTAATAGTACCTTCTTTATCAGAAAAAGGCACAAAGTAATTTTTAGCATAATCACTCTTTCTATCCACGAATAATAAAATAAAATTAAAAGAAAACCATAGTATCCATACTCCAATTATTTTCGATGGTATTTTATCAAGAATTCTTTTCATTGCATTAACTCCTTAATTATAATTATTCTTTTTGAGTATATTTCAAATTCTACACATGAAATCTTTTCAACCTGAGTAGATATAGAAATTGATAACTACTTATTCTTTTTTTATGATGATTATCCATTGTTTCTTAATCTTGTTTTATTACTGTCCATATCTTGCAAAATGAATCTCAAGCGCCTACAAAAGGAGTCTTTTTCAAATATCGAAAATCTTAACTTAACTTTGAATCCATCTTCAACTTGTTTAATAATAATTGGTTTTTGGCTAAAGTTTTTAATCCTTATCAGATGACTCTATCCCGACGGAAATATTCCCGACTTAAAATATTGCACTCAATTTACCTTAATTTCCAACACCGCTAAAAAACATTTCATGTAATCTCTGCTGTTGATAGTTTAGCTAACTATATTGGTGAGGTCAAAGAAATATCTATAATCAATTCAATGATTGTATATTTATTTATTATTTGGAATTTTACTCCCAACCTCTGCAACTAACTCTATTTTATTTTATAACCTTTTAATATTGTATTATCATTAGTATTTATAAAGAGTATATAACAATTTTCGGCGATGGGCATTTCTACCCATTCATCAAAACCAGTGACCATAGTTAGTGTCTTTTTAAACAAGTCATCTTTCACTTTAAATAATAAAAATATTTTAAGGTTATCAGAATTATTTTCAATATCCAATGCGTCGTCTTCACTTATTCTTAAGTGCAAATGCATTTTTTGCAATATTCCAAGACTCGCAACCTCAATCATTTTGTTTAGCATCGGGAAATAAACTCCGGCAAAATCAGCCATATTATTATTTATTGTAGATGCATAACAGGCATCGATTCCACCAATCGTTAATGCCTCTTTCTTTAGATCATATGCAACGCTAATATTTTCAACCTCTGTTTTCCACCATTTATTAAGAACGATTTTTTTAACTTTCTTTAAACTATCAGCCAATACCCAAGACTCTTTCGTCTCATAAAATTTTTTCCTTTTCAAAGGAGTGTCATATCGATATCCAAGTGAAAAATAATTAACAATATCTCCCTTAATCGGTTGAACAATTTTCCACTCAACCTCTTTTGTAAATAAACCGCAACTTATTTGTTCGGCAGCTCTGAATAAAGAATCGATATTTTGCGTATAGCTATTTGTGAACAACAATAACACTGTAATTATTGAATAATGTATTTTCATATTAATTCTCCTGATAAAAATACTTGGTTTACTATTCAACAATAATTTCTCCATCTTGGTTTACCCAGAAAAGAATGATATTTAGTTTCTTTACCTGTGGTAAACAGAATTTAAGTGTTTGTTTAATTGTTTCATCGTTTGGCTGGGCAATACCGGTTAATGCAGAAGGATTCTTAGTTTGCTCTTCCATTATTTTTATTAAAGCTTTTCCAAAATGGACTTGTATTTGTGTATTATTAAAAATATGAGATTTTTTACTGTCATTCGGCTTTATTCCTTTTGCTTCGATAATCAACTGTTCTCCATTTCTCTCAGCTTCAATATCATTACCGTGCTGATAACCAAGTGCCTTTTTCTTGACAATCCAATTATCATTCTGTAACCACTTAACTAAAAGTTCAACAACTTCGTTTTCTGACAATATATTTTCATTCTCCATAAAATATTCCTCAACCTAATTTCTTAAATGCTTATTTGTGTTTAATGAGAATATATTTTATTTCTTTTTATCCTTTGTAATTCACTGATTTACTATTTGTAATTTCATTCACCACCGCACCAACCAACCTCACCGCCTCTGCTTCTTTTTGCTTTAACTTTTCTTCTAAAGTATTACACAAACTCATTAGCTCATTTACTTTTTCTACTATGCGTTTTTGTTCGTTAAATGGGGGAATAGAGAAAATGAGACTACCAACTATTCCCATATTAAGTCCTCGTCTTTGTTTTCTTCCTGTAATATCTCTTATCTCGTAATATCTGCCTTTTAAGTTATAATATAAATACTCTGGCATGATGTATTCACCAATCGGAGTCATTGCCACAAGAGATTGGTTACAAGCAGCTACTGTTCTTAATATTGCGACTGTGGCTCTTGTTTTACCCTGTCCATTCAAGGCAATTAAGACAGAATTAATAGGTATTAGTTTGCAATTACTGTTTCTTAAACCTTCCTCAGTTATTCTTCCATCACAATCAAATATTTCTCCTTTATGAATATCTCCAGAAACTAACCATTTAATATTTCCACCATAATATTGTTTCTTTGCTGTGCTCGGAGTTGCTCCAGTTTTCAAATCAAATAAACTCCCAATACGTCCCCACTCCCAACCCTTCGGCAGCTCAAATGGTTTCTCTTCATCTCTAATTGGTGGTAGTTCTCTTTGTCTTCTTATTTTTCCTTCAGCAATTAGTCTTTCTTTTTCTTTCTTAATCTTCTTCAGTAACTCTGAGGCAGGGACATCATTGGGGTCTTGTTTTACTAACTTTCCTTGAACGGCAAGCTGTAAAATTGCTTGTTTTAATTTCTCTACATTTTCAGGCTCTGAATAAAGTAAGTTAAAATTCTCCTCAATTCGTTTCCAATTTGATTTTAATTCTATATCATCTTTAGAAGTTATCAGTTTATTAAGTGAGGCATTGTTTAGTTTTATTCTTTTCTGATTTCTGCGTTCTCTTTTTTCTTCAATCTCATCAAGCAAAGCCATTAAACTATTTACTTTTTCAACTATGCGTTTTTGTTCGTTGAGAGGAGGTAAAGGAATTATTAATTTTAATAAATTGTCTTTTCTTAGATTATTTATACCAATACCTTGGCTCGACCGCGATATTTCAGTTCTGTAGTATGGAGATTGTAAGAAATAGTTTAAATAACCATTATTTAATCCTTCATAAAATCTTAGAACTCCGCAAAATGCTCCAAAACTTCCCTCAAACTCAAATAATAATTGAGCTGATTTTCCAACTAAAGATTTACTACCACTTGACATTGCTATTATATTATCATATTTCTTTACTAATTGCCTTTCTGAAACTTTTTTCTTTGGAATATAAACAAGACCATTCAGATTTATTTTTCCATTTATATTATTAGCTCTAAGTATTGGTAAATAATCATCAAATGGAGAATCCAATGATTCACTTTTTGAATAAGTTACCCCATTTATAAATTCAGCAATATTTCCAACTTTTTCAAATTTCCAACCCTTCGGTAACTCAAATGGTTTCTCTTCATCTTTAATTGGTGGTAATTCTCTTTGTCTTCTTATCTTTCCTTCAGCAATTAGTCTTTCTTTCTCTTTCTTAATCTTCTTTAATAATTCTGAGGCAGGTTCATCATTCGGGTCTTGCTTTACTAACTTTCCCTGAACAGCAAGTTGCAAAATCAGTTCACGTGCTTTTTCTATTCCGTTTGGTGCATCAATTAGTTTTTCAAGGTTTTCAAAAAGTAAATTCATATCAGGAAAGTGCTGATTTAAGTTCGTTCTTTAATTTTTCTATTAGCTCCGTAATTTCTTTATCAACAGCATTATACTTTGCTAAAATCTCTTCGGGATTTCCGTGAACTTCTTCAACCGTATTCGGGTTTTTAATATCAAGATTATAATTGTTGGCAATTATATCCTTCGCTGATACTTTCCAGGCAAACTGGTTTTCTTCTCTCTTCTTTCTACCTTCTTTAGTGTTTTTACCCCACCATTTTTTTATAACATCAAACTCGCTTATATGTATTGGTTTAGTCTTGCTATAACTTTTAACACCGGGAGGGTATTGTAGTTCATAATACCAGACTTCTTCAGTTGGTTCTCCCTTTGTAAAAAAAAGTAAATTAGTTTTTATACTTGTGTAAGGATTAAAGACTCCATTTGGTAAACGAACAATCGTATGAAGATTACATTTTTCAAAAAGTCTTTGTTTGATTCTTGTCTTAACACCTTCACCAAATAAAAATCCATCGGGTAGAACAATAGCAGCTCTACCTTTATCTTTAAGAAGTTGTATAATTAGTAAAAGGAATAAATCTGCTGTCTCACGGGTTCGGTAACTCTGTGGGAAATTATTTTCAATTCCTGGTTCTTCAGTGCCTCCAAATGGTGGATTTGTAAGAACTATATCAACTCTATCAGAATCCGTGTAGTCTCTTAATGGTCTTGTCAAAGAATTACCGTGTAAGATTTGAGGAACTTCAATATCGTGTAGTATTAAGTTTGTAACTGCGAGCAAATGAGGTAACGGTTTTTTCTCCACTCCTCTGATTGATTTCTGGATAATCTGCCAATCTTCAGGGGTCTTCATTCGTTTACGCATTATCTCCAAAGCGCAGGTTAAAAATCCACCAGTTCCGCAAGCAGGATCAAAAACAATTTCTCCTATCTGGGGATTAATCATATCTGCCATAAACTGAGTGACAGCACGCGGAGTATAATACTCACCAGCATTTCCAGCACTTTGTAAGTCTTTTAGAATCTGTTCATAAATTTCATTAAAGATGTGGCGTTCTTTTAGATTGTTAAAATCCACCTGGTTTATTTTGTTTACAACCTGCCTTATCAGCGTTCCGGATTTCATATAATTATAAGAATCTTCGAAAAGCGCTTTTACCAAAAAACCTTTTGGATCAGAATAGGGGGTAACTTTTAAATCCTTTAAAGTTTTGAACAATTTGTTGTTGATAAAGTCTAATAAAGCATCTCCTGTTATACCTTCTTCATTCGCTGCCCAGTTTCGCCATCTTAATTCTTCGGGGATGGGGGATTCATAATTTTCATCAGCTAATTCATATTCTTTTTCTTTATCATCAAATATTTTTAAGAAAATCATCCAGGCAAGTTGAGCAATTCGCTGTGCATCTCCATCAACACCTGCATCTTGCCGCATAATATCCTGTATTGATTTAACGAGAGTAGTTAAGTTAGACATAGGTTATTGATTAAAATTTATATTTTTTATTATTTCAATTATTCTAATCAAATCTTCTTTAATAAATTTAGCCCAGTGTTCATCAATTTTTGCAAATATTTCAGAGTCGGTTAAATCTTCATATTCCTTTCTCTTAATAATATCATATCTGTATATCTGTGAAAACTTATCATATAATTTATTTAACGCACCTTTAAAGACTTTTTTATTTTGTTGAACTGCTTCAAAAATTTTCTTTCTTGCTTCAGGTTCTCCAGGACCTATAATTAGTTTCAATGTCAAAGAATCCTGAAAATTCTGTATCTCAAACATCAATACACGATGAGTTCTTGTCCAGCCCTCACCAGTTTTTTGAAATTCCAGCTTTTCCCATTCTTTGGGTGCAAAACGAATATAAGATTTAGAGCAATGATCTGTAATAAGACCTGGCTCTTTAACCTCTTTAATTATTTTTTCAAAATAGCTTTTTATATCCAGTTGAATATCTGGTCGATGCTCAATAATTAAATCGATTGCCTTTTTATGTGTATTATAAATTTTTCTGCATAATTCAGCTATTTGAGAGTCCGAAATAATGTGTCTTTCTAACATGGCTGTGTAATGTTTTATTAATGTATAAATATCACTACCAAGAGTTGAACTCGTTGATTCTGCGATGTTATTTAAAATTTCTGCAATGTCATTATAACTTAAAGGAAGCCAATCTTCATCGGAAGGTGTAATTCCATCAGGACTAAGAAACATAAAAAGATATTTACTATCCGGAAATTCTTTGATAATTAAATCTTTATATCGCTTTAACTGGTCTAAATGTTCCCCTGAAAATATCTTATTCTCTATTGCACAGGCGATAGGTATTTTAGGAACAATAATTAAAATATCTATACTATTCCACTCTCTACGTATTTCAACACCACTGTAGTCAGCCGTGTCAATTTCAATAGCATTAATATTTGTTCTATCAGAAGTCATAGATGCTTTTTGAAGAAGCCTTTTCAGAAAAATTTCATGCAATCCGTGATTTTCATTTGGATTCATTAAAAAGGAAAGGAAATCCGAGTGCCTTAGTTCCTGCTTGACTGCACCTAAAGCTTCAAAAATATTGAACTCAGAAATTCTGCTTTCTAAAATTTCAAGTTCTTTATTATTTACAAGAAATTGCTCAAGTAATTTTATTTCATCAATTCCGTTTTTCAATTTGAATTATTATTTATTGATAAATTTCTTGTTCTAATTCTCTTATTGCATACAAATATTTTTCCTTACCACCAAACTCATTTATTATTTGCAATGGTAATGCAATATTTGAAATAGGTGGTAACTTCAAAAAATCAACTATCTTCTTACTGTCTTTTGCGTTATTGATTACATCAATACCCTCATCAGAGTATTTATCTAAAATCGCTTCTAAAACTTTTCTGGCTTGTTCACCATATTTTTCAAAGTAATTTCTTTTTTTAACATTATTAGCCCTATCCTTTCTTGAAAGAGGTGGCATACCAAATGCCACGTGACATATTAAATCAAATTCATCCATATCTTTTCCAACTGCCTCTCTTAACTCTTCCATAAATACTCCTTGTTCAAGTAGTTCAGCAATAAGAATATCCTTTCTATCAGCTGCCGTCCATTCATTGAGGAAATCATTCAGAGTTCTGTATCTCTTGTTTAAAACATCTTTTGAATAATCTCTCAGTGAAATAGTTATTAATCCTTTTTCTTTATCGTAGTAATGAATCCGTTCTCCAATTATACTGAACACCACACCATCAACATAATATTTCACTCGTTTGGTTGAAGAATCTTCAAAATCTGATGTTGTTTCAACATTTTCAGATGATTCAAAACTTTCTGGTAGTTGAGCATCTTCATTTTCATCATCAGGAATATCAATAGGATCTCCGGGTTTTGGTTTATAGATCTGAACCGCTTCACCATCGAATGATGGATCATAAAATAATCTTGTAGCATCTCTGAAGTCTATAATTGTGAAAAACATCTTTCCAAAATCTTCTCTTATTCTTGTTCCTCTTCCAATAATTTGCTTGAATTCAGTCATCGAATTTATGCTCTTGTCAAGCACTATCAGTTTACATGTTTGGGCATCAATGCCGGTTGTCATTAGCTTTGAGGTAGTGGCAATTACAGGATATTTCTCTTCAGGATTTATAAAATTATCAAGTTCTGCTTTCCCTAATTCATCATCACCGGTAATTTTCATTACATAATTATTGTTTTCCAGAACCAGGTCTGGATTCTCATTTATAAGTGCATGTCTCATTCTCTCAGCATGTTCAATATCCTCACAAAATACTATCGTCTTGCTGAATCTGTCAGTTGCTTTCAGATATTCGCTTATGCGGTGAGCAACAATATTTGTTCTTTCATCAATTACGAGTGTTTTGTCATAATCTTTAAGATTATAAATTCTATTCTCTATTTCTTTACCATATTTGTCTAACTTTCCTTCAGGTGGTTTCCAGCCAGATAGGTCTTTATCTAAATAGGTTCTTATAACTTTATAAGGGGCAAGAAATCCATCTTCAATACCCTGTTTCAATGAATAAGTATAAACAGGTTCTCCAAAATATTCTATATTAGAAATATATTTCGTTTCCTTTGGTGTTGCTGTCATACCAATTTGTGTTGCTGAACCAAAATATTCTAATATTTCTCTCCATTGTGAATCCTCAGCAGCGCTTCCTCTATGACATTCATCTACCACTATTAAATCGAAAAAATCTTTCGAAAACTTTTTGAATATTTTTTTACTTTCGTCTTCACCAGTAATTGCTTGATATAGTGCTAAATAAATTTCATATGATTTATCAACTTTTCTATTCCTTATCTTTGTCATTGCATTTCCGAAATCCTTAAAATCGTTGGTCATTGTTTGATCAACAAGTATATTTCTATCAGCGAGGAATAAAATTCTTTTTTTAGTCCCAGTTTTCCATAATTTCCAAATAATCTGAAAAGCTGTAAATGTTTTACCTGTTCCGGTTGCCATAACCAAGAGAATTCGATTCTGACCCTTTGAAATAGCTTCGATAACTCTGTTAATTGCGACTTGCTGATAATAACGAGGTATTTTTTTAGAATTATATTTATAATCATAGGTGATCAATTTTTCAGAATCTTGGTCAATTTTTTTCCAGGCAGAATATCGTTTCCAGAGTTCTTCAGGTGAAGGGAAGTTGTCTAAACTTAATTCAGTTTCAATATTATTAGTTTTAGTTTTATCATGTTCCAAAAATCCATCACCATTTGAAGAATAGACGAAAGGTATATCAAGGTCGTTTGAATAATCTAATGCCTGCTGGATTCCCGCACCAATAGAATGATTGTTGTCTTTGGCTTCAATAATTGCAAGAGGTAAGTGGGGTTTATAAAAAAGAAGATAGTCGACTCGCCTTTGTTTTCCTCGTTGAGCTAATTTTCCTCTAACATAAATCTTTCCTAATGTGTAAGAATATTCTTCTTTGATTTGTTCTTTTATATCCCATCCTGCTTTTTTAATTGCAGGAGTGATATACTTAGTGCAGATGTCTCTTTCAGAAAGTTCTTTTTTGTTCATGAAGAAATTAATCTTTTATTGATGTTAGTTTCTTTTTCCACACTAAGTTGAATCCCCAGATTATTTCATAATTTTCAATCTATAATTAGTAAAACTATCATCTAAACAACCATACTAAAAATAAGAAAAGCTTATAAGAAATTCTAACTTACTGATATTATATCTATGCGAGAATCATTTAATCTTAAATCGATTTTATAATAAACCAATTTAGTTTTTAGTATTCGAAATTTTTCTCAGATTGCTTCCCCAGGCTTTTTCCATTTCGCTTCTAATATGTTCTTGTCCAATCTTCAGATATCTTTGCATCATTCGGTAGGTCTTGTGTCCTGTAATAGCCATAATACTTTCTGGTTTCATTCCCTTTTGTAGTGATAGACTAACAAAAGTTCGGCGAGCAGTATGTGTCCCAACTACTTGATACTTTTTATAAGTTGTTTCAATTCTTTTACTTCCTTTATACTTTACTACTTTTACTGTATCATCTATTCCAGCAATTTCACAAAGCTCTTTAAGATATTTATTCATTTTCTGATTTGAAATTACAGGAAGTGGTTTTGGAAATTCACTATATCTTGCTAAGATAGAAAGAGCATAAGAGTTTAAAGGTATTTCGATTATCTGATGAGTTTTCTGTGTCCTTAAATACCAAGTGGAATTTTGAATATCTTCTTTTGAAATATTTTGAATGTCTGAATAACGAACTCCAGTATAACATTGAAAAACAAATATATCCCTGACTCTTTTTAATCTTTCATCATCAATATCAAGATTATATAATCTTTCCAATTCACTTTCTGTTAAATAAATTATTTCACTTTCCTCTGTTTTGGTTCTAAAAATCCTGTAACTTGAGTTTTCAGTATATCCATTATTATTTGCCCAAATAAGAAATGTTTTAAGGAACTGAATATTCTTATTAGCAGTATTATTTAGCATATTTTTATCTTCTATCAGGAAAGAGTAGAATTTAGAGAAGAATAGAGGAGTGATTTTATCAAAATCTAATCGTTCCCGATTTAGCTTTTGATAATCTTCTAAGAGAGATCGCAGCCGATTAAATTTGAATAGAGATTGTTTAGAAACTTCCTGTCTTTTAATCTTTAGAAAGTCATCATAAATATCGAAAAATCCTTCCTTTTTCTTTTCAAATTGTTTTTTAATTTCATCAGCTACTACACTGAAACTTGCATTCGGTTTTTGACCTCTGACTACTCTCTCAATATCATAAATTTTGCTCTCATACTTATCAAGAAAAAGATTTAGACTTTTTAATTCTCCTTTAATGATATTGTTTCTTGTTAATCGAGGATTAGCACGTTGTGAATCATTATCCCATAGAATTGGATCAATTCTTTGTCCGGTGTTCAGGTAAATTGTTTCCTTAAACTCACGCACATAACACCACAAAGCAGATTTACCATCTTTTGATGTTTTTCTTTCTGGATAAAACTTAACTTTCATTTGTAATTATCCTATCAGGGAAAATCAATGATTCTTCTTTTAGGTCTACCTATATTTTGTCCAGGTTTCCACGAAAGATTTTTTTCATTCAAAATAATTACAGGTATTCCAGAGCTTCTATCAATTTCTATGTAACCTCTTCTTGCTGCGTTATAGACAGTTTCTCTGCTACATTTCTTCATTTCTGAAAATCTTTTAATACTTACAAATCTCATATTTCAAACTAATTAATAATTTCATACCCAATATAAAAAATATTAACACAATGTCAAGATTTTTCTCACACTATTCTCACACCAAATGTAAATAATAATGGATAATAAAGATGTTTTATTATTCACAAAAAATGCAATATATTATTCTAAAAAATGCAAAAATTGAGAATTTTTGAAGAAAGTTAAAAAATGAGAAAATGAATAAAAAATGCAGGGTTCAGTTCCC
>BPGB01000019.1:17500-19433 GCA_026002815.1 Candidatus Woesearchaeota archaeon | reverse complement strand
AATTGCAAATATAGATATACAAAAATTTTAACATGAACTTATAGAATACCATGTAGAAGTCCATACATTGATATAGAAAATTCAGCCTAAATATCTATCTCTATCTCACATACTAAAAACCCCTTTTTCTTCTCAATTTTTCTGTTATAGCTCTGTAAATTTTCTCTATTGTTCTTATGTCAGAGTATCCAAGCTACCTTTGTAAATCTTCCAGTAATACACCCTTCTCTGCCATATGTAGTATGACTTCCTGAAAATATGAGAAGTTAATCTTATATCTAATTGCATTTCTTCACTAACCTTATTAAGCATTTTATTAACATTAAACCTTCCAATCGGTTTTGAAAAATCTATCACCCTTTTAGTATATTCATCAAAATATGAAAATATTGGCTGATTAAGTTTCTGTTTTATCCTTACCCAAGAAAGCAAATTATTTAAAAACTCCTTAGGTATAAAAATCAAAGGAAGAATCCTTTCCTTTCCAAACTTTCCTTACTTTTTTCTATTTGTTGTTAATTCTTTTATACTTATTTTCATAACTTTTTATTAAAAAAAACACTATATTGCTAAACTATTGTAAATATTATACTATAATCATTTTTTTTATAAAAAACTTTATTTAAAAGCTTAAAACAAGTCTAATATTTAGAAAACAATATTAAGATAATGGGATTGAGTTATAGAAAAAATTACTTTCAAAATTTAAAGTATATTTCAATACAAATATTTAAAATGCTTACTATTAAAGGATTTTGATCTTATCAAAAAATAACATTAGTTCAGTACTAAACTTAACATAAGTTTAAGAAAAACTTATTGACAAATTAATATGTATTTAGTAGTATATATAATGTGAGCTAATCGGGGCTAGAAAATAGCTTAAGTGATTAGTGAGAAGTACCTTAGATACTGAGTAATCTCGTCAATTTTAGGGAATAAGAGATAAGAGTTTGATCCTGGCTCAGAACGAACGCTGGCGGCGTGCTTAACACATGCAAGTCGTACGAGCTCTTTGGAGCTAGTGGCGGACGGGTGAGTAAAGCATAGATAACCTACCTATAAGATTGGGATAACCGAGCGAAAGCTTGGCTAATACCGAATAATGTTACTGAATTAGGTTTCAGTAAAGAAAGGGGAAACCTGCTTATAGATGGGTCTATGTCTGATTAGCTAGTTGGTGAGGTAAAGGCTCACCAAGGCGACGATCAGTAGCTGGTCTGAGAGGACGGACAGCCACACTGGGACTGAGACACGGCCCAGACTTCTACGGAAGGCAGCAGTGGGGAATATTCCGCAATGGGCGAAAGCCTGACGGAGCGACGCCGCGTGGGTGAGGAAGTCCTTCGGGATGTAAAGCCCTGTCAGAGGGGAAGAAGGAAGTGACGGTACCCTCAGAGGAAGCATCGGCTAACTACGTGCCAGCAGCCGCGGTAATACGTAGGATGCTAGCGTTGTTCGGAATTACTGGGCGTAAAGAGTACGTAGGCGGTTATATAAGCGTGATATAAAAGACCGGGGCTTAACTTCGGGGATGTATCACGAACTGTATAACTAGAGGCTAATAGGGGATGCTGGAATTACCAGTGTAGCGGTGAAATGCGTAGATATTGGTAAGAACACCTGTGGCGAAAGCGAGCATCTGGGTTAGTACTGACGCTGAGGTACGAAAGCATGGGGAGCAAACAGGATTAGATACCCTGGTAGTCCATGCTGTAAACGATGGATACTAGACATAGCAACTAGATTGCTGTGTCGAAGCAAACGCGATAAGTATCCCGCCTGGGGAGTATGGCCGCAAGGTTGAAACTCAAAGGAATTGACGGGGACCCGCACAAGCGGTGGAGGATGTGGTTTAATTCGACGCAACGCGAAGAACCTTACCAAGGCTTGACATCCATAGAATCCTGTGGAAACATAGGAGTGCCCGAAA
>BPGB01000019.1:0-12500 GCA_026002815.1 Candidatus Woesearchaeota archaeon | reverse complement strand
ATAAGACTATGACCAGGATTTACAGGCCTTATATCTAAGAAAGCAAAAGTGTATTCATCTTCATATAATTTGTAAGATGGAATTTCACCTTTTATTATTTTTGTAAAAATAGAAGACATTATTTTTTATCCTCCATTGATTTTATAGAACCATCAAGTGCATTTATTCTATATATACCTTGTTTTGTTTCTAATTCCCACTCAGGGTAATTTGCTCTATTTTCTAAAGTCATATTTAGAATTGGAAAAAATCTTAATCCTTTTTCTTCAGCTAATTTTACAGCCCTATCACTATCTATTCTTATATCTCTTTCTAACAATTCATTATTATATAAAGGTTCTCTAATTTCAAAAGTTCCTCCATCAGGTATTACCATTAAAACATTTCTTTTAAAAGGTGATTTAAAATAGTAAGCCCAGTAAGCTCTACCATCTCTTTCTATTTCTCTAGCTGAAATTTTGTAAAGTTTTGCTGACATATCCCAATTACGTGCTGTTATTTCAACTTTCCAAATATTATATTTGGCTAAATCTTTAAAAAACTTTTGATTTGATTTACTTGATATTTCTATATTATCCTGTGAAGTTGTAACTATTTGATTTGAACAATTAGATAAGCTTAATAGAATTAAAATTGTAAATAGTTTTTTCATAAAACCTCACTTATTTTTTAATATTTCTTCTAATTTTAAATCAGTTAATTTTATTATACCATTTATTAGTTTCCAAAATGTAAATATTATTATAACCATACTTGGTAAAACAATAATAGGAAAACTTAAAGCATTCATTTTTCCTAATTCTTGATTAAATTCTGTAGTACCAGGAGGACTTTTTAATATTATTAGAGCTAGTAAAAAATTTAATATTGAACTCAAGAAAAAAGATGAAGCAAGTATGTAGTTTGTGCTTATAATAAGTTTTTCAAATTGACTTTTATTATTTCTTTTTTCTAAAGCATTATTTACTTTTTCAACATTAATAATACTATCATTATATATAAGTATTTTTATTATAGGATTAAATTTAATTGATATAATAACAGAAATACCTATTATAAAAGGAATTGTAGCTTCTTTGATAGCAAACCAAAAACCTTCAAGTTTTAAAAATCCTAAACTTCCAGTAAGCAAAATATTTATAAAACCTATTATTGAAAAAAAATTAAATTTTTTTTCTCTAAAAAAATTATATATACTATATAAAAAAGGAAAAGAAAGAGCTAAAAAGAATGAATTTAATTGTCCTAATTTATAAGAAAATTTTATTAATATAAAAGATGGTATTACTATATTTATAATAATTTCTAAAAAAGGATTATTTTTTTTTTCATTCATTATGAAATATCATTTTCAGAGCTACTACTTTCATTACTTTTAAGAGTAAAAATTGGTATTATTCCTCCACCAGAACTAACATTTATAACATCTTTATCTGACACTCTGCCTAATGAACCAACATATTTTCCATTAAATACATATGGACTGATATTTAAAAATTTATTTTCCAAAACTATTTTATTTTTCTTTATAACAGGTAATTTTATCTGTGGTATTTCTGTATATTCTTGTACTATCCAACCAGGATCACCAGCATAGGATTCTATTACTTCATTCCATTTTACTTTATCAGTTGTTTTTCCTACCATAACTCCATATCCACCTGCTCCTGTTGCTGGTTTTATAACAAGTTCATCTTTTTTACTAATCATATAAGCTTTTAAAGTAACTTCTTCACCTTCTTTTGATATTGTTATAGTTTCATCAAATTTTCTAGTCCAAGGTATATGTTTTTTTATTACTTTTATTTGTTCATCATTAAAATAATGAAAATTCTTAGGATTTGATATAAATGATAACATTGATTTTTCGGACCCTACAACAGCTTTAAATGAATTAACCATGCATGCTGCTTTATTTTTAATACCATTATGAAAATCTTTTAACTCCATTGGATATCTTAAGAAAAACTCAGCTCTCATAGCTCTATGTATCATATTAAATTTAACACCATTTGAATAAAGAGCTCCATTTCTATATTCAAAATCTCTAGCATCTATTATATTAGCTTCAACCCCATTTTCTATAAAATAATCTCTTATTATTTCTATATCACCTCTTGAACCTATCATGCTAAAATCTACTAAAGCTAATCTAGGTTTCTCATCAAATCCCACTTCTTTAAAGCAAGATAACATAGCTTCAAATTCTCCTTTTACTATTGATTTTCTAGTATCAATAGCAAATTCTTCTATCATATCTTTATACATAGGATTTTCTCTATAAAGTTCCTCATATATATCAGTCCAACCTCTACCGCCAGGATTATCAGTATTAAACTCAAGAAATCTTAGATTTTTACCATCAAATAAAATATCTAAACGATTTATTATTGTGTGCTTTTTGTAACCAGGATCTATATTTATCCATTCTTTGGGTATAGCTGGATGAAATGAAAAATAATCTCTTACATATTCATCAGTAAAATACAAATCAATAGTCCTTTCTATTATTTGGTCAGCAATTTCACAAGCATATTTAATTAATTGTAATGACTTTGGCTTGAGAAACATTGGCATTAATGTTGTAGGCATTGCTGAATTTCCATAAAAGCATCTTTTTTTTATAACTCTTTCTTGAAACTCTTGTCTATATTTAATTGCTTCTGAAGGATTTTTTATCATCCAATTCATTAATTCTTTATAACTTTTTACTAATTCTTTCATTAATTACTACTCCTAAGTACAAATATACCTGCTGAAACTGCAACTTTATAAGTTATATCTACAATATCTTTAAATAATCCAAAATAATCATTTTCTTTTGGTAATTGAGGAACAAGTATTGTATCTCCTCTATCTATTTTTTCATCTCTTATATTATAAAACCATTTTCTTTCATTAGAAATAACTTGTCCATTAGCTTTTATTATATATATCCTGGAATTATCACCATAATTATTTACATCTCCTGCAAGTTTTAAATAATAATCTAAATTTTTACCTGGTATATAAACAAATGCTGATGGATTGTATACTTCTCCTTGAACAATTACAAAATCAGGTTTTTTGGGAATAATAAGAACATCATTAGGTTTTACTATTACATTGCTTTCACTTTTTTTAAACTTGTCAAAATCTTCATCTATATTTAAAACTAAACGCCCTGTTACATCAGTTTTTTTCATATTTTCAAGTAATTGTTTTTTATATTTTATTCTGTTTTGCATTAGTAAAATTTCTTCCTTTGTTATATCACCTTGGATTTTTGACTCTTCAGCTAATATAGAGTTTTCCATATCTGATATTAACTTATTAAGTTTTTCTCTTTGTATTTCTTTTAAATTATCTCTGTAAAAAAGTATTCCTTGATGAAAAGCATTTTTTGTAAAACCACCAGCTCTTTTTATAACATCTGATAATCTGTCATCACTTGAAACTATATATTTACCAGGATGTAAAACTTCTCCTTTTATTTCAATAGAGATATTCATATCTTCCCAATTTGGAATTTTCTTTATTATTAATGTATCAAAATCTTTTAATAAAATATTATGTTTAGGATCATTTTCAAGAGCTTTTCTTAAATCAATATTTATTATTTCAAAATCTACTTTATCAGTAAATTTATATCTTACAAGTTCTGCACTTGATAGATAAGCTGATTTATTAAATGTTCCTCCTAACATAAGTAAATCTTTAACTTTCATATTTTCAGTTAAAGGATAAGTTCCTGGATTTGTTATTTCACCATCTATTGTTACTTTTTTAGGTAAAATAATATCATCTATTTTATACAAAGTTATGACATCTTCATCTTTTAACAAAATGTCATGTTTTTTATCTCCATTAATTGCTGCTTTTAAATTTATAGATATGTATTCTTTATTACCATACCTATCTTTTTTTCTTATTATATCAGCTCTATCTAGGTATGTATCTTTATTTAATCCACCTGCACTAATTATTATATTTGATATTCTACTATTTTCTGGAAAAATATTATAAACTCCTGGTTTAAAAATAGCTCCTTTTATTTCTACTTGTGGGTATCTTGTAAATTGCCATTTTGAGTATAAAAATACTGTATCAAAAGGTTTTAATTCAATATTGATTTTTTTATCCATCAAATCTTTTAATTTAAAAGGAATTATTATAGGTCTATATTGTGGTGGTTCTAGTCTTACTATTTGTGCATAATCTAAATAAGGTTCAGGTAATAAATCATCATAGGATTTTATTAAATCAGATAATTTCATATTACTTTTGTATTCATAAGTTCCTGGTCTAAAGACATGTCCTTCAAGATAAACTGTTTTTTTATCTATTTGAAGTATAGGAAAAATATTTATACTATCTTTATCTTTTATAAGAAACTTTTTTATATTATTTGATTGTGCATTAACATTTAAAACTACTAGATCTTTATTATTATCTATTCTTCTAACTTGAACATTCTGTAAATAAGATGTAGCAAGAAATCCTCCTGCTAAATCTATTACATCCTTTAATGTTTTTTCATTTTTTATTTCATAGATAGCTGGTCTTGGTACTAATCCTTGTATAGATGCTGTTTTATTTTTTAATTTGAATTGTATAATATCACCATTTTCTAATTTAATATCCCCTGATTTATCAGCTTTCAAAAGAAATTGATATAAATCTACATTTTTTATTACTTTATTGTTTCTTATTACATTTATATTTCTCATTGAACCAATTTCTGATGGACCACCTGCCATAAATAAAACATGAAATAATGTATGTAAAGCTGTTATATCGTAAGCACCAGGTTTTTTTGCTTCTCCTACAACATAAACTTTTAATCTTCTTATTTTTCCTATACTTACATCAACAGAAACATTATTAAATATTTCAGATAATTTAACTCTTATTTGTTCTTTTAAAGCTCCAAAGCTTTTTCCTGTTACTGTAAATGTTCCAACTTCAGGTAATAAAATTTTTCCTTCTTTATCAACTGTAACATCTAAAGTTGTATTTACACTACCCCAAATGCTTATTTGTAAATTATCACCCGGACCTAATATATAATCTGGACCAACGGGTATATTATCTATATTTGAAAATAATTGTGTTGAATCAGAAAAAAATAATTCATGTCCAAAAGGTTTCAACTCTTGGGCTCCTTGAATAACCTGACCTTTATATAAATTATTCATAGAAGGTAACCAAGGGTATATATTTCCATAAGTAGTATCTTTTTCTTCTTTTTTTTCTTTTACTTCTTCAGCTTTATCAAGATTTTCTACTTGCTCTATTCTTTTTTCTGTTAAATTTTCAATTTTTTTTGTTTCAATAAATTCTTTAGTTTCTATTTTATTTTTTATTTTTTCAATTTCAGGGTTATCTATTTTTTTTGTTTCAATAGAGTCTTTAGTTTCTATTTTATCCTGTATTTTTTCAATTGCTGGATTATCTATTTTAGTTTGAGAATAAACAATATTACTATTTAATAATCCTAAAACAGTAATTAATGTTAAATACTTCTTCAAATATTTCATAATAAAGCTAATCTTTCATAATCTATAAATAAAAAATAAATTATATCAAATTTTTATGTATTAATTGTATTAACTTTTATCTTAATTTCTTTAAAATAAAGAATTACAATATAAACAGCAAAATAATAAATTTTCTATTCCTTCTATAGTTAAAGCTGTTATTTCAGAAATATCTTTTAAACTTAAGCCTTTATTTTTAATATTCCTTGCTACTTCAATTTTACCTTTCAAAAGCCTATCTTGAAAAGATTTATCAATAACATTTTTTAAGTCTCTATAATATTTTAAATTTTGTTCATAAGCCATTCTTTGCTCTTGATTAAAATTATTTATCTTTACTATTACCAATTTATTAAATTGATAGTGTATTAAAAGTTAATGTTTTTTATAGCTACAATGTGGTTTTCTGATTAGTTAATAAATTTAATAGAATTTAGATTTTAAACGAATTTTTTTATTATATTGATTAAAAATAAATTTAGAGTACTTTTAAGCATTAGACTTGTTTTAACCTTTAAAATAAAGTTTTTTACAAAAATAGAAAATAGTTATAGTATAATATTTACAATAGTTCAGCAATATAGTGTTTTTTCAATAAAAATTTATGAAAATAAGTATAAAAGAATTAACAACAGATGGTATAAAATTGTAATAATTATGTTATTTGGTATTAGGTTTTATATTAAAATATAGTATATAATTTTTTAGGAAAATATTTAAAATAAATATAAATGAAAAATAAATATAAAGTAGCAACTATTGCTATTTTTTTATTATCTTGCACATCTAATAATAATCAAATTACAACTAGTTCTCCTATACCAAAAACAGTTACACAATCAACATCAGCACAACCTACATCAATACAAAGTCCTAGTAATAATGTGCCAACACCTAGTATAATACCAACTCAAAGTCCAAATTCTCTAACAAACAATTTAACAACTGATATTTCAAGTAATGCTACTTTGACAGGTAAAGTATATAATCAAAATGGTATCCCTTTAGATAATGCAACTGTTACTATTGAATATGAAAATAAAAAGTTTGAGACTAAAACAATAGGTGGTGCTTATGTTTTTAGAAATATTCCAACAGGAATACCAATTTTGGTTACAGCAAGTAAAGGAGATGATTACCCAAGTAAAACACAAAGTATAGTTCTTAAATCTAATTTATTAGGAAATACTAATTTAAATAATTTAAATTTTGGAGATGAATTTTCTGAAGATTCTATAAATAAGAAAAATTTTTTCTTTCTTACAGATACGCCTGAAATAATTGAAGTATATTTAAATAACACAAATAACTATACAACAATTCATTATAATTTTTCTATTAAATTTGTATTCAATAAATTAGTTCAAAAAAAGTCAGTTTTTGAAAATTTTTATATGCGTTCTCTTAACAATAGAGTAGATGCTAATGTTTTAATAGGTGATGGAACAGGTATAACTTCTAACACTGATAATGCAGATTATAAATGTATAATAAATAGATATACTCCAGGATTGATTTTTGATTGGGACACAAGAGATTCAGATGAATATGGTAAGGAATTAAAAGTTACATTTACAAAAAATGCAGGATTAGTTACAAGCATTGATAAAAATATTTTTTATGGAGTAACATTTAGAGGTAATACAGGATCTACACTAATCTTATCTAAAGATAATAAAGCACCTTTAGAGTCAGGAGATTTTTACGTAAATAATCAAAGAAGAAAAAACTTTATATTTACAGTTTTATCGGATAAAGCTGAACCTGAATTAAGCAAAATAGAATTAGGTAATGACAATGGTAAAAAACAAATAAGGTTATTCTTTTCTGAACCAATGACTTTTATAGGTGCCAATAGCTTTAATAATGATATTTTAGATATAAATAACTACATTTTTTATAAAAATGGTGATGTATTTTCACCTATTAGTCCAATATTAAGAATGATAGATGCAACTATATTAGAAATTGAAATGGATAATTCTTCATTTTCTGACAGAGATACTATAAAGGTAGAGGTAAAACCTAATGTAAAGGATCCAGCAGGTAACTTTTTTTCTAGAGGTCAAAAAAACGGTGAATGGAATTATATAAAATCTGATACTTTATAAGGAGAGTATAAAAAATTGAAAATGTTAAAAAATAAATTTTTAAAAATATCTTTTGTAACTTTATTATTATTTTCAAATTCATGTAAGGAAAAAGAATTTATACCACCAAATAGTAAATCTGTAAAAATGGGAAGTGCAGATAGGATAGTACCAACAGGAACAGCAAAACAATTATTAAAATATGCTAATAAAATGGCTGAAGTATGGAACAAAAAATATTCATTGATTTCTATAAATGGTAGTTTAATAGGTATAGATGGCTATAATAAATCAGGTGATAAATTAAGTAAATGGATGTTTAATTATGAAAGTAGTGAAACTAAAACAGGTTATTCTATAGTTTTTAATGGTGATAATTCTGTATCTTGGGTAGAAGTATCATCATATAATAATGGTAATCCTATAAAAGACTTTATAGATAGTTCAGAAGCATTAGATAAAGCTTTTAAAGAAGGTTTAAAAGAAGGGGAATATTACACTATGGAACTATATAATAATAAAAAAGGGTTTAATTGGACAATAGGAAGTAAAATTAAGGAAGAAAATAAATATGATATTAAATTAGTAGTAGCTAATGAAAATAAATAAATTATTTTTAATACCGATTCTTTTATTATCTTGTGTAAATAACAATTTACCACAAAATAATATATTATCACCTATTCCAAGTATTAGTTCATCAAGTCAAAGTACTGTTATAAGTTCATCACCTACATTATTACCTACACCAACTATTACACCTAAACCTATAATAAACAATACAGAGAAAAAGTTTAAAATAGGATTATCAAATACTTTTTATAGAATAACAAATAGCAAATCACCAGATAAAGTTTTAGACAAAAAAAATACAATATTAATTATCAATGATTTGCTTGTTGATGGAATAATAATTGATTTTAATCAAAATATTGTAGATAAAAACTTAGATGGTGATATAGAAGATGATAATGGTGAATTTCCATTATATAATGAAATTATTGAGGAATTAGGTAATAAAAATGTTTTTTTTTAGAATAAATTTTAAAAACTTACCTTCATCTAACACAAGTCCTAAATTATCAGAATTTTTGTCGTTTTTTGAAAAAGTAAATGAAAAATTGAAAAATTATAAAAATATATCTTGGATAATAGAAGACAGAATAAATAATAAAAATTTAAATCCCGAACCAGAAATACAATTGGTAGATTTTGTAAAAAAAGCTCACTCTATAATAAAAAAATATAATAAAGATTCTAAAGTTTATCTAGGTTCTTTGATGCAATCTGAACTTTTTTCAAAAAGAGTTTCATATGCAGCTGATAATTTACTTAATTATTTAAACTTAGGTATAGCTGATTATTGTGATGGTTTCATTTTGGAATTTTATAATGTTTTAAGTAGTAATTCATTTTTACCATCTGACTATAAAATAATATTTACCTATTTTAACTTGATAAAAAATACTTTATCTTTAAAATCTATTAACAATAAAGAACTATTTTTAATAACTTCTACATATAGCGGTAATATACTAGTTAGACAAGAAGAAGACAAAGATAATAAAGAAACATTTTATAACATAGGTGATTTACAAACAGAACAACAACAATCAGGATTAATTATAAGAAATATAATTTATGGAATTTATTCAGGATTTGATTATATTTTTTTACCAAAAATTTTTGATGATAATGAAGATATTTTAGAAGTCATAAGTAAGAGTGGTATAATTGATAAAGTTTCTGAAAATGATAAAGACTTATCACAAATTAGAAAAAAACTTTCATATTGGAGTATTAAATTTTTAAATAAGATACTGGCAAATTCAAAATTTATAAAAAAAATAGATTCTTCTTACAAAGGTGTAGAAATATTTTTATTTGAAAATGATAAAAAATTTTTTTATATTATTTGGAATGATTTTGCAGATATAAACACTGAAATTAAAATTGATTTAGCAAATTCTAAAGGTATTAACCATTTATTACCTTATGATAATAACACAAAAGAAGGTATATCCATACCTTTTAGTTTAGATAAAAAAGAATTAATAATATCTTTTAGTATAAATTCTTATATTCCAAGGATAATAGAAGTAGAAAAATGAAAAATATAAAAATTTTAATATTACTTTTAATTTCAAGTTTTAGTTGTACTATAACAAATACTAGTAATATAAACAATATACCTTCACCTTTACCAACTAGTAATAATCCAAAACCAACGATTAGTTTATCATCTTTACCAAGTTCTAAATCAACAGAAATTTCAACTTTAATATCTGATGAAGATAATTTTAGATTAGCTTTAGAAGGAGATGGATATATATATACACCTGAAACATCATTTTTAACAATTAACCCTTTAGAAATATCATTATCGTTATATTTAAATCAGTTACCTGAAAATATATATACAATTTTTGAAATATATAATACTGAAAATAAAAATACTTATTTATCTCTAAATTTAGACAAAGATAAAAATTTTATTCTGAATTTTTTAGGAACAAGTGAAAAAATAGCTTTTAATAATTTTGAATTAAATAAAAAACTAGAGATTAAAATAATAAAAGATAATAAAAAAGTAAATTTTTCTATAAATGGTAATATCTTGATTGATAAAGAATTTAATATAAATGATAATAAAAATAAAAAAGTTCTATTTATAGGTTCTGATTCAAATGAAAATAATAAAATAAAAGCTGAATATGGATACTTTATAATTAAAGATATTCTCACATATAACTTTACTAGAAATATTTTAGATGATGGAAATTATAAACTAGATGCTTTATACAAAGGTAATTATAAATTAACTCCTATTGAAATAAAACCTTCTAATACTCCAATACCTTCTCCTACTCCTTCAATTTCTCCTTCAATTACAATAGTTGAAAGAAATGATGTTAAAACCGTAAAAGCATCAAAACAAATTATTGACTTAAATGTTATTTTAAGTTCCTCTTCTTCAATAGATAATAAAGTTTTTTATACAAGATGGTTTGATTTAGAAAATAGAACATTTCTTGAAAATAATCAAATTGGTGATATTAGATTTTATACACTATTAAGTAGTTCAGGTGATAAAAAAGTTTTTATACAAGGTAGATTAGAAAAACCAGAGACCTATATAATAGATTTAGGCATTAGAAAATTTGAAGGAATACTTGATATTACAGACCTTGATTTTCAAAAAGAACAATTAATAAATAAAGATAAAGATAAAGCTGAATTATATAATGATCATAGTTATGCAATACAAACATTTAGATATGGAAAACCTAGATATGCAAAACTATTTGTAAATCAAATAATAACTCAAAATTTTGATTTCTCAAAAATGAAACCACCTGAAATAAAAAATCAACCATCATTTGTAAATGCAGGACAACAAACATCTTTTTTAAATAATACTAATTATAAGTATTATGTATCAAGTTATGATGGATACGGTGAAACTACAGCTATAGAAACAAATCAAATAAGTAGTTCAGATACAACTAATAAAAAAGTTACATTTTCTTTCTTTTTACCATATAGAGCAAAAGGTTATTTTATATACAAAGAGTTTAATGGAAAAATTTATAAATCAGGTCCATTCTACGGTGAAGCTGAAAAAGAAAATATTTACGAAGATTTAGGATTTTTAGGTAGAGAAGTAAATTCTTTACCTACGGAAAATACAACAATATTTTCAAGTTATAAACAATTTGGAGAAATACCTATAAAACTTGAATTTACCTATTCATTTAACGGGGAACCTGAACTAAAAACTTTTTTTTCAGAGTAATAGTAAGTAATATGTAGTGGTTTCCAAAGTATTTGAAAAAGTATTTGAAAGAGTATAATAGTGAATAATTAATATTATACCAATGGTACTTGGATTAAGTTATAGAAAAGAAATTTGAGAGAGTATTTTACACTTTATAACTTTAACAATGAAATTAAAAATTACCTAAAAACATTTTCTTTACTTGATAAGATAGTAAACTAATAAAACATGATTAATACAACCTTCAATAGAACAATAAAGAGTAGTTGGCACTGTGATTGAGTTATAGAAAAAATTACCTTAAAAAGCTTATAAATACTGAATTTAAGGTATATTTTCAATATAAATCTTTAAAATGCTTAGTATTAATGGATTTTAAGCTTATCAAAAAATAACATTAGCCCAGTGCCAATTAATCTTTTAAAATTACTTTTGCTATTGTTTGTAACTGCATAAAAGATGTACCTTCATAGATTTTTCCAATTTTTGCATCTCTGTAATATTTTTCAACAGGAAATTCTTTTATAAATCCATTACCACCATAAATTTCAATTACTTGAGATGCTACTTTTTCAGCAACTTGAGAAGAAAAATATTTAGCCATTGCTGCTTCTTTTAAAAAATCTAATTTTGCATCTTTCATTCTAGCTACATTATAAACCATTAACTTTGCTGCTTCTATTTCAGTAGCTAATTCAGCAAGTTGAAATTGTATAGCTTGAAAACTAGAAATTGTTTTTCCAAATTGAACTCTTTCTTTAGAATATTTAATAGCATATTCTAAAGCACCTTGAGCTAGTCCTACCATTTGAGCACCTATACCAATTCTACCTTCATTCAGCGTTTCTATTGCAACTTTATAACCTTTACCAACTTCACCTAAAACATTTTCCTTTGGAACAATACAATCTTCTAGTATAAGCTCACAAGTACTACTTGCTCTTATACCCAATTTATTTTCTTTTTTACCAACTTGAAAACCTTTAAAACCTCTTTCAACTATAAAAGCTGTAATTCCTTTATATCCTAAGTCTTTATTTATATTAGCAAAAACAATAAATATATCAGATTCATTAGCATTTGTTATCCATAATTTTCTACCATTTAATAAAA
>BPGB01000018.1 GCA_026002815.1 Candidatus Woesearchaeota archaeon | reverse complement strand
AAAGATATGGAAATGATTTTGACTTAAAAATTTACCTTGAAAAAAAAGAGATTCATATCCCTTACACTATTTTTGAGAAGGATATTGGAATTTTTGAAGCCATTGTAAAATATTTATACGAAAATTTAAATTTAAATTTTAAAGAGATTTCTATATTACTCAAAAGAAGTCATTCTAATGTTATTATTAGCTACAAAAATTCATTAAATAAAAAAAATTATAAATTCAAAAATATTAGTTTTAAATATAGTTTTCCAATTAGCATATTTAATAAAAAATTCACATGTTTTGAAAGCATTTGTTTATATTTGAAAGAACAAGGTTTAAAGTTAAGTGAAATCTCAAAAATTTTAAACAGAGATGTTAGAACAATCTGGACAATTTATAATAGGGCATTAAAGAAGAGAGGTGATAAGAGATGATATCACCTCTTAATGAATTTGTAAAGGCAATAAAAAGAGCAGATTCTGAAAATAAAAAGCTAGATAAGATTAAGAAATTTAGTAGATACGAATCATATATTTTATTATTTATAGTTTTAATTTTTTCAATAGGGCTTTTTATTAATTTTAGAGGTTTTAATTTAACAGGTTTTTTTTATATTTGATAATTACGATAAAGTTGAAATAAGGAATAATTTGTCTATTAATCAAGAGTTTGTTGAGAATTCAAGTTTAATTTATTCAATTGAAGGAAATTTAAGTTCAGTAAAAATAAGCGGCTCTGTATTAGGCAATGGAAGTGTTAAGATTTTATTAATTGATCAAAATAATAACTCAAAAATAGTTTTTGATTCAAATTCATTTAATAAAAAAAATAATTTATTAACTGGCTATGCAGTTGAAGATATTGAAGGTTATGCTAAGGATAGTTCTGAAAATAATTTGTCTGATGAAATCTTAGAAAATAAAGATAATCAACCAGAGGTTTTAATTGATGATAACCAAGATATTCTTGATTATAGTTCAAATGAATCAAATACATCAGTTAATGAAAGTATTGAACAAAGTTATGTTGAGCAAAGCAATGTTATTGAAGAAAATATTAACTATACTAATGAATATACTAATAAAACTACTAATTATACAGAATTCATAAACCAAAGTGAGGAAATTGAATTAATAGAGAATATCAGTCAAGGTTATGATACTAATTATACTGAAAATGTTAGTCAAAGCGCAGAGTTTAACCAAAGCAATGAAAATGAAACTATAATTAATAATTATGATGTTAATTTAACAGAAACTTTAAATGAGATTGTTTCAAATGAATCTGTGTTTTTTAATGAAACAGAAATAAATTTATCAGAGTTAATTGAAAGCAATTACACTGAATTTAATTATAGCGAATATAACCTCACAGAAAGTAATAACACTGAACTTAATAACACTATTACTGAACGAATACTTTATTTTGATAATTATTGTTTAGAAACATGCAATTTATATAATTATGGCAATGACATAATTTTAAAAATTATTGTTGAGAATGCTGTTTTGAATTTGAGTTCTATTGAGTATAGTTATTATGTTGAAATTCTTAATGAAACATTAAATCAAAGCATTAATTTGACTTTAAATGAAACTTTGAATTTATCTTTGAATTTGAGTTTGAATCAAAGCATAAATATCAGTATGGAGCAAGGCGTTGTTGAAGTTAATTATAGTGCCAAGATTAATGAGGCCGGTTTTCTGGACTAAAAAGATTAATTTATCTATGGCTAACTATAGCGTGCTGCCAAAAAGCTCTTTTAATATATCTTTAAAGTATAATAATCAACAGAATGTTAAAACATATGTATATGCTAATAAAACTTTGATTGATGTTGATAGTTTTAATAAAGTAAGAAAACTGAAAAATGATTTATTAGAATTGCAAAAACCAATGAATAAAACAAAAGCTAACTTTGTTTTAAGTAAACTGACTGAGATTAATTCTGAATTAGAACAATTTAAAGATGTTGAATCTTTTGTTGATGACTTAGAAAATGTTGTTCTAGTGTTTGATAAAAATTATAGTGAATCTGAATTTGAAAATATATTATTTGAAAATGTATCTAACAATATTTCTGAATATATTAATAATGCAGAGATTTTAGAAATTAATTATTACACTGAAGCACCTATATCTAATGAAGTTAATGTTTCTGAATATAAAAAATATATTACTATTTCATCTGAACTGCATTATGAAAATGTTTTGGCTTACACTGATATTAAAGAAAGCAAAAAAGAAAATATTAAGGTTTATTGGCTAAAAGATAATGAAAGAATTTTGTTTGAAAATGTTTCTTATCTTGATACAAATGAAAATGGATTGATTGATAAAATTGAATGGCTTGTTCCCCATTTAAGCAATCAAACTTTTGAAATTTCTATTGTTGTTTTAAATCCTTACACTTATTTGCGTGATGGTGAAACTTGGATTGTGGCTTTTAACACAACAGGAATTGCTAATTTGTCAATTTCCAGCCCTAATGCTAATTGGACTGAAATCTTTTTGGATAATAATCAAACTTTTGATGAAATGACTTTCTTAAATTTAAGTTGCGGCAATATTTCTTTGCTTGATAATTTATTAATCGTTGATAGCAATAATATAACTTATAATTACTCTGATTTAGAAAATCAATCTGTTAAAATTAAAAAATTCTTTGTTGAAAATTATGAATGTAATTCAACTGGTTATTTTGAAAATTATATGATTAAAGCTGGTTATGCTACTTTGTTGTTTGAGTTTGAAAATGAATTTTATTATGTTAGCGATTATGCTTATGACCCTAGTGCACCTACGCATGACAATCCATACATTACACCAGATCCAGCATATTATTATAATAATCTAACATGCAATTGGAACAATGTTTATGATGCAGATGGTGATCCTGTAGTTAATATAACAACTTGGTATAAGAATAATAAAAGCATTTATTTGCTTTATTTGCCGTTTGAAGGCGGCTCTAATAATACTTTTACAAAAGATTATAGCAGCTATAATAATAATGTTTATTTAAATGCCACATGGAATTATAATGGATTATTAGGCGGTTATTATTCTTTTGATGGAGATAAAAATAAAATTGTAACACAAATAAATCAAAAACAAGATGATTACACTATCACAATATGGTTTAAATTATCTAACCAAACTATGACTTTTAAAAATTTAAGTTCAGGAGGTTCTCATACTTGCGGATTATTAGTAAATGGCTCTGCATATTGTTGGGGTTATAATATCAATGGACAATTGGGAGATGGAACAACAACAGATAGATATAATCCTGTTCCTGTTAACATAAGTGCTACTTTTAGTGCAATAAGTTCAGGAATTTCTCATACTTGTGGTATATTAGTAAATGGCTCTGCATATTGTTGGGGTTATAATGGGAATGGAGAATTAGGTGATGGCACAACCTCCCAAAGAATTAATCCTGTTCCTGTTAACATAAGTGCTACTTTTAGTGCAATAAGTTCAGGTTATCAGCATACATGCGGTATTTTGGTAAATGGCTCTGCTTATTGCTGGGGGTATAATTGGGATGGACAATTAGGGGATGGCACAACCTTAGATAAATATAATCCTGTACCTGTTAACATACAATCTACTTTTACAGAAATAAGTTTAGGTTATTATCATACCTGCGGAATATTAGTAAATGGCAGTGCTTATTGCTGGGGTTATAATTTGTATGGACAATTAGGGGATGGCACAACTACAAATAGAAATAATCCTGTTCCTGTTAACATAAATGCAAATTTCAGTAAAATAACTGTAGGCTATTATCACACCTGTGGAATATTAGTAAATGGCTCTGCTTATTGCTGGGGTAGAAATAATTATGGACAATTAGGGGATGGCACAACCACAGAAAGATATAATCCTGTTCCTGTTAACATAACTGCTAATTTCAGTGCAATAAATTCAGGAGATTATCATAATTGCGGTATATTAGTAAACGGCTCAGCTTATTGCTGGGGTAGAAATAATTATGGACAATTAGGAGATGGCACAACCACACAAAGAAATAATCCAGTTCCTGTTAACATAACTGCTAATTTTAGTGCAATAAGTTTAGGAGGTTATCGTACTTGCGGAATATTAGTAAATGGCTCTGCATATTGTTGGGGTTATAATATCAATGGACAATTGGGAGATGGAACAACAACAGATAGATATAATCCTGTTCCTGTCAACATAAATTCTATTTTTAGTGCAATAAGTGCAGGTAATACTCATACTTGCAGTATTTTAGTAAACGGCTCTGCTTATTGCTGGGGTTCTAACACATTTGGACGATTAGGGGATGGCACAACTACAAATAGAAATAATCCTGTTCCTGTTAACATAATAGCAACATTTAGTGCAATAAGTTCAGGAGGTTCTCATACATGCGGGATATTAGTAAATGGCTCTGCATATTGCTGGGGTTATAATTATTATGGACAATTAGGTGATGGCACAACCTCCCAAAGAATTAATCCTGTTCCTGTTAACATAACTTCTAGTTTTAGTGCTATTAGTTCTGGTTATATACATACATGCGGGATATTAGTAAATGGTTCTGCTTATTGCTGGGGTTCTAACACATTTGGACAATTAGGAGATGGCACAACCTCCCAAAGAATTAATCCTGTTCCTGTTAATATAAATGCAAATTTCAGTAAAATAAGTGCAGGAAATGGTTATACCTGCGGTATATTAGTAAATGGCTCTGCTTATTGCTGGGGTTCTAACACATTTGGACAATTAGGAGATGGCACAACCTCCCAAAGAATTAATCCTGTTCCTGTTAACATAACTGCTACTTTTACTGAAATAAGTTTAGGTTATTATCATACCTGCGGTATTTTAGTAAATGGCTCTGCTTATTGCTGGGGAGCTAATTCAATGGGACGTTTAGGAGATGGCACAATCATAAATAAAAATAATCCTGTTCCTGTTAACATAACTGCTACTTTTACTGAAATAAGTTCAGGAGATTCTCATACATGCGGTATTTTAGTAAACGGCTCTGCTTATTGCTGGGGTTATAATTTGTATGGACAATTAGGGGATGGCACAACTACAAATAGAAATAATCCTGTTCCTGTTAACATAATTGCAAATTACAGTAAAATAAGTTCAGGAGGGTTCTCATACTTGCGGGATATTAGTAAATGGCTCTGCATATTGCTGGGGTTATAATTTAGATGGACAATTAGGTTTTGATAGTTTAATTAAAACAACACCAGTAAAGATAATAAAAAGAGCATTATTTGGATATGATGTAAATCAATTATATCTATCAACAACTTTTGATAGAGATTTAGTTATTTTATTAGGCGGTTATAAATATGAAATTCCTGTGAATGATAGTTGGCAGTATTTAAGCATAGTAAAGAGCAATCCGAATAAGATATACTTAAATGATAAATTTATAGCTGAAAATTTAATCAGAAACATAAATTTATCAAATATTGAAATAGGTGATATGACTCAAGCATATATTGATGAAATTAAGGTTTATGATTTTGCCTTGCCTGAATCTCAAATATTAAAAGAGTATCAATATGGAATCCAAGGTAAAATTAATAATATTTTAACTAGTGATGTCTTTTCAGCAAACGATGAATTAATATGTTCTGTTACTCCAGCGGATCCATATTCAGCAGGAATAACTAAAAATAGCACTAAAATTAAAATAAATATAAATAGCCCTCCTAGAGTAAGCAATATAAATATAATTCCATTAGAGCCAAATACAACATCAACATTATCCTGTTATGCCACTGTAATAGATGACTTAAATTTAACTTTAAATATTGAATATTTTTGGTATAATGGAAGTAATTTATTTAGTTTCAGGAAATATATCTGTTAACAATAATACTAATACCTTAATATCTTCTATAAATCCAAGCAATACTAAGAAAAATCAAGTATGGAATTGCACTATAAGAGTTTATGATGGAATTGATTATTCAAATACAAATTCTACTAGTGTTTTTATAATTAATGCACCTCCAATTCTTTTAAGATATATAGAAGGAAGAAACTGGCTTAACTATACTAATATCACACTTAATCTAACTCAATATTTTAGCGATATTGAGGGGGACACTCTAACTTATTCAGCGACAAGTGCTGAAAATTTCACAATATCAATAAACCAAACTAGTGGAATTGCTACTTTGGCTTCAGTTAATGGTATTGTTGATGAGGCATACATCAATTTCATTGTAAGTGATGGAATAAATAATACTTATTCAAATTCTATTTTAATAGAAAGCCATTATGATATAACTATATCTTCTAATCAAACATGGAGCCCTACTAAATTCTTAGAAGGAATTTACTATTATAGGAATGTTGTAATTAATAATAATGCAACATTAACTATGGAAGGAAACTATACAAATAACACTAATGGCTATGGTGTCACTTTAAATGCAACAGGCAATCTTACTATAGAGTTAGGATCTAGCATATCTGCTGAAGGCAAAGGTTATAAAGGAGGCAGTATAAATGGATGTGGGGAAGGCCCTGGTGGAGGGTGTGGTGCTAACTGGCCATCTCAACCAGGAGGAGGTGCTTATGGTGGCGATGGTGGAAGTGCTTATGGAGGAGTTCATTATGGAGAACTATTTTTACCTGTAAGATATCTTGGAAGTGGTGGTGAAGGAGGTTCTGGAACTGATGCTACTTCAGGAGGAAATGGTGGTGGAGCCATAACTCTGATTGTTGGAGAAACACTTTATATTAATGGTAGTATAAAAGCAAATGGTCAAAGTAGGTCTACTGCATACAACCCAGGTGCAGGCGGATCAGGAGGCTCAATATATATAGATGCATATAAAATAAAAGGTACTGGAAATATAACAGCCAAAGGCGGAAACGGTGCTTATGGTTCGCAAGTAACTTCAGGAAATGGTGGTGGTGGAAGAATTATTATATATTTTTATGATTCATATGATTTCACAGGAACTATATCTGTTGAGCCAGGTAATGGAGGTGTGGGTGGAGAAAAAGGAACCTCTCCTATAATAGATAAAAAGAATAATGATTTATATATAAAAAATTCACAACATTGGAAACAAGATACAGATGGCGAAAAATTCAATTTCAGAAACATGTTAGTATACAATAATTCTACATTGTATATTGAATCAACCTATTCAAATGATTATGATGGAAACACTACAATTTTTAATCTGGAAAATTTCACACTTGAAGATGGATCTTATATTGACCTTTCTGGTTTAGGATATAAAGGGGGTAATGTTGGGGGTGATGGTGATGGACCAGGTGGAGGCAGTGGTTCAACATGGCCAGATAATCCAGGTGGTGGTAGTTATGGTGGTGTAGGCGGTGGTGGAGGCGCACCAACCTATGGATTATACTATTATCCTATTGAATTAGGAAGCGGAGGTGAAGGAGGTGCTGGAAGTAATGCTGGCTCAGGTGGAAATGGTGGTGGGGCAATATTTATCAACGCATCAAAAAAAGTTATCCTTAATGGTTCAATCAATGCTTCAGGTAAAGATGGAAACATAGGATCATGGAATCCTGGAGCAGGTGGCTCAGGAGGAAGTATTTTTATTATATCTGAATCTTTTATAGGTAATGGATATTTAGAAGCACGTGGCGGAAACGGTGCTTATGGTTCGCAAGCAACTTCAGGAAATGGTGGTGGTGGAAGGATTGCTGTTATTTATAAAAATGATCTTTCATGGAACTTTACTCATAATTCAACAGATCCAGGGACAGGAGGGCTTGGTGGAAATAAAGGTTCTGAATATTTTTTCCATTATTATGCTAACATAACCTTCAACATATCAAGTAATCATACAACAAACCAAATGACAATAAATATCTCTGGAAAAGCTCAACTAACTGATAGTAAAAATGTAAGTAATGTAATAACTATCAAGTTAAATAATACGCAATATTATTATAATGCAACAAGCGATACATTAGTTCCTAGAGATACAGGTATATTACCCTCAACTAACAGCACTGGTGATTTCTATTATAAGATTGAACCTATACTTAAAGATGGTGTCTACAACCTAACTATAAATACCTCTGATGTAGGTATATATGGTTTAACATATGGCAAGGAAAGTGTAATAATTACTGTCTTATCAAATAATCCTCCAAAAATAATATCGAATTCAACTATACCAACAAGAGATTATTATGATTCTAATACTAACGGAACTAGAACATACATAACTTGTGATGTATTTGATCTTGATTTTAACTTAGTTAGTGTTAACTTCACAATCATAGCACCTAATGGCTCTGTTGTTATTGATAATAAAAATGCTTCTGTTTATTACAATAATATTTGGAATTCATCTTACTTTGTCTTAAATCAATATGGCCAATGGAATTATTCTATAGTTGCTTGGGATGATAGAGATAATAATGACACTACTTATGGATATATTAGATTCTTGCAAATATCTGAAAATTTAGAACCTTATTATGCTAATTTTAACCAATCTGTTGCTGTGTTTGGAAATATTAAAGATAGCCAAGGTAATAATGTTGCTAATCAAAGTGTGTTTATTTATTTAAATGATGCTGCATTAATTGATTGGTGGAACTCTAGTTGGTATTATAGAAAATTAATTTATATTGAATCTAATGTCTCATCTAACTTGTCTAATTTAATCACTTTTGTTAATTTCTCTACTATTGATTTAATTAATGAAAGTAAAATGAGAAATGATTGTGGCGATATTAGATTTACTGATTTGAATAATAATGAACTTCAATACACTATGGAAACTTCTACCTGTAATTCAACTAATACTATTTTCTGGGTCTGGACTAATTTAACTGGCTTATCTAACAATTCAATTTATGCTTATTATGGAAACCCAAGTGCTACTCTCAAAACTGATTATAGTAATCCTGATGATTCCTTAATTCTTTACTTGCACTTTGATAACTCTAGTGCTTATGGTGAAAATAATGCTAAAGTGTTTGATTTTTCAAAAAAAGGAAATAATGGAACATGTTCAGATACATATTGTCCAACTTATTATCAAAATGGTAAAAACGGAGGACATTTTTATTTTGATGGGAATAATGATTATTTTAATATGGGAAGTATAACTAATTCTTTTACTAAAGGCATCACTATATCATTATGGACAAATATATCCTCAGTTAAAAGTTGGGCAAGATTTATTGATTTTGGTGAAAGTGGAGCTAGTAATGATAATATTCTCTTTGGGAGAAAGAGTACATCTAACGATCTTTTTTTTGAAGTTTATAATGGAGGTTCTTCAGGAGGACAAGTTTATGCTTATGGTACCTTATCTTTAAACAATTGGCTTCACCTGGTTGCTACTCAAAATAGTACTGGACATGTAAAAATATATGTAAATGGCATATTAGCTGGAACCGGGTCAACTGCAATTCCACAAAATGTTATCAGAGCTACTTCTTATATAGGAAAATCTAACTGGGTGGCTGATAGTTACTTCCACGGATATATCGACGAATTAAGAATATACAATAGAACATTATCTGCCGATGAAATCTCTGCAATCTACAATGCAACAAAACCCTATTTTATAAAAGATGAAACATGGATATTAACTAACTCCTCGGGCAATTATTATTTCTCTTTCAATGCACCATTATTGCCTGGGCAATATGTTGTTAAAGTAAATGCTACTTATAATGATGAATATGGCGAGCAAACTCAAATATTAACTGTAAAACAATTCCCTAAAATTTTATCTAATAATACTGTTCCTAATAATGCTTATTTTGATTCAAATAATCCTATCAATGTTCATTTGCAAGCTAATATAAGTGACGATAATTTAGTTTCTGTAAATTTCACTTTGATTGCACCTAACGGCTCTGTTGTTATTGATAATAAAAATGCTTCTGCTTATTACAACAATATTTGGAATTCATCTCACTTTGTCTTAAATCAATATGGCCAATGGAATTATTCTATTATTGCTATTGACAATGATAATAATAACGACACTACTTATGGATATATTAGATTCTTGCAAATATCTGAAAATTTAGAACCTTATTATGCCAATTCTAACCAATCTGTTGCTGTTTTTGGAAATATTAAAGATAGCCAAGGTAATAATGTTGTTAATCAACCTGTGTCTATTTATTTAAATGATTCTTTATTAATTGATTGGTGGAACTCTAGTTGGTATTATAGAAAATTAATTTATATTGAATCTAATGTCTCATCTAACTTGTCTAATTTAATCACTTTTGTTAATTTCTCTACTATTGATTTAATTAATGAAAGTAAAATGAGAAATGATTGTGGCGATATTAGATTTACTGATTTGAATAATAATGAACTTCAATACACTATGGAAACGTCTACCTGTAATTCAACTAATACTATTTTCTGGGTCTGGACTAACTTAACTGGTTTATCTAACAATTCAATTTATGCTTATTATGGAAACCCAAGTGCTACTCTCAAAACTGATTATAGTAATCCTGATGATTCCTTAATTCTTTACTTGCACTTTGATAACTCTAGTGCTTATGGTGAAAATAATGCTAAAGTGTTTGATTTTTCAAAAAAAGGAAATAATGGAACAATCATTGATAATCCCTATCCAACAAACAATGGAAAAACAGGAAATGGTTTTTATTTTGATGGAGTAAACGATTATATAAATATTTTAGATAGCGATTCTTTAGATATTAGCGATAGTATAACTATTCTTGTTTGGATATATCCACAAGATACTACAAGTGAATATGATAGAATTATAACTAAACCATGGGAAACAGATTCTAGTCCTTGGAATGTTTATGCAATTAATAGATTAGCTAATACACAAAAATATGGGTTCTATGTTGGGTTTGAAGATTCTTCGATGGGAGGTTCAGTAAGCACATCAGAAGCACCTTTAAATCAATGGACCTTTTTAGCAGGAGTTTACAATGGAACAAATACTAAGATTTATTTTAATGGTAAATTAGAGGCCTCCAATTACTTTGCAAAAAAAATTAAAAGAAATTCTAAAAATATTGCAATAGGTGGAAACTCTTATAATAGAGAATTTTATAAAGGTATAATTGATGAAATAAGAATTTATAACAGAACCTTATCAGAGGATGAAATATCTGCAATTTATAATGCAACAAAACCCTATTTTATAAAAGATGAAACATGGATATTAACTAACTCCTCGGGCAATTATTATTTCTCTTTCAATGCACCATTATTGCCTGGGCAATATGTTGTTAAAGTAAATGCTACTTATAATGATGAATATGGCGAGCAAACTCAAATCTTAACTGTAAAACAAGTCCCTAAAATTTTATCTAACAATACTGTTCCTAATAAGGTTTATTTTGATTCTAATAATCCTATCAATGTTTATTTGCAAGCTAATATAAGTGACGATAATTTACTTTCTGTAAATTTCACTTTGATTGCACCTAACGGCTCTGTTGTTATTGATAATAAAAATGCTTCTGCTTATTCCAACAATATCTGGAATTCATCTCACTTTGTCTTAAATCAATATGGCCAATGGAATTATTCTATTATTGCTATTGACAATGATAATAATAACGACACTACTTATGGATATATTAGATTCTTGCAAATATCTGAAAATTTAGAGCCTTATTATGCTAATTTTAACCAGTCTGTTGCTGTGTTTGGAAATATTAAAGATAGCCAAGGTAATAATGTTGTTAATCAACCTGTGTCTATTTATTTAAATGATTCTGTCTTAATTGATTGGTGGAACCCTAGTTGGAGTTATAGAAAAAATATAATTATTTCTGAAAATAGTAATACTACACTAAATAATTATCAAATAAATTTGAGTGTTGATACACAATCATTAATTAATCTTTCGAAAATGAAAAGCGATTGTTCTGATATTAGATTCATAGATTCATATAATAATGAATTATCTTATTATATTGAATCTGGCTGTAACTCAAATTCTACTATTATTTGGGTTAAAGTTAATTTAACGGCAGGTATTAATAATACTATTTTTATGTATTATGGAAATGATCTTGCTGAGTCAAAATCAAATATAACTAATGTCTATGACCTTTATGACGATTTTGAAGATGGTTCTATTAACACTAATCTTTGGACAACTATTGGTAATGTCGTAGAAACAAACGGTTATATCTACATTGAGGTAAATAATAATGGAATTTATGGCATTCAAAGTAAATCAAATTTCTCTGTTAACAGCATTGTTGAATTTGGATATCAAGTTTATGGCGATAGAGGTGCTCAAGGTTCTATGTTCTTAGGATTCTATAATATAAGCACGCCAACTTATAACGCAGGGGGGCCTACTAATATAAATATGGCTGGATTTACAGAGGAAATATTAGCTATCATGGGTAATCCTTCTAATTATCAAACACAAGCTACTGGTTATTCTAGAACTTCAAATTTACTATTTGATCCTACCTGGATAAAATGGTTTAATAACAAATCTATATTATATACTAAATATGAGGATAATACTTCTTATTATGGGATATTATCAAGTTATCCACCCTCATCTCAACAAATGTCTGTATTATTTTCCGTTAGTGATGTAAATTCAGGTTACGGGCCTGTAATATTATATTTATATTATGTCAAAGTTAGAAAGTTTGTTGAAAACTATCCTACTTTTAGCATAATAGATAAAGAAGAAATTTTGACAAATTCGTCTGGCAATTATTATTATTCTTTCAATGCACCATTATTGCCTGGGCAATATGTTGTTAAAGTAAATGCTACTTATAATGATGAATATGGCGAGCAAACTCAAATCTTAACTGTAAAACAAGTCCCTAAAATTTTATCTAACAATACTGTTCCTAATAAGGTTTATTTTGATTCTAATAATCCTATCAATGTTTATTTGCAAGCTAATATAAGTGACGATAATTTACTTTCTGTAAATTTCACTTTGATTGCACCTAACGGCTCTGTTGTTATTGATAATAAAAATGCTTCTGCTTATTCCAACAATATCTGGAATTCATCTCACTTTGTCTTAAATCAATATGGCCAATGGAATTATTCTATTATTGCTATTGACAATGATAATAATAACGACACTACTTATGGATATATTAGATTCTTGCAAATATCTGAAAATTTAGAGCCTTATTATGCTAATTTTAACCAGTCTGTTGCTGTGTTTGGAAATATTAAAGATAGCCAAGGTAATAATGTTGTTAATCAACCTGTGTCTATTTATTTAAATGATTCTGTCTTAATTGATTGGTGGAACCCTAGTTGGAGTTATAGAAAAAATATAATTATTTCTGAAAATAGTAATACTACACTAAATAATTATCAAATAAATTTGAGTGTTGATACACAATCATTAATTAATCTTTCGAAAATGAAAAGCGATTGTTCTGATATTAGATTCATAGATTCATATAATAATGAATTATCTTATTATATTGAATCTGGCTGTAACTCAAATTCTACTATTATTTGGGTTAAAGTTAATTTAACGGCAGGTATTAATAATACTATTTTTATGTATTATGGAAATGATCTTGCTGAGTCAAAATCAAATATAACTAATGTCTATGACCTTTATGACGATTTTGAAGATGGTTCTATTAACACTAATCTTTGGACAACTATTGGTAATGTCGTAGAAACAAACGGTTATATCTACATTGAGGTAAATAATAATGGAATTTATGGCATTCAAAGTAAATCAAATTTCTCTGTTAACAGCATTGTTGAATTTGGATATCAAGTTTATGGCGATAGAGGTGCTCAAGGTTCTATGTTCTTAGGATTCTATAATATAAGCACGCCAACTTATAACGCAGGGGGGCCTACTAATATAAATATGGCTGGATTTACAGAGGAAATATTAGCTATCATGGGTAATCCTTCTAATTATCAAACACAAGCTACTGGTTATTCTAGAACTTCAAATTTACTATTTGATCCTACCTGGATAAAATGGTTTAATAACAAATCTATATTATATACTAAATATGAGGATAATACTTCTTATTATGGGATATTATCAAGTTATCCACCCTCATCTCAACAAATGTCTGTATTATTTTCCGTTAGTGATGTAAATTCAGGTTACGGGCCTGTAATATTATATTTATATTATGTCAAAGTTAGAAAGTTTGTTGAAAACTATCCTACTTTTAGCATAATAGATAAAGAAGAAATTTTGACAAATTCGTCTGGCAATTATTATTATTCTTTCAATGCACCATTATTGCCTGGGCAATATGTTGTTAAAGTAAATGCTACTTATAATGATGAATATGGCGAGCAAACTCAAATATTAAGTGTGGTAGAAAATACCAATCCTCAGATAACAAATATATATATAACACCTGAGTTGCCAAAAACTTCAACAAATTTAGAATGTGTTGCTATTATAGATTCCTATACAAATGTCAGTGTTGAATATTTTTGGTATAATGGCTCAGATTTAATTTTATCAGGAAATAACACAAATGTTTTAAATAATATTCCACAAGTTATAACAACATTAGACAGTTCTTATACTAAAAAAGGCGAAAGATGGAATTGCACTATTAGAGCTTATAATGGTATTTATTATAGTAGTTATAATTCTACAGAAGTTATTATTCAAAACAGCCCACCAAGCACACCAATGTTAATCAGCCCAACTAACAATAATAATAGTGTTTGGACAAATCCACCTATATTTATATGGACATCTAATGATGATGATAATGATTTACTAAATTTCACTTTAAATATTACCTCACAAATATGTCCTGATATAGGAACAATAACAAACATAACTGCATTTAATTACACACCTGAAGAGTTAGAATTAAATTGCCCATATGAATGGCAAGTTATGGTTAGTGATGGCATTAATTATAGCAATTGGAGTGAAAGATGGAATTTCTCTATTGAACCTATTTTAATACTAACTTTATTAAATAATAGTATTGACTTTGGAAATTTGAAATTAAATGATATAATGGATACTGATAATAATATATCTCCATTTATAATAAGAAATGATGGAAATATATTAGCGAATATTACATATATAAGTATAAATCAATCTCTTTGGTCAAGTGTTTCTGACAACACAGAATATTTCCAATTCAAAGTAGATAATGTTTCATCTGAACCGAATTCATTTAATTGGAGCGAATCAACAACAATCTGGACGAATCTATCTTTAATTGATAATACAAATAAAACCGCGATTGCTTATTTAAAGTATCAGGACAATAATGATGAAGCACAGATAGATATCAGAGTAAAAGTACCACCAAGTGAATCTGCAGGCGAGAAAAAATCAACAATAATAATTATTGGGGAAGATTCATGAATAAAAAAAATCTAATTTCAAAATTTTGGATATTTGTTTTTTTAACATTTTTATTACAAAAAAATATTTATGGATTAGGCATTGCTCCATCTAAAATTGATTTGTTTTTTGAGCCAAACACAGAAACAGAAGTTTATATAAGATTAATTAATAATGAAAAAAAAGACACTGAATTAATTATGCTTGCAAAAGGTGATTTGGCCAATTATATTATTTTGCCAGATGAAAAAATTTTTATCAGCGCAAATGAATATGAAAAACAATTAAAATATAAAATAAAGTTTCCACAAAAATTAAACCCTGGGCAAATAGTTGGAGAAATATGGCTTATTGAGAGTGCTGAAAAAAGCAAAGAAAGCAATTTAATTGCTAATTTAGGTGTTATCCATAAGGTTTATGTGCATGTGCCATATCCTGATCAATTTTTAGAAGGAATTTTATATGTTAGTGAATCAAAACCAGGAGAAAAGGTTACATTTACAATCACATTAACAAATATGGGCAGCAAAGATATAAATAATATACAAGGCCAAATATTAATTAAAGAAAACGGAAAAGCCCTTAATAAAGTTATAACTGATAGTATATCACTAAAAAAAAAAGAAAAAGGTAAAATAACTGGAGTGTGGACTTTTGCTAGCACATCAGGCAAATATGAAGCTGAAGCAATTGTAGAATATGATAATGGAAAAGTTTTGAGTTTACAAAAAGAATTTACTGTAGGAGAGCCAGCAATTATAATTGAAAATATAAGAGTAGGAAAATTTAATTTAGGGAATATTGCAAAATTTGATATCAGTTTAAAAAACAATTGGAATAATAGAATTGAAAATATTTATACAACAACAGAGATAAGAGATGTTTATGGAAGATTATTAAATACATATAATGCGCCTTCTGTTGATATTGAAAGTTATTCGTCAAAAGATGTCAATTCATATTGGGATACAAAAGGAATTAGCGAAGGCGACTATAGTATTGGAGTTATTGCAAATTATTTGGATAAAAAAACTGAAAAAGTTTATGAGTTGAAATTAGGGAAAAATGAAATAAAAATAAAAGATACTTTAACAGGAAAAGTTATTGAAGAAAATAAGAATGAATATAACAACTTTATTCCATTATTAATTGGAATAATTATTATTTTAGGGATATTAATTATATTTATGCTTGCAAAAATTAAAGGAAAATCAAAAGATATTATACCTAAAAGAGAAGTGATACAAAAAGCAGGTGAAGAAAAAAATGAAAAAGAGATTAAAAAAGATATTTTAAAACAACCGAAATCTGATTTAAAAGAATACATAAAGTATAATTTAAAACAAGGAATAAGCATAAGTGCTATAAAGAAAAGATTATTGGAAAAAGGATATGATGAAAAAACTATTGATAGTTTAATATTAGAAATTGAAGATGAAATAATATGAAGGGATTACTAAGATTTAGAATAATTCGTTAGAATAATTAATATTTAATTAATTTTTATTTATTATGCACAATTTCAATTACATCTCTATGCTTTAATATTTCATCTTTTTTCATTGACATTTTTGTTTTTACATTTATAGCTCTTATAAAATTTTCACCTAAGTCAGTGTGCAAATGATAAGCAAAACTTAAAGCTGTTGTGCCAGGAGGCATTAAAAAACAATCAGGCAATCTTCTTCCTTGAGAATCTTCTAATTTATTAACGCCGCCAGGAAATACTGCAATATACTTTAATAAATCAAAGACAGCACTATTTATTGCTTCTTGAACACCTGTTGAACCATATTTTTTTAATATGTTTTCTTTAATAAATAACAATGCTTTTTTTTGTTTTTCTGTTAATTTTGTTTCATCTATAATTTCAAAATCATTACTACCTGGAATGTATTTTATTAATCCATGCTTATTTGCTTCTTTTAATGCTAATTCTGCCTCTGCAGAGCAAGGAATTATAATATAATCTGGAAATTCTTTTTTTACTTTTAAGTATTTTTCATAAGCACCAGGAACATCAATTTTATTTGCTGCAATTAATATTGGCTTTGTTTTTTTTCTTAGTTCTGTTGTTAATTTTTTTAGTTCTTCTTCTGTCCAACTCAAGATTGGCTTTTCAAGTAAGTTTAATTTCCTCAATGTTTCATTTACAAGGTCTTCATTTACTTTTAAGCCAGAAAATTGTTTTGCTATTGCTTTTACAACATTTTCTTTTGTTTGGTTTATTGAATAAGAAAATTTTCTCCATACTCTTTGAAAGATTTGAAAATACCACATGTCTAATTCATGCTCTAAAAATTTTATGTCATTGCTTGGCTCATAAGAAAGTTTTTCAATTGGCTCGCCTTTTTCATTTAGGCTGCCAGAGATATCAACAACATGGATTAATGCATCTGCCTGGCTTAGATCATTTAAAAATTCCAAACCAAGACCTTTTCCCTCATGTGCTCCTGGAACCAAGCCAGCAACATCAACAATTTGGACAGGAACAAACCTTTGATGATTTATGCAATAGCCCTCTCTTGGATTGCATTGCGTGTTAAATTCTTTATCAACACATTCTATTTTAACAAAGCCTGTTCCTGAATTCGGCTTTATTGTTGTAAAAGGATAATTTGCAATTCCTACATCCATTAATGTGAGAGCTTTAAAAAAAGTGCTTTTTCCTGCACTTGGTTTCCCTACTAAGCCAATGAACATTTTATTTTGGAGTTTTTTTATAGTTATAAAGATTTTTAATATTTGTTTTTATATTTTTAATTAGTGAATTTTTTATTATTTTATTTTGTTAATTAATTTTTTATCAAATAACTATTTTAAAAATCAATATTCTAATAATTTGGTTTGTCTTTTTCCATTAATTTTTATAAAAGGCAGAGCTTTTTCAATTTTACAGCCAAGATTTTTTAATTGCTCTATTTTTGTGATTTTTTCTTTTTTTTGTGTATTTTGTTTTTTGTTTATTTGTGTTTTATTGATTATTGCTTTTGCAGATTTTGGTCCAATGCCAGGAATTCTTATTAATTCATCGTATTCAGCTTCGTTTATTTCAATTGGCTTATCAAAGTATTTTTTTGCTAAAGCTAATTTTGGATCTTCATTTGGCAAATTATCATTATCCATTATTTCATAGAATTCTTCTAATTTGAAGTTATATTCTCTTATTAAAAAATCCACATTATATAATCTGTTTTGTCTCTCTATTTTTTCTGGCTTATGGTTTTCCATAGGCGTTCCTTTTACAGGATGAAATGCTGAATAATAAACCCTTTTTAGTTTTAAATTTTCATATTCCCAGTTAGCCATTTTTAGTATTTCTTTATCTGTTGAGAATTCATTTACTATCATTTGTGTTGTTTGACCTGAATTTAAGTTTAATTTTGATATATATGCCTGTTTTTTTAAAAGGTCATTGTGATAATCTTTACAAGATGAAAGTTCAGATAAAACATTTTTGTTTGGTGCCTCAATATTAATGCTCATTCTATTTACTAATTGTGAGGCTTGTTTTATTAAATAATTTGATGTGCCTGGCAAAACTTTAAAATGAATATAGCCATTAAAATTGTATTTATTTCTAATTATAGAAACAGAGTCAATCATTTGCTCTGTTATTTTATCAGGATTTCCTACAATTGCTGAGCTAATAAATAAACCTTTAACATCTAAATTTTTGTGCAAATAATTGAATAAATTTGCTAATTCTTCTGGCTCGTATTTTGCTTTTATTTTTTTGCAAGTGTTTGAATTAATGCAGTATTTGCAGTCAAAAGAGCAAGAGTTAGCCATTAATGTTTTAAATATTTTGCAAGTTTCATGCTCAGCTTTTGCATAATAAATGCCTAATCCTTTATTAATATTAACTTCACACATTTTTGGGCCACATGAATCATAATGGCTTGCATTGCTAAGAATTTGAGCTTTTTCAAATGTGTTTAAAGCTTCCATAAAAGAGATAATAAAAAAGTAATTTAAATAGTTCACACAAGAATGTCCAGTGGATTTTTAAAAATTAAATTTTGAAAAAATAGATAAATTAATTGAAATGATTAATACTTATCTTGAAAATTAATTATCTTGAAAATTATATTTTTAAACATTATATTGTCTTAATCTCTGCCTTATTTCGTATATTTTAGCTAAATTTGGATTATTTGAAATTTCTGCTGCTTTAAGCATTTCATCAGCACCAAATTTTGATAAATGAGGATTTCCTAATGGGATTTGCCACCATGTGCAAGAATTTACTGCTCTTGCTAATGCAATTTCTGCTTCATTATTTCCAATAACATATGGCTCTGTTAAATTATAAATTTGCCATAATAAAGAATGCGGTTCTTTAAAATAGCCATTGTCATTCCATAAAGGATATAAATTTCCTTGTGAATATTGCTCCTGGCTTGTTGACCATGAGCCATTTGGAATAAAATCTTTTTTTTTTGGAAATTTTTCTAAAAGTTCAGACAAAGTTATTAATTGTATTTCTTGAATTTTTTGTATTGCATCTAAAAAGTTTAACATAAAAAATTGCCAATACTTTTTTTTATGATGATTAAATGTTTCTAAATCCATTGCTATTATTATATAAGCATCATACCCATTTGTCCATGTTTTTACTTGCTCTGCTAAGTCATATGCAATTTGTTTTCCATATGAGTAAGGATTTGCAATTTTGTCAAAACTCCAATATTTTGACCTTAAAAAAACAACTAAGTTTTCATCAGGGGTTATTAAATAATTATAAGGCGGTTTTTTATCATTATGTGCTATAAAAGGTGGATCATCTGTAATAGTCCAAGAGTAATGCCTAGCAATTAAAACTGGAATTAAATCTTGAGAAAAGCCCATTTCTGGCAAGAAAAAACCTCTTGGATTATAATTAGAAAAAAAGATTTTTCATATTTTGTTCTTGCAAATTTATTTGTAAATGTCTCATCCAATCGCTTATTAAAGGCATAAATGCATGATAAGCTGATGTTCCTGTGAATTCTATTCTATCTGTTTTTATTAATTTATCTAGTAAATCGACTAAATCATTATAATTATTCTGTTGAAATAATTCAACTAAAGACCAATTTACATTTAAAGTTAATCTGAATCTTTCATCTTCTTTTAAGTTAGAAAATATAGGGTAATAACACTCAGTTATTATTTGATCTAAAACATGAGAAAATTGCCACCACGGCTGATACGCATGAAATAAAAATGCAATATTTAATTGCATAATTATTAATAAAAAGAACTTATATTTATTTTTTTAATTTTTTTAATTTTATTTATTAATTTTATTTATTCTTTTAAAAGATTAATTAATTTTTGTTTTAATTCATTAATCTTTATTCTTTCTTGTTTTGTAGTGTTTCTATCTCTAATAGTAACTGTTTTATCTTCTAATGTTTGGAAATCAATTGTGATGCAATAAGGAATTCCAATTTCATCTGCTCTTGCATATCTTCTTCCAATTGAGCCAGATCTGTCATAAATTGAAACAAAGTCCTTTTTCAGCATTAAATAAATTTCTAATGCTTGCTCTTCTAATTTATTAACTAAAGGGAATACAGCTATTTTTATTGGGCTTATTTTTGGTTTTAATTTTAAAACAATATTGCCTCTTTCTTTGTCATCATTATAGGCATCATACATTAAAGCCAAAAAAGCTCTATCCACGCCAAAAGATGGCTCAATTACAGCAGGAAGAATTTTTTGCTTTGTTTGCTCATCAAAAATCTCCAATGATTTATTTGAAAATTTCATATGCTGAGTTAAATCAAATTGCCCTCTGTCTGCATTTCCATGTATTTCTTTCCAGCCAAAAGGAAATTTATATTCAATATCAAAGGTTGCTTTTGAATAATGTGATAATTCTTTTTTTAAGTGCTGCCTTATTCTAAGGTTTTCCTCTCTTATTCCTAAATCAACAAACCATAAATATGACTCTGCAAGCCAATAGGCATGCCATTCTGATAATAATCCTTGTTTTATTAACATTGATAGTTTTACTTTTTTTGCTTCTTCTTTTTGCTCCTGCTGTTTTTCTGACAAGAATAAAAATTCTAAGTAATTATGCTTTTTAGATAATAGAGGACATTTTTTTTCATTTGGATTTATAAAATACTCAATTTCCATTTGCTCAAACTCTCTTTGCCTGAATAAAAAATTTCTAGGAGCAATTTCATTTCTAAATGCCTTTCCAATTTGTGCAATGCCAAAAGGCAATTTTACTCTTGATGTTTCTACAACATTTTTAAATGCTGTAAAAATAACTTGTGCGGTTTCTCCTCTTAAATAAGCAGTAGATTCTTTTGTTTTATCTGCTCCTATTTGCAAAGGGAACATTAAATTAAATGACTTAATTTCACCTAATTCTGAATTGCACTCTGGACATTTTAAATTATTATCCTTAATTAGTTTTGAAATTGATTCTGCATTTAGTCCATCTACACTTATTTTTAATTTTTCTTCAACTAAGTGATCTGCTCTAAAGTTTTTATGGCATTTTTTGCACTCAACTAATAAATCTGAAAAACTTGATAAATGACCAGAAGCTTGCCATATTTTTTGATTTGTGATTAATGTGCCATCTATTCCAACAACATCATCTCTATCTTGAACAAATGTTTTCCACCAAGAAGTTTTAATGTTATTTTTTAATTCAACTCCTAAGGGACCATAATCATAAAAACCTGCCAAGGAGCCGTAAATTTCTGCACTAGGATAAACAAAGCCCTTTTTTTTGCAAAAAACTGCAAAATCATCAATTGAAAGCATAATATCACCTTTTTGTTTGTAAAAATTAGATTTTTTAATTTTTTGAAGTATTAGAAGTTTTTAAAGGTTTATAAAGCATAAAATCAAACACACATGTTTTTTATTTGAATTTGTTATTATATAGTAATAAAAACGAAATATTTATATAGTAGTTAATTATACTACTATTTAGTAATAAAAAAATAATAAAAAACAAAAACAAAAGAGGCAATCAAAATGAATTTGGCTGAATTATTAGATAATGAAAAACCAAGTGAAGAGGCAATAAAAAAAGCCAAAGAGCAAAAAGAAAAAGAATATTATTCAATTAAATAAAACCTAAAAAAATCATAATCAACTATTTCTAAAATCACCCACCCCTCCGTGTTGGAGAGCTTAATGCTCTCCTTTTTTTAATTAAACATTAGTTTTAAATAAATAAAAAATAAAAAGAAGATTATGAAATTCAATGAAAAGTTTATTGGTTTTTTAGGGACTATTTTTTCTTTTTTGGGTTTTTTAGGAGTTTTTGGTTTTTGCTGTAATCCTTTTATTATAGGTTTTTTAGCTTTATTCGGCATAAGTTCATCTGCTTTTTTAATAACATATAATAAAGTATTTTTAATTTTAGGTGTTGTTTTTTTAAGTTTATTTTTTTATAACTTAAAAAAAAATAAATGCAATATAAAAAGAAATAAAAAAAATTGAATTATTGAAAAATTATAAAATATGGTTTAAAGAATAATAAATTAATAAAAAATAATAAAAAAATGGTTAAAAAAATTAATAATTTATATCAATGTGAAGAATGTTTTCTCTTTTATGATAGTAAGGAAATTGCTAAGAAATGCGAAAATTTTTGCAAAAATAATCATGCATGCAATATAGATATTATCAAACATGCTATTAAAAATCCTAAATCATAAAGAATTAAAATCAATATTAAGTATTAAATATTAAGTTTAAGATATTAAGTTTAAGTAGTTAGAATATAATTATTTAGATAAATATAATATTTCTTCTTTATCCAATTCAAAATATTCTGCTAAATTATGTCCTTTTTCTTGTTTGAATATAATTTTTAAATATGGAAGAACATCTTTTATTGCTTCTTTTATTGAGATGTGTGTTTTTTTTTGCTATTTTTTCTGCTATTGATTTTTTCTTGGCATTTTTTTGATTGTAAATCCATTGATTTAATATTCTCGTTGTTCTTGTGTATTTATTAAAACCTTGATATTTTTCTTTTTTTGATAATGCTATTCCTGCTGTTAATAAATAATTTATATAAACCAAAAAATGCCAGTGCTGCCATCTTTTGATTCTGCCTCTAAAAACATCAGCATAACTTAAATTATCATATGCTTTTGCCAAATCTTCTTTTTTAGTATATTCTTTTGGCAAATTTTCATCTATCCATAAGAATATTTCATCTATCTCTTCATCAACATCATCTAAAGAGGATAGGGCTATTTCTGGATCTGTTGTTTTAAAGATTCTCATCAATGCATTTATCATTGTTTCTGTTTGCTTTCTGCCTGATAATTCATCTAAATCCTGTTTTGTCAGTTTTTTTGTATTTTCTGTTAAAACTTGTAAATCTGTAATTGCACCTCTTAGATCGCCGCCTGCTCTTCTGGCTAAACTTGATAAGACAGATTCTTCATAATGAATGTTTTCTTGTTCTGCTATTTTTTTTAAAATACTTAATATGGACAAATAATTCAATGAATGGAATTCAATTAATTCTGATTTCTGCCTCAATGTTGAAAATTTTTGATCAAATATTTCATTTGCTGTTATTATTATTGGAAAACTTGATTTTTCAATTAATTTTGTAATTTCAGATAAGCCGCCCCTGTCTGCTGTTCCAGAGATTCCATCAATCTCATCAATTAAAATAATTTTTTTTCTTGAAAATAAAGATGTTTGATTTATTGCATTTCCTAATTTTTCTTTTATTGAATCTGCGTCTCTAACATCTGAAGCATTAACTTCAATTAATTCATAATCAAATTCATTTGCAATTGCGTAAACAGAGCTTGTTTTTCCACAGCCAGTAGGCCCATATAATAAAGCAGATTTTCCTTTTTTAAAATTTTTAATAAAATTAAGCAATTTTTCTATTGCTAAGTTTTGACCTTGAATTTCTTTTGTTGATTTAGGATAATATTTTATTGTCCATGGAAGATTATCAGTTATAATATTATTTGTATTCTTTAGATTTTTATCTATATGTGTATTAGAAGTTATATTAATTTTAGAATGTTCTTTTTTTTCGTTTGGCTTAATTACAGTATGCATGTTTTTTAAAAAATAGAATTCATTTATAAGAATTTTTAATTTGTATTTTTTTGTGTTTTTTTGCAAACAAAAAATGCATGATCTGCCTCATAAGGATCTAAAATTCTATAATCCACAACTGTTATTTTTTTTTCTAGTTCTTTTCTTACTAAAGAATAAATTTCTTTGGGTTTTTTTGTTATATCTATGCTTCTGGATTTAACTGCAATTAAACCAAAGCCATCTTCTTTTAAAAACATATCGCAATTTTTTAAAAAAATTTCTGCCTGGTTTCTTTGAGCAACATCCATATAGACAATATCAACCTTTGTTATTCTATGCTTATATGTGTCTGGTTGATTAGCATCTGCTAGTATTGGTGTTATGTTCTTTCTCTTTTCGCATAAAAATACTAAATCTCTAACAACCCTTGGTGCAAAGTCAAGTGCAAAAATAAAACCATTATTTCCTATTATATCTGATAAAAAACTGGGAGTATAACCATGTGAGGCTCCTAAATAAAGTATTTTATTATTTTCTTTAATTCCTATTTGTGAAATTTCTTTTAATATTGCTGCTGCTAACTTGCTTCTTTTAGGATCCCAGTTTCTATATTCAACTAATTCTTTATGCTCTTTTTCTATTTCTTTTTCTATTTGCTCATCAAAAAATTTTATTCCAGGTGTCAAATTTTTAGTATATAATTTAATCCTACCTTTTGAGTCCTTCTTAAAATATATATTAGGAAATTTAGGATTTAATAATTGCATTTTTTCACCAATAAGTTTTTTTATTAAGTTTTATTTTTTTACTGAAGATTTGATTTTTTTGATTTATTTTTCAAAAAGTTTTTCTTCTAATTCTTTTTTTAATTTATCGCCAATGAAATTTCCTTTAAAATAGTCAATTTTTGCAGCTAATAATATTTTATCAGCCAAAGCTCTTGCTGC
>BPGB01000017.1 GCA_026002815.1 Candidatus Woesearchaeota archaeon | reverse complement strand
AGGAAATAATTATTAAATAACTTTAAAAATGATATCATAATTCTTAGAATAATGGCAGATGAAGAATACTCCTATGAATTAAAAATATCTAAAGATAGAATAGCTGTACTCATAGGATCAAAAGGCGAAACAAAAAAAGAGCTAGAATCAATAACTGATTGCAAGATAAATGTAGATAGTAAAGAGGGAGACGTCATAATAACTGGAAAAGATCCTATAAGTTTATTTTCTTTAAAAGAAGTTATAAGAGCCATAGCAAGAGGATTTAATCCAGAACTATCAAAACAATTACTAAAACAAGATTACATTCTTGAAATAATATCTTTGAATGATTATTCAAAAGAGAAAAATCATCAATTAAGATTAAAAGGTAGAGTAATCGGTATGGAAGGGAAAGCTAGACACACAATAGAAGATTTAACTGAATGCCACATCTCTGTTTATGGTAAAACTATCTCAATAATAGGTAAAATAGAAATGGTCGGTTTGTGCAAAAGAGCTTTAGAAACTCTTCTAGCAGGTACTCCTCATTCTAATGTCTATAAATGGTTGGAAAAACAAAGAAAACTTATAAGAAAGAAGGGATTGGATGATGCATTTTGAAATCTCTAGTTAAATTCATTGATTGCACTTTAATAAACTTTACTTTAATAAAATTTAATAATTAATTATTGCTAAGTAGTGGTAAGTTTTAAAATTTATAAATGGATTGTTATTTATTAATACCATGAACACTTATAAATATCCATCATTAGAAGAGGCACTTAAATATTCGAACTTGACCACTTTAGACGATGGTTGTCATAATGTATTTGCTGTAGATTTTGGAGATATAAAATTGGTTTACAAATCAGTATTAAGCCAGACATTAAGTCAGACTAATGAACTGTTAACAAAGAATATGCGTGGGAAAATCAAAAAAGTATTAAAGACCATAGAGGCTCCAATAAGAAATTATTATTCTTCAAAGATTGATTTTATGAAATACAGAGAACAAATTAGTGACACATTCGATATTGAATATCAAGTTCTTGAAGAATGGAATAAACGCAACATACCTTCAATGAGAATACTAGAAAAACAAGAGAAAGCATTAGTCTACAAATATTTAGATGCAATAAATTTTGATAAAATAATGAGACGTGAAAATCACCTAAGTCCAGAATATACTAAATTATTGGATCTTATCACAAAAATAAGAGATGCTGCAAAATCAGAAAATAATTCATTGTTATTGCATCCAGATTTGTTGCCAAAAAACTTCTTATACTTACTCGATACAAAACAAGCAATTGCTATAGATCCTGGTTTGAAACTTAAGAATTTACCATTAGAAGAATTAGACGCAAGAATAAATCTAATTTTCTTATATGATGTGAATAAATTTAATCATGGTGATGGATACATGAATAGGTTTTTAGAAAGACTTACAAAAGAAGAGATAAAAAATATTAGGGAATTTAATCATCCGTTAAGAAAAGATGTGTCCATGTATTTTAGTATGCGACAAAAAATTTTATCCATTTTAAGAGGAAAACCTGACTCAGATTATTCATACTGGTATAATCCAAAAAATATTAGACACATAAATTCAGTGTTAGATAAACACATATAAAATAATTTGATTATTGAAAGATAAAATATCAGGAGGTATTATATTTTTTAAAAATATATATTATTTTGGACAATTTAGATATTATCATAAAAATTTTAATCATATGATTACTTGTTAGATAATTGATTATGTGTTTTATTAGATGCGTTATATTACAAAGTGCTTAAACCATTAAATAGGTGATTAAATAATTAAAGGTCATTCTAAACATGGAAATTATAGATTTATTAAAATGGAGTATAGAAATATTTATTAATAACTTCTTTTCTGCAATAATTAATGGCTAAAACTAATGAAAAAAATATCAATGGAAAAAATCCTACCGCTGAAGACTTAGCAAAGAAACAAAGAGAGATAAGTGTAGCTGAATTTTTCGAAAAAAATAGACATCTTCTAGGATTTGATAATCCGAGGAAAGCATTACTCACTACAGTAAAAGAGGCAGTAGATAATTCTCTTGATGCATGCGAGGAGTCAAGAATATTGCCAGAAATCGCAGTAGAAATAATTGAAATGTCAGAGAACAGATTTAAAGTAATAATAGAAGATAATGGTCCAGGAATAGTAAAGAATCAAATACCCAAAATATTTGCAAAATTACTCTACGGTTCAAAGTTTCATAGATTAAGACAATCAAGAGGACAGCAGGGAATAGGTATAAGTGCAGCCGTTATGTTTGCACAACTTACCACGGGAAGGCCTGCTAAAATACTTTCAAAAACTTCCGCTGAAAAACCAGCACACTATATGGAATTACACTTAAATACTCAAACAAACACGCCTGAAGTTTTAATCGATGAAGAAAAAGAATGGAATAAAGAACACGGAACAAGAATAGAACTAGACATAGAAGGGAATTATACTAAAGGCTCACAAAGTGTGGATGAATATTTAAGACAGACCGCTATAATAAATCCGCATGCGACAATAATCTATACTAATCCAAAGGCAGAACAATTCATATATGCTAGGGCAACAGATCAATTACCAAAAGAGCCGTTAGAAATAAAACCTCATCCATACGGTCTAGAACTAGGTATCCTTGCAAAAATGTTAAAAAACACAGAATCAAGAACGCTTCAAAGTTTTCTAACAACTGATTTATCTAGAGTGGGTCCAGGAACAGCAAAAGAAATATGCGATAATGCATTGATTGATCCTAAAAGAAAACCTCAAGAACTTACAATACAGGATGCTGAGAAATTAATAAACGCAATAAGAAAGACTAAAATTATGGCACCTACAACGGATTGTTTAAGCCCAATAGGTGCCGAATTGATAGAAAAGAGTTTAAAAAAAGAGATAAACGCAGAATTTTATGTTGCCATATCTAGACCTATATTCGTATATCGTGGAAATCCTTTTCAGATAGAAATAGGGTTAGCATATGGTGGTAATCAATCTAAAGAAAATCCTGTTTCCTTACTAAGATTTGCAAATAGGGGTCCCATTGCTTTATCAGCAGGGCGCATGTGCAATAACTAAATCAGTAGTTTCAACCAATTGGAAGGCATATGGTTTACAGCAATCGACTGGCGCTCTTCCAGTAGGACCATTAACCATACTGGTTCATATGTCATCTGTGTGGGTCCCCTTTACTTCAGAATCAAAAGAGGCATTAGCACATTATCCTGAAATAATAAAAGAAATAAAATTAGCATTACAAGAAGCTGGAAGAAAACTTCAGACATATGTTCACAAGAAAAACAGGATAAAAAATCAATTAGAGCGTGCCAATCTATTCGAGAAGTACATTCCTGAAGTTGCAGATTCTCTTGAAAGATTAACTGGAGAAAATAAGGAAAAGATAATTGAAAAATTCAATGAAATGATAAAGAAAGAGGAAATTCAAAATCAAATACATGAAATGGAGTCATTAAAAGGAGAGATTGATGAAGAATATATTGATAAGTCTCAAAAAGAAAACTATGAAGAAGATGATTTAGAAGATCAAGAATAATAACTTAATAAAAAATAGTAATAATAGATATTAATAATATCTTCATAAACATACATAAATATTTTATAGATTATGTGCGTAAACAAGAATAGGATATATGAAAAATATACTTAGAATATATAAACAAAATATAATTAATAAATAATTGTTAATAATAATTGATAATTTGTAAACAAAAAATGTTTTCAAGAGGAACGCTATGGTAGAAAAATCTAAAAAAACAGTCAATAATACCGAGAAAAGAGAAACATTAAAAGAAGACACTGATGCTAAAAGCGAGTTAATTAATTTAGGAAAGAAAGTATTAAATGATATATATTCTGGAAATAGTCCGAAAATAGAATTATACGTAAGAGGATTAAGTAATGTCAAGTACGATAAAGAATCTAAAACATTACAGTTAGGAGATAAAACAGCTCAAAGATTTTTCTTTAATGTTGGTCATTCAAAAAAGTTTTTACAAACATTAGAAGTTGCAGCAATATGTAAAACATTGCTTGATGTAAATAAGCATGCCAGTCTTAGAGATGTCTTTTATATGGCGAAAAGAACTATTCCTGGAACAAAAATAAACATTGTTGATGAACAAAAGGAATCTGATAAAGCGATAGAAGACTTAGAGATAATAACTGGTTTCTCAAGAGAGAATCTTAATGTAAACGCTAATAAGATGGGAAGTGTTGCTGGAAAAGTAATAATTGAAGATTCTGGTGACACAATAGACTGGTCAAAGTTAGGAAGCGGCGGATGGAGTATTCCATCAAATGTAGAAAATATAAAGTTCAAAAAAGTAGATGCTAAATATGTTATTTACATGGAGAAAGCAGCAGTTTGGGAAAGATTACACGAGGATAGGTTTTGGGAGAAACAAAACTGCATAATAATGTCCTCTCAGGGGCAGACAACGAGGGGAATAAGAAGATTACTTCAAAGATTAAACAATGAGCACAATCTGCCAATACTTGTATTAACAGATGGCGATATTTATGGATTCTATATTTACAGTGTTATAAAATTTGGAAGTATAAGTTTAGCACATATGGCCGGGGAAATGGCCATCCCAGATGTTAAATTCTTAGGAGTAACAATGGATGACATAATTAAATACGATCTTAAGAGACATTTTATTAAATTAACAGATCAAGATAGGGCAAGAATAAAGCAGATGCAAAATTATGACTGGTTCGTAAAACATAAAGAATGGCAGAGACAATTTAAAATGATGAAAGAATTCGATGCAAAGGTAGAAATTCAATCATTATCATCTAAAGGAATATCATTTATTTCAGAAAAGTATCTCCCAGAAAAGATAAAAAATAAAGAATGGTTAGATTAATAGCATAGGATAAGGAATATCGATTAGAATATCGAGAAAGACATAAAAAATTTTTCTAATTTGAAATTTGAAATATACAATTTAAATATATTCTATTAAGCTATATATTAATAAACTATTAATATGACATTAGTATATTTTCATATTGTTTTTTATTCTTTGTATTATTTTTATACTTTTGAAAATTCAGATGAAACAGCGGTTATTTTTTCAGAAAAGTATTTAAATAAATTATTCTGTTATTATCATATGGCTATGTTTAAATTTGAAGGTAAGAATGAATATAATATTCTTGTAGCGAGTTTAGAAATAGAGAACGAAGAAACTTTTCACTTAAAAAATTTATATAAATTGATACATGATTGGCTGGTTGAAGAAGGTTTTAAAGATATATATGGTTCTGATGATAATCCAGAAATATTTTATTTGGAAAAAATACTCGGTACAGGTGCTAAGGAACATAGAATATGGTGGCGTACTTTTAAAGTTCCAAATAATTCAGAATATTATAGATATTTCATGAGAATAAACTTCTTGACTATTAATATGAAGTCTATAGAAGTCATGCATCAGGGTCATAAGATGAAGACAGATAGAGGTGATTTAATAATAAATATAGAATCATATCTTCAATTAGATTATAATAGAAAATGGCGTGGAAAGCCTGGTGGGCCAAAACCATTCATCATGCACTTTGATAAACTTTTCAGAAACAGAATATATAAGGAGCAGATAGAAGCATATAAGGTCGATTTATATAAAACAACATATAGGCTTCAAAATGTTATAAAACAATATTTGAAGTTAAAAACAATATACGAGATGCCAAAGCCTTTCTATCCAGAGAAAGGATTATAATTTTCCATTATTTGGTTTTTTATCAATAAAATGTTTATATTACATTAATAAAATTTTTATATTAAATTATTATGTTTTTATAGTGGATGAATTAATAAAAGAAATAAAAAACTTGAAGGTTGATGTTTCTAAGGAAGCGTTTGTTTTAATGAATAGTAGATATTCTCCAATACTTATAGAGAAGAAGAATTTTACTATTATACCTGATTTAGATAATAAAGATTATTCTGAGGATTTTTCAGAAATAGCTTTTATCGATGGTGGTCAAGCAGTATTATTTGAAGGGGCGAGTTTTTGCATAGGTGTAATACGTGTAGTTGCAATTATATATAAGGAAAACAAGAGAGTATCAAAAAAATTAGAAGAGTTTAATGTTTTTATAAATATGGAGAAAGATAATTTCATTGTAAAGACTTTCCCATCAAATAATCTTAATGATATAATAATTAATTCTAAAGACGAAGCATTAAATTACGATGATGAGCGCGTTGTTCCATCAAGAGTTTTATCAATAGTCAGAAGGCTTGCAGAACTTAATATTGCATCAAATTTTGATACTGTTGTTATAGATGGCACATTAGAAGCCAGATATCCTTATGAGATAGATTATGTTAATAATCTTAAGAATGCATTTGCTTTGTCAAAAACATGTTCACTAACAACCAATATAGGAATAGGTGTAACCGATTATTTAAGGAACTTAATGGATGGTCAATGGGTTTATTATCCTGTTGTTAAAAATAATAACCCATTACATCCCGCAGATATATGTTTCATTAAATTGAACAATAATTCTGAATATATATTCAGATTTGAATATAAAAAGAATATAGAATTTAATAAGGTATTAAAGATAATAAGAACACTTTCTTTAAATAGCAATGATCCGGTATTTTTGGGATATCCGTATGGATTAATAGATGCAGACCAGTATGCTCGATTTACGAATAATGAAAAAAAATTATTGCAAACAAAAATAGGTGTTAAACTTGGAAAAGAATGGTACGCTTTTTCTAAAATGCTCACTAGTATGAATTCTCATGAAGTTTTAGATAACATAAAATTTTAGTAAATTTTTAAAAACCTATAAAATATTTCATGTAAAAATTTATAAATTACCATCTTTTATAATTAGTTGTTATCATTATTAGTTTGTTATAATTAGTTTATGTGTTTATTACTAATAGTTGATGTAATTATTAATCATTAAAAGTATTCATTAAAATAGCAATATTATTAAATAATGTTATTAAAGCATCCTTGAAATATCCTTGAAATAGTATACAATAAATATTATTGGGAGTATAATATAACATATATCATAACTAAAATATTATATGTTGTTAAAATCATACTTAAAAAATATAATTAACAATAATTAAAAAATATGTGTAATAATACTTAAAAAATAATTATTGGAAAGATTACTTTACTAATAACGATTTTTATATTATCGATGAAAAAAAAAGAGGTGCTCATTTGTTTGACGTTATAAACAGTCGGAAGTTCTACAATTGATGTTTTTATGCATACCGATCCGAAACAAACAGAAGTATTTAGAGTTCATAAACATGTAGATATAGCATATCCTTTAGGTGCTAAAATCTTAGTTAAAGAATTAGAATTTTTTACAGGTGGTGGAGGAACTAATACTGCTGTAGCATTTTCAAGGCTTGGATTAAAAAACTGGGTGGATAGGAAGAGTCGGGAACGATGAAAATGGGGAGAACGATTCTTGAGGAATTATCAAAGGAAGGCGTTACCTTTTTAGGTTATGAAGGAGGAATTACGGGGTACTCTGTAATACTCGACGCTATTGAATCAGACAGAACAATATTTACTTTTAAAGGATGTAATGATGATTTAAGTTATAGGAGGATAAAGAATATTAACACAAGATGGCTTTATCTATCGTCCATGATGGATAAGAGTTTTAATACTGCAAAGAAAATAGTTTATCATTCAAATATTCACAATATAAAGGTAGCATTTAATCCAAGTCTTTACTTAACAGAGAAAGGGATAAAATACTTGAAACCAATATTAAGAAATACTGAAATACTCATTTTTAATAAAGAAGAAGCACAAACTTTGCTTAGAACGAAATCTGAGAATCAATTTCAAATGCTAAATGATATATATAAATTAGGACCAAGGATTGTCATAATAACAGATGGAAAAAAAGGCGTTCATTGTCTCGATTCTATAGAAAAACATTTTTTATTATTCAAAACCAAATCCTGTTAAGGTAAAAGAAACCACTGGTGCGGGAGATGCATTTGCAGCAGGTTTTGTTGCTGGGAAAATCTTAGGCAAGAGCAGTGAATTCTCACTAAGATTGGGAATGTTGAATGCAGAATCGGTTATAATGCACAAAGGTGCAAAAAAACAAACTGTTAGGAAAAGAAGCTTTCAATATGGCAGAGAAAGACAAACGACACATAATAAAATATAAAAATGAATATATATAATTAAAATTATTAAAATATAAATTATTGAAAAATAACTTTTTAAATATACTTTATTATAAATTATTTAAATCAAGGCAATTAAAAAGAGGTGTTTTATGAGAATAAATCTTAATAAAATAATGAGGAAGGATAAATCATTACTTCTTGCATATGATCAAGGACTAGAGCATGGCCCGAGTGATTTGAATGAAAGAACAGTAGATCCTAAATACATATTTGACATCGCCCTAGAGGGATTATATGATGGAATAATAACACAACACGGTATTGCTGAAAAATATTATGCTAAATATTATAAAGATGTTCCATTAATTGTTAAGCTCAATGGAAAAACCTCTTTAGCAAATATAGCTCCTATAAGTAGGCAATTATGTTCAGTTGATAGGGCGATAAAACTAGGTGCTGTTGCAGTAGGTTATACAATATATACAGGAAGTCCTAACGAGCCTGATATGTTTGCAGAATTCTCTAAAATAGTCGAGCAGGCTCATGATTATGGTGTTCCTGTTATTGCATGGATGTATCCTAGAGGTTCCGGAATCGATGAAAAAAACAATAATATTTTAGCATATTCTGCAAGAGTGGGTTTAGAATTAGGTGCTGACATGATTAAGATAAAATATAATAATGATCCTGAGGGATTCAAGTGGGTTGTTAAGTGTGCAGCCAGTACGAAAGTATTGGTTGCCGGAGGGGATAAGGTAGATGAAACAGCACTTTCTTCAAAAGTCAGAAGAAATAATGAAGACAGGTGTTACAGGAATGGCAGGTGGGAAGAAATGTTTGGCAACACGATTACCCTTTAGCTGTAACAAAGGCATTAAGGGCAATAGTTTACGATAAAGCAACAAGTCAAGAGGCTGAAAAAATATACGAAGAAGAAATACATAAAAATAAGTGACTTTTAAAATATTAATCTACTAAAATTTTTAAATTACTAAATTGCTATTTCTATTTTTTATCTATTAGTACTATTTTTCTTGTCAATGATTTATGGACGTAATAATCTATAATTTTTTTTTACTTCTAATTTATCAGATAAGTTTTTCTTTAATATGTTTTCATAATCTGAGAAGTGAGGGAATACTATGACTGCCTTTCCTGAAATTTTCTTAATAAACTTAGAATATAATTCATTTATTTCATCAGTTTTTTTAGATGATTTTCCATATGGTAAATCTGTAACGATATTTTTAAGATTTTTTATTGTTGTAGCGTCTTTCTGTATTAGCTTTTATGTTATTTTTTATAATTTTTAAGATTTATCTTTGCTCGTTTTAATTGTATCTTGTCTATATCATATCCTTTGGCTTTTTATATTCATTATTGCGGCTTCTAAAAGTATTCCTCCTGCGCCGCAGAAAGGATCTATTATTGATTTTTCTGGATTAAGTATGTTTATTAATGCGCACGCCATTTTTGGATGCATTGCAGTAGGGTGTTTTTCAGCTCTTAAATGAGCTTTTCTTTTATTGAATTCAGAATCATTCTGCCACAATTTTAAACAAACCACTGCAATATCATTTATTAATATAATCTCTATTGGTGTTTTTGGTTTTTCTAAATCTACTCTTGGTTCAACCTGATTCTTTAAGTTCTCCCAAATGTATTTCGAATATTTTTTTTCTAAATCTATCCTTTCAAAGATTTTTATTTTAAAGTCATTAGGTTTTTCCTTCGTTTCTTTCAACTCATAAACTCTTAAACTAAAACTATTGTTATATATTTTCATAAAATCAAATGAAGAAAGTTCGTCTTTTAAATTGTTAATATTACAAACAAAAAGTATTTCAGATATTTTTTTAGTATAAGCGAGCCTCTCATATTTATGTTTAATACTTTTATTTACTTGTTTTGTTTTATTAACACTTGATTTTTTAAATTCTAAGCTATCATGTTCATCCATTTTTTGTTATAATTAGGTTTCCTATTTTAATATACTCTTTTAATTTCAAAAGTCTTACCGCTTCCAATTCAGAAAGAGAAATATTCTCCTGAGAGAGAGTTAATACGTATTTTTTTTGCATATACTTTTTTTATGTCATCAAATTTTTAAATTTATCTATAAGAATATAATGTATGAGTAATATTAGAAGTAAAAAATCTAAGAAAATTAAAAATGATATTAATCTTAGTAGGGGTTCTCTTTCAAAGGCCTTAAGTGATGTTCCTTTAATAAAAAGATTAAGAGGCAGACCATTAGATTCTAAAGTCCGACAAAATATGATTGAAATATTATATGTTTACAAGAGATTGTACGGTTATGAGTTAGCAAAAATATATAATGAAATATATCCGAGAGTAAGTCAGAGATTAATTTATTATCATTTAAGAAAAGGTCTTTCTCTAGGAGAGTTTTCTATAGAGCGTGTTGAAGAAAAGGAAGGCAATTATTCATGGGGAACTGTTTCTCAGAGAATTATTTATTCGCTTGGAGCAAATGCCAATCCGTTAGTTGATAAAGCAGTAATTAATCATAAGAATTCTAATAATAAATAATAATGTTATCTGTAAAATACTTATTTTATGATTTATTTATTCTCTAAATGAAAAATCTTTTTTTTGACTGCTTATTTGTTGTTTAATATACAATGAAGTAGTATCACTTACATAATCATTGAATTTCTTGTTATTATCTTTCAAAACATTTAATATTCCTAAATAAAATGATGTTAGTGCATCATTGAGAACGTCTTTTATATTTGCTTCATTATGAAATTTATTTTTTATAGTATTAGGCGTTTGTTTATAATGATTTATTTTTTAAATTGCTGTATGAGTCTATTTCCTCCTCTAATGTTTTTAGAGTGTTTTTTGATATAGGATTCTCTGATTCTCTTAATGTTTTAGCGTAATCTTCTCCCTTGTTGAATATATAATGTAGTGCCCTATTTATTAATTCTGGATTATAGTTTTCTTTTCTTATATATCTTTAAAGAATGTGTATCTATTCCTGTTAATTCTTCTAGAACATTCAGGGCATTTCTGTATGCAATCATTATATCATAATATTTGTTTTTCATTTTTAGTCTTCCTCATTATTTTTTTGAGTGATTTTTTTGATTTTTTATAGTTTTATCGTTTATGCTTTTATATGTTTTTTAATTAGTGTTATAACATTGCTTTTTGTAAATTTATATAAATAATAAAAATAATAAAATCAACCAAGCAATACAGTCCCCTTTTGAGTGGTAATTGTTTGTCTTTTAAAAAGTTTATCAATATTTTTTCGGAAATTATCCGAATATCTTGTCATACTTTTGGAATATGCTTTATTACACGGTATATGAGTATATGCTTTATAATGCTGCTTTATAATAATATGCTTATTATTTAATATACATTATTTTGTTTATTATTTAATATATTTATTATTTAATTCATTATTTAGTATATATTCATTGTTATTTATTATATGATGTTTGATGATTTATTTGCTTAATAATTTATTTGCTTAATAATTTATTTGCTTAATGATTTATTTAATATGTCTTTTATTTTATCAAATATTTTTATTACATATTTTTATCAAATATTTTATTGACACTGATAATTTAATTATATCTTTCAATATTTTATTGCTTATTTATTTAACGTTTATTTGTATATTGTTTTACTGTTTATATTATTATTGTCCTATATTTTATATTATTTTATATTTTATTTTACAATATGTTATATTTTACAAAAATTTTTAAACATATAAAAATTAACTTTAATTCATTAAAATATATAGTTATATATGGTTATAATAAGAATTTAAAAAACAGCATAATCTGTGAAGGTTAAGAGGGTATTATGAAAGAGAATGAAAAATATAACGAATTAATAAGTTTCATACAACAGAAAGGATTCATTTGGGGGCCAGAACCAGAAATATACGGTGGCTTAGCAGGTTTTTATACATATGCCCCTTTGGGAAAATTATTGAAAAATAATGTTGAAAACGAAATAAGAAAACTATATACGAAAAATGGCTTCTGGGAAGTAGAGTGCCCGACGGTAATGCAGAAAGAAGTCTGGGAAGCATCAGGTCATTTAGGCGGATTTACCGATCCGGTGATTACCTGCAGCAAATGTAAGTCAAATTTTAGGGCCGATAATATGCTGTCAGAGATATTCCCAGAAATTAATTTTGACCATAAGACAGAAGAAGAATTATTACACTATGTATCAAAAATAAAATGTCCGAATTGTAACGGTCCATTTATTAATCAAATAAAGAGACATACATTAATGATGAAAACAACAATAGGCCTCGATACTGAGGCATATAATCGTCCAGAAACAGCTACAACTACTTATCTTCCCTTTTTAAGATATGCTGATTTTTTCAGAAAAAAACTGCCTTTTGCTGTATTTCAAATAGGAAAAGCATATAGAAACGAAATTTCTCCAAGACAGCATGTTCTAAGATGCAGAGAATTCACTCAGGCTGAAGCACAAATATTTCTATTCAGAGAACAAAAAGAAAATTTTGAGAGTTATATGGAAGTGGCTCATGAAGAATTGCCTTTATGGCCTTGGCAGTTACAAGAGAAAAATGAGCATTCAAAAAAAATACGCGTTCATGAAGCATTAGATAAAGGTTATTTTAAAAACAAAGCATATGCATGGGCTGTTGCATTAGCATATAGCTTTTTTAAAAAAATAGGAATACCTGAAGAAAAAATAAGATTAAGACAACATTACCCTGATGAAAAAGCATTCTATGCAGATGATGCATGGGATATAGAGATAAACCTTAATACTTTTGGATGGTTCGAAGTTTGTGGTGTTCATGATAGAACAGACTATGATTTAACACAACATTCGAAAAAAAGCGGTAAAAAATTAATAACATTTAATGAAAACTCCCCTAATCAAGAAAAGTCAGAAGTTCCACACATAATAGAAATAGCCTTTGGGACAGATAGGCCAACTTTTGCACTACTAGATTTATTCTACCAAAAACTTGATGAGAAAGAAGGTAAGACGAAATTCAAAATACCTCCACACATGGCACCTGTTAAAGTCGCAGTATTCCCATTAGTGAAAAAAGACGGTCTTTCCGAGGAAGCAGAAAAAATATTTAAAGAAATAGAAAAAGAATTTACCGCAAGATATGATGTTTCTGGGAGTATAGGAAAGAGGTATCTAAGAGAGGATGAGTCTGGAACTCCTTACTGTATAACAATAGACTATGATACTCTTAAAGATTCAACTGTGACAATAAGAGAAAGGGATACAGAACAGCAAAAACGGATAAAAAAAGAACAAATAAGACATTATTTAAGAGAATTAATTCATGGAAGGATGAGTTGGGATGATTTAAATTAAAAAAGCATTATTTTTAATAAAAAATTAATTTTAAATAAAAAATTAGTCCTAAAGCAAATATCTCTGTCTTAATATGTTTTTTATTTTTAATATTATTTTTTATTCTTTATGTATTTCAAAGAATGCTTGATTTTTTTTACAGACCTTACATTTTTTTGGAGCATCCTTAGAATCAGTAATATATCCGCAATTTCTGCATTTCCACCTAACTATTGTTTCAGCAGTAAATAACTTGTTGTCATGCATTATTTTCATTAACTTTAGGAATTTCTTCTCATGTTCTGCTTCTATCTCAGATAATTCTTTTATAAAATCTGCTATATCCTTGAATTTTTCCTTGTGCGCCGTATCTTCAAATTCCTCATACATTTTTGAATGACATTGTCTTTCTATGTCTGCAGATTCCATTATGTTATATATTGTTTTCATATCCCATCCAATATATTTAAACAATATTCTTGCATGTTCTTTCTCATGTTCTGAGAATTCCTTAAATATATGTGCTATACTTTCATAACCTTCTTTCTTTGCAATTTTAGAATAAAACTCATATCTTAAAGTTGTTTCAGCTTTTTTTAAAAATAACAATATTAAATTTTTTCTTGTCTGACTGGAATCAAATCTTGATTTTATTTTTTCATGTATGCTTCTAAATATATTTTTACTTATGTCTATAGATGTTTTTTTATCAATCTTTCTATTATCTTCTATCTCTTGATCCCTGAATGTGTCTATTGTTTTTAGAAAACCATCTATTTCTGTTATTGCACCGTTTATTTCATCTCTTCTCCTTGCGTTAAGCTTTTTATCTTTTAATAATTCTGAGAGTGTATGTCTTCTTTTTTCGTATAAGGATTTTAATTGTCTTAGTGGCATTTTTAGTTTTTGTTTTTTATATTATTTTAAGTTTATTATTTCTTTACAGAATAATTTTCGTCTTTCATTTTTTTATTATATGTTTTTTGCTTTCTTATCAAGCTTGTAATTGTCTCTTATTTCTTGTTCTCTCAGGTGATCTATTGTTTTTAAAAGTATATCTATCTCGCATATTGCACCGTATATTTGATGTTGCCTTGCAGGGTCTAATTTTGGATTTTTTTCTAGTAACTCAACAAGGTTTGCTTTTCTTTTTTCATATATTGATCTTAATTCTCTGAGAGGCATTTTATATACTTTTTTTATTCTGAGTGTTATATTTTTTTTATTTCTTTTTACTCCTGTTTTTTATCCCTTTATTCTCTAACATCTCTTTCTTATTTTCTATTTTTTGTGTTTTTATTCTTTTATTTATAAATTGTTCTATAAAATAGTTAAGACAATCTATTCCACAGAAATGTGCTTTTTTTCTTATACTAGGTTCTCCCCATATCAATACAAAGCAATCCTCTCTGACATTATTTCCGCATACTGGACATGTTTTATTCTTTATTTTAAAAAATTCTTTTTTTCTTTCTATGTATTTTTGTACGTATCCCTCTTTTAGATCTTTTTCGAACATTTCTAATTCATTTTCTTCAAGTTTATCGATTATATCTATATAGTTCATATTTTGCGTCTCCTCATGAGTATATTTTCTAATATCTTATCTGGGTCATAAATTGTTTGCACATTATTTGTTATATCTAGAAAGTATTTGTCTTTTCTATTTAATCCATCGTTTATTTCCCATTCGTTATGTGTCCAGTTTATTATTTTTTTTGTTTTTCCAATATTGTCTTCTATAAATAAGTTGCTGAATTTTGCGCGTATTTCATCTATATAGTCTGTTAATATGAATAATTCAACATTTTCTTTTGTTGATTTTATAAAACCTATTGCTTTGCATCTTTTTAATATTTCTTCATGCTTTAGCATGAATTTTAGTATGAAAAAAGCGTCTTCTGTTCCAGTTATAAATAGTGTGTTAAATATTAGTCCTGAAACGGCATCGATTTTGAATATTTTTTTTTCTGCTTTATTATTCTTTAAAATGATTGCGTAGATAATCTCATTCTTTATGCTATAAACAGTTCTTGGTTTTCCGATGTTTTTTTCTTTTATTTTTCTTCTTTTTATTATTTCATAGGCTTCTAATATCTTTAATTGTTGGGTGATGTTCGATATGCTTGTATCTAGTTTTTCAGCAAGTTCCGTTGCGGATGTTTCTCTTTTTGATATTTCTTTAAGTATTTCCCATTTAGTATCATTAAGTATTTCTAAAATTTCTTGCATAAATTATTTATACATTAAGAAATATAAAAATTTTATTATTTTATTAATAACTTAAATTAATTATTTAAGTTTTAACTTAAATAAATAAGATATTAAAAGTGATTTCGAGTTTCGAAAAAAATAAGCATAAAAATACCTTAAAAAACATAACATTTTTATATAATAAGCACAAATATTTAAAAATAAATAATAAAAAATTTTAATAGAAATAAAATAAAAAATATAAAAAGAAAAAATATAATATAAAAAAGTATAGTTTGGTGTGGGTCAAAAGGTGAAACTTTAATTAAGTTTGATTGGCATTTAGTGATTTAGTTATTTTTCAGAATAGTCACGTATTTACCAAAACGGTTAATAATGTTAAAATTAAATTGATATATTTTAAAGTTCAAAATAGCGCAAAAAGTTAAAAAGAGGGCATATAGAATAATATGAAAGTATTGATGCTTGGGTGGGAATTTCCTCCATTTTTTGCTGGCGGAGTAGGAGTGGTGTGTTATGAATTAACAAAAGCATTTTCTAAAAGAAACGATATACAAGTAACTTATGTTATGCCTTACGGTCCAAAAAATCTCTATTCAAAACATGTCAGACTTTTAGCAGCCGATAATTTGATACCAAATTCAAAAATAAATATAAAGAAAATACCTTCTTTATTAAGCGCCTATATGGGACCAGAAGATTATAATATGAGTTTAAGACAATTACAATTATCACATAAAGAAGGAGAGGAGAATTTTGAAAAAGACAATACCTTCAAACTTTATGGTTCAAATCTCATACAAGAGGTTTATCGGTTCGCAGAGAAATTAAAATTATTAGCATCTTATGAGGATTTTGATGTAATACACGCTCATGATTGGACTACTTTTCCAGCAGCAATAGCATTAAAAGAATTGACGGGAAAACCATTCGTAGTTCATGTTCATATTACTGAATTTAACAAATCAGGAGGACAAGGAGTAAATCCTCAAATATACGCCATAGAAAAAGAAGGGATGCAAAAAGCAGATGCTGTAATAGTGGTTAGTAATCTTATAAAGAATATTTGTATAGAAAAATATGGTATAAATCCTAACAAGATAAAAGTGATACATAATGCTAATGTTGAGATGAACAACAACTTAAAGCATAATTCTGAAATAAAAAAATATCACAAAATAGTGCTTTTTGCAGGAAGAGTCACATTACAGAAAGGCCCAGATTATTTTGTTGAGGCAGCAAAAAAAGTATGTGAATATCGTGACGATGTGAAGTTTGTCATGGCAGGATCAGGGGATATGCTTAATAGAATAATAGATAGGGTTGTACAGTTAGGAATTGCGGACAAGTTTATCTTCCACGGTTTTTATAACAGAGAGGATGCAGAGAAATTCTTTTCAATGGCAGATGTGTTCGTGATGCCTTCAGTTTCAGAACCATTTGGTGTTGTTCCATTGGAAGCAATGATGAAAAAAACCCCTACAATAGTTAGTAAACAATCAGGTGTTTCAGAAGTTCTTAATCATACTTTAAAAGTTGATTTTTGGGATATTGATGAAATGGCAAATAAAATACTTGCTCTATTAAACTACTCTCCATTGCATAGTGAGCTCTCTGAGAGAGGATATGATGAAGCCAGATCATTAACATGGGATGTTCCTGCACAGAAATGTATCGATGTATACAACAGTGTTTTACCGTTGGTTGTTAATGCGAGGCAATAATATTATTATGATTTTAAATTTATCAATTATAAGGATGTTTTATAAGAATGTTTTATAAAAATAATTAACTATGAATATTAATATACTTGTTAAAAGTGGTTGAAAATGAATGTTTGTTTTTATTTTCAAGTTCATCAGCCATACAGGATGGCTAGGTATAGAATATTTGATATTGGTCATAATTCTAATTATTTTGATGACCATAAAAATAAGGAGATAATTCAAAAGGTTGCAAAGAAATGTTATTTGCCTACAAATAAGCTAATGCTTGAATTAATCAATACTTACAAGAATAAAGATAGGCAGTTTAAAATATCTTACAGTATAACAGGTACAGCCTTAGAACAGTTCAAGAAGTATAGTCCAGAAACATTACATAGTTTTCAAAAGCTTGCAGAAACAGGAAATGTAGAATTTTTATCAGAAACATACTATCATTCCTTATCATTTATCTATAGTAAGCAAGAATTTAAAGAGCAAGTCAAGCTTCATAAGGAATTAATAAAAGAATTATTTAATCAGGAACCAAAGGTTTTTAGAAATACAGAATTGATATTTAACAATGAATTAGCTTATACTGTTAAAGAGATGGGTTATAAGGCGGTGCTTGCTGAGGGTGCAGACCATATTCTTCATTGGAGAAGTCCAAATTATGTTTACACTGCAAAAACAGCAAACAATATAAGATTATTATTGAAAAATTATAAACTAAGTGATGATATAGCATTTAGGTTTGGTCAGAAAACCTGGAAAGAATATCCTTTAACTGCAGATAAATTTGCTCACTGGGTACATAATAATAAAGGTCATTCAGTCAATCTTTTTATGGATTATGAAACTTTTGGTGAACATCAGTGGGAAGATACTGGAATATTTGATTTTATGCGTCATCTTCCGTCTGAGTTATTTAAGAATCCTAATACACGATTTCTTACTCCTTCCGAATTAGCAGAATATGATCCTGTTGCAGAATTAGATATACATAATTTCGTCAGTTGGGCTGATATGGAGAGAGATTTGAGTGCATGGAAGGGTAATAGTATGCAGGAATCTGCGTTAAATGAATTATACGCACTGGAAAAGTTTGTTAAGGACGTCAACGATAAAAAACTTCTTGAGGACTGGAGAAAATTAACAACTTCAGATCACTTTTATTATATGTGTACAAAATACTTCAATGACGGAGATGTTCACAAGTATTTCAGTCCTTATGAAACCCCATACGAATCATATATAAACTTCATGAATATAATGAACGATATAATACTTAGAATTAAGAGAATAATTCATGATAGGAACATAATGTATGAAATTAAGCAGAAAAATCAATTATCGGAAAACATGCTGTTAAAAAATTAATTATTAATTGTAAAACATATTTTTTATTTTAATAAAATATATCTTATTTTAAAGAAAAATGATTTAAAGAAAAATAAGATTTTATTTTAAAGAGGTGGGTTTATGCCAAGGAAAAAAACTGAAAAAAAAGAAGAAAAAAAGAAAAATTCTTCAAAAACTAAGACTATTTTTATAGAGATACTACCTGATAAGTATTTTATATTATGTGATGGAAGAACAATAAAAGATTATAGGGAACTAGCTGCAATACTAGAAACAATAAGCGATGATGTTTTTTATTATCACGTATCTAGTGAAAGAAATGATTTTGCAAATTGGATAAGAGATGTTTTTGGTGAAGAGGAATTGGCAGATAAAATAAGGAATTCAAAATCAAGACATGAAATGATTGCAATATTATACAAGCATTTGTTTGAGAAACTTTCGAGCTTAATCAAGTAACTGTTTATTTTAAAAGAGGTGAGTTTATGATAAATGCTCCTTATGAAAAGGAGTTTATATTTCATGATGGAAGGAGGGCTAAGAATATAATAGAACTTTATTCCACTTTATGCACATTAAATCAAGAAGAGTTTGAATTATTTGTCAATGAAAACAAGAACGATTTTGCAAATTGGATAGAATTTGTTCTATTAGATAAAGAATTATCATCTTTATTGAGATCAACAAAGTCTTTTTATACAACTAAAGAATTACTAAACAATAAAATATTATCTGAAAGTAAAGGATTACCAGAAAGTAAAAATTTATCTGAAGATAAAAATTTGTCTGAAATTCAAATTGATTCTCAGAAAAAAATAAATCAAGAAAATAAAAAATTTAGTAAGAAAATTTCTTTATTTAATATATTCAAGTATAAAAAGAAGAATGATACAAAATCAGCAGATAATTCATTGAATAATACTTCCATATCAAAATCATCATTAGAATCATCTTCATCATTAGAATCATCTGCTCATGATACTGGAAATAATTATAAGATTCAATATATAGAGAACACAAAAAAATCCAGCAGCGATCATTCTTCAAGAGGCAATTATATTAATAGAAAAAATTCTTTGATGAAGTGGTATCTCTTTAAGAAAAAGGAATTAAACGAAACCCCTAAGAAAAAGTCCTTTTTGGAGTTATTTTTTAGTCATATGCCTGAGCATATTTTATGGATATTATTATATTCAATAGTTATTATATTTATAATATTTTTAGTAATATATAAATGTGTTTTTAGTGTTAGATTATGAATGCTTCAATTATCAAAATAATTTTGTAGATTGGTTATGGAAAAGAGTGGTTATGGAAAACGGTTCTAAAAAGGAAAGATATGCTGAATGTTTATTTGAAGTATCTTGGGAAGTGTGTAATAAAGTCGGCGGGATAAATACTGTTATTTCTACCAAGTCTTCATATATGATAGAATTATATGATAATTATTTTCTAATAGGACCATATTTTGAAAGAAATGCGAGGACGGATTTTATTGTTTTGGAACCCCCTGTTGATTTTAAAGAAGTTTTCGATGATTTAAAAGAAAAAGGAATCGTTTGTTATTATGGAAAATATTTATCTTTGAGAGGGAAACCTTCAACGATATTAATAGATTTTGGTGGCTTATATAATATAAAAAATGAAATAAAGAAAAAATTTTGGGATGACTATCATATAGATTCAATACGTGCAGGATGGGATTTTGAAGAACCTATGTTATGGGCTTATTCTGTAGGAGTATTAATAGAATCCCTTTATAAGAAATCCTTTTATAGTAAAAAAGTCGTAGCACATTTTCATGAATGGCTTTCAGGTTTCGCTCTTCTTTATTTAAGAAAAACGTGTAAAGATATTGCGACAGTTTTTACTACGCATGCAACAATACTTGGAAGAACATTAAGCTCTAAAGGCATAAGTATTTATGAGAATATAAGCAGTATAAATGTAACTTATGAAGTATATCTTAATAATATAGAAGCTAAGCATCAAACAGAGGTTGCTTCTGCAAGAAATGCTCATGTATTTACAACTGTTTCCGAAATAACAGCACTAGAATCAGAATTTTTTCTCGGAAGAAAACCCGATTTTTTATTAATGAATGGATTGGATTTGGAAAAGTTTCCAAATTATGAAGAGTTAAGTATAAATCATTTATCTTACAGGTCGAAAATAGAAGAATTTCTAATGTATTATTTTTTTCCTTATTACTCTTTTGATTTAAGCAGAACTTTAATTATATTCACTTCAGGAAGATTCGAATTTAAGAATAAAGGATATGATTTAATCATAAAAACATTGGGTGTTTTGAACAAGAAATTGAAGGAATTAAAAATCAATAAGCAACTATTAATGATATTTTGGGTTCCGATGCAGAATTATGGTATTAGAAAAGATGTTTTAGAAAACAAAAACTATTATATGAATATCAAGGGACAGATCATGTCATATAATTCTGAATTAATAAAAAGAATTATTTATAATGTGCTTTCTGGAAATAATTATGAGTTGCTTTCTGATTCATTATTAGATGCTCTGAAAAAAGAAGCAATATCTTTTTCTAGAAAAGGTAATCCTCCATTGTCAACACATTATGTTGATGATGATAATATACTAATTAAAAGTTTGATTGATAATGCTCTATTAAATAACAAAGATGATCCTGTTAAAGTAATAGTTGAGCCAGTTTATTTAGAGGGAAATGACGGATTGATAGACTTATCCTATCATGATGCCATGAGTGGATGTAATTTAGGTTTATTTCCTAGTTATTATGAACCTTGGGGGTATACTCCTTTAGAGAGTGCGGTTTTAGGCGTTCCATCAGTTACTACTGATATGGCTGGTTTTGGAAGATATATTCAAAAAAATATTAAAGATAACGAGGGAATATTTGTTTTAAAGAGATTCGGAAGAAATGATGTTGATGTTATTAATGATTTTTGTAATTTCTTAATATCATTTATTAATAAGTCTAGTTCGGAAATGGTAGATTGTAGATTAAAAGCAAAGTTTTTATCAGCATATGCTGGTTGGTCTATCCTTGTTGATAATTATATAGATGCACATAATTATGCTTTAGAACTTTTACATAAATAAATTTTCAAATAGTTTGTTTAGATAACTAGTAGATAACTAGTAGATAACTAGTAGATAACTAGTAGATAACTAGTAGATAACTAGTTTGTTTAGGTTAATAATATATGAATAAATTATTTATGTGAATAAAGTGTTGATAAATGAAACTAATAATACCATTAGCAGGATATGGAAACAGGTTAAGGCCTCATACATACACTAAACCAAAACCTTTGCTTAGTGTCGCTGGAAAACCTATATTAAAACATATATTAGATGGATTAAGAAGAATTAAATTCTCAGAAGTAATATTCATAACCGGTCCTATGAGATCTAAGATAGAAGAATTTGTAGAACAAAATTATTCTTTTAAGACAAGATATATTAATCAGGAAGTTATGAATGGAAACGCTTCTGCAATTTATCTTGCAAGGAATTTTATCAGAGAGGATGTATTGATATTATATGCTGATACATTGTTTGATATAGATTTCAGACAGTTTAAAAAATTTTCAAAAAATAAAGATTTAGATGGTATAATATGGGTTAAAGAAGTTCAAAATTATGAAAGATTCGGAATAGTTGTTACAGACAATAATAGTATTGTCACTAAAATGGTTGAAAAGCCGAAAGAACCTATTTCTAATCTTGCAAACATTGGAATGTATTATATTAAGGATTATTGGTCTATGTTTAAATCCATAGAATATCTTTTTGAAAATAATATAAAGATTGGAAACGAGTATTATTTTGCAGATGCATTATCCTTAATGGTTAAAGCAGGTAAAAAGTTTATAGCATTGGGAGTTAATGAATGGTTAGATTGTGGAACATTTGAAACACTGTTAGACACAAATAAAAAACTTTTAGAAAGAAACAGCAAGATATATTCTAAAACAAAAAATTCGGTAATAATAAAACCCGTATTTATTGAAAAAAATGTTTTTATAGAAAATTCTATTATTGGCCCTTATGTTTCTGTAGCTTCTGGATCGGTATTAAAAAACAGCATAGTTTCAAACAGCATAATAGATGAAAATGCGAGATTGATATCTGTTAATATAAAAGATTCAACTATAGGTCATGATTCTGTTATGAATGGTGGTTTTAAAAAAATAAATTTTGGTGCAAGCTCTCAATTGCATGAAAATTATGAAGAATAGTTTAAAAATTTAAAATGAAAATATCTCATAAATTGAGTGAAAAATATACTGAAGAAAGAACCGATATAAATTCATCTATATTCATGCTGACTCGTAACGGAGACTATTTTTCGATACCCGTAAATCCTAATTATAATATTAGTAATTATCTAGGATATTTTTTAAATATCAAAGGAGTTTTATTTAAAACATTAGAAAATATTTATTTGTCAGATGATATAGAAAAAAAGGTGCCTTTCGAGATAGTAAACGGTTTTAATTGTTTTGAAAGACTTTATGAAAACTATTACGAAAGTTTTACATTAGTGAATGATGGTCTAATCTATGAAGTTGAATCTAATGATGAAGTATATGTAGAAATAGAATTAGATTTTAGATGGATTCATGATTATGACGATATAGGTAGGGAATATAAAATCCATAAGATAGACGATTCTATAATAATAGATTATAATAAATATACAGATAGTTCTTTGAAGAACAAATCTTATTCTGGATATATGATTATTAATGGAGTGTTTGATAATTATGAAATAATAAATAAATGGGTTAAAAAAAATTATGATTATGATTCAATGAGAAATTCAAGGTCGGAATTTTATGTGTATCATGCTTTAAGAATAAAATTTGTTGGCAAAAATAAATTATTATTCTCATTTTCTGATAAGAAGATAGATGCTTTTGAAAAAATATTCAACATCAAGAAGAAAACATATCGTATAGGAAACTATAGTATAGGAAACTCTTTTGATTATTATAATAATTATTTAGAGTTAAAATATAATTTGAAAGAATTAACAGGAAAAAAAACAGCTTTTGCATATGTTAATGCAGTAAATAATCTGAATAATTTAATGATAACCAGTTCAGGAATATCTGGTTTATGGGCAGGGCTTCCTTGGTTCTTTCAATATTGGTCCAGAGATGAATTAATATCATTAAAAGCGCTAATTTTAGAGGGAAAAAAAGATTTTGTTAAACAAATAATAATGCGTCATATCAACTCAATACTTTCTAATGGCAGAATACCTAATATTTATATTGCTAATTTAGCTGTAAACTATAAAAAAATCAATATTTATGAAAATAATGTTAATGGTGGTGATCATTCTAATGATGTAGATATTGCTCATAATATACCCTATGAAACTTCCGGCATCGGAAGTGCTGATTCAATAGGGTGGCTTTTTAGAAGATTAAAAGATATACTCATTATGTTAGAGGAAAACATATCATATTTTGACTTAGATGAATTGTTTTTAATAAGAGAAAGATTATACTATTCTATAAATCAAATACTTAAGAATTATTATTATGACGGATTAATAAGAAATGATGCATTAGAGACATGGATGGACACAAGTTACGGTAATGATTATAGAGAGGGTTTTAGAATAGAAATACAATGCGGTTTTCTTTGTATGCTGAACCTTTTCAACATGCTTAACAATTTATTATCTAAAAGTTTTAGCAATAATTTATCTCCAACAACCTTTGAATTTAATTACTTAGTATTGGAGGATAAAATGAAGTCTTTGGTTAAGGAAAGATTTTTTGTTAATGGATACTTAAATGATGGATGGAATTGTACTAATGATTACGTGTCACGTCCTAACGTATTTCTTGCATATTACTTGTATCCTGAGTTATTGGAAAATTCTGAATGGGAGTCGATCTTTGATAATGCATTATCAAGATTATGGGTTGATTGGGGAGACGATTTTGGAGGATTGGCAACCATAGATAAAGAGCATCCATTATATTCTAAAAGATATACTGGTCAGAACAATATAAGCTATCATAGGGGTGATTCTTGGTATTATCTTAATAATCTTGCTGCAATTTGTATGTCAAGATTAAATAAAGATAAATATTTTAGTTATATAACAAAGATATTAAACTCCTCGACCGAGGACATATTATTTAATGGCTTTATTGGTGCAGCATCAGAAGTTTCAAGTATTTCTAAGCTTGAACCTGCAGGATGCTTTTGTCAGACATGGAGCATTGCAACATATATAGAATTAATTCATGAATTATTTATATCATGATTTTTTAATTTATATCATGAGTATTATTATAATAAATTATGCCTTTAATATTTATTGTTTATTTTTATTTTTTTACTTATCCTTTATTCTTCTTTTCTCATCATTTATCTTTATTGTTTATTTAAAATTTCCATCCTTTATTAAAATCTTTTAAACTATTCTTATAATTATAGTTGTTGTAATTTACTAACATAGTATATTTGTCTCTTGTATATTCTAAATTTTCATTCATTGATTGGCTTATTTTGTGAAATTCCCATACTGAAAAAGCAGTGAGTAGATAAGATAATATCAATAAGTACGGAGAAGTGTTTAATAAAAACATAATGAACGGCCAAATAAGCGCAATTCCTAAAGTTATGCTTCCAATAAATGCTCTTTTTACAATTTTTTTACTTTGATAAATACTTCGAGTGTTTGTGGCGTTATCAAATATTTCTGCAATAGTACTTATGACTTTTTTTAATGATACTATTAAATGAAATAATATTGCCGCAGATAATATCAACATTATTAAGTATATTAATATCTTGCTTTTTGATGAGAATTCTGTTAATAGTATTATTTTCCTGTATCCAAATATTACTAGAAGTATGGCTAATGTACTAATTATTGTTTTTCCTATATATTTTTTTAATATCCTGTTGTACCTGCTATCAATGTCCATTTCTTCTGTGACTGTTCTTATATATTGTGCGAATTTATCCATTGATTTTCTTATTTTCCATGGCAATCGCTCTACTGCAGGTTCATATATTCTGTCTGAATAGTTTATTGTTAGTGTCATTATTATTGCAGATATTGCTATTATAGCTGCTGCAATGCTTATTAAATCTACTCCGATATTGAATTTTAGGCTTTCTTTCGCCACTAACAATGAAAATTCACCTACTGAGAACATTGCTATGCTTGAGAAGAACATTTTGTCTCCTTTCATGTTTGCGAAAAAATAAACCATTCCTGAGAATGCAGTTATTTTTGTTATAATAACAACAAGTACAAAAACAAGAATTATCATTATGTTTTCAATTATTGAAGCGAAGTTTATTAATGTTCCTATTGCTATGAAAAAGAATGAACTTATTATTATATTATATGGTGAAATGGCATGTTCAAATCCTTTTGCATTAGGTAATGAGGCAACTATTGATCCTGCTAAAAATGCACCTACTGCGGGAGATAAGTGTAGGTAATAAGAAAAGTATGCGAATCCTGCGCACATTGCTAATGCTGTGAATGTGACTATTTCTTCCGAATTGTTTTTTCTTTAATACATATTCCAATATTGGTTTTACTAATTTTGTAAATAATACATAAGCAAGTATTAATATGCACATTGATATTATTAATGATTCAATATTTCCTATTAATCCTTTTGTCTTATCCTGAACTCCTGAAAAGAATGTTATGATAAGTACTGCTATTAT
>BPGB01000016.1 GCA_026002815.1 Candidatus Woesearchaeota archaeon | reverse complement strand
CAACAATTGCCATACTTCTAGATTGTCATAATCCTGAGAGTCAAGCTTATTTATTCTTAATTTCAACTTTAATAATATAGTATCAACAGAGTACATATATTATGATTTTTTACCACGAGCTACAAACTTACCCTTGGCTTTTTCATCTTCTTGTGATTCTAATTCTATACTGAAAGTTTCATTAGTATTCTCAATTTTATCATATTTCGTTAATATATGCTCTGGAACAACTCCCCTACTTCTAGCATAATTATTAACTAAAATATTCAACTTTTCACGAAATGATGGTTCTAATAGAGCATCTGTAGATTCATGTAACTCAGACATCAACACTAAATTTAATTCTTTTATATAAATCTTATTATTATCTTCTAATCTTATAGCATCACCTGTATCAAGCATGTCTTTCAACAAAGAAGCTAAAGCTAAATGTTGTAAACTCTTAGATGTCAAAAATACAAAATACCTTGAACTTTTAGAGAATCTATCAGACTCTAAATATTGCTCTAATTTATTAAAATACAAATCTTTAAACTTATCTTCTTTTACACCAATAGAAGATAAGGAACCGACAGTCAATCTTGTAATATATTTTAATCTATACAATGACAAATCTGACTCATCTTCAATCAGATTGATTAACTCTTTATAAGCTTGCGCCTTAGTCTTCTTATCCTCAACAACATGCGTAATAGCATCACCTTCATCTAAATAGAATTTAAATTTATTATAATTAGTTATTGCTAATTTATAATCCCTTGCAATCTCAGGAAACCCTCCACCTTTGATAGCATTATAAATAATCCTATCTTCAATTATATCAAGATTTAAGAACCTTCCTTTATTATCTATTCTCAACTTAATGTTCTTCCAAAAAGTTTCATTAGTTGGTTTTAACCTTTCACATTTCTTCCAGAACAAAGGATCATTAATATCTACAACTTCATTATCAATCATTTTGATTAAAGCAGCAACTTCTTCCCTAATTCTCTTTATTTCAGAATCTCTTTCAGATGGTGGTAATGCTTTTAAATAATTCGCTTCTTCATCTAAACCAGTCATAAATTTTACAATGTTTGTTCCTGGTATTTCATAACTAGCAATCGAGTATTCATGATTAACACCAGGAAACATTACTTCATTATACTTTTCTAATCCTAACATTTCTGAGTTAGGATTAACATTTGGTTTGATTCTTACTATTTTTCCCATATAATTATTTTTTTTTACAAATATACAAAAAAATTAATACAAATCTATTACGAATATACTTTTATTTTGTTTCAAAAAAAATGGCAGGATTTCTCCTGCCAATTCTTCAAAAAAATACGATATCATTATATTACAAAGTTTCACCAGTAATAGGATTACGCATTACAATTTTAGCGATTCTAGTAGGATCTTTTACATGCACAGTAGGAACATATTGCTTGATAGTTACTTTATATCCGCTAAAGTTTCCTGAAGATTGAACAATATTACTTCCTTTATAATCACAAGTTCCATTTCTATAAATCCATTTTGTAGGAGGCGCACCACGCCATTTCAAGAACATAACATTATCGTTAACTTCATTTGTAATATCAAAGATTAGGAAACTATAAGAAGATAGATTATACCCATCAATCAAAGGATTGATAATGTTATTTGTATTCCAATTATCTAAAGCAGGATTATGAACAAATTCAACATTAGCAAAGAACGGAATAATATAAGAAGTATAGAACAATCCATAGCTTAATCCCATTCTATCTCCTTGAACAGCTCCAACACCAGACTGATCAGCACGAAGCAACATACCAGAACTACTAACTTCTTGCTGAATGGCTTGATTGATCAAATACAAACCACCCATTCCTGTTTGAATTTGGATTTTTCTTTCAGGATTAGGACCTTTAAAATCAACTCTACCATTGAAATAATTATATATAACTTCTCTAATTAGAGCTAAACTAAATGTTCGTTTATCATATACACGTTTATATCCAAAATCAAACTGTTTCCATAAACCTACTTGTCGAACAATATCATTATTACCCTCAACTGTTAGTCTTCCACCATGACCCCACATCAACTCATTTTCAATCTCTTTTTGAAGAGTGGCAAGAATCTGCGCTTCAATCTTATTAACAAAAGCCATAGAAAGATCTCCACGCTTAACAGCCTTCATTACGCCACCAAGACCACCTAATTTTTTAGAAAGATCATCAAAAGATTGTATAGAAGGATCATACATCTTAGGATTTTCAATCTTAAAGAATTGAAGAACATCTAATGTATCTTGACCAGCAGCACGCAAGCGATTCAATGCTTCTTCTTTAATATGATATTCTTTACCAACAGAAAATGTTGATATAAAATTATAATATTGACGATAACCACCTTCAGCTGTTACATGGGAAAACTTTGTAGCATCTTCACCATAAGCTGAAGATTTTCTAAACCAAACAGTTCCAGGCTCAAGAAATCTATTATCTAAAAAACTATATGTAGACAATGAAGCAAGCCTTACTGTGTAGATTACACCGTCGCTGGTTTTAACAGGAGTAGCATCAGTAATATAAAGTTCAGGACCATTATATTGATCACAGGTAATAATATCACCAGGACCAAAATCATCTTTATTTAATTTTATTTTGAAAGTGGTTTCATATATACCTTTCTGAGTATTTCCAGGCTCCACATCTTCTACAATTTGTGGAAGCTCATATTCGATAGGCAATTTCCAAGTATATCTCCCATTCGGATCATCAACTTCAACAAAGTTTTTCTTATTAACTATAGCTAAGTTGTATAACGGCGATTGAGCTCTAGAAGCCATAGCCCAAATATCAACAGGTCCTATATCTGTAGGACCTACATCACCCATAAGACTAGCAATATGAAAGTCATCAATATGTTTATCAATTCTTAACTTAGCTTCTCGTAAGAAGATTCCATTGTTCAAAACAGGTGTTGCCATATTCTATAATTTTTATTGTTCATTCAAAATATAGATATTAAAGATTTAAAAATCAAAAAATCTTCTTTTGTTTCTATTTATTTCATGCTTTTTTATCTTTTTAATATCTTCTGTGTTATAATCTATATTTTCATTTGACTGTTGAGCAATCTCCTGACTTTTACGCTTTAACTTCGGAACAACTTCCTCTTTAATTACTTTTTGCTTTACATCGCTTTTAACATACTCCTTATAAGACTCAGGATCACTCAATAACCAATACACTTCTCCTATGATGTCGTAGTTAGGTTCAACATATAAATACTTCTCTAATAGATGGTTGAACTTATTTGTTTTTAAACCACTTATAGAATCATATTTCAATTCCAACAAAGAAGAGATAAATTCATCTTTTAACTTGCCACCTTTAGCTCTTTTAAATATTTCGGATTTTTCTACATTATTAATCAAGGAATTCTTAAATTCCTCAAAAGTTTTTCTCCTATTTTCTATTTCTTGTTCTTGTTTATTTATTTCCTCTTGTATTTTTCCTTTCCTTAATTCCTGTAATTCGCGTTTTGCTTGAGCAACTTTAGAATTGAATATTCCTTTATTCTTATATGAATCTATAAGAGCTTCTATCTCTTCATCCGACATACCTTTAACATCTTTATAATACAACGTTATTATATCTTCATCTTCAAGAATATTTGTTATGTCTTTTGTTTCATCATACTCAGCTAATAGCTTAAATACTTTTTTAAAATCTTTCCCGTCTTTTAAAGCATATTCTATAACATATTGTACTTCTTCTGGTAAAGTATCCAATAGGTTCAAAATCGCTTGTTCCTGAGCTTTTTTGTTTACTTCTTGAATGTTGTCTTTTATTAACCTTACAAGCTCCTCATGTGTATATTCATCTATATCTTCCTTATCTTCGTAAACGGATATAATACCCTCTTTTACTAATTGTTTAATCTTTGATTTGAATGTTTCTTCATCATCAGAATCTTCTAATGTTTTATTTAAAACTTTTTTAGTGTTTATAATATCAGAATCATCAACACCTATAACTACACTAGCTAATGGATCATCTTCAAACTGCTCATCATTTAAAATATCATCGTTTTGCTCAACTTCAACTAATTCTTCGCTTTTATCCTCATTATTAACATTGTTTAAAGAATCTTGCTTAGAAGATTCATTTGTATCCTGATGATCTTCTTCATCATTTAATAATTTATCAAGATCATCTGGCTCCTCTGGGAGCATGTTGAAAAATTTTTCATTTGCCATAACGATAGATTTTTAATGCAAATATAATATTTTTTTAATTACTATATTGAGATACAGCATCTATTCTTCCTTTTTTTAACATATATTCTATGTCTTCTTTATTAAAATTCAATATATCAATATTCAATGGATTTTCAGGACATATCAACTTATATTTTATTTTAATTTTATCTTTTAACCATGAAGGTTTTCCTTCCACAGAATCAAGCGCATTATTGTACAAATCCAATAACTTCAGATCATCTGCTATAATATTACTAACCATTATATCAATTGTCCTGGTTAACATATCAAAAACATTTCCCATCCTTACTTCTGAATATGATGGAACTCTTGGATGTGTGCTTACTATTAATAACTCTGTAGCTCCATAATGTATTGCAGCTCTTATAGGTATAACATCAACTAAGCCACCATCATATAATATCTTTCTTTTAGAGATAACTGGTGGCATTTGTATAGGTATGGCTGAAGAAGCCAAAGCATATTCAAGATAATCAGGATGCCTATTATTTACATATTTGATAACACCTGTATTAAAATCCACAGCACCGCTATATGCAACTAATTTACCAGAATCTACTATATTGATACCTTTTAAATAACTAATAATCTTACTTTTTAATGGCTCAACATCAACAATAGATTCAAATTTATTAGTTATTATATCTTTGGCAAGTCTTAAATTTGATTTCTTATTAATAATATCGTTTGGACATGTTATATTGTTTTTCCAAAATTGATACATCATGGTAGCTGTAGAGTTAAAATCTCCATTCGACTTTATATAAGAGGAGAGAAGAAGTAGTGAATTAAGCGAACCAACACTTATACCAAAAACAGTATCAGGCTTAAACTGGCTAAGTAACTCATACAATACGCCAACTTGATAAGCCCCTTTAATGGATCCTCCGGATAAAACTAATGCTTTCATTTTTTATCTTTTTTAGAATTATTAGATTCATAAATCTGTGCGATTCTTATCTCTTTGTCTTTCATTTCCTTCTTTGCTTCTATCTCTTTTTCTTTAAGCTCTAGCTCTTTCTCTTTTAACTCTTTCTCTGTTTGTATTTTCTTTTCTTCCAATTCATTCTTGTTAAGTAGATCGTTGTAAAACTCTATAAAATCAGAAGTTCCTGATTTATCCAAATCTTGTGCAGCAAGATAACGCGCAGCATTCAATTGATTAGCAAACAAGTTTGCTTTTATCTTTTCACGTTCTACAAGTAGTTTTTTATCTAACAAACCATGTTCTAGTTTAGCTGCAAGCTCCATTTGCTGTTTTTTAATTTCAGCCTCTGTTTTAAGCTTTTCTTGTTCTTTCTGAATAGACATCTGCAAGGATTGAATTTGTTTTTCTTCTATCTTCTGTATAAGGTTCATTATATCCGTTCTATTATTGGAATCTAATACTCTTATAACTTCTGAAAGTCCAATACCAAGATTAGGATTATTAAGAATCATTTGTTTTATTTGATCAATAATCAGTTTATATGATATGTCAGTAGTCGGAAACACACTAAATGTTCTGAGTATTGCATCGTCTTCTTTTATGCTATATATAAATTCTCGTTCAAATTTATCAGTAAAATAAGATATTGCTTTTCCTTGCATCTTACCTTGTGATATATACCAAAAAAGCAAATTATTTCTCATTTCGTGAAAATGTGGTAAAAACAAATCTCCAAATAATGTAAAATACTTCTCTGTTACACTATAACTGTTTACTATATTTATTTCAGCAGATCTACCAGATTGATATTCAGATGTTGGTCTTCCTAATCTTTCAGGACTCAGACCTATTGTTTCATATAGTTTTTGTTGAAAGAATTGAGCTAGTTGTATCCTTGTTGATATTCTTTGTGAATGCTCCAATACCAATTGTTGAAATTGATTAAAATTAATAGGTTGACCAGTATTTGCTAATGAAGTGTCTACTGGTAATATTTTGTACTTTTTCATGTAATTATACATACTAAGAAGTGGATTTGTACCAGCATCCTCTTCAAGATTTGTTTTTGGAATTGTATTTTGGTCAATTAGTAAAACACTACCAATTTCATCTAATAGCATATCCATTATCTGGTTATTGACAATATTATATGCTATCTGATATGGTTTTGCCAAATCCACTATTGAATGCGCTATTGTATTTCTCTCCGTATATACTATACCATCCACTGGCAATTTAGCATCAAATAGTGATTCAGACGTCCTAAATTCATAATCAATAGGACCAGGTTCCTTCTTATTAATCCCTATATAGATTGGACCAAAACCTTTTCTATTTTGATTATACCAAGTAGGAACGTTAGGTCCAATCTTGATACCACCCCAAACCTCATCAATCCAATACCAATCTATATGCTCTCCTTCTATTAATGTTCTCTCTGATTTTTCATTTGAAAATCTTTTATCATATTTTGGTTTAAATGCTGGTTTATATCCATCCTCAACAAGAAAACTTATCTTCTCTTTTGTAAATGGATCTATTTTTGTAACTATACCAACACGTTTTAATGTTTTCCAATATACCTTAGTGACCCTTACCAAATCATATGTTGTATTATTCTTTGCATCTTCGCTACTTGAATATAACTTGTTTACTATCTCCTCATTAGTGGAAAGAGGTGTATACCAATACATCATTCTGTTAAAATGCATACTATTTCCTTCTTCAACACCATCACCTTTCTTAAATAATCCAGAATCCCACATCGCTCCATCATTATTGAATCCAGTGATAGCGCTTACAGCTGATGATGTTCTGTAATTATTATATATTTCTTCTATCTGTTCTTCTGTCATATACCTTCCATATCTGTTTAATACCTCCATAACAGGCATAAGCTCAATCTTTCCAACCCATTCACCATCAGATATAAAAGGACTATTGGTATATCGTTTAAAAAATGTAAACAGCGGATTCCACGGAACTATGTTATAATCATTTTCATACATGTCAAATTCAACAAATATACTGGAAGTTATTAAGAAATCCTTAAACAGATTATAAAATATATCTTTTAAATTAAATCTTTTACTATCATATTCATGGAACTTTGATGCTATTTTTTCTATATTCAATCTAAAATTATTACGCATGTATTCCTCAATCTTTGGAAACTCACTCATTATTTGTCGATGAATCTGCTGCATTTGTTCTTGTGATATTTGTTGACCATTAAAATAAGACTGTGCAATCTGATGTATCCATTCAGATACTTTTTGTTCAATTAACTCTTTCTTTTTTTGAAGCATTTCATTTACCGAAAACTCATCTATAGCTTTATACGATAAATCTATTTCTCTTTTTGAAAATTCATTTGTCAAAACATTAATTATGATTGGCACTAGAGGATAAAATTTTAAGGACATTACATTAAATTCATTTTCATCTTGTATTAAATTAGATATTATATCAGAATATTCGTTATCTTCTTCATTAACAACATAATCATTCCTGTCTATTATACCAGCTGCCATTTTATAGTTCTTTAGCAGCTTTTTAGAACGTCTTGATAGTATAATAATACCTTGCCATTCTAACCAGTCTATATTACGTGCAGCCCATTCAAAATCTTTATCTTCTTTTGATAGAATTTGTAAAGGTCTCCAACTATATGGATGAGCACTTGTAGGTAAGTTAGATGGATGATCTCCTTTTGAATTCAAATCAAACAACTTATTCATACTTAATATTATTTTAATTTGTTAAAAAATGATTTATTATAGCTCACTCTTTTTTTGTATGTCCATAATTTAAAATCTTCAACATTTTTAATATTTGTTTTATTAACTACTTCATTTTGTTTTATAAGACCTCTATTCGCTTGCAATATATACATATAAACAATAGCAGAAGTTGCAGCTATTATTCTATCTGTATTATATCCCTCTTCGAAATATAGTGTTTCTTTTAAAAGCATTTCATCCTTTATCCTTCTTATGCCAGATATGACAGCATTAATATCATCTTCATTGGTAGCCAATGATGTAGAGTCCTCATTCATATACTGTATAAGATATGGAAGCATATGTTCTCTAAAAAAATTACCTGTATTTCTCCAACCATATGTATTGCTTGTTTTCTTAAATCGGTTATCTTGTTCTTTAAATAATATAAACTCATTTGATCTTAACAAATATTTTGTTTTCCTGTTTTTAATCATATATTGAATGAAATTATCTTGGTTTGCTTCTACTACAGCTATAGCATTATACCATTCAAGTATTTTTAACATTTGACGATGCGTGTCTTCTATATTATCAAATCTTCCTGTCCAACAACAAACAAGAGAACTAGGTATTATTTCTAATCTGTTATTTCTTGAAACGGAACTATTTGTTGAATCTTCATAAATGATCTCAGTTACGTGCTTATGTATTTCATCTCTGAAAACATATATAGAAGCTAAAGATTCAGAGTATTCTGTTTTACCAATAGCAACTGTATCGATACCAGCTATATATGTTCCAAATGGTAAATCTTTTATAGGTTCTTCCCATACTTGTATCGCTCCTTCTTTATAAGCGTATGTCGGGGATAATGGAAATTCTTTAATAGGTGGTTTATTTGTATTTTTAATTACAATATTTCCTTTCGTATCATATTCAATCTCAACTGTTTTGTATTTATCTGAAGAATATATATTATCATTAATTTCTTTTATTCTTTTTTTTATTTTAACAACAGGAAATATACTATCTCTTTTATAATCAAAAGCTTCTTCTAAGCTTATAGGTTCCTGTGATACTCTTTTAGCATACTCATCTGCCGATAATTTATTGGACCAATTTTTTCTATTTTCAAACAATCTATCAATTGCGTTTTCTACATCGCTATTACCCCATTCATCTATATATGGTTTCATACCCCATTGTTGTGGTATAAAACATCCTGTCTCTTTATATTCAGTAAAATTATTATCTAGCATATTATGCCTCATTTTTGCAAAATCATAAAGCTCTGGATTATAAATGTATTTTTTTAATGCTTTACATTGTTCAAGATCTCCAACAGATCCAGCTGCTATAAACTGACCTGTTAATATTTCACCTTCTTTTAACGATGGTCTCATAAACTCATATGTATCGTTCAATGTCGGAGATAGACCCGCTTCTTCATAAAATACAATTGTATTGGCCCCAGATACACCAGATGTTGGGTTATCTGACAGAGCTTTAGCCATTATTTCACTTTTCAATCCTTTCTGAACTTTTCTTCCATTTTCTATGACTTCATACTTTTGTATCCAATTATATTTACGATCAGGATTGAAATGTCTTATCCACCCAGTGTTAGTGTTTAAAGCATCTCTATATTCTTCTAAATACTGCCATGTACCCAATATACCAGGATGTTCATTATATGATAAAAGTTTTAATTTTACTCCAGAAAAAAACCACAACTGTTGTATAAGTTTAGCAGCATGATAATATGAAGAAGCTATTTGTCTCTTTTTAACTAAAACTACGTGTTTATTGTTTAGTTCAGCTATATATCGAAAAAGAGAGTAAAACAACTGAACATCTCTTATATCTGGAAAGGTGATAGTTCTTTTTTCTTTATTGAATATTGGCAAAAAATTTAACCACATATAATATTCCCCTGGAAAGTACCATATCCTCTTTGTATTCTCGTCCTTTAAAAAAACTCCTTTTATGCATTTTTCCTTTTCTAATTCCCAGAATTCTATATAATCGAATGTTGATTCTATTAAATCATTATATCTTCCATATTCATTGTAAATTCTTGCATTGTAGTTTATGCAAATAGTAGCTTCATTTAATCTGAATTGACCAGGAAAGAAGAATAGGTCATTTATATAAGAATTAAGTTCTTCTTTTGATTTAAATTTTAATCTGTCGCTTTTTAGAAATATAGATTCGTAATTCTCCTTGATAGATAGATCTGGGTCGTATTTGCTTGAATCAGCATAAATAATTGGAATGTGTAAATCGTTTTTTGGCCATATATCATTGATCATATGCAGTTTTAATGTTTCCTCTAACTTTTATATTCATTTCTTCTTCTACATCCTTGAGTATCTTCTTGTATGAATCTCTTATTGTTTCAAATTCTTTTAGATATGTTATTGAATTTTTAAATGTTTTATCATCTAACTTGATAGAGTTTATATAATCTGCCATTTTATCTATAAGAATTTTATGTGATTTAAAAACACGAATGGTTGGTGTTTCATAAATCTCTTCCACAAATCTTTTAACTTCTGAAAATCCTGTCGGTTCCTTTGAATTTTTAATTCCCAATTTCTCCTTTATATAGCTTTCTTTAATATGTTCTCTAATATTCCAAAAAGGATTCTCATCTGATTTAGGATAATACAAATAATGGGCCAATGCAATCCATTTATATATATCCTTGTTAGATTTATTCTTAGATAAAAAAGTGGCTATTGGTTCTAACATAGCCACTTCCTTATTAACACTGTAATTATTACCTTTTATGTCAATAATTCTTGCTACCATTTGTCAATTGGACATTTATCATCAGAGTGTGCCTTTAATTCAATACTGCAACCACATATAGAACAACAAGGTGCCGTACCAGGAATAAAACACTTATCACCTTTTGCATCATAAAATTCACAGGATTTACATATATTTACCTTTCTAATATAGTTTTTATATTCCTGTGAATTTTTGTATTTTACTTCATTAATTTTACTCTGAAGCTTCCCCTTTATAAATCGATAGGTTCCCTTCAGAATCTCCAACAACGTTTTCAACTTTTTCATTTTCCTCTTGTTTTTGAACATCATTATTAAAGTTAAACAATTCAGGATATTTCTCCTTGTATTCCATTAACTTAACTGTACATTCAATTTCTTCTAGTGTATACCTAGCCAATTCAGCTTTTAGTTTAGCAAATTTAACTTGCTCTTTGTAATACTTTTCTAGCATCATTAATGATTTCTTTTCCATATATTTTGTTTTAAAGTTTTTCTCTTATTTTTTTAATTAAATCTTCCATTGAATATCTTTCAAACTCCCCAGCTTCAATTGCCTTCTCTCTAAATCTCATAGCTACAATATAAGGGGTTATAATAAAACCATCCTGAGGTGTAATAACCAAATCCTTACCTTGCTTTAATAGTTCTAACTTATTTGTTATTGATTTAAACATTTCACTTGCTTCCTTATTTTGAGGTTGAATCATTGAAGCTAATGTTGCATAAAATATTCCAAGAAGAATATAATAATGTGCAGAACCAATCATAGTGCTTTGTTGATCTTGATTATACATTGATATAGTCAAATCATATAAAGAAGAAGCTAAGAACTTCAAAGAAATATATTGAACAACTCCTTTATTATTTTCAAACTTTTTGATTAAATCTAAATACAATTTAACAAAACCTTTAGCACCAAGATTGTAAAGATTTACATTGTTTAGTTCATCTATTGCTTTCTCAGCTTCTTCATTGTAATCTCCCTTAACCTGTCTAGCTGATAATCTAATCGAATTTAAAAGCAATGACAAAGTTATTTGTTCATCATCGATTAATTTTATTTGATAGTTTGAATTTTTAGTGAATAATATAACCTCTGAACCTTCAATATCAGTTAATATTTCCTTTATCCCAATTAAGGTAGATGCATCTTCACTATTTAGCATTCCAATTATGTCATTGATATTATTTATCATTTTATTATTTTTTTTTTGCAAATTTAAATAAAAATATTATAATATTCATCATTATCATCAAAAAAAATCTTTATATTTTCTTCTATCCTCAGATTTATTGCATTTATCACATTTATTTTGTACATAATTCTCAAAGAACTCATACGTAGAATTAAAATAAACATCATATGGGATGTATATTATTTCACATTGATATTTTATTCTTTCCTTCTTCATTTTTCCTCATTTGATTAAACATATAACAAATTTTGATAACATTTTGTTTCATTTGTATGATTTGCTAAATATTTAAATATATCTATCAAAAATAAACCACTCCCAATATTTGTATATAACTTCAATTTATCTCCTTCCTTTTCTGCTTTTATCAATATTAAATTATTAGCAAATATACTATCAGGATTATTTAATGGAACAAACAAAGAACTAATGATTGTATTTGAAACCTCTATAGCATTTGTTTCATTGAATCCATGTAATTCTCTAAACTTCATACTATCATCTCTAATCATAAACACATCAAACATAGATATGATAAAATACTTAAAATACAAACTATTGTTTTTGTATAAAATATCATCTTCATTTATTTTCAACTCATACCATCTAACTCTATCATTCCTGTATATCCTACTCACCACATCTAACAATTCATAAGGTACCAATTTGCTAAAAAACAAATTCGTAAAATAAGTCTTTTCTATTTTGCATATAACAACAATTGGAATATTCTTAACAAATTCGTTATCCATATCAAATTTTATAGTTCTAAATCTTAATACCAAATGATGACATTTCAGATTTTAGACGCTTCGTTGGCTTCGTAACCTCTGCCTCTGCGTCCGTTAGGTCGCCTAAACTCCTGCGACCATATTCCAAAATTCTTAATATGTCATTATTTTTCTATCATTTTTAATTAATTTTATACGAATACAAATTTACAAATGTTTCTTTTTCAATTAATAACAAACAATATCTTTATTAACATTTTACTGTTAATATATAATTGTAAATAGTTGTTTTTTATATTAAATTTTGTTAAAATTATTTTGCATTTATGAGATATTTTTTATATTTGCATTATCGAACAAAAAACTTATTGTTATGGGCAATTTCATTCAAAACTTTTTGGTAAGGCTTAAAGTACTAGTTAAGCCTACGGGTCATAATGACTTCTATATCAACATGTTAAATCCATTAAGTTGGATATATTTATTAGTTCATTATGCATATTTTGTGTTATCGTATGCATTTGAGATCAGCATTAATTTTTGGGTTATAGTGTTCAAGAGAATGAAATGGAATTAATATGGAAACGTTATTGACTAAGTATCAGGGTTTTATATCTCGTAGGTTAAAGCGATGCATTGAGACTTTAACCATGAAGCGTAGGGAGTATACAGACGAGGTAAATCCTTTCATCAACTTTGAATGTGGTGCAAAAACGATAGATGAGGTTCCGGACAGGATTATGTTTTATTACATGTTGAAGCATTTTGAATCTTTCAAGGACATAGTATTAAATCAAAAAAAGGTATCAAGGGAGACATGGGATGAGAAGGTATCTGATTTAATGAACTACATTCTAATCATAGATGCATATTATCAAATATACAAATATGAAAGAGAAAACGAAGATATATCTAAATAGCTTAGATTCTTTTATACGATACTTCAATTTTATAATCATCAATATATACAAAGATTTGGCATCCGTAGATAATCCTATCAAATATTTCGCATACAAAACATGTGATTGCCATAATGGATGTAAATACGAAATTAAAGACCTAGAAATAATCGTGTGCTCCAAATGTTTTGAAAAGGAGCTGGAACGCTAAAAACTATATACCATGAAAAACGCATTGATAAGTTATTCAAAAAATGGACCAAACGATGAGATATACACTCCAGAATATGCCATAACTCCATTACTAAAATACATCCCAAAAGATAAGGTCATATGGTTCCCATTTGATAATGATCAATCCAATTATGTAAAGATATTCAACAACGAAGGTTATAAAACCATCCATTCTCACATAAGCAAAGGACAGGATTTTTTCAATTATGAACCTACAAAACATTATGACATTATCATTTCCAATCCTCCATTCAGCTATAAAACTAAGATCCTACAAAGATGCTATGAACTAAATAAACCCTTTGCTTTATTATTACCTATCACATCCCTAGAAGGAGTGGAAAGAAATAAGTTATACAGAAAATATGGAATACAAGTGCTGGTGTTCGATAAACGAATAAACTTCTATAACTCCACTCCACACATAAAACAAAAAACAAAATCTGGTAGCTGGTTCAATGCTAGCTATTTTTGCTATATGCTTCTACCTAAAGACCTAATCTTCGAAGAACTAATCATCAAAACTATATAACCTATGAAAACCTATCTAACAAACTTACTTATACTCCTCACTAACTTACTAGTATTCTATTTATTATTCTCATTCGTTTACTGGGACCTTAACCCAGACACATGGGGACATGCAGGAAGATATTTCTGTGTACTCTTTACAGCAGGCTCAACATTCCTAACATTCCTTTATATCAATTACCTGAAATCAGAAAACAACAAAGAATAACATCACATAGAAACAACCAAATATATAACCATCCCTAACCAACATACCCCAGTCAAATATATACAAATACCATACAAAATATATATCCACTCCCCAACCTCTCCATCCCTATCCAAACCTAACATCCTCCCAACTTTCATCAAAAACCTTAACCTGTCTAGCTGATAATCTAATCGAATTTAAAAGCAATGACAAAGTTATTTGTTCATCATCGATTAATTTTATTTGATAGTTTGAATTTTTAGTGAATAATATAACTTCTGAACCTTCAATATCAGTTAATATTTCCTTTATCCTAATTAAGGTAGATACATCTTCACTGTTTAGCATTCCAATTATGTCATTGATATTATTTATCATTTTATTATTTTTTTTTGTAAATTTAAATAAAAATATTATAATCTTCATCATTATCATCAAAAAAGTTAAATTTTTTATATTTATCTTCATCATTAAAACATTTATCGCATTTAGATTGAACATAGTTTTCAAAGAATTCATTAGAAGAATTAAAATAAACATCATATGGGATGTATATTATTTCACCATTTTCACATTGATATTTTATTCTTGTTTTTTTATCCTTCATTTTATAAAAAGTTTACAGACATATAGTGTTTATATTCGTTACAAATATTATGATATGCAATACTTCTAAAAATATCATTTAAAGAAATATTTTCTTTTTTATTGTTATATAAAACCAATTTATCATTTTCTTTTTCACATTTTAACAGGATAACATTAGAATTATATATATGCTCTTCGTTTGTGGATGGTATTATCAAGGATCTTATTATGGTCATTGGAACTTCTATACCAGACAGACTTACATTAGGATTATACAATGAAAACTTTTTATCTATATCTTTCACTAAAAATATATCAAACATTGATTTTATGAAAAATTTCACAAAGTAATTATTATTTTTATAAGGCATCTCTTCCATTCTAATTCTATACCATTTAATCTTTTTAGAATTAAATATACTTTTAACAACACTTAATAATTCATATGGTATAAATTTTCTTGCAAATAGATTTGTGTAATAAGAATTTTCTATTTTAAAAATTACTATTACAGGTATTTCATCTATAAAATTCATCATAACAAATATACGTAATAAATCTATTTTTTATTACAATTAAAATATTTATTTTATTAACAAAAATCTGTTAATAATTTTTTTAATTTAATTTGTTTTTATATTATTTTTTGTTTTTATATTTGCTTCACTTTTGCTCTAGTTCAAGTTGACCACTCTTGGCTAGAGATTTTGAGGACGAAGCAAGATTAATACGTTCTTTTAATTTTGGAATTCTCTATTAAGAGAGTAAAACTAGTAATAAGATTCATTACTAGTTAGTAATGAATTTTCTCTGAAAGAGAAGATTACATTCTATTCAATTTTTTATTTTTTCTATTTTATTATGCATACATAATATCTGCATAGTTTTATATTTTTCTCTATTACTTAACTAATTCATTTTAAGCGATTTACAAATAATTTGAATTTTTCATTGTTTTTTCTTTGATTTCTCCTTTCTCTTTCCCCTTTCCCCCTATAACCCCCTATCCCCTATCACTATCCTCTTACCACTTTTATAGTTTTCAGTAACAAAGCAAGTTATTTATTTTTAATTAATTATTTATTATATTTATTATATATTATTAATTATTATATCAAGATTATATACTAGTATATATAGGGCTTTTTAATTTTTTTCTTTTAATTTAATTTTTGAAAGAATTAACTAAGAAACTATTTCCAAACTATAGTAAATCTTTAATGAACAAAATAACAAAAATAATTGATAATCAAGAAATTATTATAAAAACGTTAATACTAAAGCACTCATAATCAGTTAATTATATTATTGGTGAGTTATATACATTTGATAATCAATAATTTAAGATAGATATTCTATTGCTTTGTTACTGAAAACATTAAAAGTGGTTAACCTTATTATAGTGCAACTGATTGAAATTCAATTATTTACAATTATATTATTCACGCATAATAGTTATTGATTGATTTTTATTTAATGTTCTGGATTGTATTAATTTTTAATCATTTAATTTTTTGCTATTTTTCTTTCGAATTTTGCAAGATTTTATCTTAGGTGGTATGAATATATACCCCTAAAGTAGATCGTTTAAATTTGAGCCTAAAAACGGTTTTTTTTAAATTTTTCATATTTTAGTGGTTATTTTTTTAGATTGATATGATTAGTTTAAGTATCATTCCGCTCATGATTATCCCGGTAAGATATGTCGATATACCATAAACGATATAAATCCATTCTTCAATCTCACCGTATCTATCTTTTTTAATAACAACTCCAAACTTAATTAGAAATCTTACCCATACTAACCACATTACTAACATTATATCAAACTTCCATACACCAATAACAATACCAAAGTAAGCGATGGCAGAGTTCACAATATTCACCAACTTACCAAATAAGCCATCATCATACTTACTACCCCATAACCTAAAAATATCTAAAAAAACATCATATACAAACCTATAACTTTTCATATTTTCATAAAACAATTTATCTCCCTAATAAAAATATACCTAATTACTCTATCCAAATCATCTAAAAATTACCACATACAATACAGAATTCTACATTCTAATAACTAAACAAAATAATGTTCTAAACAAACCAGACTAAATAATATTATATTTTACTAATACATCAAAAACCACATACCTTACACTATATTCAAAAACATATCAATCAATAACATCATAATATACAATACAAATATACAACCGTCAACAAGATATTATCAAACAAAAACTCACCTAAAATATACAATAATCCATACTAAATACATTAAACAGCATTTGTACCAAATACAAGCAATATTACCGATTCGCTTACCAAATATATACATACACAATAACATTTGTAAAAGAAATACACACATTAATATTTGTAAACCAAATGCATACACACACGATAATATTCACAAACCTAATTAATATAAATACACTAACATTTGTAAACTAAATCTATACATGCAATAGCATTTGCAGACTGACAATAGCATTTGTAGACTGACAATAGCATTTGTAGACTGAACGGGTCTATACCTCTCATCTCCCCCCATAGCTATCATTTTTTTGAAAGGGGGGGATACAAAAATTTCAAAACAAAATAATATTTTGCTAAAACGACTTTTTACAAAATCATAGTGAGACAAAACTCGGTATTTTACTCATACAAACCAAATAATATTTTGCATATTATGAAAAACACAAAATATTATTCTTTTTAGACATTAAAGCCTTTGAAGAAAAAATGCCATTAAGGCTGCCTGCATTCAGCTACTGTCCTTTAGTATTTTTATTGTTGTAGCACATGTCGCCGTTTAGTCTTCGTAGCACCATAAGTGAGGAGTTATGTGTGTTGAAATGTGTTTAGAGTTTGGAATTGTTTAGGGATTAGAGTTGTGTTCATGCTTCGTTCCACTTCGCTTCGCTTTGTTCAGCAAAGCTCGTTCATACTCACTTCGCTACGCTTCGTTCGTATTCACTTCGCTTCGCTTCACTTTGCTTCGCTTCGTTCCACTCGCATAGCTTCGTTTCACTTCGTTCAGCTTTGCATCATGCTACGCTTCGCTTCGCATCATGCTCAGCTTCACTTCGTTTCACTTCGCGTGTTACTATGCTCAGTTTCGCTTCCTTAGCTTCGCTCAGTGCAGCTCAACTTCGCATATTATCCTATCAACACATGCTAAGCTAGAGGTATTTAATGATAACTAGACACCTATTAACTGCTCGCCATTTTCTTTCTTAAAATTCATACTACAACTAAACCAAAAAACTAAATGCTATGAAAAAGGAAATTAGAAATATCCTTAATTTTCTAACCCTCTGCCTAATATGGCAGGGGGTTATATTATTATTTCTTTGTCTAGCCAGCTACAGCTGGCCAGACAAAGATACATTCTTCTGGTCCACCCTCTTAGGGTGGACATTTGGTTTCCTTCATCTTGTTAAGATGAAGGGAATAGAGGAGTTTTAATCTCCTCCCCAGGGCTGCGTCTGGGTTAACAACGCAGGAGCCAAGCAGTCAGGCTCATGGTTGACTGCAACCCCCCCTCCGGAGTGGGAATCTGTACGAGTCAGAAGTGACGGCGTACAGCCTATGAAACAGTACCACTCTGGAGGGGGGACAAAACAAAATGGGAAGAGAGTATGTCAATAAATAAAACCACCGAACGACATCTCTCTCTTCCCATCAAATAAAAAATCATCTCTACAATAACAGAGTTAGTCATTCTCTGTTAAAACAAAAATGACCGTCCCAAAGCAGGATCGGGACGTTAATCACCACGGCCGCGAGTAAAAAGCGGGCATGAAAGTGGTCCGTGGCAGGTGAAAGATACAATATCGAGTAACCTGAAAACCTGTCAAAAGCCCAATATGCCCTGGGTTTTCCGGTACCTTCCAGTGGTCCAGGGCGTGAGTACCTTACCCATTCAGGGTAGGGGAAACCAAATCCGGAAAAAGGGCGACCACGGCCCAAGATGAGAATAGCCTGTCGTAGTGGTGCAGACAGGCATAAAGGGGACCACCATGGTGAAACAAATAACTTTCCTGTCTGGACCCCCCAAGGCAGGAAAAAGTAGGTTGAGGGGGGACCTGTACACCGCGTTGAGGGCTAGCGGGTACAGGGGGTGGTTCATCACTCAACTGTCCCCCGACTGTGAGGGGCAGTGGGTGAACGATTGCCACAACCTCGGCAGGGGGGCTGCTGCCGAGGGGATGGCCAGGGCCCTCAAGAACTCCCTCAAGGTCTCCGGGGAGTTCTTCAGCCCCAAGCAAGTGGAGACCTGGTGCCGGCAACTACAAGGGCTGGTGAAAAGCTTTGACCTTGTAGTTGCTGACCTGGGTGGTCTTCCATCCAAGGAAAACGAGGCCATTGTCAGGTCGGTGGCCGGCACCAATATTATCCCCATTGTACTTACCAACCAGGGGGATGGTCGTTGGGAGGACTTTTGGGGAAAGCTGGGACTGAACCCAGTCGTCGTTGAATATAACGAACGGCTGGGGGAAATCCTGGCCGACGCTATGGTGAGCAGCGTCGTAAAATAAATACTCACCTAGCGACCACGGCTAGTAACGAAAAACGCGCTGGGGAGTGGTGACCCAGTGCATAAAAAAAACAAAAAACATGTTAGATAGAAATAATAATATCCTCAGGAGTGGCCGAGCCTGGGGATTTAAAGAAATTGGCCAACCTCCTTCCTACTGCCGGAGGAAGTGAGGGGGTGATCGTGTCCGGCAGACTCCCCGTATGGGCCTACGGGGTAGTAATTCATCATTTCCACCCAAGGCCCTGGGTGGCCACCTTCGACCCCCGTCTAGGGGGTGGTGTGGTTGTCGCCAGCCACACCAAGGGGGTGGAAATTGGCGAAATTGTCCCTATTGAGGGACACGATCGTATAGAGGTCGTGATCTAAAGGGACACCCAGGGGTGCGACTGGGATAACAACGCACACCCGACCACGGGGGCTATCATGGGGTTAAACTGCCTCACCTCATGATAGTAAATAAACAAGCAGGCAGGTAAATTAAATAAACAGACTATGAAAAATTACAGAAGAGAAGTAAAAAGATCGCAAGGTAGTTTTATTAATTTTTGGGAAAAATGCCTCGATGAAGGATACTTCATCGGGGATTGGCCATTTGTAATGGCCGCGTATAGTATATTTTTAGAAGATGGAGGGGAAAGAAATGAAAGAAATGAGAAAGAATACCGGGAACTCATGGCTCGGTATGAGGCTCCATCTTCGATGAAGAATGTAAAAATTAAAGAGGGCATGTTCGGGGAAGCCGAATAATGCCCCTCTTTTTTAACTAATGAGAAGAGAGATCTTAAATAAATAAATAAATAAACATTCCTCCCTCAATCAACGATGCGTCTCTCTCTTCTATCATTTAAAATCATTCTACAATTTAACTCATTTCTCTTCTCTCATCTATCAGAGAGGAGAAATGAGATAAATGGCTCGTGAGAGTGGGGATGCTCACCTCAATGAGCCGACCGCAGCACGCTGCAAGCTGCGGGATATAAGAATCATTGCAGCATTCTCTTTTATCACTTGTTGGTTAAAGTGCCTCACCAACAAGTGATGTAGAAAAAGTAGGCACTAAATTAAAAAAATAAAAATATGAAAGTAAACTTCAAATCATCTTCCGGAAAACTGTATCTATTGGGGGTCCAAATCCCCAATAACTTAATAATCCCAGGAGAACTACTGGGATTAGAAAATACATATTATAAACTCCGTCTATCGGAATACGAGAAAGATGGAGTAAAAAGAACGGCTCTATGGGCTAATCCAATAGAGCCGGGTTATAAATCAGTACTTATCTTATGGAAACAAGAGATTCCATTAGATAAGGCTGCAGAAATTGCTGCCAAAGCCCAAAAATTCTGGGAAGATTTGGCAGCTCGAGCATAGAACAAATAGTTTCTATGCTCGACTAACCAGGGCTGCGACTGAGATAACAACGCAGGGGTTAAGCCCCCTCACCCAAATCAAGCAGAGGGCAAAATTAAAAAATATAAACATATGACAAATAATAAAATTTACACCTGCCCAGATTGTGGGCAGGTGTACTGTGAGCAAACAGAGGAATATATCAATAAATTTCAAAACTCCTCCAACGTTCATAGAGAACAGTGCTGGAGGAGACACAAAAGCCACGATTGTCCACAACGCGAAATTATAGAGATACGTTGTCCGGAGTGTGATGAACTATTAGCCACCACTACTCCGGAATACGTACACGATTTTCCGAATAGCTTTGGTGAATGGCGAAGACAGTTATATGAAAACTGTCCTTGCCAAGAAGAAAAAAGGAATCAAGAGAGGTTTGTGGACTGCTTGGAAATGTTGATAACCAAGCGCTGTGGTGAAGGATGTTACTTTGTAGACCTTACAGACATAAACCAAATGTCGTTCTGCGACGGTATCTCCTATGACATACTATGGAAGGATTACGACAGAGGGTATGCCCTCATCACAAACATTACGTATAATGGGGATACAATAGAGGACATGGTTATAAAGGAGTTGGAGGAGAGAGCTGAGAGACGTTGGGATAGAGGAGTAGCATTCTGGAACCTCCACTCCAAACTGCGTGATGTTGCGAATCGCATAGGAGACCATGAGTTAGAGAAGATAACTAATGACTTATATTGGTGGAAGATGTATTAACAGACACCACCTCGAGGGCTGCGTCTGTTTAAATAACGCAGAGGTGACCACGACCTGTAACGATAATTGACATAGAATGTGGTGTTCTATGTTTACTTTTAAAACTTAAAACTATGAAAAGGATATACATCCTAAGAAATAACAAAACGGAATTAGCAAAAATAACAAGAGCAAAATTCATGTCTAACAGAGAAGTTGTATCTTTGGGAACAACAGTTATCCCATTGAGTGGCAACTTCAAGAATAAAGGTGCAGCTCTTGTTAAATCTAATAAAGGGGCTGCCGTCATTGTACCAGGGCAGCCAGATGAGTATGTAATAATTTATCCATCCAACTATAAATTGTTAGTGGAGGATAAAGTTGTTCCACCTTATTGGAGTTATGGTGGGTGGTGTGCAAACACCTGCTCTGATACGGTGGAGGTGAAGTATATAGAAAAAGAAACAGAAGAAAAAGTTATATGAAGTTGATGCTGTTATCACTTATAATAGTATATATGAGTGAGCTTAATATATACATAAAAGGTATATATACTATATTTGTGATAACAGTTATGATAATAAATAGAAGAAAAAAATTTTGACACGAGAGCTGAGTTTTCTTCGGTTCTCGTGTCTTTTTTTTATAAAAACAACAAATAAGAAATAAAGTGATGAAAAAATTGATGATTTTGTTTTTTTGTTGTCAGTTATATGGGCAACAAGAAGAAAGATTAGATATCAAAAAAATGAATATAATTGAGACAATAACCAATGATATAAAGAAGAATGGATATATGCTATCGATAATAAAAGAAATGAAGAAGATGAGAAATGAGAAATACGATAGCATACAAATCATAACAAATGAGAATGAAGCAAGATATGAGTACGGGATGTACTCATTATATATGAACGATAAGTGGTACTACATAGATGAAAAAATGTTCAACACAATTATCGAAAAAATAAAATGAAAGCATACATTTACTTAATAAGAACGAAAGAATATATACCAGGATTAGATTATCCGGTATATAGATATAGAACTATAGAAACATTCGGAGACTATGTTCCAAATCCGAATGAAGTCATAGAAGAAGTGCATATATTAGACGAAGATTCGATTGCAGAGGTTCAGTATAATATGAGATTGAGCTTTGACGAGCTCAATGGACATGAAATAGTTAAAAGATATAAATTAGAAAATGGAATCTTATACGTGTCAGTGTTAGGGGAAGATAAAGTCTTCAGTAAATGGAAACCACTGAAATATGATTTAGTATAAAAGCAAGACATTAGTCTTGCTTATAAAACTGATAAAAAAATAATAAACGAATAAACGACTCATTTTCAATTAATAAAATAATTATGCTTAAAGAAATAGATGAACTCAATCAGATAATTATAAACGAAATACAGGAGAATATATTATATGGGAACTACGACTTAGCATATAAGCTCATAAAAGAGCTTCCTGAAGAAATAGGGAAGCAGATATTGAATTCATATTATATGTATTTAAATCAATGGACGATAGATGAAGATAATAGGATTTGACCCGGGGCTTAAGGGTGGTATAACCATAATAGATTTAGTGGAGAGAGCATTGAGATTTTATACAATGCCCACTAATGATAAGAAGATAGATTATGAAAAAATAAAGGATATAATAAGTATAGGAGATATAAGTTGTATAATATTGGAATATACGCGGATGATATATGGTTCTTCTAAGCAGACTGCTTGGGAGATGAGCAGGCAGATAGGGTTGATAGAAGCTTTATCTGCGTGCATAGTAACGAAGCTTATAGAAGTGAGTCCGAAGGTATGGCAGAATTATATGTTTAAGAACAAGTATAAAGATATTTTGAAAGACATCCATCATACAGAAACAAAAATAAAATCAAAGAAACTGTTTCATTATTTAATAAATAACAGATATAAAGATTTTAGAATTCAGTTTAATGAGAAAGAAGTAATATCAATCAAGATAAATAAAGGAGATTATAGAGTTTTAAGTTGTATATATATGGACAAGAAGAGAAGAGAGAAAAAACTAAGGATAGGAGATGGGGTCACGGATAGTTTCTGTATTGCATGTTATTATTTAGAAAGGAATTTATGAATTAGTGAACTACCCTCCCAAGCCAAAGGTGATAGGTTAGGCCTACGACATCAGTGGGTTTTACGCTCCTTTATATAAAATGCCTATTGAAGATGTCAAAGAAATTGTTTCTAATATAAAAGAAGTTCAATATGTTTATATTGGAGATAAAGAACATACAAAGGATGAGATTTTAAAAATAAATAAACACTAAATTATGGCAAACATAAATAAATTAAATGAAATAGCTTCAAGTAATTCAAATTGGATTGAAGAAGCAAAAAAAAGGAGAGAGAATAGAGAGTGGCAAAAACACTCTCAAAAAATTGCAATTAAAATATTAAGAGCAATTAGAGAAAAAAATATCAACCAAAAACAATTGGCTGAAATAATTGGAGTTTCCCCCCAACAGATAAATAAAATAGTTAAAGGTAAGGAGAATTTAACATTACAAAGTATTGCTAAAATTGAAAAGGCATTAAACATAGAGTTAATTTTCTCAAAAGAAGAAAACAATATATCCTACTTAGATTAGAACTGGAAAACCAATAACAAGAACATATGAGAACGGAGATACTCAAAAGTATTATATATAAAGGCAAGAATAAAAATGATATAGAACAATTTGAATATTTTTTAAGTAGATTTAATGTTAATGTACAAAAATACATTGAATATATAGCCCGTAACAACCTGCATGCGTTAGACCTTAGATGCATAAAAGAAATAATACTGGCATTGCATAAAAATCTAGATATAAAGTGGTTAATACAATATGAGTTTGATTGCCTTCAAATGGAAGAAATTAGATTAGGATTAGAGAAAAAACTAGATGTCTCCATATATGCAAAGCCAGAATATAATTCCCTTCAAATGGAAGAAATTAGATTAGGTTTAGAAGACAGATTAGATGTATCCATTTATGCTAATCCAAAATATGATCATGATCAGATGGAAGAAATAAGATTGGGATTAGAAAGCGAAATAGATGTTTCATTGTATGCTAAACCAGAATATAGTTGGCGTAAAATGAGAGAGATAAGGTGGGGATTAGAAAATGAAGTAGATGTATCTTTGTATGCAAAACAAGAATATAATTGGCAACAAATGAGAAAAATTAGATTAGAATTGGAAAACAAATAACAAGAACATATGAAAGCAGATATACTAAAAAGTTATCTCTATAAAGGTAAAGACAAAAATGATATAAAACACTTTGAAGATTTCTTAAAAGAAATTAACTTTGATGTACAAAAATATATTGAATACGTAATATATAACAACTTAGATAAATTAGATCTTAAATGTATAAAAGAAATAATATTAGCATTACACAAAAATCTCAACATTAAGTGGTTAATACAATATGAGTTTGATCCTCTTCAAATGCAAGAAATTAGGTTAGGATTAGAAAAGGGATTAGATGTGTCTATATATGCAAGACCAGAATTTGGTTGGGAAGAAATGCGACAGATTAGATGGGGATTAGAAGATGGACTAGATGTATCTATATACGCCAAACCAGAACTTGATTGGAAACAAATGCAGAGAATTAGATTAGGTTTAGAAGAAGGATTAGATATATCTGTATACGCCAAAACTGAATTTGATTGGCAACAAATGGGAGAAATAAGGTTTGGTTTAGAGAAGGAAAATAGATGTATCATATATACCAGACCTGAATTTGATTGGGAACAAATGGAGAAATAAGGTCAGGATTAGAAAATGAGAATAGATGTGTCAGTGTATGCAAAGCCAGAATATAATTGGGAACAAATGAGAGAAATTAGATTAGAATTGGAAAACAAATAACAAGAACATATGAAAACAGAAATATTAAAAATCATTATATACAAAGGCAAGAAAAAATCAGATATAGATAAATTTGAAATATTTTTAGAAGAGTTTAATATAGACAGACTGAAATTATTTCAATTTATAATTGATAATAATTTACATGATTTAAATTTTTTATGTTTAAGAGAAATAGCATTGGCGTTAAACAAAAATCTTGATGCGAGTTGGTTAATAAAATATAAATTTGAATGGAGACAAATGAAAGAAATCAGATTAGGATTGGAAAAAGGATTAAATGTTTCAATTTATGCTAAACCTGAATATAATTTTGAACAAATGAGAGAGATTAGATTAGGTTTAGAAGAAGGATTAGATGTATCTTTGTATGCTAAACCAGAATTTAACCATTTTCAAATGAAAATAATTAGATTAGGATTAGAAGAAGGATTAGATATTTCTATATACGCAAAACACGAATTTAGTTCTGAACAAATATATCAAATTAAATGTGGATTAAAAGAAAAATTAGACGTATCTGTTTATGCAAAACCAGAATATGATTGGCGACAAATGTATGAAATAAGAGAAGGATTAGAAGAAGGATTGGATGTGTCTTTTTATGCAAGACCAGAATACGATTGGAAACAAATGTTTGAAATAAGAAAAGGATTAGAAAAAGGATTGGATGTCTCTATTTATGCAAAACCCACATATATATGGTACGACATGAGAGAAATTAGATTAAAACTGGAAAAACAAAAACAATAACAAGAACATATGAAAGCAGATATACTAAAAAGTTATCTCTATAAAGGTAAAGACAAAAATGATATAAAACACTTTGAAGATTTCTTAAAAGAAATTAACTTTGATACACAAAAATATATTGAATATATAGCTTGTAACAAATTAGATAAATTAAACCTTAAATGTATAAAAGAAATAATACTAGCATTACACAAAGATCTTGATGTAAACTGGCTTACATCTCATGACTTTAATCACATGCAAATGCAAGAAATTAGATTAGGTTTAGAAGAAGGATTAGATGTATCAATGTATGCCAAACCTGAATTTGATTGGTGTCAAATGCTGCATATAAGAACTGGATTAGAAAAAGGATTAGATGTATCTATATACGCCAAACCAGAACTTGATTGGAAACAAATGAGAGAGATTAGATTAGGATTAGAAGAAGGATTAGATATATCTGTATACGCCAAAACTGAATTTGATTGGCAACAAATGGGAGAAATAAGGTTTGGTTTAGAGAATAAAATAGATGTATCCATATATACCAGACCTGAATTTGATTGGGAACAGATGGAAGAAATTAGATGGGGATTAGAAAAAAGATTAGATGTATCAATGTATGCTAAACCTGAATTTGATTGGCAACAAATGCAAGAAATAAGAACTGGATTAGAAAAAGGATTAGATGTATCTATATACGCAAAGCCGGAATATAACTGGGAACAAATGAAAGTAATAAAACTAGGTTTAACGAAGGGATTAGATGTATCTATATACGCCAAACCAGAACTTGATTTGAAACAAATGAGAAAAATTAAATTAGAATTAGAAAACAAAAACAATAACACATGGAAATAGAAATACTCAAAAGTATTGTATATAAAGATAAGAAAAAATCACATATACATATATTTGAAGAGTTTTTAGAAAAATACAATATAGACGTTTACAAAGTGTTTAAATTTATAGTAGACAATAATTTACATGAGTTAAATGTAGATTGTTTAAGAGAGATAACATTAGCTTTGCAAGAAAATCTTGATGCAAGCTGGTTAATAAAATATAAATTTAATTGGGAACAAATGGAAAAAATAAGAAAAGGACTGAAAAATGGATTAGATGTATCTATATATGCGAGACCTGAATTTGATCCTGAACAGATGAAAGAAATTATGTGGGGATTAAAAGAAAAGTTAGATGTTTCTATATATGCCAAACCAGAGTATAATTGCCATCAAATGCACGAAATAGCATTAGCATTATATGAAAATCTTGATGTAAAATGGCTCACATATCAAAACTTTGATAACTTACAAATGCGAGTAATTAGATGGGGATTAGAATATGAATTAGATGTATCTATCTATGCCAAGCCTGAATTTGATTGGGAGCAAATGCAAGAAATTATGTGGGGATTAAAAGAAAAGTTAGATGTTTCTATA
>BPGB01000015.1 GCA_026002815.1 Candidatus Woesearchaeota archaeon | reverse complement strand
CAAGGTGAACTTAAAATCTATAACCTTGATGTTGCACCGCGAGGAATGTTAGCAGAACCTTTTGTAAAACAAACTTCAAGCATCATTGAATCTGAAATCAATCAGTAAAAAAAATTTTAATGAATATAAATGCTTAAACCGAACGATCTGGTAAGAGTAAAATCTTTCGAACAAATAATTCAAACAATTGATGATGAAGGCTGCCTTGATGGACTTCCATTTATGCCTGAAATGATTGATCATTGTGGAAAAATTTTCAGAGTTTCTTTGAAAGTTGAAAAGACTTGTGTAGATAATCCAACAATGTATATGGCTGAATTCAGAAATAATGATGTTTATTTTTTAGAAGATTTAAGATGCTCCGGAATTTATCACGATGGATGTCAAAGATATTGCAGATTATTCTGGAAAGAATCGTGGCTGGAAGTTGTCAAGGGCAATCCGGAAGAAAATGAAGCAAGTACTGAGTTAAAAGATGAAATAATTAAGCAGCGATTAAAAACAAAACAATCAGAAGAAATTTACTTCTGTCAATCCACACAATTAAGAAATGCAACGAAACCATTATCAGCTAAAGAAAAAATCTTTAAACTATTCAAAGATGTTCAAATTGGAACTTATAATTTTTATGAAGCACTCAAACTTTTGATTCAACCTCTTATTCGTAAAGTCATAAAAAAAATAAAAGATCAACATCCTAAAGGTGAATTGACAAAAACTCCGGAAGAAGTATTAAATCTTCAGCCGGGAGAAGTGGTACAGGTGAGGTCATTTGAAGAAATTCTTAAAACACTTGACAAGCGCGGAAAAAATAAAGGGCTTTCTTTTGAACCGGATATGAAAATGTTTTGTGGAAAGCAATTCACTGTGAGAAACAGACTGGAAAAAATGATTTTGGAAAGAAACGGAAAAATGGTTGAAGTAAAAAACAGTGTCATCCTTGAAGGTGTTACCTGCGAGTGTTTTTTTGCTTTTGGTGGTTGCCCGAGAAAAGAATTTCAATACTGGCGAGAAATCTGGCTTAAAAGAATAAATTAAGCTAATCTTACTAAAAAATATTTTCCATAACTAGTAATTAACTCTCTATCTAATAGCGATAATAATATACCGATATCTACAATCATTCAGTTAATCTTGAACAAAGTTAACTTCTGAATCGCTTTTAAGTTCAGATTAAAAAATTGCACTATTGGCAAACACAAATGAAAATTATTTATGGACACTAATCATCTGACTTTCCGAACAAATTCAAAAAAATATCTCGCCTTGATAATTTTGATATGGGTGATTATACAGTTAACCATTTCTTTACCGGATTCATTATTGAATGATTGGATGAGCTGGAGGCAGGCAGATACTCAAAACATTGCACGTAACTTTTATAAAAACGGAGAAAGTATTTTTCATCCTCAGATAAATTGGGGTGGAAATGGACCTGGTTATGTTGAAAATGAATTTCAGCTTTAACACTTTTATTATCTCTAAGATTTTTCTGATAACAGGAGAAAAAGAATTTCCGGGTCAGCTGCTTAGTCTTCTATTTATAATTATTACAGCAATCTTTATTTATAAAATTGTCCTTTACCGATTTCAGAATGATAACGCTGCATTATTCAGTTCTATAGTTTTTCTAGTATCAAACGGACCCGTTCATTTATCCACTGCTATTATGCCCGATGCTCTTTCAATAATGTTCTACTCAATCGGCTTTTATTCATTTATAAAGTTTGTTTATGAAGAAAAAAAATATAAATTTATTTTATACTATTCTTTTTACTTCGCTTGCGGGACTTGTAAAACCGCTAGCATTAAATCTCGGAATAATTCAGTTCTTTATTTTATTTCTCGGTAAAAGAGAAATGCTGAAAAACCTCAAAGTTTGGTTGGCCTGGATATTTATTGTCTTGATAGTTGGTGGCTATATGTACTTTTCCTATAAATTATATCTTGAATACGGAAATACATTTGGTGTGATTGGTGGAGAAAAGAAATTTCCAACTCTGCACGGACTTACAGTTCTGATTCATTATCCGAAACTTTTTTATATGTCAGTTGTATGGGGGCTTGGTATCACGGGTTGGTTTTCACTTATATATCTTTTAATTAAAAAGAAGTTCACAAGTGTTGAATGGGCAATACTAATAGGAAATGTGATTGCCGTATTTGTAGCAATGAGATATATGGTTAACCAGGGTTTTAGTCCTCATTACTATATTTTTATGTGTTTCTATGGCTCTTACATATCCGGATATGCATTTAAAATATTAAAGGAAAATATAACTGAAAAAGAAAAATCCAAAAAGTTTAATATTGCAGTCGCAATTCTGATATTAATAGTGTTTTCTGCACACTTATATCACCGGACTCATCCATTAAGAATTCACTATCATCCTAATGTAAATGAGATCGGAGTTAAATTAAAAGAACTGGCTGAACCGGGCAGTTTAATTATTGTCAGAAGCATTGCAAACGAACGGGAACGAAGTACCTGGGGGAATAGAATTAACAATTTTGAAGATCCAAGAGTATTTTATATTACAGATCTACATGGCTGGTCTATTCCGAGAGATGATAAAGGATATAAAAGAATTAAAAGTTATGTTGAAAAAGGTGCAAAGTATTATATTGAGCCATTCAGGAATCCAGTTGATAAGGAACTTGAAGATTGGTTAAAACAAAATTCCTCTCAAATTTATGCTGATATTAATGGAAGAATTTATAAGTTTAAATAAAATTTATTAGAATAATTGAAAATCACTCAATCTTAATTTTGAATTATATTGAACGATAACAATAAAATAAATATACTTCTTACCAACGGATGGGATCGCATTGCTTATAATGTATTGAGAGGATTGGCAAAAGAAAATCTGAAAGTTGCTTTTGGCACCGATAATCTACTCGGGATGGGATACTATTCCAAACTTGTTGCTGCGAAATTCATTCATCACAATTATAAAATCTCGGAATCGTTATTTATTGATGATTTATTGCAGGCAATAGAAAAATTCAAACCGGAGGTATATCTACCAACAGGGGAAGAGATTTTTGCAGTCTCAAGAAATATCGAATCAATCCGCAAAACTGGAGTACATATCCCGATTTCAGATATTCAAACTCTCGAGTCACTTAACAATAAAACGATTTCTTTCAGACTAGCTGAATCAGCAGGTGTACCAATTCCCGAAACCATTATACCCCAAGGTGAAAAAGATCTTAATGAATTTATCAATGAAACCGGATTGCCTGTAATAGTAAAAAAAGGTTGGTCCAGATCTGCCGAAGGCGTATGTAAATTAGATAAAGAAAATATTCACAATATTAAAGCTATTCTTAAAAAATATAATCTGGAATATGGAAAATTCATTGTACAGAAATTTGTGGTTGGCTCAACTTATGGGGTTTCTTTATTGATGAATAATGGCGAACCCAGAGCGATTTTCACGCATAAAAGGATTCGTGAAAGAATAAGAACCGGTGGACCAAGTACATTACGAATCAGCTCAAAAAACGAAATATTAGAAAACTATGCTATAAATCTTCTCAAATCGGTTAGATATCATGGCGTAGCAATGATTGAATTTAAATATGATGAAAAAACCAAAAAAGCATGCTTTATTGAGTGTAATCCGAGATTCTGGGGCTCAGTTGGACTCGCTATTAATTCCGGTGTTAACTTTCCTTATCTTTTATACAAAATGGCAAAGGAAGGAGATGTTGAACCTGTGAATACCTACAAGGAAGGAGTAGTGGTTGAATGGTGGCTGGCAGATAAAATTGCTCAAATGAAAAATCTTTTCTCTTTGAATGGAAATTTTAGTTTTAGGTTTACTTCAAAAAATATTGACTTCTATGATGACTTCTATTAAGATGATCCAATTCCATTCTTTGCCTGGATATATCTATTAGCAAGAAGAAAATTTGTAAAACTAAGGTAATAAGCATTGAATCTGTTAGCCTTCGATTTTGATAAAACCGTAACGATTTCAGATACAATTCTGCCTCTGTGCAGTTACTTTAGCAGACAAATTAAATCTTCCAATACCTTCTTCATTATTCAGATTTATTATATTATCTACAGATTTGGTCTAATAAGCAGCAAACGATTCAAAGAAATTACAATTAAACATTTATTGAAAAATAAGTCAACTGAAGAAATAGAAAATCTTGTAACGGAATTTTACAAGTTTGAATTTCAGAAAATTATTCAATCCTGAAATTTTAAATCTGATTAATGAGCAGCATAATTCCGGAAATAAAATTATTATTGTCACATCTAATCTCGATTTATTTATTAAACCTGTTATGAAGTTATTACCTGTTGATGAAGTATTCGGTACTAGAGTAAAAGTAACAAACGGTAATGTGGTTGGTATAATTGAGGGAGAGAATTGTTCCGGACATTTGAAGGTAGAAGCAATAAAAAAATACACTTCAAAATTTCGGTTCGATAAAATAATTTCCTATGGTGATTCACCCGGTGATTTTGAAATGTTTAAATTTTCTGATGAGAGTTTTATTGCTGAATATAAGTTTGACTCTTTCATAAGTAAATTAGCTTGCAGAATAAAATACCTTTGCGGCAGAATTTGCAGTGATGGCTTCAAAGTTACATTTAGAAATTTCAACCATCTAAATCAATGATCTTAATCAATCATAATTAATCTTTATACAATTTAAAGGCTATAAGAACTGAAATTGGAACACTGATTGAACTGATACAGCGGATTAAAACTGATATTTTCAAAAATGTAGGGAATGGACTCTGTCCATTCCGCAGGAGAGGAATTTCCGGAAGCGATGAATGATGAATATCGAATAAAAAATAATGAATAAAGAATTTTTCTATTCCGTAAAGGGGAGAAAATATTATAACACAGATCTATCGCAACAGCATATAAAAACCCAGAGGGGATGAAATTATTGGATATCGAATTTTGTGAATCCCAATAAATACTACATCGATTAATAATATCATCCCTTCGGGATTTCGTTTCAGATTATTAATGATGATTCTATAATAATATCATCCCTATGGGATTAAGTATTATTTTTTGTTCACATAATGTATTACCATAAAGTCATCCCATTGGGATTATTAAAAAGTTTTGAATTATTAATGTTGAAATTTGAACTCATCCTAATTTTCCTCTTAAACTTGGCTGCCTTTGGCGAAAGAGAAGGACTTGTTTGTTGGTAGTGTGGACAGTTATTGTTGATGCTATGGGATTTTTAAAAATGTAGGGAATGGACTCTGTCCATTCCGCAGGAGGGGAATTTCCGGAAGCGATGAATAATGAATATCGAATATAGAATAATGAATCAAGAATTTTTCTATCCCCGAAGGGGAGGAATTGTTGTAACACTAAGTGTATCTCAACGACAAAACAAAATCCCAATAGGGATGAAATTATTGATACACATTAATTTATCGAAGATTGTACTGAAGGATAAAAGATAATGCCATCCCTCTCGGGATTTACGATTTAATTTATTCATTTATAACTCTCTATAATAATATCATCCCTGTTGGGATTATTAAGGGGTTTTGAATAATAAATGAATAAACTTGAGATTATGAACTCATCCTAAATCCTTCTCTTGGACTTGTCCGCCTTTGGCGGAAAGAGAAGGGCTTGTTGGAAGTGAGAACAAGTGTCGTGTGATGCTATCGGATTTTATAAAAATGTAGGGAATGGACTCTGTCCATTCCGCAATTTGGCTTTTGAGTAAACTTCGTGAACAATTTAAATGGTTTTTAGGGGTATCTTTGTACGAAATTTATTACGGATTTTTTTAATGAGGCCCTTAAAAATGTAGGGATAAGCTTTAAAGAAAAATTTTATTGAATCTGAAATTATTCCATTTGCCAAAGATTTAAATAACCAATAATAACAAGGACCTCCGATAATTGCATGTCGCTCAAATTTTCTTTCATCACCGCCCGCAAAAACACCTTCCTTTTCTTCCAATATCAGATAATTCAGACTTTTAATTACGCGTCTTAAATTCTTTACACTGTTCTCAGAGTGTGTTCTGTATGCAAATTGAAAAGGTTCGAATATTATTATCGTGGGATTTATTGTTCCGGCTCTTAACATAAAATCAAGGTCATCTAAAAAATATTCTTTCTTTGCATAATGCTGTCTGAACATTCCAACTTTATAAAAATACTCTTTATTAATTACGATCATACTTGAGGAAGAGTAAACAGTCCTGTCTTTAGAAAAATAATCTTTATAAACAGCATATTTAATAAAATCTTTATTGCCATTTAATATATTGCCTGGGATATGATAAGAAAAATGAAATGGCTGACCGAGAACAAGTGGTGGAAAATTTTCATTTTCAATCACTTTGTTATAAACCTGCAGAGTCCAGGGAAACATTAGGTCATCGCTGTCAAGAAAGCAGAAATAATCTCCACTGGCAATTTCAGCGCCTGCATTCCGACTTTTTTCCGCACCCGAATTCTCTTTATGAAGTACTTTTATTCTGTTTCCATACTCATTGAGTATTTCTTTAGTATTGTCTGTTGAGCCATCATTAACAACAATTACTTCGTAATCTTTAAAAGACTGATTAAGAGCTGAGTTTATTGTCTCAACCAGCAAATCTGAGCGGTTATATGTTGGAATGATGATTGAAAACTTCATAATAATTGCAAATTAAAGATCTGTTGAAAAATAAATTAATTGCTGAAATCAGTTTAACAGGAATTTGATTTATCAATTTAATCAAAATCACTTTGCCATAGAATAGTGAGTACGGAATTTGTAACAGGGATTTCGACGCTTTGTTCATAAAAGTAAGTTGATCGTTTACACTTGAAATCTTCTTTGAACCAACTAAGAGCAGGAATCATATCTTCATCTTCAGACATCTGCTTGCCATTAAAATAGTCCCATACATTAGATTCTTTTGGTACAACACTTCCGGGAGGGAGATATCTGCATGGAAAGTAACTATTTATAAACGACCATTGCACTACTGAATTTTTACTTAAAATTACAGCAATCGGGTACTGTCCTATTTCGGCGTATCTTATTGCTGCAGCTGTTATCGAAACTTTAAAATCATCGGCAATTTGTTTTATCAAATCAATACATACCGGCATATTCTTTATATACTTACTAAACCAAGGTTTATACATAAGTAATTCCGCTGCAAACTTATTCGCTTCTGCCTCATGACTTTTGTCGGGAATGTAATTTCCAAGACTACCAATTGTACAACCATGTTTGTTCCGATTTGAATTCTTGCTGATATAATAATGACCCATTTCGTGTGCAATTGTAAATCTTCTCAAGCCAATGTTAGTTATGGACTTGTTAATCTGAATTAGACCCATATCCTGATCAAAAATAATTTTCCCGAGAAGACCGTTTAATTCGGTCTCCTCAATAATAAGATATTCAGCATTTGCAATTAATTCCAAATCCAGCTGATGTTGGTTTTTAATGCAATATTTTTTTATTAAATCTTCAGCTGCCCTAATCGCCCTGCTCATCCGGATTCCCCCTGAGTTTATTTTTAGCTTTTATGAGCAATGCGAGTTTTTTTAATTCATCTTCATTTAATGAGTCCTTGTTATCATCATTCCCATTTTTCCTGAATGCAAAAGCTACATCCGGTGGTAATACGGGTTCAGGATTATTTTGCTTTTCTTCTTCAAATGCCTTTTTGAATAATCTGCCTTTTTCAATACAAAGTTTTGCTCGTTCTTCATTTATGAAATTTAATAATTTACTCTGAACCTCTTTAATCTCAATTCCTGCTTCTTCAAGTTCTTTATTAACCTCGTCCATATTTTCTTTCATTGCTTCGTCTATTAGTTTGATGAAGTTGAATTGTTTTTCCAAAGGATATATTTTGTTTTTATCCTTCATTGTAAAACCTCTTTGATTTATTAATGATTCTTTTTAATCTTTTTTCTGCATTTCTAACATCTTCTATTGGAACATTTAATGAATCTGCTACATGTTTATGCGGCTCTGAAATACCATTTAAATGTGCCTCATATAAATAAGGACCAATATAATCCTGATTTTTTTCAAGCTCCTTATAAATGTGTATTTCCGTTTGATTAATTATTTCCTGATTTACTAAAGTGTCCAGAATTGAAGTGTCGGTTCCTTTTATAATAAACTCTGAAATTTTTTCTTCATCATCTTCAGCAGGATTAAATGGTACAAAAATATTTTTTGACGATTTGTACTCCCCGAAATCATCTTTTTTTATTTCTGTTTTTCTGATTTTCTTTAATTCATTCCAGATTAAACTTGGAATTATATAATAAATATGATTCAGCAAATCTTTTTCAGTATGACCGTTCCAATATCTATCACCTTCAACTATCTTTAATATAGCATCCTGTATAAAATCTTCAGCCTCCCTGCCATTTATTGAGTGGTGACCCGAAAATTGTTTTATTTTCTTCAATGAGAAGGCAGTTAATCTTTTAACCTCATTTTCATCAGAAATAATCTTTTCTGACAAATCGAAAACATTTTGTCTATACTGAATTTTTTCCAAATCGGAAAGTTGCTCAAAGGAAGAGCGCGGGAATTTATCTTTTTTCATGTATACTCCTTACTAATTAATAAAAAACTTTTTTCGAAGTATTGTTGCAGATATATCATAATTTCCTCCTGATATTATTATTGAAATTTATTGATGATATTTTGATTCCATCACCACTATGTTAAATAATTTAGTAAAAATCTAAAATAACTCATACCTATTAGTATATACTCCCGTGAAATGCAATTTTGCCATAATCAACAAAAATTTTTATTAAATATAATGAAATAGTCTTCTGATGACTTATAATTATGATAATTTTTGCAATTAGTGAAAAAAGATTATAGGGAGTGATGATAACAATTGTTGATTTTTGTTGTATTTCTTAAATACTAAGAAAGATTATGTCCTTTCCGAAAGGGTCAGGATCAAGCGTCAGAGTTGGATATTGAATAAGGAATGATGAAGAACCAAATTTTGCACTCATCCTAATCCTTCTCTTAGACTTGTATGACTTTGGCGGAAGAGAAGGACTTAAAGGTAGTGATAAGAAGTATTTGTGATGCTATCGGATTTTAAAAAATGTAGGGAATGGACTCTGTCCATTCCGAAGGAGGGGAATTGCCGGAGGCGATGAATAATGAATGTCGAATATCGAATTAAGAATATTGAATCTAGAATTTTTAATATCTCCGAAGGGGAGAAATTGTTGTAACAATGAAATATCTCAACAGCAAATCAAAATCCCGGAGGGGGTGATATAATTCAATATTACATTTATTACCTCACTTTTAACTGCTTTGTAAATAAATAATGCCATCCCTTCGGGATTTCGAATTAATTTATTCATTTATAACTCTCTATAATAATATCATCCCGTTGGGATTAAGTATTATTTTTTTTGTTCAGATTTATTACAATACAGTCATCCCGCTGGGATTAATAGTGGTTTTGAATTATGAATATTGAAATTTGAACTCATCCTAATCCTTCTCTTTAGAAGAGAAGGACTTGTTGGAAATGATAATTAATATTTTTGTTTCTATCGTGAGATTTTTCATCAGTACCAATCATAACAAATCATAAAAATCTGCGTACCATTATTCTCTTTTCTCGAAACGACTGATTTCCGATTTAAATCCGTTACAAATCCGTATTAAAGCCGATTGAAAGCTGCTGGGGGATGATATTAGAAATCGTTTATAAAATTCTTTTCAAAATAATTTATCAAACGGCAAAATGAAATCACTTAAGAGTATTAACTATTAGAAGGTTCTGCAGACCTTAAAGCAAAATAATTATTAACTAATAGAAAGGAGTAAAAACATGGCTCGTATGAAAAAGCAGGTCCTCGGTAAAGTAAGCGGTGGTGTAGGCGATCTTGTTTTCAGAAACAGAAATGAGAATAACTACATCGCTCTTAAACCAATTCGCTTTAGTACACCGATGGACGAACGTGCTGTTGCACGACGAAACAAATTCAAATCGGCAGTTCAACTTGCATCTGCGATGAATTCAATTATTCCACTGAAACAAATATGGACTAATAAGACAAGTGGAAATAATAGCGTATATAACAGAATGGTTAAAGCAAATTATACTTCATTAGTGAATTTGTTACCATCTCAATATACAGCATTGACCCCAGGCAAAGGATTTACTGCCACCTCACAAAACATCGAGTTAAGTGCAGAGCATGTAAGAATAAACTTCGATGCTCTTGGAACCAACTCTGGTATTGATCTTCAAATCGAGAAGACAATCAGGTTGGCTTGTGTGGTTTGTTTGAGTGCGCCGACAAATCCGATGTATTCGGAAATTGTGTATATGCCATTGATTTCGACATCACAAAACATTGTATTAAGCAATCCAATTGACATTACAATTGGACTGAACTCAGGTGAGAAAGACCTGTTCAATATATATGTAATAAAAAGCTTCTCGCCGGGTTAATTACATTCGATGCTGACTCAATGGTTGTATCGCATTCAAATACTATTTATTTCGAGCAATAGTATGTAATCGCTCCCTGAGCTAAAAGCAAAGGGGGCGGCGTTTTTAGAAAAATGATAGTAATGAAAAATCAGAATTTTTAATGGGTTAAAATGAAGAGAATGAAACCTCTCTATTATGGAGGGTCTGGAGAAAGTGGTAGAGTTGAATATTGAACAAGGAATTATGAACTAAGAATTGCTAAACTCATCCTAAATCCTTCTCTTGGACTTGTCCGTCTTTGGCGGAAGAGAAGGACTTATTGGTAGTGATAACAAGTATTTGTGATGCTATCGGATTTTAAAAAATGTAGGGAATGGACTCTGTCCATTCCGAAGGAGGGGAATTGCCGGAGGCGATGAATAATGAATATCGAATATCGAATTATGAATTATTGAATCTAGAATTTTTAATTTCCCCGAAGGGGAGAAATTGTTGTAATAATGATGTATCAAAAATAAAAAAGAATCCCAGAGGGGGTGAGATTATTAGATTTCTAATTTTTTGAATCCCAATAGATACTACATCTATTAATAATGTCATCCCTTCGGGATTTTCATTTAATATATTAATTTATAACTATAATAATAACATCCCTTCGGGATTTACATTTAATCATTCATTTATAACACTCTATAATAATATCATCCCTTTGGGATTGGGGGTAATTTTTTTGATCAGATGTGTTACAATAATGTCGTCCCTTCGGGATTTTGATTTAATGTATTAATTTATAACTATAATAATAACATCCCTTCGGGATTTACATTTAATCATTCATTTATAACACTCTATAATAATAACATCCCTTTGGGACTGGGGGTAATTTTTTTGATCAGATGTGTTACAATAATGTCATCCCTTCGGGATTTTGATTTAATGTATTAATTTATAACTATAATAATAACATCCCTTCGGGATTTACATTTAATCATTCATTTATAACACTCTATAATAATAACATCCCTTTGGGACTGGGGGTAATTTTTTTGATCAGATGTGTTACAATAATATCATCTCTTCGGGATTTACATTTAATTCATTCATTTATAAATCTCTATAATAATATCATCCCGTTAGGATTTTTGATTTTCTTAATTCATTGATAACACTCTCTCTTTTAACAGCTTTGTAAATAAATAATACCATCCCTATGGGATTTCGATATAATTTATTCATTTATAAATCTTAATAATAATATCATCCCTTTGGGATTTAGGATTATTTTAATCGAATGATCCATTAGAGGACTATTGAGCTGATAATATTAAAGTAAGAGGTTATAAGATTATTAAGCTGTATCACTTTGTTACAAAATGTGTTGAGAAAAATATAAAAATTATGAATCTATCCTAAGAAATCATTTATACATATTCCTTTTACCTTGAACCTTATACCTACTACCCTACTTCCTACCTCCAACCTCCCAATATTTCGACCTATAAAATTTTTTCGTCAGGTATTTCATTTAAAGAAAATAAAAATTAATTTTGCAGTTCAGAGCGCAAGATTTTTTTATCTCTTCTTATTCCTGTTCTCTTTTCCAACGCTCTAAGCACTTTGCTTTAAGCCATTCGGCTGATAAATAATTATTGTTTTTAAGAAATGTATTGTAAAAATTACCATAATTACGATTTTACATTTTGTCTCAGTTTGAAATCTTCAAAAATTAAATGATTCAATTTGGTGCATAAATTGTTATGATTAAGCTAAGTTTTAGAAAGGGAAAATTATGAAGAATAAAAGTCTTCCGATGAGTTTACTCCTAATCTGTTCATTATTTTTATTTACCACCCTAATTTATTCCCAATCACAGCCAAAAGCTTGGTATGTGGATAAAAGAGCGACCGGTCTGAACAACGGTACAAGCTGGACAAATGCCTGGACCTCATTTAGTTTTATAAATTGGACTAACATACAGCCAGGTGATACAGTCTATATATCTGGAGGGGAGGATTCTTTAGTTTATTCTGGAATTTTAACAATTAATAAGTCTGGCACTGCAAACAATCCAATTGTAATAACTAAAGGTAAAACCACAGGACATACTGGAAGGGTAATAATTGATAGTGGAACGGGAACATTGTACTCTTCGATAAATGTTGGTAACAAGTGTTATCTTAAAATAAGTAAACTTGAGACAAAAGGAGCATTAAATGGTGTTAGAATATCAGGTGGGGCAAAGGCTATATACTTAGATTCACTTAGAATTACTGATTACTATGATCAAGCAGGTATTTCTTTAAATGGATGGACAGCCGACAATAGTTACGGTATTGACAGTATCTTTATCAGTAATACATATATAGAGAGCTATGATTATAATGCGCAAGTAGATAATATATATTGCCTTGGTGTTGATCATTTGGTTATTGAAAACTGCATATTAATAAACAATAATCTTACTTACAGTTCCAGTAATGATTATTCCGACAATATACAAACACAAAATGTTGGTAATGCCATTATAAGAAATAATATATTAATAAATAATGCTGGTTATGGTGATCAAGGTATTATTGGAAACTTTAGTAATAATGCTATAACATCAGAAGTCAGTCAAGTTGAAATTTATAACAATGTTATAGTATTCCCCAATCCTGCTCCAATTGGATATACAGGCCGTTGCATTATGACAAGATATTATGATTGGTATATTTCTTCTGGACTGCCAGATATCAAAATTTACTCAAATACAATTTATGGTAACGATAGAGTAACAGGTGTCGCTTTACAATTGCCAGCTGAAATTAAGAATAATATCATATATACCACAGATTCTTATTGCATTGTACAAGATAATATGGCTGACAGTGATACTGTCAATAATGTAATTGGCAATTTGATGTTCAAACAAAATGGTGGAACATTTATAGGGGGTAAATGGAGAAGTTTAGATGGTTCGACCGTTGTTAGTCAGCCCTCTTACACAACATGGACGAATACATTAGGTGGTAGTACGATAATAACCTCCAATCCTGTTTTCTCTAATATAGGCAATCTTGATTTTTCTTTACAATCGAGCTCCCCAGCAATAAATGCTGGTGTAGATCTTAGTCAATTTTTTACAACCGATAAAGATGGTAAGCCAAGACCACTAGGAACATTTTGGGATATTGGAGCTTATGAATATTCTGAAAATTTAAACGGAGTAGATAATACACCACCACGAGTAATAGGTGCAGCATTACTTGATTCAGTAAATTTAAATATTATTTTTTCTGAACCTTTAGAACCAACCGGAGCGAATAACCCCGCTAACTATTCTATTGACAATGGCAGCACTGTCCTAAGTGCAAATTTGATTAATAATAATATTGTCAGATTACAAACTTCAGTACATGCACCAGGGTTTTATAATATTACTGTTAGCAATATTACAGATACCGCAGGTAATCTAATCGATCCTCAGTTTAATTCGGCAAATTATGGATACAATCCTGATCCATTACCTGAGCTACTTAAATTATACCCGGCACGCATTAATGCTTCTTCTGTTCCTGAACCTGAGCATTTGCCAGAAAAAACCTATGATGGACTGGGATATAATAGCGGAGATCCACACACCAGATGGGCAGCACAATATTTACCACAATGGATAGGTTATGATTTGGGTGATATCGTAATGCTTTCGAAGACAAGAATTCAATTCTATAATTGGGAGAATGGAAGGATATATCATTATTCAATTCAGGTTTCAACTGATTCATTAAACTGGACAGATATAAAAACTAACATTCAATCACAATTGGCTGAATGGTCTGTTGAAAATTTTGACCCTGTCCCTGCAAGATACATTAGAATTCTTGTCTTAAGTAATAATCAAAGTGATTGGGCAAATATCTGGGAAACAGAATTCTATGGACAGTTGATGATTTCAAATAATGATGATGGGAATAACATACCATCGGAATTTAAACTCGAACAGAATTATCCGAATCCGTTTAATCCGACAACGAAGATAAGATTCAGTTTGCCAGCCTCATCCCTAAATCCCTTCTCCAAAGGAGAAGGGACTTTGATTAGTCTGAAAGTTTTTGATATGCTTGGGCAATGAGGTAGCAACCCTGGTGGATGAGTATAAAGAGGCAGGTAGATATGAAGTTGAGTTTGATGCATCGAATTTATCATCAGGGGTATATATTTACAGATTACAGGCGGATAAATTTGTAAATACAAGGAAAATGATTTTGCTCAGATGATCTTTTGTCAGTAGGCGTTTGTCAGTAAGCAGTAGGCAATTTGTAATATGCAATCAATCACGCCTCACCAAACCTCTCCAAAGGAGAGACTTTAAACCCCTGAAGAATGAAATTTTATTCAGTGCTAAGCCGAAAGGCGCCAATAGGCAATAAGCAAAGTAATAAAAAAGAAAAATCCCAAAAGGATGATATTATTAAAGGAGCAGGCACTAATGGAACTAGACCACAGTCTGCAGTCTTCAGTATTCAATAGGCAAAGGCAATTGAGGAAGTTAAAAGTCTGATGTGTCTTAACCTAAATAAATTCTCTGCGGTACTGCATATTGTGTCTATATCTTAAAGTTCTCCGTTTAACTCCGTGTAATGAGAAAAAATATATCACGGAGAGAAGTGTAGGAATTCCAAGATTCGCTAATAACAATTCCTTATGTTTTTTAATACAGCTGAAATAAGTTATGCATAAATAGTTAATTAATCAGTTTCAATCGTAAGGAGAAAAGAAGACTATGTTAAATTGAGCTGATACCTGGTTTGAGGAAGAATTTAATTATAAAAATGATCACTTTATTCAAGAACATAAAATATTAATAAACGGGCATTATTCGATTTAATGATTGTTGTGGGAGAAAAAAACATATCTATAGATGGTTGCTTTAAGTAAAGAAAATTTTATACCTAATTAATATTATCTTCTTAAAATTTGTTTTTCATAAATTCAGCGAGATGTACTATCTGTTTAAATAAAAAACTGTCAGAAGCTTCAAAAACCCCAATATGAGCATATTCATTTTGTGAAATACCACGTTTAAATTCATAAACACTTTTATTAGAATTAGGGTCAACCCCTCCAAGATCATATCTTTTACATCCTTTTTGTTTAAACCATTTTATTCTTTCCCAGTGCAATAAGTTTGATGCGCCAACTTTCATTCCATCTTCATTTGACGCGCTAAACAAGGCTATACCTGTTGTACCAATTGCACTCCCAATTAGTGCAGAAACAGGTTGTCCAGAGACTTTAGCGATGAAAACAACAGCTTTTAATGGTAAATCAAGTTGGTTATTAAATTCTATCAATGACAGAGGATTCACATTTACTTTAAACCGTTTTCTTTCTGTTAATTGGTTGTACAATGTTATAAAATCATTAAAAAGCTGTGGCTCGGTCCCAAAAATTACTTCTATGTCTTTGCGTTCTGCCCTGTTAAGTGTTTTACGAAATCTTTGCTTAAAACTCATCCTGATTTCATCCAGATCTCTATCTAAATTTAAAAAAATAGTTCTGTGATTATACAGCACTTTTCTTTTAGAAAACCCATCTAATGATAAATCTTTATAATATTCATCGTCTTCAAAAATATTAGGATTAATTCTAAGGTAAAATTTATTATTAATGCAATACGCAAAACGAAGTGTGAAGTATATCGATTTGAGTCTGTTTATATCGTAAACAACATTTTTTTTTCGCCACAATGGACCGGCAAAGATATATGCAATACCTTTTTTAAATAAGGGTGTTAATTTAAATCTAATCTGCGTCAAACCAACTAATTCATCCTTATTATAAAAAGCGAGATGAGAAACATCATCTTGGTGTACGAATTTCCCATAATTCCATAATTGGTAAAAATTTGCATCTTCGAATTGCAAAAGTAAATTGTGCCATTTTTCTTTTTCTTCTATTTCTTCAATTAAATATAAGTCCATAAACTATTTCTTTACAAATTAATCCTATTTTTAAAGTATCTTCTTCTCTGTAAGATAGAAATCCAATTATAACCACCTCTAATTTTTAAATACAATTCAATAACCCAATCTGAAGGACAAACAGCAATTCTTCCAAATTTATAGTCGTCTTTATTTGGAGAAGCAAAAGAATAATCAACAGTATAAATCCCCTTGTATCCGATTTCTTTAGCGAGTTCAACCAACTTAGAATTGTATGCTCCATATGGGAAGCTAAATAATTCAATTTTTGTATTTAGCAATTTTTCAAGCATCTCTTTTGAACTTTGCATTTCAATCTTTGCTTCACCTAAAGACAGCAAAGTAAGATTTTTATGATTTACTGTATGTGAACCAATTGTGCACAAATTCTTATCAAGCATTTTTAATTGTTCAATGGTCATCACCGGTTCATATATAATTTTTTCCTCTGAATCAATATCCCAACTCGGATATTTTCCAATAAATCCAGTGGGCACAAATATTGTAAATGGAATACTTCTTTTAATTAATTCCGGTTGTGCATTCTCTAAAACACTTAGCAATGCATCATCAAAAGTTATAGAAACATGAATTTTATGGGTATTACATTTAGCATTTTCTTTATCAAGTAAGGATATAAAAGTTACCTTGTTGCAAAGAAAATCTAATTGACGAATGAAATTACTGACCTGCTCTTTTCCGACTGAGTGATAATAAATGATTGTGAAAATCTTACTTTTGGAATAAGAATCTTTACTTTTAATTTTTAAGTAAAATAAATAAAAAATTGAGATAATTAACTTTACAAGACGCTTAGACATTTATTTTCATTTAATATAAATTTTTAATTAAAAATTTCTTTTGTTTATTCGTGAACCCTATAATGCTCATAATTGTAATTAAAGAGACCAGATAATTTTCCAAAAGCTGCGAATAACGAAACATAATAAAATATCCATCTCTTTTTATTTGTATAATAAAAAATAGATAATAAAGAATAGAAAATAGTTAATAGGGTAAATTTTATAAAAAGAAAAATCCAATTTATTAAAATAATCCCATTTTTTGTCGACAAAATTCTTTTTGCATAAAGATTACCTATTTGAAAATTTCTTGAAAGTAAATATTTCACATTTAATCGTTTTTGTGGAACAACTTCATAAGTTATAGCTTCCTGACAGCAAATAAATTTAGCTCCAAAATTTTCTTTAAGGGTTCTAAAAAACAAACCATCCTCTCCACCTGTTAGCCCTCTGCCCTCATCAAAAAGGATGCCATTTTCTTTTACTATGTTAGATTTTATTATGCAATTTGTCGTATACCAGAAATTTGGTTCTGAACCTGTAGACCCTAATGGTCTAAAATAAAGTTCCCTTTGTTTTAACCAATCAGGTGCACATTCATCAAATATAGGTATAACATAACCGAAGACAACATCTGCGTTATATTTATTTGAGCAATCAATTAAAGTTTTTATCCAATTTGGACCAGCAGTTTCATCATCATCGATAAAAGCTATATAATTACCACTACAATTTTTGAGGCCTATATTACGTGTGATACTTATATTCTTTATTGGTTGTTTAAAGTATTTAATTATTCTGTTTTCAACATTTTGAAATTCACTTACAATATGTTCAGCAGATGCTGCCGGATCATTATCTACAATGATTATCTCAATGGATATATTTTCGTCCAGCTCTTGAGCTAATAAACTTGTAATTAAGTTAAACAAAAATTGAGGCCTTTTATAAGTGGCTATACAAACCGAACATAATATTTTTTCACTCATTTATAATCATTTCCTTTTTTAAATAATAATGAAGCTAAGTTTTCCCATTCACCTAAATATTTTAATAAAACTAAATATAATACAATGGTTACAGTTGATTTGCATATAAATAAATAAATAATATTACTACTATTTATAAAATGATCTAGTAGAAATAATATTACTATAATTATCAAAGAAATTATTATTCCTGATTTGAGTAGTCCGATGAATTCCGATACTCTACCTTTAAATAATTTTACAATCAATAAATAGTACGTAATAACAAAGATTATAAAATATCCTAGTACTAAAAACTTTGCGAGAACAACCAATGAATTAAATATAAAAATACTACTAAAAATGGCGATACAGATAATGATAATATTTACTAAACCATATATAAACAAAAAATCAGTTTTACCCATTACCTGAAAAAATGATTGTGTAATTGATAACAACATCATTAACCAAACTGCAGCAGAAATATATCTGAATATAGGAACACTCATGACCCATTGTGGCCCGTACAATATCTGAATAATTTCCGAAGCATTGAAAAAAAGAAATATTGACAGTGGCATTCCAATAATTGAGAGTATTTTAAATATCTTCTTTAAAACGTTATATATCAAAGCTGGATCTTTTTGATGAATTGATAAAACAGGATGTAAAACTGGGTTAACAATATAAGTCAAACTGTTAATTGTTGATAAAAGTCTATAAGCTCTATCATAGTATCCCAATCGCACCGGTCCTAGATATTTTCCGATGCTAAGAGTATCAACATTCTTAGCCGAAAAATCCAATATATTATACAAAAATTGAAAAAACGAATATTTAGCTATATCAATCAAAATATTTAATTTTAATTTTTTGTATAGTTTAATTCTAGAGAAATAATAAAAAGTAATAAAAGTAAGAATTGCTTGAATAACACTCTGATATACTAAAGAATAATAACTAAACCCAGATAAAGCTAAGGTAATTGTTAATATTCCAGTGACAAATGTAATAGTAACTGAAGCCAAACCAATTTTTTTAAATTCTCTGTTCTTTAGTAACAGATGATAAGGAACCATATTGATCGTATTAAAAAAAAGCGATAAAGATAATAATTGTGTAATCTTTATGTATGCATTATTTGTGTAAAATTTGGCTATATAGTTACCAGAAAATGCCAACAATACGCTAAAAATCAAGCCAAAAGGAATTGAAATTATAAAAAGTGAAAATATTTCTTGAGAAGAAATATCTAACTTTTGAATTAAGGCGGTTCCCAATCCTAATGTACTAATCATTAAAAATAAAAGTACAAAGACGTTAACCACGGCAACAATTCCATATTCTTCTGGGGTAAGAATTCTAGCTAAGATTGCTGAAATTATTATTTGAACAGCGTAATTAGAATATCGAAAGATAAATGTATAAAAAACTCCACTTCTTATTTCATACTTTAAATTCATTTTTTCAATCTAATTTTCCTCAATTTTCTTAATATCTTCGAAGGAATATTAATAAATAAAAATTTTATACTTCCTTTTACAAAAAATATGATCTTTATAATTACTAAGTAATTCAACTGCTCCTCTTTAATAAACCCATAATTCGTTATATAAAACTTGTCTGGTACAGTTTCCCATTTAGGGATACTAAAAGTAATTTTGTTTTTATCATTTACTAGGTGATAGGTAAGAAATTTCTGTTCCCTGCTATAAGTTGATTTTCCAACATTATGTATAGAGAGTTCACCTTCATCATAACTTAAAATCATATTAGGGTAAATTTTTTCACAAATAAGTTCATCAAAAAATACTTTTAGATTTCCAACCTTTGTTGTGTTTTTTATTATATGTGTAAATGCTTCAATATCCGTATTTAAATCAAAAATACTTTTTCCTTTTAATAATTCGGTATAAATCAGCTGACCTTTTTTAGCTTTTAATCTACCACACTCATCAAAGGCAAAGTGTTTCCCAGATTGAAATACTTTTTTCCAGTCTTTACTTTTCATAAATAAAGTATTAACAGAATGACAGTTTCTAAATAATGCAATAGAACCAGATAACCAAAACTTTTTTGCTGAAATGATATCAAACTGTTTCAATAAATGATTAGTAATAAAACCGTTTATTTTTCCCAATATTAAATCGACATCTAGAATGCCCCAAAAGTGATAATTTTTGATGTAATCATTAAAAATTATCCCAAAAGCTGGTTTAAAATCACATATTTTCCAACCATAATTTATGGTTGGCATTATACCTGTTTTAATATGTATCAAATTCGAAAAATCTTTTAAAGTAAGCTCATAAATTTTAACATTTGAAGGTAAATATTTGGGGAATCTTAAATCCGAAAAAAAAATAAAATCATAGTCTAAATTATTTTCGCTTGATTTTAAAAATAATTTTAAGTAGTTGGGCAATTTCCCGTAAAAGGGTATAATAAAACATATTTTATAACTCATTATTTATAACCTGTCATTTTCAAAAAAAAATTAGTTGTTAAAATGTAATTCACTATTATTACCAAAGTCCCTATTCCTCTAGGTTGGAATAATATTGATTCTGTATAATTTATTATGAGCAAAGAAATCAAAACAATTATTGGCAAATCATGTCTAATTTTTAATGCTCTGTATAGTAATTCAATTATCATAATGATGAAAAAAAACAATCCAACAAATCCTAACTGCAATAAAATTTCCAAATAACCATTATGCGCCTGGTTAATTTTAAATCCTCCAAATTCACTTGCAAAAATATCTACTATTTGACTGCCCATTATCCAGTACGTTGAAAAACCATAACCTAAAATAGGTCTCTTTTCGATCTCAGATATAATAAATGCCCAGATAGGTCCTCTACCACTTATCGTTAAATCTTTACCAAATAATTGCGGCAATAAAGCGATAAGATTGGATGAGTAATAAAGAATTATGGAAAAAGAAAAAAATAAAAAAAGTAGAAAAAAAGCCATTATGAATCTACCAACTTTTAATTCTTCAAAAATCTTTTCAATCCTTTTAATTAGCCAGTATCCTAAAGTAAGAGTAAGGACAATAATAACAGTTGAACTTTGTGCTTTGACAATCAGTAAAAAACATATGGTGTATATTAAATATTTATATATTTTCTTAATCGGGTCTAGTCCTTTTTCAAAATAAAGTGTAGAAACTAGGAATACAAAATAAGTCCCTTGTGCCAAACCATTTTTATGTCCATGTATTCCCATCCAATACCCAGCCTTATCAACTGCCTGTGGTATAATCAAACAGCTGAATAGATTAGTAAATAGATAAAGAGGTACAATTATTTTAAGTGGTTTTAGCAAAACATTGATATCGAGAAATAGTACTGAATTTACGATTACCAAAAAAGATACAAAAAGTTGGAATGATCTTTTTAAAGAAATAAGACTATAATCAGACCAAGCAGCGCTTAAAATACATAATAAGATAAAAAGTGTAAGAAATTTTTCTTTTATCAGAAAGCTTAAAATTTTATTGTATTTTTTAATTAATGGTACTAATGAAAGTATGAATAAAAGACTATAGACTATTTGATTATTAATGTTACTAGTTTCTTGCTCAAAAACTTCTTCATAAGATTTACCCTGAAATGGTAAGTCAGTTCCAAACAATGTAAAAAATATTAAAATTATAGAGGAAAACAGGACTAAATTTTCTATTGAAAGTTTAATATTATATATTTTATTCATTGAACTTTTTATTATCATTCCTTTTACTTACACAAATCCGCTTACAAAGGTCTAATGAATAAAAAATAAAATAATTTTTGTAAAAAATTTGGTTTTGTATCTTTATTATTAATCCAGTTTATTACATCAAATTCTTTCTGACAAAATCGATACATTAATTTACCATCAGGATTCCATTCACTAATTTTAATAACAGAATTAAGATGAGCTTCTTTTTCATTAACGAGGCAAATTTTATTTTTATAAGGGAGCTCATCAAATTTTTTAACTAACTCAGGGGTAGCAAAATCTTTACTTCCATCAAATTTAATAAACAGGTTATCCCAGTTCATCCTTTTAACTCTTCTTTCCCATTTACTGGCAGCTTCTGCTTCGTCCGCATAATGAAGAAAATGGATCTCAATATCTTTAATTAGTCCAATTGGATATTTCTTGGAAATATTTAGTGGGTATTTTGAATTTTCTGTAAATTTTAGCGGTTCAGTTTTTAGTAATTCCAGATTCTGAAGAAGCTTTATATAACATGGCGCCATAATCATTAATCCTACAAAAGGTGTTAGATAAGGGAGATTCGTATCCTTATAAATTTCCGCTCCCCAACAGTCGTTGGATATTACCGTAAAATCTTTGTTATTATTTCTAAGAAGATTATAGATATGAGGGATAAAAATTCTTATTTTCTCTATTGTTTTTTTTATTAGATCATTCATCTTTTTTAAAATTTTAGTAAACGTTTCATTTGTTCTTTTTTAATATATCTTATTACTTCTGTAGACAGTATTCTTTTTTCCCCTTTAAAGAATAAAATCCAAAACCCATAAATTCTTAATAAACTACCAATAAGAAAAGGTTTTTCATTAAATCTACTCAAACTTTTTATCATCTGGAAAAAACAATTATAACCAAGATGGTATTCAACAAAACCATCTCGTAATCTCGTTTTGAAAATATTAATTATTTTTGTGCCTGTGGGTCTTAAATGATAAACTATTAAATGCTCAATATTCTTTATCTTCCAACCGTACATTCTCGCGGTATAACACGCTAATGCATCCTCTCCACCATACTTTAAAGGTTGTAATCCACCAATTTGTTCAAAACATTTCCTTCTGAAAAATTGGGTAGCTCCCCGAATACTATATGGACTTGGTTTTATGAAGACTTTTTTATTCTTAACAATATCAAAATAAACGCCTCCCACAATACCCAAAGTTGCATCTTTTTCCAATTCATTTATTAACGATTCATAATAATTTGATTCAAAAGATACATCAGCATCTAGAACACCAATATATTTATAATCATTAAATTTAATTTGACTGAGTCCCAATTTTAAAGCAAACACTTTCGAAGAAAAATTATATCCATCTGAGTTATTTCTCTTTAGCAATTTAATGAATTGGTGTTCCTCAGTGTATTTTTTAACAATAGACTCTGTTGAATCGGTTGACCCATCATTTACAATAATCCATTCAATGGGTTTTATTGTTTGACTTAAGACTGAAAAAATTGTTTTTTCAATAAACTCTTCCTCATTATGTGCAGCAGTAATAAGTATATATTTTTTGGGAAAGTTATCCATTCTTAATAATCAAATGTGGTTTTCATTATAAACTTTTATCAAATTTTTAGCCTGTATATCCCAGATATTTTTTTTGTAAATATTAAAACTCTTTTCTATTAATTTTTCCACTTCAAGCTTTTTTGTATAAATTGAATAAATTAAATTAGCCAGGTTTTCAATGTTATCCGGTTCAAAATAAAAAATTGAATCTTCACTAAAATAGTCTTGAATCCCTTTAGTTCTGGGTACTATCACAGGTTTTTTAAAGTGAATAAATTCAAAAACTCTTATAGGAAAGTTTAAATTTGTAAATTCATTAAATCTGTTTGGTATAACACCTAAGTCGCACTCTGTAATTTCGGCCAAAATATCGTCCACCAAGACAGCACCACAGTAAGTAATATAGTTCTCTAAATTTAGGTCTTTAATTTTGCGGATGATTTCGTTTAAAAATTCACCGTCACCATAAATTTTTAGTCTAATATTCGGAATTTTATACACTAATAAATTAATAGCATCAATAAGCAAATCTAAACCATGCCTTTTTACTATTGATCCATTGTATAGGATAAAAAAATTATTATCTTTTCTGATTTTTGTTTGCACTTTGTCAAAAATTTCAGGATAAGGGGAGTTCATTATTATTGTGATTTTTTGCTCCGGGCATCCTCTTGATATAAAAAGTTCCTTAAATGCTATGTTTGTAGTAATAACTTTATCTACAAATGAAATGCTTATTTTTTCTTCGATAGTTAATAATTTTTTTAAATATTGGTTTTCTGAACTCAAAACAGAACCGAGCAGTTCTGGCATAGGATCGTGCATATCAAGTATTATTTTACTACCAAATAACTTGGGTATTATTGATGTAAATACCAAAAAGTTAGGCATATTATGAATATGAATATATGCATACTTTTCTTTTATAAATAATGCGTTCACTTTTATAGCACTAAGAAAAAAGAAGGACAAATAAAGAAATAAATAGCTAAATAAACCTTTCCTTTGTTTTGAAAGGTTAATTCTGTAAACTTTAATACCTTCAAAGATTTCTGTTTTTTTCTGCCCTTCTTTACGGAGGCAGACAATATCAACTTTGAATCCATTTTTATTTAGAGTTAATGCTTCTTTTCTCACTCTCGTGTCAGAAGGATAGTGAGAGTAAACAAGCATTAATACATTTTTATTTTTCATTAAGATAATTTCGATTAAAATTAATTTATGTATTTTCAATCATTATGCCGTAAAAATAGTTAAAAAAGTGGAAGAAAGTAAGATTTTAATAATTCAATGAACGGATTGATTAATGTTCTTAAAAGTTCAGAGAATTTGTCTCAGTAATAAACAGATTAATTTAGTAAATACTGGAAATGGATTATACAAATGATTCTGGCATTAGATTAGACATCGAAATAAATAAATTTTTATATAAAGGAGATAAATCAGTGGCTATTATTATTGTTAAGCCAGAAAAAGAATTGATAAATAATAATATTTCAGAACAGGATGCTGGTGCATTTACAAACATTAGTCTATCCGAGTTTGTATTCATTTTAATTGTTATTACCGGTATTCTTGTAATAACAGGTTCAATCGCGGGTATTTTCAGTATTAATTATGGTGAAGATTTAGAAAACAACAGAGTTCTATATCGTTTTGTCCAATTATTTAATATGAATCTGGAGGCGAACATTCCTTCGTGGTATTCCGGGTTTTTAATGATTATTATTTCTGGCTTTAGTTTTCTTATATACAAGCTTGATTCAGCCGAAACCAAAAAATATTTTTTTATCATTTCAGTTATGTTTCTGTTTATGTCTATGGATGAGATTGCTTCGGTTCACGAGATATTGAATAATCCGGTCAGAAATTCTCTGAATCCTGGTGGGTTGCTTTACTGGGCCTGGATAATTCCCGGAATGATTGCAGTGGTTTTGTTCGCATTATATTTCCTGAGGTTATTGTTTTTATTAGACGAAAAACTCAGGATGTTGTTTTTGTTGTCTGGTTTTATTTATCTACTTGGTGCGATTGGTTTCGAAATGATTGGGGGATGGTTATATTCACATAGTCTGGGCGATTCAATGTTATATGTTTTTGAGGTTGTTATTGAGGAGAGTTTGGAGATGTTTGGTATGCTGTTATTCATTTATGCTCTTATTAAATATATCAAATCATTTGCAGAAACTGTTCAGGTTATTTTTCGTTAAGAAATCCGTTGATAATTTTTATTATTGTGGGTTTTACGGCTTTCATCCAATAATTTTACTCAAGCCGGATGTTTTATTACACGGAGAACCTCAGAGAAGAGAGACAGAGAACCTCGGAGAAAAATTTGTGTTAATCTGTAGAGAGATTTTTTTTGCCACTAAAGCACTAAAACACTAAACAAAAAATTTTCCGTTAATTGCGGTTTTTCGTGGAAATAATGTCATCCCTTCTGGGATTTAATATTATCGGCCACTTGAATTGATCTACAAATATTTCATCCCTATCGGGATTTTAGAATAATGATTTAATCAGGTTAAGTTTTATCAAATTCGTGATCAATTAGTGATAATTAGTGGTGTAACATCTGTGTTTTAAATTTTCTCTTTGCGTTAATTGCGGTTTTTCGTGAAAATAATGTCATCCCTTCTGGGATTTAACATTATCACCTACTTGCATTGTTCTATAAATATTTCATCCCTATTGGGATTTTCGAATAATGTTTTAATCAGTTTAAGTTTTATCAAATTCGTGATCAATTAGTGATAATTAGTGGCGTAACATCTGTGTTAATCTGTGGTTTAAATTTTAACTTCGCGTTCTTTGCGGCTTTGCGTGAACAAGAATTATATGATTAAGTCCGGCGACTTGAGTTACGGTTTAATCAACTTTTTCCAAAAGACAGCAACTTCCGTTGGCAGCGGATTCCAGTATTTACCTTCGTACTTTGTCTTTACATATTCAAGAAAATCAGTGTAGATATTAAGATTGAATTCTTCAAAGTTTTTACCTGAATTTTCAAAATCAATATAATCGGGATGAACATTAACTAGTGCCATTCCATTGTGCTCAGCAATCCAATCAAGTTTATCAATCCAGATTTTTGGAGTTGTTTCTTTCATCAGAACATACGGAGTAAAATCCTGAGGAAGAGTATATGGCAATTCTATGTACCCACCTTCAGGATGTCTTTTATTTTCAACCCAAAAGGGAAATATAGTTCCAACTCCATCCGGCTGTGGTTCGAAAGGATCAGTATCGAAAGTTGACATATCATATTCTATATTAAGTGCTCCAATCCAATCGAGATTATGATGCATAGCGGGTGCTCTAAAACCATTTGTATTCCAGTCTTTCAGATAAGAATTTATTTTAGTTGCTCTTCTAAGGAATTCAGATTCAGATGAAAATAGTTTTCCATCGTGATAAAGTCCGTGAACACCATAATCAAAACCATTTTCCCTTAATGTTTGGAGAAGCTCTTTCTCAACTATATAATCTCTTTCTGGCACGAAAGTAAATGACGATACAAAGCCGAGTTCTTTTTCAATTTCCATAAGCTTAATTACACGATCATAACCTCTTTTGTGTTCAACATCGTGAGTAAGTACTAACGCAAATTGTTTTCGTTCCGGCCAGCCAGAAAAGTATTCAGGTTTCTTTTCAGAACCTTTTAATATTGGCCAGATATCTTTATAGGATGGTAGCTTCGAAAAAATGAGTTTTCTTCTCAATTGCAATTGCAATTTTCTTGGAATAAGAGGTTTTATTATGTAAAAGATTTTTTTTAGCACAATAAAAAATTAGCAGGCAATAAACATTTTTAAAAATACAGAGACGACTCGTTAAAGTCGTCTCCAGTTTGAATTAAAGGTTAAACCAAATTTACCTGAGGTAAGAGAAATATCTAGCCCACTGAGAGCCGAATAAAGCACTCTTCCCAGGAATCGGGCCATTGTTATAAGGGAATCCCCAAGCTGTTTCTGATTCACATTCTCCCGGTATACACTCAACCGGTACTTCAAAAGCTAATACCTGTCTGATTGGGTTACAAATGTCACCAGGTCCGTATACGAGCACTAATACTTTTTCACCACATTCGGGTACATAACCATCGTGCTGCATTGCCAGAGAAACAATTTGTTCTCTTAAAACAGGATCATGGCGCCATTCTCCGGTGGTAGTTGTAGATGTGTCCCAACCCGTTAAATTACCGGAAGGGTTTATTAATTGCCAGATAGCTGCCTGAACAACAGCCCGATTCCAGTTACTCTGTCTGTTATTTATTATCCAGTTTACAAGATCAAGGTTTTCAGGTTTTTCAACAAATGTTGTACACGCCGGTAAGTTTGGGTCATAAGAACAAATAAAATTTACAGTTCTTGATCCTCCAGAACCGATAAATCTCGAATTATCAACACAAAACCCATAATAAGTTTGAGATTCAAAATCTACTTTAACGGTGTAATCCATTCCCTGAGGTAGCCAGGTGGGGGTCATTGTAATATTCGCTGGAAAATCCGGACAAAGATTTGTTGCAGGGGTTACTTCACAATTTTTAACCACTGCATGTACAGCAACATAAACGGTCGGAGGTAAATTTCCGATTGGTACAGAGTACTCGACCTCAGATACATTGTTATGTGTTCCTTTATACGGGAAGTTTCCCACCTTTGGATTTCCGTTTGAAGTTCGGGGGAAGTCATTTGGATTTCCCACAACAGCCAGATGAGTTTCGGTTATAGACCAATCTGAATCAGTGAGGTTATATTTCACTTTAAGATTTGATCCTTCGGTCTTTATACATACTGTTCCTACTACATAGTGCTGTCCTGCTACTAATTCAACACAAGTCTCTGTACCGGGAACCGTATTTACAGGTGTAATCGTAACCTGTGTATTAGCACCTTTCTTATCTAGTTCTGAAGCAGGTGAAGTGATGTCTTCTGCACTCTGACAAGCAGAAAAAATCAATATAATTGAAAAGAAAAGGAAAAAATTGCGAATTAGAATTTTCATATATAGCCCTCTTAGGATTGTTTAATGATAGTTCATTCAGGGTCAATTATTTTGCCAAGAAGGATTTCTCCAAATTCATAATAAATAGTTGGATTGTCATCTATTAATGATACAAGATTAAAATTAAGTTCAGATATGAGACTTATTAAAGAAAATGCCTGTATATGAATTTCCCCTCGAGTTCGTGGACAAAATCCGGTAAATAATAATTTATTTTCATCAGATATTTTCTTAATGAGTTCTTGTTTTTTACATTATTCGATTTTCCAGGGTAAACATGATGGTAAACAGGAAATTTCTCAGCAGCCCATTTCTCTTTAAAAGTAATTAAAGACTGGTTATAATTGGAAGTTCTGCCAAAGTCAACTTTTTTAGCTCCGGTCAAATGTGCTTTTTTAATAACTTCATAAAACAATTTATGGTTAGGATACACATTGAAATAATTTTTATCAGAAGCTGTGTACTCAAGATAATAAGTATCTTTAAAGTTAAGTATGAAACCGGCGGCAACTGGGAATTCATCTTTATAAACTATCGGCAGCGAAATTAAATTTTCTTTACTTAATTCGGTCCAAATATTCTTAAAAAAGTTGTAAGGGATAGGTGGTAATAAAAGTCTTTTTCTCAATTTGAATTCAAGATGATAAAAGATATTCAAATCAGCAAGAGAATTTCCCCATTTTATTTGAAGATTATTTTTCTCTGCTCTTCGGATTGAAGCCCGCACACTAGTGGGGTGAAATGAATTGAAAGTCTCATCAAGCGTATTTTTAAGTTTAAGTATGTGAGTTACATATTCCTCTGTAAATGAAAATTGTGGTAAAACTTTATCCAAATTTTTTAATGTTCTTAAATCAATTGTTTTAAATGTTAGGTAATTAATCTTCAAAAATTCTATTGCTTTCGGCAATTTCTCATCTGTTATCAAAGGGTCACAATAAGTTGACATCGGAAAAGAAATCAGTTTTTTCTCTGTGATTTTGTTATTGAATTCTATAAATGGAAGTAAACCTTTTATTTCATTTGCTTCATTTAATTCAAGAAGGTAATTGGCTTTATAGTTAAAAGACTTTTCAATTGCTTTTAACCAGGCAGGATGATGATAAATTGTTGCTCTGTTATGGTTTAAAATGAAATCAAGAATTCTTTCATCTTTCAAATTATTTGTTATTAAAAAAATCAATCTTAACCCATATACTTATAAAGTGCATTGCCAATTATTTTCAAAACAGTTAGAGGCAGTCTTTCGAATATTTTATTATGAATTCCGGTAGTTTTTGTTTCAGGTGGAATGAATGATTTAGTTCTTATATCGTATCGCGTAGTAAATATAAGTCTTTCATCGGCACCAAAACCAAGTTTATATCTTCGTAATCCTTCGTGGTTGATTTCTGTTCTCCCAAAATCAAATTCTTTGAATCCAAGCAATGAATATTTTTTAATTGCTTCCCACATCAGCAAATGATTTGCACCTTTTGGTAAGTTCTGATTTAAAGAAGCCCCGAATTTATATAAAACTTTTTCACCGAAAGTGAAAAACATCAGAGAGGCAATTGGCTTACCATTAAGAGAAGCGAAAAACATTGTCCCTTTACTCTGAGATAGTATGTGTTTGTAAATATTATCAAAGAATGATTCAGGTTGAGGGGGTAAACCATGTTTTTTTCGTGTTATACACTGTAGCTTGTAAAAGGTTTTTAATGCTGCTTCTGAATTTTCTTCTTTAATGATAATCCCTTCTTTGATGGCAGTTTTAATATTTCTTTTTGTATTATCCGATAAGTTTTTCTTTAATTCATTTTCATCAGGAACAAGATTTAAGATGTGTCGCAAGTCAGTTCTGAATTGCCCGGTTTCAAAAGGGAATCTGGTCTCTGAAGTACGAAACTCCATAAATTTCAGAAGATTGTTTTCGCAATATTCAAAAATTTTTTCTTTAAGTATTTCGGATTCCTCAATTGAATTAAACAATGGTTCACAGAAATCGCTGAATGGAAGTGAGACCAGTCGTTTGCCAGTGAGTTTACTCTTTATCTCCATGGCCGGCACAACAGAGGATAAGATATTATTCTTAAAGAGGCAGAAGTAAACTGGTTTATATTTGTAGGTATCTGATAGTACCAAAGCCCATTCTAAAGAATGGAAAAAGGAATAATTATTTAATCTCAGAATTTCAGTATTCCAGTCAGAAATTTCCGAGGGGTTAATAGTTTTAATAGTAAAATTGGACAATATATTATCATTCAGTTGTTTTAAGTTTAATATTCTCACATTTCATGTGGAAATTATAAATCACTTTCAGCTGTTGCAAAGATTAATTTTTATGTGTAAGCTGATCTTTAAACTTCAGTTGAAATTCCTGCTTAATCTTTTTTGCATCTTTTGCTTTACCATTTCCATTTTTGCTTCCATAACCATATCCATAACCATAACGATGCTTATAGTAATAGGATTTTTCTATATCAGCAGCGTTAATTACTAATCCTTTAACATTAATTTTAGCATTTAGCAATTCAGATATTCCCCAGCGAACAGTTTCTAAAAGAGAGTGTTCAGGTCTCACCACCACAATTGCATTATGCAAGGAATGTGATAATACCAGAGGATCGACAACTCGGGTTACAGGTGGTGTATCAACAATTATTAAATCATACTGTGTTGTATCAAGCGATTTGAAAAGCATTCTCATTCTTGCAGAATCCAGTAAAGTACCAGAGTCCGAGCTTAAGCCACCTGAGGGAATTATATCAATATTCTTTGAAGCACGAGTATAAATCTTAGGCGGACTATCGTTGAGTAAATAATCCAGTAACCCTTTTGTTTCTTTACTGAGTCCAAACAATCCAGATAGATCACCCTTTCTTAAATCACAGTCGATAAGAAGAACTCTTTTACCTTCCTGAGCTAAAGATGCCGCAAGGTTTGCAGCTACAGTGGTTTTACCCGAATCTTCTTCACAACTGGTTATCATTAACAATTTGGTTTCGGGATTAATGTTCTGAAATAATTTTGTTTTTAATACACGATATGTTTCTTTTAATCCATCATCCTGAACTGTGAGCAGAGCAACTTTATGTTCGGGATTATTTTCTACTGCTTTAACTATTTCTTTGGAAAGCTTAGGTATTAATGAAAGAATAGGAATCTTAAATTCTTCTTCAAGTTCATCAAGATTTACATACCTTGTTTTTTTCAATTCGATTGTAAAGATTAAAAGAACTCCAAGAAAAGAACCCAATACCAAACTTATTAGTACAATAAAAGATTTCTTAGGCCAGGATGGGAATTGCGGAATCTTTGCTTCATCAACAATTGAGATATCCTGCGGACTTGAGAGTTCGGCTACACGCATCGCTTCTCTTTGATCCAAAAGTATAGTGAATATTTTTTCATAAGTAGCTTTCTGTCTTAAAATCTGAACCAGTTTATTTTCCTGTGCCGGTAAACTCTGAAGTTTTGATTCATATTTGGACATCATATCGTTTATCTTAAGCAGCTTCTTCTCAAGTGTGCTAATCATAATTTGGTAAGCTGTTATAGTATTTTCATTAAAACTACTAAGTCGTTGTTTAACCGAGTTTATCTGCTCATCTACTGCTTTAACATCAGGATGGTTTTCTGTTCTTTTCTGAAGAAGTTCAATTCGTTGTAACTCAAGGTTTGATAGTTGTCTCATTAATTCGGCAAAAGGAGAAGTTCCTTCGCCTTCACCACGGGGGTTAAGATAACTTTGATCGAAAAATCCTTTTTGAGAAAGCTGAGTTTGCAAATCAGCCACTTTATTTTTGTAATCGCTTAACAATAAATCTGTTGAAACTTTTTCGGCTTCGAGACGGCTTAAGAATCCAACAATTTCCTGAGAACTTGCATCAATTGACATTATCTGACCGCTGGCCTTAAAATCGCTAAGGGTTTTTTCTGCTTCCTGCAATTTATCCTGAACTTCAAGGAGCTGTTTATCAACTGTATTATAAGAATAGCGTATGGTTTGCTTTTTCTGATCCATTCGTGCTTCACGGTACTTATCCACTACGGTATTGGTAATTAAAGCTGCAGCATAAGCTGAACTTGACGAGTAACCGAGATTAAATATATTGGTTTTTCCAACTCGCGAAACTTTAATGCTTTTTGAAACACCAATTGCAGTCTGATTAATGTCATTCAGAGTAAATATAAATTCACTCTTTAGCGGTGCTGCATTCCAACTGAATTCTATTTTAACATCCCCGTTTAGTGGTAGAATGAATATTGCAGCAGTATCACGTTTGATTGTAAAACCGGGAATAGTATCAAGCGGATAAGTTCCATCAAACTTAGGTTTTTCAATTGTGCTTTCAGAAATCTTTTTACCACTTAATAAATCAATTAGTTCATATTTATCTTCATTCTCTTTTAAAATTGAGAAATCACCACTAATCAGATCCTCCGTACGATTGAATTTTATCTTAAACTTTTCCGGTATTCTGAATTTTCTTGAATTTTTTGATATGAATGATGGATCACTCATTTCAACAAAGGTTTTATTTACTTCATAATTTTTATCGTTACTGTTCCATTTAATTTCTTTAACATTTACAAAAAGGTCCAATTCTTTGGCTACTTCTGAAGCAACTTTAAATGTTTTTATTAGTTCAAGCTCGGTTTCGATTTCATCCGTTGATTGCAAACTTAAAAGAGTTGATATGTCTGTTCCTGAGCCTAATCTTCTGTCGTTTGGATTTCCTTCTTTCTTTAGGGTTGCACTTGCTTCATAAATCGGGGTAGCTGTAAAGCTGTAGATTAATGCAGCAATGAGGAATACTCCTACGGTGGCGAATAATATTTTTTTATTCCTTGCAATTATCTGAAATATTTCAACAAGTGTTTTCTCTCTCTTAGGTACATTTTTACTGCTGAATCTGAGAGGTATATATTCTTCGTTATTTTTATTCTTTTCCATACTCATTTGACTTTTTATTATCTTATTAATAATGCTATTACTGTACTAAGGACAGCAATTCCGGAAAATATAATTGCGTATTGAGATGCATCAGCCCAGAAACTTCTTGGTACAAAAATTCTGTCTCCCGAGCGAAGCCCAAAGTCTGCTGCAGTGTTTCCTTTAGCTGTTAATTCTGAAACATTTAATTCAATTTCTTCTTCACCCCTGAGGATATAAATTTCTTTTGAAGCTGCAGCACCTGTAACTCCGCCAGCCAGAGCAAGTATTCCGGTTATTTTCTCAACATCAGTAACATAGTAGTAACCGGGATTTCTCA
>BPGB01000014.1 GCA_026002815.1 Candidatus Woesearchaeota archaeon | reverse complement strand
CAGGAGATAGAAAAATGAGGGTTAATAAAGAATTAATAGAAAATGGAAATATAATCCAATCAAAATGTATCAATATAGGATATATCAAATCAGACATGGCACCGATAAAAGGGATTAATACTACACACACCATAATAAGGGAACTCACAAAATGAATGAAATAATACATATAGAAGCAATAGATCCTTTTGTAACAGAGAGCTCGGGAATTAAAACATATATATTAAATATCGTAGAAAATGTTAAAGAATACAAATATAAAATTATAGGAATAAAAATATCTAAAAATGAAAAAAAAATAAATAACCTTAATTTTGAATCGATAATGAATATAAAAGAAAAAGAATATTTAAAACAATTAATACCTATAAATTTAAGATTTGCCTTAAAAATCTTTAAATTAAGATTAAAAAAATCATTCAATAAACAAATAATACAAACTCATAGAATAGAATCTAGTCTACCTTTAGCTATATTTAAAGGAGATTACAAATTAATAACAACTATGCATGGCATTACTTCTAAATATTTACCTGAAAAATTTAAAGGACCAAAAAAAGCATTAGTTCGTATAATATATTCTTTACTAGAAAAAGTTGTTTTCAATAAATCTGAAAAAATTATATGTGTGAGTAAAACATCATTAAAATATTACAAGAAAAGATATCCACAAATAAAAGAAAAATTTGTATGGATACCCCCAATGGTAAATCCGAATAAATTTTTTATAGTAAATAGAAACTTAGCAAGAAGAAAATTAGGTTTGTCAAATAAAAAAAATATCGCTATGTTTATAGGAAGAATTGATATAGTTAAAGGAATAGACTTAATCATAAATAGTGTAAAAAATAAAAAAGATATTGAACTAATAATAATAGGTAATGGAAAAGAAGAAGATAAATACAAGAAAATAATTATAAAAGAAAAAATATCAAATATAAGAATTTTGGACGCTATAGAGAATGAAAAATTAAAATATTATATAAATTCTTCAAACGTAGTTTGCTTAAGTTCCCATTTTGAAGGCACCCCTTTAGTTATTCTAGAAGCTTTAAGCTGTGGCGTACCAGTAATTTCAACAAACGTCGGGGACATAAGGTTCATAATAAATAAAAATAACGGGATAATAATAAATTCTAGAAATTCTGAAGAATATTATAATGGAATTAAAAATTTATTAGGAAAAAAATTAAATAGGACCAATATAAGAAGGTCAATTGAAAAATATTATACTTCAAATATTTCCAAAAAAATAATCGAGATATACAAAAATGAAAATCGCTGAAATAGCAAGAGGATATAATCCGGAAAAGGGAGGCATTGGTAAACACATTTATCTTTTTACTGAAAAACTAAAAAAACGCCATAATATAAATATCTATAGCAATATCAATTACGATGATAGAACAATAAAAGTTAAAGAAATATTTACTATCCCTATATCACTATTATTTCAGTTACTAAAAAGTGATAAAGAAATATATCATGTTCACGGATATCAAACATTCTATCCATTAATTACAGTAATTGCAGCAAAGATAAAAAAGAGAAAAATAATATTCACGCCACATTTTCATCCTTTTGGAAAAAAACCTCTGTTTTTAAGAAGAATTTTTGATAACATCGTAGGAAAATATGTATTTAAAAATGTCGATCTTGTGATTGCTATAACTGCTTATGAAAAAGAATTATTGATAAAACAATTTAAAATTAAAAATAAAAAAATAATAATTATACCGAACGCATTAGATCCAATCTATATAAAGACAAAAAAAAATATTGATAAAGAAAAAACATTTAAAATTAAAAATAATATTAAAAAAGGCTATAACATATTATATGTTGGAAGATATTCCAAACACAAAAATTTAGAAAGACTGATACATATTTTTGATAACCTCAATAAAAAAATAAAAAAAATTAATCTTCTTATAATTGGTAGTGGAAACAAAAAGGAAGAAAAATATCTGTTAGATTTGATTAGTAATACTAAAAACAATAATATAAAATTAATAGGAAACGTAAATAAAGAAGATTTAATAACAGCCTATGATATTAGCGATATCTTTGTGTTACCAAGTTCTTACGAAGCTTTCGGAATAGTACTTATAGAAGCAATGTCAAGGAAGTGTGCAGTAATAGCGTCGAATGTAGGGGGAATCCCACACATTTTAGGATATGGAAAATATGGATTACTGATAAATACTACTGAAGATATATCTAAAAATATTAAAAGATTGTTAAAGAATAAAACATTGATGAATTATTATAAAAATAAAAGTTTAAAAAGAGCATTAGAATTCAATATCGATAATTGTTCTGAAAAATTGGAGAAAATATTAAATGAAACACTCATATAAAAGAATAACAAAATTATTTGTAACCATATTATTAGTATTATTATTCATCTTATTATTACGTTCAGACTTGAACAATACTTATCCAAAAGGAGTAGATACATATGACTTATCATACTTATCAAAGAGTATAAAAGAAAACCACTATATTGTTTGGAACATAAATTTACCAACCGTACTAGGCCTGACTTCCTTTTCTTATCCACCCGGAGGAATAATATTTCTCGCAGAAGTGTCAGAACTAACAAACTTAGGAATTATTGAAAGCATAATATTATGGAATTATTTTTTTATAATCACATGCGGATTAACTTTTTTCCTAATTACAAAAAAAATATTTAAAAATAATGTCGTTGCAATAATCTCCACTATAGTATATTTAAGTTCAAAATTTTTTATAGGATACTCACAATCATACACTTCAAGAAATATTCTTCATTTATTATTTTTATCTATATTGTTGCTACTATTAGAAAAAATCGACATGAAAAAAATAATAATAATAATGTTACTACTAATTATATCCATTATCACACATAGAGCAGTCATTTTAATATTACTTTTTCTAATCATATTTATAATCTCAAAATTTTTAAATAAATTTTATAAAAACAATAATTATCAAAATTTATGTATAATAATATTAACTGTCCTCACTTTCTTAAGTATGATACACTTTTTTGGACATGTAAAGATTGGAACAGAAAGTACGAAAATCCCATTTAACATTGGAATAACATATATAGATAATATCATAAGCATATTGTATACTATAAGTATGCATTTCGGGATATTAATAATACTATTGCCCGTAGGATATTATTTTTTAGTAATCAAGAAAGAAAAGACGTTTGAAGATTTTTTTATATTGATCTCATGGATAATCCTGTCCGGTCTTCTTGTTGAAACAATATACGCCTTCTATTTCATTGTACCAATCATAGTAATAACAATATCTTATTATACTATAAAAATACAATCATTAAATAACAAAATTAAATATCAAATAATACTAGCATTGATAATTCTTGCACCTATAGTCCCTATGTATATTACAGTATCCGATTCGAGTGATGATTATACATTCGTTAGACCCCAAACCTTAAGTTTAGGTTCATTTCTAGAAGGCAGTATTAATCAAAGCATAATCTGTAATAATCATGTAATTTATTGTGCTCAAATTTCCGGAATAAGTAATAAAATAAAGTCTTCAACACATGCAAGCGGAAGGACAATTATAGAACAAATAGAGATAGAGACGATTCAAATATCTTTAACAAATTTAAGAAGTCAAATAACAGTGAAAGATAAAACATTAGAAACCCCGTTATACGCAGATTCATATACTTCTGCGATTATTAATTGGGATATAAGCATACCAGATTTGGAAAAACTTTTAGAACTTACAAATGTAAAATATATCATTGATAGTACCAACCCAGATTCTATTAGAAATCGGCCTAATATTGAAAAAAAATTTGGCTATATGAACCAGATTTATAATAATGGATTGCAGCAGATCAAGGTGATAGAATGAATATTGTTATGTATTCCGCAGATTATTTCCCTCCAAAACAAATGAATGCAAATCATAATAGATTACATCGTTTAGCTAAAGGATTAAGCAAAAAACATAATGTAGTAATATTTTGTCCTAATAAATACTATTGCTATGATGAATCGGAATTCGACGGTATAAAAATTATCAGAATACCAAACATCAATATACGGTTTATAAAAAGAGTTTTTCAGTCAATTACTGCTTACATATTCATAAAAAAGAAATTAAAAAATTTTTCTATAGACATATTTTGGTATAATTCTGCACACAGTTTTTTACTATCAAAAAAATTCCGTTGCCTAAAGATATTTGATGTAATGGGGCTTATACAGTTAGAATCCACAAAAAAAGATAATAGTATACTGGCCAAACTGAAACAAACGTATTATAAGAAAATTGAAAATAAGGTGTTACAAAATTCTAATTATATCATAACAGTCAATGAAGCTCACAAGAAAACGATACTAAAAATAATTAAAAAAGATATTTTTGTCCTTAGAGATGGATTTGATAAATTATTTCTAAAACCTTATAAAAAGAAAGAAGATAATACTATACGTATAACCTTCGTCGGATCACTTTTCAAAGACAGACTTAACGGAATAATCGAAAAATTTTCTACTATTATCAAGAGGAATAATAATATATATTTCGAAATTATAGGTGATGGGACGTATATAAGAAAATATAAAGAAATAATATCTAAAAATAATTGCAAGAAGAACGTCAAATTTTCAGGATACTTAGAAAATAATATCGTATATTCACATTTGAAAAATTCAGATATCTGTTTTTCTGATGACTGGTCTTATATAGGTTTTCCAACAAAAGTTTTTGAATATATGGCTATGGGTAAAGCAGTTTTAGTGGAAGATACGCCGGCAGTTAGAGAAATAGTGAAAGATGGAATCAATGGGATACTGTATAAGGACCCCGACGATTTTGTAGATAAATTATTGATGTTAGCTAAAAATAAAAAATTAAGAAAAAAAATAGGAAAAAATGCAAAAAAAGATGCAAAAAATCACACGTGGGATGTTAGAGCTAAACAGTTTAATAAGATAATAAAGGAGATCTGTGATGATAAAAAGATGGATTAAACAAATTTCTGAATTCCTTCCAAATAAGAGGATAATCCATAATATGGGCTTCCTAGTATTTGGAGAGATGGTTGCTAAGATATTGATGTTTTTCATCACCATATACTTGGCTAGGACATTATCTCCAGATCTTTATGGACAGTATTCTCTAGCTTTCAATTTTGCTATGGGATTCTTATTTCTGATTAATTTCGGCATGAATACTATAATCTTGAGAGATGGTTCAAAGGATAATTCTAAACTTAGCGAATTGATTAATAAATCCTTCACAATAAAATTATACTTTGGGTTGGCGACTATCGCATTGATCAACATTGTTAATTATTATTTTCTTCCATATGATATGAATCAAAAGATATTGATAACAGTAGCTAGCATAACGGTATTATTGAAAGAATTAATCAATCTTCTTAATGTTACATTCAAAGCTGTTGAACGCATGAATTATAATTCTATAGTAAGAATTTCTGAAGTAATACTATTCAGTATCATAGTGTTCTTTGCTTTGATGTATTCTGCATCACCGATGGCCGTCTTAATCTCTTGGATAATATCAGAAATTATTGTTATATTTATACAATATTTTTTCTCAAGAAAATTTATCAAGAGAAAATTTACGCTAGTTATAGATTGGGATTTTTGTCAGAGAGTTATTAAACAATCATTTTGGCTTGGCTTAGCAGCATTTCTCGCATCATTGTATGGTACAGTTAATATCTTTATCATTTCTATACTCGTGAGCACTTCAGGAGTAGCCTTTTATACTGTTGCATGGCAATTAGTAAGCGCAGGCACATTAATAAGGGGTGTGATAAATGATGCAATATTTCCTAATACTTGCAAAAAGATATATGATGGAAAATATGCTTATAAACTTTCGAAATATATAACTATTGCCAGCATTATTTCTGCACTAGGAGCATTAATAATTACGGTACTAGCTAAGTATATTATCATTTTAGCTTTTGGAGAAGAATATTCTCCAGCAATCCCCGTTCTTCAAGTTATGATATGGTACGTGCCGATATTTATCTACAATATCTGGGCATGTCAAGTCATGGATTCTACGAATAATCAAAAATATCATATGTATAATGAGCTGTTCATATTGTCCAGCAGCTTAATCTTCAGTTATCTATTAATACTAAAATTAGGTATTGTAGGTGCGGCATGGGGAGTTGTTATTTCCAGAACATTAGGAACAATATTCCTTAACTATTTCGCATGGAAAATTGTCGGGAAGATAAAAAATGAAAATTAATTATATATTCAAAAATGAAGGATTCAAATGGTTCATGATAAAATTAGTGCTATTCATAGTCATCGGTATATCTGTCCAGATGTTCATATCATTATTCTTTAAATATACAGATTTTTTCAATACATACTTAAGCATTCCTCAAGACTTCATTTTGGAAGCGCCTAATATGCGTACGATAATTCTTAACGCATTGTTATTCGGTATCGTGGCTACAATTATAAGATATTATCAGAATGTTTTAAAGATCAAAAATTATAAGTTTGAAAAGATACAAATATTATTCATATTTCTATCGGCATTTTTCTTGATAGGCCAATATATCTTCAAATTCTTGATAAATCAGAATACAGAATATTTTTTGCAAGCCAAACTATTCTGGGGGATAATTAAGATAACTATAAACATATTATTTATAATCGCATTATATTTCTCAATATTCGGCATTTCCTTTACAAAATATGAATTGAAGGAGTATCGTAAAGAGATACTATTCTTCATAATAGCATCTGTAGTATTTTTTATATTGATGCTTTTAGTTCAGAATCTTTGGTCTTACTTCTCCGGTGCAATATCAGAAATTCTTTATAGAATATTCTCTCTATTCTTCGATAATGTCACATACAAACCATTCGTCTCATCATTTACGATGACTGAGGGCGGAGGTCCTTTACTGGGCATCAATAATTTTAGGGCCATTGTTGGAAAGCCATGTTCAGGAATTGATTCGTTCTTATTGTTCACTTCACTGTATGCGCTGATATTTATATTAGATTATAAGCGCCTGAAGAAGGGATTAGCAATAGCATTGTTCTTTGTTGGAGCTTTAGGAATGTTTTTGACGAATATATTAAGAATATTTTTATTATTCATTATCGGAGCATATTATGATCCTAAATTTGCTGTTGGACTTTTCCACACTAATGCTGGATGGATATTGTTCATAATATATTTCTTTGCTTATTGGTCTATTGTAAGCAAGTATATTTATAAAAAATGAATTCTTATTTTATTGTATTTTTTACTTATTAAATTGTATTAAAAATAGAAATATTTAAATATTAGTATACATAAAAGTATACTATAATGCCTAATTATACAAAAAAATCCAATTTAATAAGTATTAATTCTAATTTAATAAGTGATACTGATAAAGATTTACTAACAGCTCTAGAGATTTTTATAACACAATACAAACTTGCAAAACAAACAAAACATATACCATTAAAATTATTCTCAAACAAAAAACTAGGGGTGTTAGAAGTAGTAGTAAAATACCTAAAAGAAAACACTCCATTAAGCTATTCAGAAATAGCAAAAATTCTCAATAGAGACCAAAGAACAATATGGACAACTTATAATAAAGCAGTTAAAAAACATAAGGAAAAATTCAAAATAATAGGAGAAGAATTCATCAACATAGAATCATTCTCAAACACAAAAAAATCACCACTACAAATACTAATTAATGAACTAGAAGAAAAAGGCTATTCATTGAAAGAAATAGCCAAAATAACAAATCGAAGCTATAAGAACATATGGATGACAAAAAAAAGAAAATGAACAAAAAATCACAATACAAAACATTTGAATGGCAAATCATAATAGGAATAACACTAATACTATTATCAACAATAATATACATAAAAGATACAGGAATAACAGGATACGCAACAAGGACAATACCTAAAACAATAGAAATAAACCAAACAAAACCAATACTTATCGAGAAACCAGCAGAAATCACATCAACCACACCAGAAACACCTTCAGCAGAAGTCCAATCAGAATGCGTTGTACCTTATGAGGATATGGTTATAACTACTAATACTACATTGTGTCCTGGGACTTATTATTTGAATGATAGTAACTATAATGGTGTGTTAAGAATAACATCAAATGATACTATATTAGATTGTAATGGTGCAACGATTATAGGTAATGGTTCTGGTAAGGCTATACAACCTCTTTATTATGGTTATAGTAATCAAACTATTAAAAATTGTAATATTGTTAATTTTACTTATGGTATATTAATGGGTAGTCCTATGGGGTGGAATGTTTATAATAATAATATTTCTTTAAGTTATTATGGCATTATGTTAGACCAATACCCGTATAATGATTCAAGAGGGTATAATAATATTTATAATAATTATATTTATAATTCAGGATATTATGGTATTTATTTACAAGGTAGTGGGCATAATAATGTTTATAATAATATTGTTGAAAAAGGTTCTTATGGTATATTAAGTAATAGGATTAATTATTCATCATTTTATAATAATACTGTTTATAATGTTTCTATTAATGCTATCAGGTTTAGTGGTGATACAAATTTTTATAATAATATATACAATAATACTGTTTATAATGCTGGATGGAATTGTTTAGATGTTATGGGTCAGTATAGTAATTTTACGAATAATTATTTAAATAATTGTTCTCATTTTGGTTTGAATGCTAATACTGATACTAATGATAAACCTGTTGCTATAAGTAATTTTATTGCTAATAATGTTGTGAATAATTCTGGTGCGTGTATTTATACTGATGGTGTAGTAGATAGTTTATATGAGAATAATAGTTGTTATGCTAATAATAAACTTTCAATTCCTGATAATACAAGTAAAGGAATATCTGTAGATGGTTGGTGGAATGATACGTATCAAAATTATTTTACGAGAAATAATACTTTTATAGGAAATTATTTAAACGGGTATAATATTAGTATAGCTGACCATAGTATAAATTCTTCAAATAAGTATATTAATAATCTTTTAGAAAATACTAATATTGTTGCATATACTGAAAATTATTTTAATATACTTGATGGTGATGTTTCAAGTATTATATTGATAAATAATACTAAAATAAATGGTTTAAATTATTATTTACTTACTAATGATAAACCAAAATTATTGATGATAGTTGATTATAATCCATTAGGAGCATATTTTGATATGCCTAATATGAGAGGTCTTAATAAAACTTATAATGGTTTAATAAATATAACAATAACAAATACGAGTATATATTTTTATAATCTTTCACCACCATATAACGATATAAAAAACGTTTCTAATGGAGCAATATTAGCTTCTAATATTAATAATTATACTATAACATTATCACCAAACCAAATAATAGAAGTAGGAAACTTTGTTCTTGATCCTGAACAAGAAAATAATCCTCCGGTTATTAATAGTATTATTTTAACTGATAATTTGACATGCATTACTAATGCTACAGACATTGATTTGGATAATATAACTATAAGTATTGAATGGTATTATAATAATACTTTTAATAGGAGTGTTAATGCATCTTTTGATGTTCAGGATAATATGACTGGTACTCATTATTGTAGGGCAATAGCTTATGATGGTCAGAATTATAGTGATTGGGCTTATAGTAATAATGTTACTATTAGTGTTGTTGAACCAACAATATTGAATTTGTCTCTAAGTAATAATCTTAATTGTACTGGAATTGTTAATATTCCTTCTAATATTACTGTTGATTTTTATTTGAATGGAATTATTAATTATTCAACTGTTTTGGAAGTAAATGATTCCTTCTCTATAGCAACAACTACTTATTATGGTTCTTGGTATTGTAATGTTTCAATTAATAATAATAGTTATGTTTCTAATATAGTTACTTTATCAGAACCAATAACTGTTAAAAAAACCACTAAAAATACCGGTGGTTCTGGTGGTTCTTCAATTATTTCTGAACAAAATATTATTGATAATACTAAACAGGTTGAAACTGTTCAAGAGACTATTGATAAAGAACAATCTGTTGTTAATGAGCAACCATTTGAACAATCAGCTCAGCAGCAACAGAATACACAACAGGGCATAGAACAAAAATCTGTTTTAGAAGAACAAAAACCTGTTCTAGAACAGCCTAAGGATATTGTTGGACAATCGTACATGGTTAATATTATTAATAAGAATCTTAGTATTTATGCTATATTATCATTAATATTTATTGCTTCGACAATCATTATCTTTTCCACTCCTCAGAAACCTTACAGGCCTGAGATTGAACAATTCACTATTAGGGCTTTGAATGATGGTTATGAATATAATGCTATCAGGAATGTTTTAAGAAAATATTATGATAACGCGACTATTGATAAGCACTTCCATCTTTTAAGATTGAAAAACATTAATACTAAAAAGTATCCTGTTAAACAAGTATCTATCACTCAAAAGAATATTGAAATAATAAAGGATTACATTAATAAGCAAAAAAATAATGGCTTTAAAGAAAAAGACATAATTAAGGCCTTGAAAAATAATGGTTATTCTCTAGAGTTTATAAAGAATATAAAATAGGCAATAATTATTAGCAATCCTATAATTGTAAATTCTGGTATCTCGTATGTGTTTGAACAAAAAGCCATCCATTGCATATCATTGCTTAATGTTGTTTTAGGAACTGTCCCGTTAAATCCTCCAATGAGTAAATATGTTCTATTAGCGCTCTTATAAACTACTCCGTCTATAAAAATGGTTGAATTCCAATATGCTTTCCTAGCATTACCCCATACATCAACATTTGATCCTTGAACATTAATATAACCATTATCCCAAACCCAGGAACTTATAGTATAATTAAAACCCCTACTAGTGCATGCGTCTGATAATTCTATTGCATAAACGCTTCCTGATAATAATATAAGCATCAATAATATCTTCATAATATTATTAATAAGTAATCATTTATATTGCTTGCTTAGAAAAAAACGGTAATTTTCCGGTTATTAATAAAAAAATTATAAAAAAAATTATCTTCTCTTAAAGAAGAATATTCCTAATGCTCCGATTAATGCTAATCCTGCAGCAATAACGCTGAATTCTGGAATCTCGTTGTTATTATTAGAAGAACCAACATATGCTTCAAATATTTCTCCATTACTTAAATACGCTATGTTAGAACTTCCTAATGCAACAACTGGTTTTGTTCCATAATCTATTAATTCTGGCGTTGAAAAGCCTGAACCTGTATTCTCAGTATAATAGATATTACTCTGATTCTCATAAACTACTGCTATCTTATCGGTTGCATCAATTGCTGAATTAGTAATTCCAGTACCAAAGGAAACAACATCAACGGTATTTAAAGTATATGATTGTACAAATAATTCTGTATTAATAATATATGTTAAATGCACATTATCGTAATCATCTATTGCAATACTGTTTTTACTAAGTCCTATATTAGAAGACCAAGAATAATATCCGGAACCACTAAAAACCTTATTAGAATTTGTTAATACTATAACAGCAATATCGCTGTAAATAGCATTTCCACCCCAATTCTTAAACAATACAGGAATATAATATTTTCCTTGGGAATCCACTGCTATTGATGGATACTCATAATAATTCCCATAACGTCCAAATGAATCATAAAAACCGTCAGCTATTATTTGACCAACAAAAGTACCATTAACATTATTAAGATATAATATCTCATGGTACGAATCACCATCATAATTTCCTTCAACAACAATATGTGCCTTATTAGTATTATCTACAGCTATATCTGCTAAATAAGCATAACCTTCAAAACTAGTAATAACCCATTGATTACCTGACTTAATGGCATAATACAAGTTTCCAGAATTTAAAAAAACTATTTGTGGAACATTGTTTTGACCAACAGCTATTGAGGGCGATGTCCCCTGAGAGACAAATTCCTCAAAATCCCCTATAGAATTAGAATAGTATATATTACCATTACGCTCATACACTCTATGAACTACATCAAATTCATCTATAACAACATCAACACTTAATTCATTATCTAATGTGTCTGTTACTTGATGAATAGTCCATGCACTAACAAAAGTTGAAAGTAAAAACATTAAAAATATGTAAGATATTATTTTATTTTTCAAATCAATCACCTTTCATTATTTTTTTCTTATTAATACAAATGTTCCTAATGCTCCGATTAATGCTAATCCTGCAGCGATAACGCTGAATTCTGGAATCTCACAATTTGTTGTTAATAAATTATTATTGTCATCACAATCCGGTCCTTGTGTTTCCTCAATATAATATTCTGGAATTTCTGAACCGTAACAAACAGATATTCTTCCATCATCAAAAGCAGTAGTCAATCCTGAAAGATAATAACCGTCGAGATCATTATCAACCCAAAATACGCCTACTTGCCAAGAATTAGGATTATTATCATTACAATCAGTACCTCCACATTCATCAGAAAGATAACCATCTTCATCATTATCAAAACAAGTTTCTGCTGAAACAAAACTTACACTTAACAAAATAACAATTATAATACTTAAAAGCTTCATATTATCCCCTCCTATACTTAGTTTCTTTTTTGATACTAAAGACAAACAAAAAAAATGTTAAAAAATTAATACTTTCTAGTATAAATGAAAATACCGAGTGCGCCTATTAAAGCGACTATACCAGCAATCACTCCGAATTCTGGAATTTCATTATCTTTACCGCAGAATGTTACATGGCTTATATCTTGTAATTTTCCATTATTGTTATAACTCATTGACTGTGCATCGCCTTCATATCCTCCAGAGAATACTGAAGTGTTTGTTGCTGCTTTTACCAACACTCCGGAAATATACACATTGGACACCCAATGGAAATGTGTTTTGTTTCCAGTAATGTTAACAACATCAGTTCCCTCATCAAAATTATATTGTCCATTATTCTGCGAATATTTTGCTATGCCATAATCAAAACCATACTGTTTACACTCATTATCTATACTACCCACCCTTGCATGTACTAAACCTATACTTATTAAAAAAACAAGTAAAAAAACAATTTTTTTCATTTTGAGCCTTCCGCTCATCCTCATTTTTTTCTAACAAATACGAATACGCCTAATGCTCCTATAACTGCAACAAGGCCAGCAAGTGCACTAAATTCTGGAACTTCATAACCGCATTCTTCAGAATTCTCATAAAAATTCCAAAACATCACTGTTTCTCCTGGATGATTTGGCCTGTCTCCACAATAATACTCTATTAAAGTATAACCATCACATCTATCATTACAAGTAACATTCTTATAATAATAGTTTCCTCTACTGGTAACTTTAGTTCCAGTACATCCTTCTGGCAATGGAGTGTTTAAATCTAAATATCCACTGCTTGTTCCTCCAAGCAATCCATTATCCCCCCAGAAACCATAAGTGCCATTAATCTTTGGAGGTTTAACCTGATCTGTATCTACACAATGCCATGCATTAACAGAGAATGATAACGCAAAAATCATTATTATGAATAATAATAGTTTTTTCATTTTCAACACCCAAATAGTTTATTAAAGGTTCAAAGTGTATAAAAAATAATTTAAAAAAAATAGTTATTAGTTCTTTCTTCTTATTGCGAATATGGCTATTGCACCTATTAATGCAAGACCAGCTGCAACAACTCCAAACTCTGGAATTTGTACATCAACGAGTGCTACTGGTATTGGACATTGAGATTCCACATCACAGGTATATCCTGTTGCTGTTCCTGTCATACTATTATACTCTGCTGATACCCATACTTGATCTCCATAACCACATTCTATTGTTGGTGAATTATAAAATTGCGCAATATATGTTCCATCCATTATTGATGAAGTATATTGTGTTGAATTAGTTCCATTATGCTCACAAACAACAGTTACTGAAGCTCCTGATACTGGATTCATTGAAGAATCATACACTGTTCCTGTAACAACTGTTGGATATGCGCTTGCATAACCTACTGATATTACAAAAAAGGCCATTAATACAAGTAATATTTTTTTCATTTATATCCCCCCTTAGTTCTTTCTTCTTATTGCGAATATGGCTATTGCACCTATTAATGCAAGACCAGCTGCAACAACTCCAAACTCTGGAATTTGTAAATTTACATTTGCAATATTTATTCTGCACTCTTTGCTAAAATCTACTGTTCCTTCCCCTGTATATGTTGTATCACCAATTGTTACCTCAACAGTTGCTGTGTCAAGGACATCACACTGAAGTGATGGATAGAATACATAATACATTCCTGAGGCATCTGTTGTTGTATTTAAGATATTACCATTACAAGTTACAGTAACAGGCACTCCTTGCATTGGATTACCGTTTCCATCTGTTACTTGACCGTATACCATTGTTGTTGGTGCTGCATTTACAAAACCAACCATTAACAAAAACATTGCAAATATTCCAAATAGTTTATTCATTTTCTTACACCCCACTATTTTTATGTTTTTTTATTACAAATAAGCCCGCTATTACTAATACAAGTATTGCTGTCAATGTTGAAAATTCTGGAACCTCTTGAGGAGTCTCATCCTGATTTTCTCCATTTTGTGTTTCTATAGGATTATCTTGATCACTGCCACCGTATTGGTTATTTCCATTATCGTATATTATGCTGTTGCTTCTGCCATTACCGCTTCCTTTTCTTTTCTCTGCTAAATACATGCTTATTCCGACTATTTCAGCATTTGTATTGCCATAAATTTCAGGCGTTGCTTTTCCTGTTAGTTTGAAGTATTTACTCTTTAACTCTAACCTTACTCCAATATTACCGTTTACTGCTTCGAAAGAATCAATATTTTTCCCATCTAATTGCAAATCGCTGAATATTATTTTATTTCCGCCATACTGTGAAGTTTTTCCAACTAATATTAAATAATAAAATGCATCATCTCCAGAAATTTTAACCTGCAATGTATTCCCATCTATAGTATATATTAATAATCTTGTTGCAGAATTATATTCTAATGAGAAATCCACTGTTTTTTTATCTTCAAGATAATATACTGATGATTCAACTACATTATTTTTGTATTTCAAAACATTTTCTCCATTATAATTTGTGTTTGTTGAGAATAGAATCTTAGAATTATAAAAACATTCATCTCCATAACAAGAATATGCGTAACTAAAGTTAAGTAATACAAATAACGAAAATATTATAGCAAATAAATACTTCATAAAACCCCCTAACGTTATGGAAATACTATTTTATTTATAAATGTTACTATATTTTACTATTAAAAAGTCATACTATAAAACCGTAATAGTATATTTTTTATACTACGAATTATATCTAATATATAAATGTTTTTATTATCAAGATTATTACTAAAAAGAATATAATGATTTTTAATGCATTTATCTAATGGTTTTTGAAAAATTTTTCAACAATTCTTCAAAGAAGTAAAAACATTAAGAAAAGCATAACATAATAATAGATACTAATAAAAATAATAGGATATTGATAAAATAAATAATAGATATTAAACAAATTCTATTCCTAAAACATCCTGCATTCCTTTCTTTCCAGTTCTTTCATCAACCTGTGTTCTTCCAGTTATTTGAGGACTCTTAACTCCAGTAACTATTAACATAACTCTTACTGCACCATTCATGTCCTCTGAAATTTGGGCTCCCCAGATTACTCTTGCATCCTCATCAAGCTTCACTGATATTGCTTCTACTATTTTTTTTGCCTCGTTTAATGTTAAATCTGTGCCTCCAACAACATTAATTAATGCACCATTTGCTCCAGAAACATCAACATCAAGCAATGGATTATGTAATGCTTTTTCTGTTGCTTCAACTGCCCTATTCTCAGTATCTGATTCTCCTATTCCTATTAATGCGACACCGCCATTGCCCATTACTGCCTTAACATCTGCAAAGTCAAGATTAACAAGACCTGCTCTAGTTATTAATTCCGCTATTCCCTTAACGGCATTTGTTAATATTTCATCAGCCACCTTAAACGCTGTATGTAATGGTAAATCAGGCGCCAACTCGATAAGCTTATCGTTAGGAATAACAATTAGTGTATCAACATTTTTCTCTAACATGTCAAGACCATACATTGCATTTTCATATCTCCTATGACCTTCCATACTGAATGGTATAGTTACAATACCAACAGTTAATGCGCCTTGTTTTTTTGCTATCTCCGCAACGATGCCTACAGAACCTGTTCCAGTCCCACCGCCAAGCCCACATGTTAAGAAGACCATGTCTGCACCAGCAAGTGCGCTTTTTATTTCATGCTCCTGTTCTCTCGCAGCATCTTCTCCTATTTTTGGAATTCCGCCAGCACCTAATCCTTTTGTTAAATCTTTTCCAATTAATATCTTCTTATCTGCGGTGGTATATAATAAATCTTGAGCATCAGTATTTATTGCAATAGTTTCAGCACCAACTACTCCAACTTCTGAGATCCTATTTATAGTATTATTTCCTGCACCGCCACAACCAACTACTTTTATTGATGCTCTCTGTTTTGAAAGCATCTCCTCTAATTCTGCATCTATTACATTTCTTTCTGTTGGTTCCTTAACGAGTTTTGGATGATGTAATTTATCCATGATAAACACCTTTTTTTAGTAAATACGTATTTTTATATCTTTTTTATTAATATTTTTATTAATATAATTTTTATTAATGAATATTTACTATACTCAAATATACTCAAAATATAATATTAATAAATGTCTTTAATATTAATAAATATCTTAGTAATATATAATGTCTTAGTAATATATAGTATATTCAAATACAATAATATAGTATATTCAAATACAATAATATAGTATATTCAAATACAATAATTCTATAATTATATAATAATTAATTATGTATTTTAAAAAGTTAATGATTAATGTATATGATAAATCCTACAATAATATTATTCATTATTTTTTTTATTATGCATTATTTTTTTCTGAATCTTTTTCCTTACTTGTTATATTCTCTTTTTCTTTTTTATCTTTTCTGAATGTTATTTCTTTTATTTTTGTCAAACGTTGTATCTCTTCAGATATCAACTGGTTCATTTCCAAATCAATATCTGTATAAATTATTGCTTGATTATTATCTATCTCAACATTCTTGTATGGAAATTTTAAAAAGTCCAGTATTCCTTTAATTTTTTCAGAGTCATCCTCAACAATTCTTTTTATATCTATATCATAAACTATTTCTTGACTTGCTAATGGATGATTAAAATCAACAATAACTCTTCCACCATTGACTGTTCTTACAACTCCCCTATGCGAGTCTAATTCAACCTCTAAACCTGGAATGGGATCAATATTATGTTTATGAAATTCTTTTATGGAAATAAGTCTTAATAATTTTGCATCCTTCTTACCGAAAGCATCTGGAATATCAACACTATATTTTCCAAGTTTCTTTCCTATAAGAAAATCATCAAGCTGTTTAACTAATTGGCCTTCACCTACACACACTATCATCGGCTTAAACACGTAATCCTTAACATAAATATTATGCTTCTTTGCCTCGCTTTCAATAGTTGTATCGAAAACTACTCCAGAACTCTTAACTCTTGCAGTGAAATCAATCTCTATAAAATCGCCTTTTTGAATCATTTTTAACCTCAACAATATTAAAGAAAGAATTAAATAGCAATTTAAAAATGTTTCTTTAAAATCCTAATCTTTAAAAAAATTTTAAAATATTAAACAGTTCACTATTTAAAAAAAGATTAAACTAGATTTCTGGACTTAAGAAAATCCATTATTCTATCTACATTCTTTTCTACATTTGATTCGTTTGTAGTATCTAATATAAAATCGTAATTTTTTTTCATTAGAATAATCTATACCATAATACTTCTGTATACCTATAATTGTCTGTTTCTATTCTTTCTGCGTTTAGTTTTTTTTTGTTCTTCAATATTTTTTGCCCTTGTTTGATTTCTTGACACATTTTCATCATTAAAGATTCTTGCTGCTCTGACATCTTCTGATGCAGTAATAAAAATTTTAACTGAACTAGGAATAAAATGAAATGCCTATTTTTCCATCTATGATGATATTGTCCTTTTCTTTCCCTAACTTTTCTTGATATTTGTCTGCTTCTAAATCTGTTGATGGATCTGTCTCTCCAAGTTTATTATATTCCTTCTAAGGTCATTCCTCTTCTCTTAGCGGCCTCGCGCCTAAACATTCCAGTAGAGAAGAATTCAAATCCTAAACGTTTTGCTAATGCTTTACCTATTGTTGTCTTTCCACTTCCTGGAGTTTCCTGTGATTGTTATAATCATATTATTTGTAAAAAAAACACTAATATAAAAATATAACTATAATATTGTAAATAAATATTTTATAAACTATGATTTTATAAGTAGTAATATCATATAAGTAGTGATAGTAATAAAATTATTAGTAATTATTAGTAACATAGAAAGATACAAAGATATTAGCAAAATACGAAGAAGGTATATAATTTAAAAGAATTTATTTGATTTAATTAATAAACATTGACTTGCTAACTTTTTGATAACACCTTATATAATCCTTTTAAGAGTTGTTTATCATACTCTTTGTGTTCCGATAATATTTTGTTTTAAACCATCATTAGGGATGCCTTTATGCGCAAATAATAATCCAAGAGAGATTCCTACAATAGAACCTATGATCATTCCATAATCAGAATTTGAAGCAAGATAACCTGCTGATGAACCTATTGCTCCAAATAATGCTCCCCAAGAAGTATAAATTATGAATTTGTCTTTCTTAGATAAAGAATACTTTCGGCGTTCAAGTTCTAATAATTCCTTTTCAAAATCTCTCCTATACATACTCATCACATGTGCTTTAAAATAATTTTCAAATATTTCTTTTTGATAACTATCTAAATCTAAAGTATTAACATACTCCTTTGATAACTCTATGAATTTGTCTAATGAATGATATTTATCGTATAAATTTTTTCTATTCTTTTCATACTCATTATCAAATGAGTCTATTATTTTGTCTATTGTTGATATATTCATAATGATGAGAAATTTAAAGTATTAATAAATGTTTCTATATATCACTTTAAAGTAATTAATTAAAAATAAAATTAAACAACATTCACAATAATATCACAGGTATGCTTAAATAAAAATATTAAATACTAAAAAATACAGATAAAAAAAATAATAAAATATACTCCATAAAATAATAAACAAAAAACATCATTAATAAGAGCAACATACTTAATAAGATTTATAAATAAAATATAATTCCAAGAAAAAGTATAAAGAATAATACGCAATTAAATAATAATACTTAGAGATACTTGGAGGGGGTATAAAATGACAAAAGAGATTCAACCAATATTTATTCTACCAGAGAACACGCAAAGAACTACTGGAAAAAATGCTCAAAGAAATAATATAATGGCTGCAAAATTAGTAGCAGATATTGTTAGAACAACTCTAGGACCAAAAGGAATGGATAAAATGATTGTTGATTCTTTAGGAGATGTAATAATAACAAATGATGGAGTAACAATACTTAGAGAAATGAGCATAGAACATCCTGCGGCAAAAATGCTTGTAGAAATCGCAAAAACTCAGGAATCAGAGGTAGGCGATGGCACAACAACAGCAGTAGTTATTGCAGGAGAATTATTAAAAAATGCAGAGACATTACTAGACCAAAACGTACATCCAACAATTATTGCTAAAGGATACAAGATTGCTGCAGAAAAAGCAGGCACAATACTTGAACAAATAGCACAACCAATAAATGAAACTGATAAAGAAATGCTTAAAAAAATCGCGATAACGGCAATAACAGGAAAAGAAGCTGAATCAAGTAAACTATTGCTCTCAGAACTATTAGTAAATGCAATATTAAAAGTAATGGAAAAGAAAAACGGTTCAATACATATAGACAAAAAACGATATTAAAATAGAAAAAAAGCATTGGTGGATCAGTAAAAGATTCCGAACTAATAGAAGGAATAGTTCTTGACAAAGAAAAAGCACATCCTGGAATGCCTTCACAAATAAAAAATGCGAAAATAGCACTAATAGATTCAGCTTTAGAAATAAAAAACACAGAAATAGATGCAAAAATACAAATAACAGATCCTGAAAAAATGCAGGCATTCCTAGACATGGAAGAACGAATGATAAAAGGAATGATAGATAAAATAAGCAATTCAGGGGCAAACGTTGTCTTCTGCCAAAAAGGAATTGATGACCTAGCACAACATTATCTTGCAAAAAGAGGAATATATGCTTGTAGAAGAGTAAAGAAAAGTGATATGGAACAATTAAGCAAAGCCACTGGAGCAAAAATAATCACAGAATTAAAAGACTTAACACCGAACGATTTAGGACACGCGGGAATGATTGAAGAAGTACAAGGAAAAAACGAAGAATACTTAACATATGTGAAAGATTGTAAAAACGCAAAAGCAGTAACTATACTAATTAAAGGAGGAAGCGAACATGTTGTTGCAGAAATACAAAGAGCAATGGAAGATGCAATAGGTGATTTAATATCGGCACTTAAGCATGGAAAAATAGTTGCTGGAGCAGGAAGTACAGAGATAGAGGTTGCTAAACAGTTAAGAGAATTTTCAGAATCATTATCTGGAAGGGAACAACTTGCTGTCAAGGCATTTGCTGATTCACTAGAAATAATACCTAAAACATTAGCAGAAAATGCTGGTTTAGACCCTATAGATATAATAGTTGCATTAAAATCTGCACATGACAAGAAACAAATATGGGCTGGCATAGATGTACATTCTGGAAAAGTAATGGATGCATGGAAAGAAGGTATTTTAGAACCATTAAAAGTGAAAACTCAAGCAGTTAGCAGTGCATCAGAAGTTGCAACAATGATACTAAGAATAGATGATGTTATTGCTGGGGGTAATCAGGATACAAAACAATCAATGAATCCTCAAAACATGCCTGAATACTAGAGCAAGCAAAGAACGCAATAAACAAAAATAATTTAAGCACCCATTAGTAAAAAAACTTATAGAGTAATTCTTATTAGTTTCTTTTTCACAATAATTAAATACTAGAATGCTAATAATATAATATGCAAAAGAAAAAGAGATATAATTGCACTGTATGTAATACTGAATGGGAATGCTATGTTTACGATGAATTCATAACCCCTTTTAGTATCTGCCTATACTGCTTAATGGATGTAGAGGAGATATTTAGAAAAAAAAATAAAATAATAGAAACATGCATATTATGTGATACTAGTAAGGAATGCAATAAAATACCTTTAAGCAATAATCCTGTTAAAAGCGAAATTTTTATTTGCAATGATTGCTTTCAAAAAATGAAGACTTTAATAAAAGAAAAAGTACAATAAAATATACAACATAAAAATATAAATACTAACCTAATAATATAAAATAATAAGTTAAAATAAAAATTAAATTAAAACAACAATAAAAGAATTAATTATCAAACTACTCTTTTGTTATAATACCATAACCTATTAGTCTAAATCTTGTTCCGACTCTTCTAGAAATGGTAACTTTACTACCTACTTCTGCACACACAGGAAGCTTCAATTTGCATTTAACTTTGTTTTTACTTATGCTTTGAACAAAACCCACTGTAGCCGCAGAATTAACATTCAACATTAATACTTCATTATTTTTTATAGGCTCAACCTTTAAGTCCTCTTTTGCACCAACAACTCTATCAAGAAGAAAACATTCAAGTTCAAATGAATACCATATCTTTGGAAGTTTTCCTGGCAATCCGACCACGTTTCCTGTTAGTTTATCAGAATTAACAATACTTGGATCAAGGTCTGTCATTATTGCAACGCTGCCTCCAGGATGCAATTCCTCTACCGGAGTCGATCCTGTCATTGCCGAAGTTATTCTAGTAAATAATGGTTTTGCAACAATCTGATTTGCTTCCTCTATAATTCTACCAGGTCTTATCTCTATCCTGTCTCCCTTCCTCAAAATACCTTTCATTACTGAACCACCAAGAACGCCTGCTTTCAAGTTTTCTGGAGAAGTTCCTGGTTTGTTTATATCAAAAGATCTTGCAACAAACATTATAGGATCATCTGATTCATTACGTACTGGAGTGGGAATATATTCTTCTATTGCTTTTATCAATAAATCAATGTTTATCTCATGCTGAGCAGATATTGGGATTATTGGAGCGTTTTCAAAACTTGTTCCTTTCAAAAATTCTTTTATTTGCTCATAATTTTTTAACGCACGGTCACTACTAACTAAATCAATTTTGTTCTGAACTACAATCACATTCCTTATGCCTGAAATTTCTAATGCCATTAAATGTTCTCTTGTTTGTGGTTGAGGACAAGACTCGTTTGCTGCAACGAGCAATAATGCACCGTCTATAATAGCGGCACCTGAAAGCATTGTTGCCATTAATGATTCATGTCCTGGTGCATCTACAAAAGACACTCTTCTAAGCAATTCTGTTGGTACATTATGAACTGGACAGGTTTTTTTAACAGTATAACACTCTGGTTCAGAACATTGCGGGCATTTCCTAAATGCAATATCTGCATAACCTAATCTTATCGTTATTCCTCTCTTTATTTCTTCAGAATGAGTGTCTGTCCATTTTCCAGTAAGTTTTTCTGTTAGTGTCGTTTTTCCATGATCGACATGCCCGATTAAACCTATGTTTATTACTGGTTGTACATTTTCTATACTCTCAAGTTTATTCTTCTGCTCTTTTACTTTTTTCTTAATCTCAGATATTTCCTGTTCTTTTTTTTCATCAACAATCTTCTTCTTTGCCATTTAAATTCTAGAAAAATACTTTTATTTATAAAAATAATGTTTTTTAATTATTATATTAATAATTTTAAAATTGCTTTTATGCTGTTGTAATTTTATTTCTTTATGCTCTTCTTTTTTATTTCTTCTGCTAGTTCAGAGATTCTTTTCTTATCTAGCTCTATGTTTTTTTCTATCTCATAAGAATCATCTCTTTGAGAGCTTTCAAAATAAGCATCTTTTTTGTCTTTGTTTTCTGCATTTTTTATTAATGTTTTCAAAGCATTATCCCGGTATAGCTCTAAACTTTTTCTCTCATAAAAACCTCTCTCTTCCTTCTTAACAGGATCTACTGGTTTTCTCTTGGGAATTATTCTATGGAAATCTTGATGCTTATTATCATGATACACGCCTATTATTTCTATATTGCTTCCAAATCTTGGATTTATACTTATTGCACTATGAAAGAAACCCCTCCCTGGAAAATCAATCTCAACCATTCTAGCCTCACGAACTTTACGTATTAATAATAGAGTAACGAGCAATCTTAGAACTCCTGAAGTTAATAATATCAAAGGAATGTTTGATGTTATAAACACAGGATATATTTTTGTAAGTAATCCACCAAGCATTGCGCCTAAAAAAACCCCTATACCGACTAAGAAATTATAATATGCTATGCTTTTTACTCTATCATCTTTATTTGTTGCATCAAACAAAAAACTTGAGGTGCTTAAATTAAAAGCAGACCATGCAATCCCAGCAAACATCTCTTCTAATACCAAGAATATAAATAACCATGTTGGATTATTTATGAAAACCGCAATTATAAGTAGTAATGGACTAAATGGGACAAGAATTCCAGAAATTTCTAAAACCTTCTTTGAGCCATGCTTATCTATTATTTTGCCCCATATACTCATAGCAAAAAAGCTTGTAACTATGCTTATTGCTATAATTATTGTAAAATATACATATCCTAGTTTTAAGTCTTTCAATAAATATAATGCAAAAAAAGGCATACTTATTGAAGCGGCAAACTTTAATAATAAAACATACATAACGAATATTCCATAATTATCCTTAGTCATATTTTGAACAAACTTTAAAATGAAAAATCACGTTTTTTCACAACATACTCAGGATTATAAATACGTCTCTTATAAAATGCAGCAATTAATCTGGAAACAAATGCAATAAAAAACAATATTCCAAAGCCTATAAATACATAATGCTCTTCAGAACTTATTCTCTGGAAATAATTTATTATAAAACCTGCAATCATTGTTGAGATAAAATTAATAAGATTAATTATCCTGTTCCTATTGCCGAAGAATTCCCCTCTCTTATCATCCGGAATTAGATCGCCTAATATGCTATTATATATTGGACCCTGAAAATGGCCTAATATAGCTTCAAGAGATACTAATAATAAAACAAGCCATAAACTTTCTTTAGCAAGAAAAGGCACTAATAATAAGGGAATCCAGATGAATGCTTGAATGAGAGCAGTCCAAAATATTAAATTAGACCTGTTCTTAAATATCTTTAATGACTCCTCGCTGAATAATTGAAAAAAATTACCTAATAATTGCGGTATAGAAGATAATGCTGCAAGCATTCCAGTAGTAGCATTCAATGCTATAGCAAAAGGCATAATAAAAGATTCCGTAAAACCTGTTTTTATAGAAGTAAATATGCCATCCTTAACAACATACTTAAGACTTCTTTCCTTTTTGATATATTCTGGAATCTCATCTTTGTTGCTAGTTTTTTCTTTAACAGTATTTTCATTAAGATTACCTATTTTATGATTGATTTTATGATTGATTTTATGATTGTTGTCTTCTTTTAGATTAATATTGTCAGCTTCTTCATCTTTTTTAATTTTATACATGGCGATAATAAAATATTGCTTGTTTAAATATTTATCTCAAGAAAAATCTTAAAAATATGCATGAATCTTTTATTTGCATCAAATCAGTTACTGACACGAAATATTTATAAATAGCCTAAATTTCCTCATACTTATAATAAATATATATTATAATGTTATGATTGAGGTTAAGTCGAAAATGAGTCAAATTTTAGCATTCGGAAAATGGAACTGTTCAAATATTAAAGTAGATGATCCGGGAATTGCACCATATATAAACACAAATCCCTTAATAGTCAATAAAACAGGTGCAAGATATGCGGGCCAAAGATTCTATAAGTCTAAGATATTCATTGTTGAAAGATTAATAAACAAATTAATGGTCCCCGGCCACAGGGCTAAAAAGCATAAAATAACTTCAAGACATGCAACAGGTAAAGCTATGACTAATTATAATCTTGTTGAAGAAGCATTTTCTCTAATTGAGCAGAGATTAAAAAAGAACCCTGTTGAAGTTTTTGTAAAGGCACTAGAAAATGCTGCTCCGAGAGAAGAAGTCATCGCAATAGAATATGGTGGAGCAAGATATCCTAAAGCAGTAGAATGTTCACCTCAAAGGAGAATAGATTTAGCATTAAGGCAAATGGTTCAAGGTGCATATCAAAAAACATTTAATTCAAAAAGAGAGGCAGCAGATGCCTTAGCAACAGAAATAATAAATGCATACCAATTATCAACGCAATCAGCAGCAATTTCAAAAAAATTGGAGCTTGAAAGACAAGCCGATGCTGCAAGATAATATTAATCACTATTTAAAGCATTTAAATAAAATATTTTACAGATAATATACTTTATAGTTATTATTTTTTATATTTCTATGAATAAAAGGTGATTTTATGGATGGATTAATAGTTCCTAAAATACTCCTACCAAAAAAAGCTAGTGATGCAGATTTTATGAAAAAATGGGCAGTAATTGCGGTTGATCAATACACTAGCGAACCAGATTATTGGAAAAAGGTTGAGGAATTAACAAATAATCATAAGAGCACATATCATTTAATACTCCCAGAAATATTTCTTGAAGAACCAGATGTCGAGGAAAGAATAAAAAAGATAAACGATGAAATGAACAGGTATCTTTCTGAAAAAATTTTTGATGAATTTGAAGGATTCATACTTGTTGATAGGCAAACGAGATATAAAAAATCTAGAAAAGGACTCATTGTGGCTCTGGATCTCGAACATTATGATTATTCAAAAGGTTCAAAAACATTAATAAGAGCAACAGAGGGAACAATTATAGAGAGGCTTCCGCCTAGAATAAAAATAAGAAAAAACGCATCTATGGAATTGCCTCATATAATGGTATTAATAGATGATCCTGAAAAGACAGTAATAGAACCATTGTTCGAAAAGAATTTTGAGAAATTATATGATTTTGATTTAATGATGGATTCTGGGCATATTAAAGGTTATAAGATTCCAAAAAATGATACAGAACAAATAATTGAATCACTGGAAAAGTTAAAGAAAAAATCTAATGATGGAATGCTTTTTGCCATGGGTGATGGAAATCATAGTCTAGCGACTGCTAAAGCAATTTGGGAAGATATGAAAAAGAATAATCCTAAATTAAAAGATCACCCATCGAGATATGCATTAGTTGAACTAGTTAATTTGCATGATGAAGGTTTAGAATTTGAACCAATACATAGGATAATTTTTAATGTTGAAAAGGATGATTTGTTCTCTGAAATGAAAAAATTTTATGATAATGTGCATTTCTCAGAATTAAGGGTTGAGAAGAAAGGTTCACATTGTATAGAATATATCCATAATGGCAAGAGTGGATTCATAATTGTGAATAATCCCAATAGCAATCTCGAAGTTGGAACATTGCAATCTTTCCTAGACTATTACAGCAAATTAAGAAATAAGAAAATTGATTATATTCACGGTGAAAATGTTGTTAAAAAAATTTCTGTTAAAGATAATATCGGATTCATACTCCCAGCAATGCCTAAGAGCGAATTATTTAGAACAGTAATAATCGATGGTGCCCTTCCAAGAAAAACATTTTCAATGGGCGAAGCCTCAGAGAAAAGATTTTACTTAGAAGCAAGAAAAATAGTATAGAAAAAGACTATAATAAACAAAATAACAAAACAACAATAAAAAGATAAATATAATAAAAAGATAAATATAATAAAAGATAAGATTAAAATAATAAAATATAATAAAACATTATTAATAATATTTATTTTATAATTTATTTTATAATTAACAATATTTATTTTATAATTAACAAAACATAAAAAATGACAACATCGTTCCAAGAAAAAGTATATGCTTTATGCAGAAAAATACCAAAAGGCAAGGTTACAACTTATAATTATATATCTAAAAAGATCAATTCTAGTCCAAGAGCTGTCGGACAAGCATTGAAGAAGAATCCTTACGCACCAAAGGTGCCATGCCATAGAGTTATAAAAAACGACAGAACAATAGGCGGATATAAAGGCATAGTAAATAATTCAAGAAAGATAAAATTGTTAAAATCTGAAGGCATAAAAATAATAAATGATAAAGTAGATGAAAAATATATACTTAAGAAAATATAATAAAATACATTCTAAAAGTAGAAAATAATAAAACAGAAAAGTATAAAAACTTTAAATAATCACAGTTAAAGCATATAAAACTAATAACTATAAAAATTAATATTATTATTAAAAAATGAATATGTTATTATTAAATGACAGGGAAATAGAAGAGAAAATATCAGGAGAAATAATTTATCCAAGAAAATGTTATAATATAAATGATAAAAACACCAAAATATTAGAATTTATAATTAATGCACCGCATATGAAATATTACATCTACAAAAAAGTTCCTAAAAGTATAGATTCTAAGGAGTTGAATAAAGAAGATTTCTTCGGCATATATCAGGGAAATGGAGACTTAGAAGTATATTTAAGATCAAATACTCCTTTCTGAAAATCCTTTCTGAAAAATTTTTGAGAAAAAATATAAATAAAATCAATATTAGTAAATAAAACAAGTTAAATAAAAAAATATTATAAAACAAGTTAAATGAAATAAAAAGTATTAAATAAAACAAGTAATTAATAATTAAATAAAACAAAAATAAAATAATAAGTATAATTTAATAAAACAATCAAAATGAAAAAGATATTACTAATAATAGCGCCCGAAGGTTTTAGGGATGAAGAATATACTATACCCTTACAATATTTTAAAAATAGAAATTATTCCGTAGATACTGCTTCTACAAGAAAAGGAAACTGTTATGGAAAACTTGGAATGACTGCAATCGCAAACAAATCCCTTAATGATATAAAAACAGAAGAATACGATGCAATAGTATTTATAGGAGGCCCTGGAACGCCTTTGATTAGAAAAGACGATAATTCATTAAGGATCGCGAGAGAGGCGTATGCTAAAAAAAAGATAATTGCTGCAATATGCTGGGCTCCGACCATACTTGCAAAAGCAGGCATATTAAATAATAGAAAAGCAACAGTTTGGCAAGGCAATGATGCAGAATTCAGAATGTTAACCTCAGAATATTTAGAGAAACAAGGAGCATACTACACTGGAGAACCAGTAACTATTGATGGAAATATAATCACTGCTGACGGTCCTAGTTCCGCGAAGGAATTTGCAGAAAAAATAATAAATGCACTAGAATATTAATGCTTTAATCACTGATTTTTTATTTTAAAATATTTTTATTTATTTTTTTAGAATGATTTTTCTTATTGCTTCAAGAAAACTTTTTCACCAGAATTTAATGCATGAAGTATCTCTCTTCCCTGACTGCTTGATTTATTAATCTTTATTATTGCTTTCTTAGAACTTTTAACTGTTAATAAATATTCATCATTGATATATATATCTGTATCTTTGTTTGCTGCATCATGAGGCAGCATTAATGTTATATTTTTTTTTATCGAACTTAACTTGATAATTTATAATTTTGTTTTTATTGTAAGATTTATCGTTTATTTCTCTTACATCAATACTTAATCCTAATTTTCTTTCTATTTGATCAATATTATTGCCGTTCTTTCCTATTATGGAAGCCTTATTTTCAGAAGGAACATAAACAATACATTTATTGTTACTAATCATATCTACTTTTACAAAATCTGAATACTTCTGGAATTCTTGTTTTACTACTCTTGAAGCTAACTCTGCTGCTGGACTAACTGCTTTCTGCTCTACTGGAATGACTACTGTCTCTTCTCCATAACTATAAATCTCAAACTCAAGTTTTCCAGTCTCGAAATCATTTACAACAACAACTGGACGTGCAAGATCTGCCTCTACCATTCCTGATGGAACTTTTACTTCCATTGATAAACTAAACACTTTCTCAACCATGCCATTTCTTATGAATATAACCGTATCAACAACATGAGGTATTACTCCTAATTCTATTCTACCAATAAATCTTTGTATTGCATCAATAGGATTAGTTGCATGAACTATTCCTATCATTCCCACGCCTGCGAGCCTTAAATCAGAAAATAATTCAAAATCTTCTGTATTTCTCATCTCGTCAAACAACGTATAATCTGGCCTGCTTAAAAGCAGTATATCGTGTATTTCTTGATAAGTACCATGACTTATTGCATATTGTGTAACTTCATCGCTCAAGATTAAGTCTCTTGGCGCTTCTATTGTTTTAACAACTTTCTTGTATGATAAATATGTTTCTGCTAATGCTTGAGCAAAAGTACTCTTACCATGCCCCGGTGCTCCTGATATTAGTATACCTTCAGCGTGAGAGAGTATTCTTTCCCTTAACTTATCTGACATTTGATAATCATTAAAATTTAATTTCTTAACAGGCCTTACTGCAGTTATTTCATAACCATCAGCAAAAGGCGGACGTGTTATTACTATTCTGAAATTTCCTAACTGTATTATTGTAGAATTTTTCCTATCAACCTCTATGAAACCATCGCTTCTAAGAGAGCATTCTTCGACTATTTCTTTTGCAATGCTTTTCATCTTTTCTTTATCAAGTATTTCATCTGATAACTCGACATATTCCCAATTGCCAGGCACTCCCTTCTTTGCTTTTGGCCTGCAATTTTCTTTCAAGTGAACACTCATGGTTGTTTCATCGAAATATTTTTCTAAAGTTAAGGATTTTACTGCCTGTTCTACTTTTATAAGTATGACGTTTATTCCTTTTGCTTCAGCTGTTAATGCTTGAACCTTATCTGTTGTTACTAATGTTGCATTTATGCTATACGCTAGATTTCTTATTAGGCTGTCTATACCGCCTTTTCTTGCATTTATTATATCATTTTCTGTTGGCTTATCCCCTAAGAATCTTATCTGAAATTTTTTCTTCTTTGAAAGTTCTAACAATTTTTTCAATTCTTCTAATCCAAGAAATCCTATTTCTCTTCCAGTATTTGCCTGAGCTTCTAATTCTGATAAGCTTGCCTCATGTATTATTATTTCTTTAGGAAGTATTTCTTCATGTTCTATTTGTTTACTTAACAATCCTTCTATTAGAACACTAGTATCCGGGACAATTCGTTCTATCATAAAATCGTAATTTAGATTTATATTTAAAAATTTAACTTTTATTAAGTTTTATGTTCCAGCCAAAAAGCTACTTGATTGAAATATAATAATATGCTCTCGAAAAAGTTTGCCTTAGAATTAATAGTTATTTTCTTTTCCTCTCTGAAAATTTCTTTGCCATCATAAAACTCAACTCGTATTATAAACTCATTGCTTTTTGGCTTTAAAGACTTCCCATCGGTGTTTAAAATAAATCTTCTCTCTCCTATCAACTCTTCAATCTTCCATTCGCTTATTATTGTTGGACTTATTATTTTTACTATTACATTCTCTGGATTAGTATATGATAATTTATCAACATCGAAAGATAATATAAATTTTTCATTAAACAAAACTTCTTCTGGATAATTAATGTTTTTTATTGCAACTTTAGGCCTGTCCAAAACATCTATATTTACAAAATATGTCTTCTCAACACCTTCTCCGGTAATTTTGATTATAAAATTATTTATGCCTAAATTCTTTGCAGTCTCGTAAAAAGATAAAACAATCGATTGAATTCCTAAAGTAATATTAGAACAATTATCCATAAAGCATATATTTAAATCAAAACTTTTGTCTGCAATATTATCTATTAAGCAATCCAAGGTTATTTTTTCATCAAGGAAAACTTTTTGAGGAGCATCACATCTTATTTTTATATAATCATTATACATTGATGAAATCTTTTCAGATTTAGATATTTCTTGAAGAAACTCTTTGCTTAATTTATTATAATCCTCTCTTGAAGTTAAAATTAATGTCTTAGAAACATTAAGGGAATTATAAACACTTATTGGATAATCGTAATAGTATCCTTTCTGCATATTATCATCAAGCTTTATAATCCAGAAAATTTTCTTCTTTTCAAAAGGTTTAAGCAACACCTGTTTTCTATGTATGGTTCTTCCTAAGATTTTTTCTTTACTCTCCTCAAGCACAGATATTCCTTCTGTATTTGAAAGATAAATATCTGCAACCAGATAATAATTTTTAGGATTAACAATAGAAACTTCTACTAGATTATATGAACCGAATCCTATTGTAGAATCATATAAAGATACATCAAAAGAATATTCAGGACTTAATAGCATTCCACTATTAATAACGTTTATATCAGTAATTATCTCACCAGGCTCTAATATTATATCTCTCCCAATATAATCATATCTTATTGCTGGAGATCTACCATCTAAACTTCTCATTAAAGCCAAGTGTCCTGAATCAATAAAACCATACTGACCATAAGTAACATCGTATGGAACCCATCCATACCCTGGAAAATATACTTCAGCCCAAGCATGAGGTACCCAATTAGTATCAAATATCTCAAGTTCAGTATATGCGTATCCTGAAACAAATCTTGCAGGTATTCCAACTGCACGATTTAAACTTATAAACAAGTTTGTTAATTCATCACATACTCCTACTTTATGTTTCAAAACCCATGAACTTTTTTGTGTAACATCGGAAGTTAAGGAGCTCATATCATAATCTATATTAGTTCTGACATATTCTGCAAATAAATATTCTAATTCGAATAAGTCATCTGTTTTTTGACTTAATGAACCAGCAACATCTCTAATTTCAGGAGTTATATCAATTAAATCTGTTGGTTTAATATATTCAGAAAATTCTGGAGGCAGATTATATATTGGGAAATCGACCTTTTTATCAATATGCCATATTTTATATTGTGTCCTAACCTCTGAATTTATTGAGATTTCGAAATCTCTTCTTCTTGTCCTGTCCCAATAAAAATCTATTGAATCCTCGCCTATGAATCCTTCTGGAATTGATTCTATAGAGAATATTTCCTGTCTTAAATCATTTCTAGGATAACTATTTACTGAAACATTAATGGAGTCGACATAAGAATTTGAAGATTTATCATTTATCTTGAAATTGTTTTTTATCGAGACGTCTAAAACTAATGACCTCCTATCAGACAAATCAGATGCTAAAACTTGAATTGAAAATATTAATAAAAGAACTAAACTTAATATTATTGTAATATATCTCTGAAATCTTTTTTCCATAAATAATTTACAGTTAAAATGATTTATAAAATTAATGAATAAGTCATAATCAATATGCAAAATTTTAAAACAAATTATTTAAAATGAAAAGAATAATATTATTTATATTATTTCTGCTTGTAAAAGTATATTTTAAGAGTTCCATTATAAACTCCTTCATCAGCATCTTTTGGAATGTCTAAATATACCTCTATAATCTTATTTTCTTCTGGTAAAAGTATAAAATTGTTTTCAGATAGGGATATAAACTTTGCTATTGTTCCAACAGGTTCAAAATGTACTTTTGTTAGGTTTTGAGATGATAACATTATTATTTTAGTTGCACCATTGCCAGGACTTAACCTAGCAAAATTAAGAGATTCAGTACTTGTATTAAAAGAAGATGCTCCCTTTTGAACTTTCACTATCATAGGTATTTCTTGATAATGAACAATATTAGATTTATAATATACGAAAACAGTTGCCAGTGAACCAATAACTGAAACCAGCAATAAAATAAGAAACAACTTTATTAAAGATTTAAAATTTTTTAAAGGTCTAAAATTATTAGCAACAGTGTTCTTATTATTTTTAAGATTTTTAAGATTTTTAGAAATCATAGTATTATTTTTAATGGTTACTACTCTGTTTAATCTTTCTCTTAATAGTGATTTATTTTTTATTTTATAATTCTTTCTTTTCATTTAAATCACACATACACTGTTGTCTCATATAGTTATTAATAGTTATTAGATAAAAATTTTATCACTATTTAACTGGGGGGTTTATTTGTTGATTATCTTTTTTCTTATTTCGTAGAACAAAGAAGTATATATTTGAGATTATCAATATCAAAAGAACTATTATAAGTATGTTAAGCGAGTATATATTTGATGGTTTCTCTACTCCTGGTCCTATTGGGGGAACAACTTCAACAATAACATCTTTTTTCACAGAAGTCCCACTATAAAAGACCTCTATGGTTATTGTTTGATTACCTAACCCTGTTTTTTTCACTTCCCAATATGATTCTAGATTTGCTGATTGGAATTTATTAAGATCAAGATTTGGAGTCTTCAAAGTACCATCTGGAGTATAAATCTTTGCATAAACATCATTTATAAGTCCTGACCAATCACTCTCTATTCTTATTATGAATTTATTTGTTACATTATGATATATTTTATTAGTCCAATCTTTTATAAAAACATTTAATGTACCTATTCTAAAAGTTGCTTCTTTCTTTTCAGAAGATACCTTTCCATCATAATTTAATGTTGCTAAAACTTTATAAAACCCAGGTCTTATTTCAAATTTTGAACTATCAAATGTGGCATATGCGATTACTGGATTAAGAGTTTCTTTTTTACTTGGCACGATAACATTGTTGCTTTTTAAGGTAGTTATAAGATTGTCTTCAGGATCATAAATCTCGAAATTAACATAAGCTCCATTAATTGTATCTGTACCAAAATTTTCTATTGTTGCAGTAATGTTTGTTTTTTCTCCTAATCCAATATCGTTTGCAATTATAGAAAATGAAGGATAAACTCCATCGTATAATGAAATTACTGTTACTCTTGAAGCTACTGCTGCAAGACCACCAACGGTACCACCAACTTCTTTATATTCTCTTCCACCAAATAAAACCTCATAAACTCCGGGAGTTAAGGACTCTGGCAAACTTAGCCTCATTTTTATCTCTCTTGGTGGACCATACTGATTGTTATCTATTAAAGTAACATAAGGAGCTAATTGTCCCAGGAAAGATTATTGATTCAATTTTTTCAGAATTAAAAAACATATACTGAAAATTCTCTTTCTAGATATGGTTGAAATATTATCGTTCTATATTCTATTGGTTGCTGATTCATCGATATGGCTATAACTTTTGAAGATAATACAATAAAAAAAAATAAGCAAATTTTTAATCCTTTCATTATGATGCTGTGGCAGTTAAAACTGCTAATTTTTGTCCTGGCGGTACAGTGTATGGAATGTTTACATACAAGTCTATCTTAATAGAATCGGCACTATCTGTAAAATTAAAATTACTCGATGGACAAATAGTAGTACCTGGACTAGTAGTATTAACATCAGTAAAACTTGTAGGAGTTAAACCAGAAATACAACTATTACTCTCATTTTGAGAAACCTTATACATAAACTGTGGACCACCACCATCAGAAGTACCACCGATGAATTGAGAAGCATTTGCATTAGAATATAACTGAACAGTTGCCGTTGTTGTACCGTCATTCTCTAAAACAAAACCTTGATTTAGTTCATTAAAACCTACGCAACCAGCAGAATTTGGAGTACCATCAGTCCTAAGAGTACAATTAACATATCCACCAGTAGTATTAACATAACCAGTACCCCAATCGACATAGTCTATGGCAAACCTTATTGAGGTTGAAGTATTTACATATACAGACACGTTCCCTTGTGCTGTTGTTGCATAACCAGATAATGAACTCATTTCCATTATTCTATTCATTCTGTTTATGCTAATAATTGTTCCGAATAATGAAATAGTAACTGCTGCTACTAATAATAGTCCTAGAGTTTTATTTGTTATCTCCATTTTTCCTCCTTATACCTTTAAGATGATGTTGCGATTAAAGTTGCGATCTTATATCCAGATTGAGCAGTGTATGGAATATTTACATACAAGTCTATCTTAATAGAATCGGTACTATCTGTAAAATTAAAATTACCTGCTGGACAAATAGTAGTACCTGGACCAGTAGTATTAACATCAGTGAAACTCGTAGGACCTAAACCAGAAGTACAACTACCACTCTCATTTTGAGAAACCTTATACCTAAACTGTGGACCACCACCATCAGAAGTACCACCGATGAATTGAGAAGCATTTGCATTAGAGTATAATGATACTCCTGTCATAGTATTACCATCATTCTCTAAAACAAGACCTTGAGTTACTTGATTAAAACCTGCGCAACCAGCAGAATTTGAAGTACCATCAGTCATAAGAGTACAATTAACATATCCACCAGTAGTATTAACATAACCAGTACCCCAATCAACTGACGGAATGGCAAATCTTATAGATGTAGTACTAGAAACATTAACTGTTGCTGTTCCATTAGCAGTAGCATATCCTGTTGCTGTTAATTTGCCCAATTTGTTCAAGCTAAAAAAAGTACCTATCAAAGATACAGAAATAGCAGCCACTAAAAGCAATGCAAGAGTTTTATTAGTAAGTTCCATTTTATCACCTTTTAAGATTTTAAAACATTAAATATGACTCTCCCAGAGGCTGCAGATAATGCTTTTTGTTCCTCAGGATTTTTTATTTCTAAAACAACTTGAGCCGAAGATTGGTAGGACTTGCTGCTTAACTTCACATTATTAACCTCATTTAGCACAGTCCATGTTCCAATTATTGATATCATTAATGTTAATAGCACCAGTATAGTTATTGTAGTCCTTGATATATCTCCACCATTAACGTTTTCTTGATTTATCGAGGGTTTTTCTATAGTTGATTGTTCAGAATTGTTTTTCTTCCATTTTTAACCTCACCGAATATTAAAGGTATTTTACTTCATACAATATTTTTATTTTTTTAGTAGTATTACTTACTCTTTCAACAAATAGCAATACTAATTTATAAATATTTCCATTTGAAGAGATACTTAAAAAAGGCTCTAAAATTGATTACTCTAATTAAACATCAGCAGTGTATACTTTAAAAATATCATGAGCTTAAAATTTAATCTATTATAAGATATTATTTAAGATATTATTTAAGATAATTTTATTATAAGCTGTTCTGATTATTTTGATTTTTTTTTCTTATATACTTGAAATATACTATGACTAAGAATATATTGATAACAATAAGTATCGTAACCAGTACATATAATAAAAGATTTTCAGACTTTCTAGATTTATTAGGTTCATTACCTGCAATATTTCCTGCAACTAATCCTGTCCCTTGAGTAATTATTCTTATATCATCTATTCCAATTACAGCATTAAATACTTTTTCATAAATTTTATTATTATAGTAAAGCAACACTTTCATGTCATAATTACCCACATTTAATCCCTTTGTATCCCAATATCCTGATAATGTTGTTGTTGTTAATTGCCTAAGTTCTATAGATGCTGTTTTTGTTTCAGATACTATGTTTCCTTTTTCATCAATAACTTGAAGATAAGCAAAAGCATCACTTATAGGCATATTCCATCTATTAAGCACGTCTATATTAATTTTTGAAATATATCCTATTCTAAAATCTTCAATTCTTAAAGAAGTCACTTCTGCACTTAAAGTATCAACTGTGAATGTTTTTCTTAAAACGAATTGTTTATCATTATAATTAACTATGAATTCTGCATAATAAACCCCTGGATTCATGTCTGCAATATAATCAACATATAATTTACCAGAACCTTTCACAGGTATTTTCTGTTAATGTATTTGATTTTATTCTTTTTAATTCCTCATTAGTCGGTCCTTTTATTATTAATTCACCATTAACATTAGTTATTTTTTCTGTTCCCTTATTTAATACATTAACTGCAAAGTGTATGGTTTCATTAACATTTGCTTCATTTATGAAAAATATTCCATCTGCAAATACTCCAGGGTAAGGAACATTAACTATTACGTGGTGCTCTATTGATAATAATGATTGAACACTTGTTGTTTTCCATATTTAATGACTTGCTTGGTAATTCAACAACTAACAATATTATCTTATTAGGACCTGGAGGTAAATCCTTTGGAAGGTTAAGAGTGTATTTTATTTCCTTTTCTTTCTCACTAGAACTTAATGAAACATAAGGATCTAAGACTACGTATTTCGCATACTCTCCCTGAGGAATTATTAATAAATTCAAGTCTTTATTATCATTATTTATAATTGATAAAGTATATTCAAGATTTGCTTTATCTATATCTATTATATTTTTTGATGGAGCAACTCCTAAAGCAGACACATCTACTGATAATAGCAATAATACTAATAAACTCATAAGGAATAAATTCAATTTCCAAATATTACCCTTTAATTTCCAAACATTATCCTTTACAATCATTTTCTTACAATAATTTTTTATCTTCTATATCGTCTCTTCTTTTTTGCACGATTATAAACCGTCCAAATAGTCCTATCATCCCTATTCAATATTAAAGCAATCTCATGAAATGATAGTTTCTTAAAATCGTACAAGTACTCTACCATACATTCGAGACCCGCAAGTCTTCTATCCCTAAAACACAAATAACGGAATGGTTACTTGCTCATCATTTATTTTTTCTATTCTTGTTCTCATTTATTCTCCATTATGTATGTTTTTATTAGTATTAATTTCCTCTCTATTATGGCGTCTCAGTCCATCTAAATATTAAATAAGCTTGTTTAACTCCTGGAGGTTCATCTCCTGGAACTGTTACTTGAACATCAACATATGCTGAATCTTTAGCATCTGAATAATTCAACTGCTTAATCAATGAAGCATTATTGCCTGCATTAATCCAATCCATTATTGAAGCAGAAACGTTAAATGAGCCAGACTCATAACTCTCTCTAGCCTTTATCTGAAAATAATATGTGTTCAATGGAACACTGCTCCAAATATTTTGATCTACAGAAACATTAATTAAATCAGCAGGAACATTACCATCATTCTGCAACACAAAAGGACCAGGATTGCCCTGAGTAGTGTTCTTTGTCTCACCTAAAATCATAGAGCCAAAATTAATCGAATTATTAACAATAGTTATAACAATATATGGCTCAATAGAAAAATTCCATATGTCAGACCAATTACCACAAACATCATCACTACAAGCCCTAACCTGCCAGTAATATAAAGTATTAGGACCCTCACTATATACACATAATTCATTACTTGGAATGAAAGTTACAGATGGAGCACTAACATTCTGATAATAATTACCACCACAACCAGTAGAACTAGTAATATTAATCTCATACCAAACAGAATGATTAGCAGCATACCACTCAAATAATGGCTGCCTAGAATGAACAGTGTTATTGCCATTAGTTGGACTTTTCAAAACAACCTTTTCAGGAATCCTAGGAATAATACTAGTTATAGAAGAATTCAAACCAGAACTATTACTAGACAAATCATCAGCAACACATTGCAAAGTCCAATTCTGACCAATAGACAATAAAGAAGAAGAAACATTAGCAACATTAACACTTAAAGACTGAGAAAAAGGACCAACAGTACCAGAAGAATTCAAAACATTATTCAAAAACCAAGAATAATGATAATACAAAGAAACATCATCAGGATCAGAAGCATTACAATAACCCCTCAAAGTATCATTAACAAAAGCATCAGGAGAAGGAATTATAATAGAAGAAACCATAGTAGCAGGACCACTAATAACAAAAGATCTTGATGTTTGATTAGTATTACCAGCCCTATCCATAACATAAGCAGTATAAGAATAATTACCACTAGACAAGTTAGTGAAATTATTATAATACTTAAACAAATTAGCATTATAAGAAGCATTAATCTCTTGAGGTTTGAGTGCTCTGTCAAAGAACATAACTTCATCAATATAACCCTTGAAATTCTGAGAACCAGTACCTGCTATCTGCAATATATCCTCAGTATAATTTAATGGGCCGACGGCCCAGCTCGGTGAAGAATCATCAGGTAAACCATTCAAATATATTTGAGCATAAGTACTATTATATACTGCAGCCACATGATACCAAACATTTTTTTGCAAATGAGTGTCTCCACGCACATAATGGTTACTTGAATCAATAGTGTTTAAATATAAAACATCACCTGTTACTAAAAACAAGTTTACATTACTAATTCTAAAAAGCACAGGACTATAACCTAATTCTGAGGGTAAACTTTCAAGCTTAATCCACATAATAATAGTGAATTCTGCTAAACTTCTATTCTCCATAAAATTATTTACATGCACTCTATCCCCTGAACCATCTAAATAAATACCTCTACCAAAATAACCTTGCGCTGGCCGAGTATTCCATTGCAGAGAACCATTTTCTAAATAACTGCTCTTATCATAAACAGTGCTGCCAGAAATATTATCAAAAGTAAGCCACAACCTCAAACTTCTATTCCAATCAACAATTACTTCATGTTGTCCTTGATCATCACTACTAGAAACATTAATGAATGCATAATTGCTCGCATTGCTTCTCTTCTCACCATCAGCAGGAGTAGGAGCAGTGAAATTGATTGATGGATTTACTGTATCAACATAAAAACTAAAATTATAAGGAGCAAAACCACAAGTATAATTATTACAAGCAAAAACAATTCCAAGAATAATTACCTTGAGAAAAAAACAGAAGAATTAAAAAATAACATTAAACAGAAGTACCAGAAAACAGAAACCATTAGTAAACATTCAAACCCCAAAACACCAGAAAGCATTAGTAAAACAAAGAAAACATTAACAACATTTAATGTTGATGAAAACATTACATTCAAATATTGGTCGAGTATTCGTTTATTGTATTGTTTAATGGATTCTTTAGACTAACATATATGTCTGTACCTAAAAATGTTTTTTTTTATAGAAACTATTAACGCTTGTACTATTAATATAATTGTCTTGTGCAGTGCATTCCAATGTCCAGTTTTTGCCCTTTTGATAATTGTGAAGAAGAAAATGTTTTGCTACATTAATATTTCCTGTACTGGCGATTATTGATCCTGAAGTGTTTAATTCATTATTTAAAATACCATTTGTAATGGTATGTT
>BPGB01000013.1 GCA_026002815.1 Candidatus Woesearchaeota archaeon | reverse complement strand
CGATTTGAGGAGCAATTTAATTATATGAACAAACATTTTGAGTCTATGAATAAACGATTCGAGGAACAACTACAAAATATGGATAAACGCTTTGAGGATTTAATCCACTATTCAGATAAAAAATTTGCGAATATAGATAAGCGATTCGAAGAACAATTCAATTATATGAATAAACATTTTGAGTCTATTAATAAACGATTCGAGGAACAACTACAAAATATGGATAAACGTTTTGAGGATTTAATCCACTATTCAGATAAAAAGTTTGAGAATATAGATAAGCGATTTGAAGAGCAATTTAATTATATGAACAAACATTTTGATTCTATGAATAAGCGATTAGATTCTGTTGATAAGCGTTTTGAAGAACAATTCAATTATATGAATAAACATTTTGAGTCTATTAATAAACGATTCGAGGAACAACTACAAAATATGGATAAACGTTTTGAGGATTTAATCCACTATTCAGATAAAAAATTTGAGAATATAGATAAGCGAATTGATTCCGTTGATAAACGTTTTGAAGAACAATTACAATATATGAATAAACGCTTTGAAGATTTAATTCATTATTCAGATAAACGGTTTGAGAGTATAAATAAGCGATTTAATACAACTCAATGGTTAATAGGATTATTATTTAGTGCCATACTGGGCGTAATGAGTTTTTTTCATTATTTAGATCAAAAAACCAATAGCGAAATTATAAAAGGAATCAATCAAATTCATCAAGAAATACAAAAATAATCTTAAAAATATACCAGAATATTATTATTTTTTAACTAATAAGAAAATATTCTTAGAAAAACAATCTATCAATAAATAAATTTTTAAGATCAAAAATGAGTAAAAAATTTGAACAAGAAAATAAAATCGGATTGACAAAAGTTGTTTGAAAAAATTATTTGCTATTATAACTAATAAATGGAACAATAATGTAAATTGATTTTAGAAGTAAATTAATTATATAACTATATAATAAAGAGAAAAACAATGAAAAAAGCATTAATTACGGGAATAACAGGTCAGGATGGTTCTTATCTGGCAGAACTTTTGCTCTCTAAGGAGTATGAAGTACATGGTATGATACGTCGTTCCAGTTCATTTAATACTCATAGGATTGATCATATATACAAAGATCCACATAATCCAGATGTAAGGTTATTTTTACATCATGGGGAATTATCAGATACAGGGCAAATAGTTCAATTACTTTATGATATACAGCCAGATGAAATTTATCATTTAGGAGCACAAAGCCATGTAAAAGTAAGTTTTGATATACCAGAATATAGTGGTGATATTACTGGATTAGGTACTACAAGAATCTTAGATGCAATAAGAAGAACAGGCATAAAATCTAAATTTTATCAGGCTTCTTCTTCGGAAATGTTTGGAGCTTCTCCTCCTCCACAAAACGAAAAAACACCATTTTATCCCAGAAGTCCTTATGCAGCAGCAAAGGTTTATGCTTATTGGATAACAGTAAATTATAGAGAATCCTATAATATATTTGCATGTAATGGAATTTTATTTAATCACGAAAGCCCAAGAAGAGGAGAAACTTTTGTAACTCGAAAGATAACAAGAGGATTGGCAAATATTTTAGCAGGAAAACAAAAAAAATTATATATGGGTAATCTGGATGCAAAAAGAGATTGGGGATTTGCACCAGATTATGTAGAGATGATGTGGTTGATGCTACAACAGGATATACCGGATGATTATGTAGTTGGGACTGGAGAAAGTCATTCTGTTCGAGAATTTATTGAAAAGACTTTTTTATATGCAGGAATTGAAATTGAATGGAAAGGCAAAGATAAAGAAGAAAAAGGATTGATAAAAAGTTTTGATAAAAGATGGGAATATCTTTTTAAAATAGGAGATATTTTAATTGAAATTGACCCTCGCTATTTTCGACCAGCAGAAGTACATCATTTACAAGCAGATATAACAAAAGCAAAAAAACAATTAGGATGGCAACCAAAAACAACATTTGAAGACTTAATCCATATTATGGTAGATTATGATTTATTGGGGGTAGGGATAACTCCTCCGGGAAAAGGATTAGATGTTTCTAAGAGAAAAGGGTTCCATTATACGGAACATATAATTACTTATAACCCTAATTGAATAAATAATATAAGTATAGGAATGTGAAATGCAAAAAAATAGTAAAATAGCAGTTTTAGGTGCAAGTGGCTTAGTAGGTAGTACTATAACAAGAAGACTTTTAGAAAAAGGTTTTAATAATTTAATAGGAGTCTATCGTAGTAGAAAACCAGATATACAAAAAATAGAATTAATTAAAGTGGATTTAACTAATCAGGCAGCAACAGAAGAATTTTTTAAGGATTATCAACCTGAATATGTTTTTTTAGCAGCAGCAAAAGTAGGTGGTATTCTTGCTAATAATACTTATAAAGCAGATTTTATTTACGAAAATTTAGCTATTGATGTAAATGTAATTCATTCCGCCTATAAATATAAAACAAAAAAACTATTAAATCTTGGTTCCTCTTGTATTTATCCTAAATTTGCTCCACAACCTATGAAAGAAGAACATCTATTAACTGGAACCTTAGAACCTACCAATGAACCTTATGCAATAGCAAAAATTTCTGCTATAAAACTATGTAGATATTTTAATGAACAATATAAAACCAATTTTATATCTGTTATGCCAACAAATTTATATGGAATTGGTGATAATTTTAATTTAGAAACATCCCATGTCTTGCCAGCATTGATAAGAAAATTCCATTTAGCAAAACTTTTAGAACAAGGAGATATCGAAGGAATAAAAAAAGACTTTAAAAAATATCCCATAGGTTTTGGTCTTGATGAAAAAATAGATTATAATAACGATGAAACCATAATAGAAGCTCTTATCCCATTTAGGCATCAAAAATCATACATCACCTATTAATTCTCAAGTTTCACTTACTTTATGGGGAAGTGGAGAAGTATATAGAGAGTTTTTATATGTTGATGATATGGCAGATGCATGTATATATTTAATGGAAAATATAGATTCAGATAAAATGAAAGAATTTTCCGATGATTATTTTGTTAATATTGGAACTGGCGAAGATATTAAATTAAAAGACTTAGCATATAAAATTAAAGATATGATAGGATTTAAAGGAGAAATTACCCATGATCTTTCCAAACCAGATGGAACACCAAGAAAACTTTTAGATGTAAGCAAGATTAATCAACTTGGCTGGAAGTATAAAATAAGTTTAGAAGAGGGAATAAGGAAGACGTATGAGTGGTATTTGGGAAAACTAAAAAGAAAAGGGGTTCTTGCAGATGAATTTAAAAAATAAAAAAATTTTAATCACAGGTTCAGGGGGGTTTATCGGCAGCCATTTAGTGGAAAGGCTGTTAAAGGAAGGATGTTCAGTTAAGGCATTTGTTCGCTACAACTCATTTAACACTTGGGGGTGGCTTGAGAGTTTTGATAAGAAAGTATTAGAAAATTTAGAAATATTTATTGGTGATATAAGGGACCCAAACGGTGTAAGAACTGCCGTAAAAGGGGTTGATGTTATATTCCATCTCGCTGCCTTGATAAGTATTCCATATAGCTATCACTCACCGGATAGTTATGTAGATACCAATATAAAGGGTACTTTGAATATACTTCAAGCTGCAAGAGACTACAATGTGGAAAAAGTGCTTATAACATCTACATCGGAAGTTTACGGAACAGCAAAATATGTTCCAATAGATGAAAACCATCCAAAGCAAGGACAATCACCTTATTCAGCAACAAAAATAGGAGCTGATTATATAGCAGAGAGTTTTTATAGAAGTTTTAATCTTCCCGTAGTAATTGTAAGACCATTTAACACATATGGACCAAGACAATCAGCAAGAGCAGTAATTCCTACAATAATAACCCAGCTTTTATCTGGAGAAAAAAATATAAAACTTGGTTCATTACATCCCACAAGAGACCTTGTTTTCGTAAAAGACACCGTAGAGGGTTTTGTAAAAATAGCAGAATCTAACGAAACAATAGGGCAAGAGATAAATATAGCTACTGGCAAGGAAATATCAATTGGAGATTTAGCAAAAATGATAATAGAAATGATTAATCCGGAAGCAAAAATAGAAGTAGAACCGGAAAGACAAAGACCAGAAAATAGCGAAGTTGAGAGATTATTAGGTTCAAATAAAAAACTGCAGGAACTTACCGGATGGACACCTCAAACATCCCTAGAAGAAGGATTAAAAATTACTATAGAATGGCTTAGAAATCCAGAAAATTTAAACCATTACAAACCATGGATTTATAACATATGATGGAAGATTGGTATTTTGAATTTATAAAATTTGTAAAAAATCTTTATAAAAAAGATTCTGTAGCATTACACGAGCCTTTATTTATAGGTAATGAGAAGAAATATGTTTTAGATTGTATAGATTCAACTTTTGTATCAAGTGTAGGACAGTATGTTAACCTTATTGAAAAGAAATTATCCGAATACACTAACTCTGAATATTGCATTATGACCGTTAATGGAACTTCCGCACTTCATGTGGCTTTATCGTTGGCTGGAGTTATGCCTGATACAGAAGTAATAACTCAACCTTTAACTTTTGTAGCTACTTGTAATGCCATTTCCTACTGTGGTGCAAAACCTGTTTTTGTAGATGTAGATGAGGATACATTGGGAATGAGTCCCAAGAGTTTAAAGAAATTTTTAAAGGAAAATTGCAAAATTTATGATAAAAAGGTTGTTAATAAAATAACAGGTAAAGAAATATCTGCAATTGTTCCTATGCATACCTTTGGTCATACTTGTAGAATAGATGAGATAGTCCAAATTGCCATGGAATTTAATATACCGGTGGTGGAAGATGCAGCGGAAGCCATGGGAAGTTTTTACAAAAACAAGCATGCTGGAATATTTGGACTTATGGGCGTACTAAGCTTTAATGGAAATAAAATAATAACATCTGGTGGAGGTGGTGCAATCATCACAGACAACCAAGAGCTGGCTCAAAAGGCAAAACACATCAGCACCACCGCAAAGCTACCACACAAATGGGAATACTATCACGATGAGATAGGGTATAATTATAGAATGCCTAACATCAACGCTGCTTTGCTTTTGGGGCAACTTGAAAATTTGGAAAAATTTGTTAAAATAAAAAGAGAGTTGGCAAAGACTTATAAAAATTTTTTTGATGCGATAGGTATAAATTTTATAACTGAGCCTATAAACGCAAAATCCAACTACTGGCTAAACGCTATTATGTTAGATAGTAGAAAAGAAAGAGATGAGTTTTTAGAGTTTACAAACAGTAACGGCGTAAATACAAGACCCGTATGGGTGCTGATGAACAAATTGCCAATGTATAAAGGCTGTTATACTTTTGAATCAAAAACAGCCGAGTATTTAGAAGATAGAGTTGTAAATATTCCAAGTGGAGTAATGCTTTGATGGATAGAGTCAATATATTAGTAATACCTTGTGATACTGAAATAGCTAAAGAAATAATAGATTCTTTGAAGTATCACAAATATTTTAACCTAGTTTTAGCAAAAAATAAATTTGCAAAAGTGAGCGAAATGATTGAAAAGAATGTGTATTTATTGCCACCTGAGTTTGAATTAAATTTTTACGAAGAATTGAACAAACTAATAGGTAAAGTAAACATAAAGTTTATAATTCCGGCTAACGACAATATTGCATTTGAGATGAGCAAAAATGCTTCGAAAATCAACTCAATTTTGTTAACTCCAGATTATAATATTCATGAAATTGTAAGATTTAAAGATAAAACATATGAATTTTTCAAAGATATATTACCAGTTCCTGTAATCTACAAGTACGATGAGGTACTAAATGGCAAAATTGATTGGCCTGTGTTTGTTAAGCCAAAAAAAGGTCAAGGTTCACAGAATTCTATAACCATAACAAAAATTAAACAATTCAGAGATTTCTTCTTAGACAAAAATCCTGAGGAATATATTATAACGGAATATCTACCTTTTGAAGAATATACAGTAGATTGTTTCGCACATAATGGGCATTTATTATATTTTTCAGTAAGGGAGAGAAAAAAAGTTTCAGGAGGTATTGCAGTAATAACTCGATTGATTAAAGATAAAGAAATCGTATCATATATGAAAATTTTTGCAGAAAAAATATTATCTCATCTAAACATGCATGGAATCTTTTTTTTCCAAGTCAAAAAAGATAAAAATGGAAAATATAAATTATTAGAAATTGGTCCTAGAGTACCTGGTTCCTTAGCTTTAAACAGAGCATTAGGAATAAACCTTGTAGAGCTCTTAATTTATCAAGGTATGGGATTAATAAATGAAGATTCTAAGTTATATCCTAACAACATACAATCCGAGATAATACTTAAAAGGAGTTTAGACAGGAAGTTTATAATGGATTTAAAATATGAAAATGTTTACATAGATTTTGACGATACCTTGTCTTTAGACGATAAAACTATCAATATTAGTGTAATAAAGTTTATATTTCATGCCAAAAATAAAGGTAAGAAAGTGTTTTTAATAACAAAGCATAAAAAAAATTATTTGGAAACTTTTTTGGAAAATTTTGGTATTATGAAATTATTTGATGATATAATACTTATAAATGATAATCAGAATAAAACAGATTTCATGAGTTCAAATTCTATCTTAATAGATGATTCTTTTCAAGAGCGGAAAGAAGCTATTGAAAGAAATTTATTAGCATACTCTGCTGACATTGTAGAAAGTCTAATTATAGAGGAATGAAAATGAATAAAACATTTATTATTGCAGAAGCTGGGGTGAATCACAACGGAAGTTTAGAGATTGCTAAGAAGATGGTGGAAGTTGCCAAGGAGTGTGGGGCAGATGCTGTAAAGTTTCAGACTTTTAAATCGGAAAATGTTATAAGCAAGTTTGCTCCAAAGGCCGAATACCAGAAAAAAACAACAGGTCAAGAGGAAACTCAGCTTGAAATGGTAAAAAAACTTGAACTTAGTTTTGAGGCTTTTAAAGAATTAAAAGATTATTGTGATAAAATAGGTATTATGTTTATGTCTACGCCTTTTGATTTGGAAAGTGCAAGATTTTTAAAAGATTTAGGACTTGAAATATTTAAAATACCTTCAGGGGAAATAACAAACTATCTTTTGTTAAAAGAAATAGGAAGTTATAGAAAAAAAGTTATACTTTCTACAGGCATGGCTGATTTAGGAGAAATAGAAGATGCATTAGATGTTTTGATAGAAAATGGAACAAAGAAAGAAGATATAACTGTTTTACACTGTAATACAGAGTATCCAACTCCATACGAAGATGTAAACCTATTGGCGATGCTTACGATAAAAGATGCGTTTAAAATAAAAGTAGGCTACTCAGACCACACACCCGGAATAGAGGTGCCTATAGCTGCGGTTGCTTTAGGGGCTACGGTTATAGAGAAGCATTTTACACTTGATAAAACCTTGCCGGGTCCAGACCACAAAGCAAGTTTGGAACCTGATGAATTAAAAGCCATGATAAAAGCCATAAGAAACATAGAAAAAGCATTAGGAAATGGCATAAAAAAACCTTCAAAAAGCGAATTAAAAAATATTGATATAGCAAGGAAATATCTAGTTGCTAAGAGAGATATAAAAAAAGGAGAAATTCTTTCAGTTGAAAATTTAACAGTCAAAAGAATTGGAAAAAAAGGTATATCTCCTATGAGATGGTACGAAGTGATAGGAAGTGTTGCACAAAAGAACTATAAGGAAGATGAACCTATATGAAGATTAGTTATGAATAAAGATATCACTATTATTCGGAGTCCGGTATGTAATCTTTCAAGCTTAGGTTGGCTAAAAGTATTCAAAGAATATTATTTTAAAATAATAGGTTTAGACATAAGAGAGTTTTTGTCTATTTATAAACATGTAGATTTTTTCTATATCATACCTTCTGTAAAAGAAAAACAAAAACTTCAGGAAACATTTTTAACTCTTATTGAAAAACATAAAGTAAAATGGCTAATATTGGGAGTAGAAGAAGAAATAAAACTTCTGCTTGAAATTGAAAACGACATAAATAATCTTGGAGCAAAATTTTTTCACCCTCCTCTGGAAACTATGAAGATAATAACTGATAAGTATAGTTTATTTAAAAAATTAAGCAATAAAGTTTTGCTGCCTGATACTTTTAAATTATCAGAAATAAAAGATTTCAATGTTATAAATAACTACTCTGGGTTTATTTTAAAACCTACTAAAGGCAGAGGATCTACAGGTGTAAAATACATATCTTCACTAAAAGAATTATCTGATTTTGAATGTGATAAATATGATTATATAGTGCAATCTTATATAATTGGAGATGAGTACAGCGTAGATGTTTTATTTGACATGAATGGTCATTTGTTAAATGCTATACCAAGAAAAAGAATTTTAGTTGAAAGTGGCATTTCTATTATAACGGAGACTATAAAAGATTATGACTTAATTGAATTATGCAAAGAGATTGGAAGAGAGCTTTTTTTTAGAGGATGCTTAAATTTTCAATTTATAAAGAAAAATGATTTGTATTACTTAATAGATATTAATCCACGATTTGGAGGAGGGTCTATTATATCTTTCTATTCTTCAAGAAGTTTCAGAAAAAACTTAATATCATTACTAACTTGCAAAAATAAGTTTACAATAAATTTTAATGATGTAAAACCAATTAGAATGGAAAGGTACTTTTTAGAAGAGTTTATAGGGTTTAAAAAATGAATTTATTGAAGAAAAAGCGTATTAAAATCATATTTGATTTAGACAATACAATATATAGAGAAAGTGATTACCTTTACTGGCTTATTGTGGAATTCGCAACCTTGCATCGTTTAAATGTTCCTCAATTTATAAATCCTTCATATATAGAAAATAATCTAAACAGACGCAAAATAGACCTCCTTACAAACTTATTTTATCTTGCTTTTCAGAGATACCCTAGCCCTGAGGAACACAACGAAATTTTTAGCCTATATTATAACTTAAATTGTAATATTAGTCCTTATGACGGAATAAAAGAGTTATTATTTTTCTTAAAAGATAAAACATGTCTCATGCTTATATCTAATGGAGTTCAATGCGTTCAGGAAAATAAAATAAAATTACTAAGAATTAGGGAATTTTTTGATGATATTTTGATACTTGAAGATAAGAAAAATCAAAAACCGAGTATTCAAAATATAAAATCTTATATGAATTTTAGCAAAGAAATCATAGTAATAGGAGATGACCCCAGAACTGATATCCTCTTTGGGAAAAATTTGGGTGCAATGACAATTAGGCTTAAAAAAGGTTTTTTTAAATTAGAGAACAGCACAGCAGACTATGAAGTTAATGAACCTACTGAAATAATTGATATATTATCAAGGAGGTATTGTAATGAATGAAGCAGAATTTTTTAGGGTAAGCAAAATGCCGCTTGAGAAAAAACTTGACAACTTTACTCTTTACGTAAGAAGACAGTCTATTGCAAGGTTTTTAGCATTGTATGAATTGTTTAAAAAGATAATAGATATTAAAGGAAGCATTGTTGAGTGTGGTGTACATATGGGTGGAGGATTGATGGCTTTTGCTAAACTATCGGCAAATTTAGAGCCAATGGCCATTCATAGAAAAATAATTGGTTTTGATACATTTGAAGGATTCCCTTCAATTTCAGAAAGAGACGACAATGTTCCTCCCATAGATTTTAAAGAGGAATTTGATACATATGAGAATCTTCTTATGGCTGTGGAATGCTATGACAATAATAGATTTCTAAATCAATACAATAAGATTGAAATAATTAAGGGAGATGCCGCAAAGACTATTCCTGATTACATAAATAAGAATTCCCACTTGGTTATTGCATTGTTGTTTCTTGATTTTGATCTTTATGAGCCTACAAAAGTAGCCTTAGAATATTTTCTTCCAAGAATACCAAGGGGGGGGATTATCGCATTTGATGAATTAAACAATGAGTTTTGGAAAGGAGAGACAGTTGCAGCTCTGGAAATTTTCAAAGATTTCAATAGATTTAAAATTAACAAATTTTCATTTGACCCAAATATTTCATACATTATTTTATAAATTAGGAGTACTAAAATGGATATTTTAAAAAAAGAAGAATGGGAAAAATCTTACTCAAGATATGAAAATTTTATTTTTTATCCCAAAGAAGAGGTTGTTAAGTTTTTAAATAGATTTATAAGAAAGAGAATTGATGTAGACAAATTTATTGATATTCTCATGCCAAATAGCAGGGAGAATGCTCTTAGAGCATTAGATTTTGGTTGTGGTATAGGTGCTCAAACTATATTAATGCATGAATTTGGTTTAGAAGCATATGGAATTGATATTTCAGAAATAGCAATTAACATGGCACGAAAATTAGCAAAACACAAAGGCTATAAACAGATGGAAAACAGATTTATAGTATATGATGGGGGACAAATACCATTTCCAGATAATTTTTTTGATTTATGTATATCAGAAGGTGTATTAGATAGTATGAAATTTGAGCTGGCAAAAAATTTAATCAAAGAAATTGACAGAGTTACTAAAAATATCGTTTTTTTATCTTTGATTTCTGGAGACGATCACAAACATTATAGAGAATTTGCAGGTGATGAAGTTGTAGAGGATATTCACGAAAAAGGCACAATCCAGAGTTACTATAATTTTACTAAAATATTAGAGTTGATTAAGGAAACTAATTTTGAAATAGAGTGGTGCAGATTAGTTCAAGAAATTGGTGTAAATCATAGGTACTTACAAGGAAGATACTATATTGTATTAAGGAAATTAAGATGATGAATCATATAAAAGTTTTAGCTATAACTGGAATAAGGTCGGAGTATGATATTTTATATCCTGTAATAAAAATTTTAAAAGATTGTGAAAAATTTGATGTTAAAGTGGTTGTTTCTGGGGCACATCTATCGGACTTTCATGGATACACCATAAGTAAAATAGAAGAAGATGGTTTTCAAATAGTGGAAAAAATAGATTCTTTATTTATGACTAATAGAAAAACCCAGAGAGTAAAAGGAGTTGGAATATTAACATACGCTCTGAGCCAAACAGTTGAAAGAGAAAGACCAGATTTTTTACTAGTTGTAGGGGATAGGGAAGAAAGCATTGCTACTGCTTTAGTTGGAAACTATATGGATGTTTTAACCGCACACATAGGTGGTGGGGATCCTGTTTTTGGCAACGCAGATGATCCAATACGATTTGCAGTATCCAAACTATCCCACATTCATTTTACAACTGCAAATGAATATGCAGAAAACTTAAGGAAACTTGGGGAAGAGGATTTTAGAATTTTCTTTGTTGGAAATCCAGCTTACTATAATATAGAAAATACTCAACATATTAGTTTAGAGCATCTCTCTAAAATCCTGAATTTTAATATCACCAATGGTAGATATATAGTTTTTATAAAGCATCCGTTATCTTCAGAACAAGAAGAAGCGTATAGACAAATAAAAATATCTTTAGAAGCTTTAAAAATATTTGTTGAAAAGTACAACTATAAGGTTATTGGTATTTATCCAAATACAGATCCTGGTTCTTATAACATCTTAAAAGCCATACAGGAGATATCACATCCAAATATAAAATTTTTTAAAACTCTTCCAAGAGAGATATTTGTTAATTTAATGAGGGGCGCAAGATGTTTGGTTGGAAATTCCAGCATGGGAATATTAGAGGCACCTTTTTATAAATTACCAGTTGTTAATATAGGAAATAGGCAAAGAGGTAGACTAAATGCTGGAAATGTAGAATTTGTAGATTATAACATAGAAAATATAATCACTTCCATAACAAAAGCAGTTTTTGATGAGGAATACAGGGAAAGAGTAAAGAACTTAAGAAATCCTTTTGGTGACGCCACAGCCCCTTACAAAATAAGAGATATATTGCTATCTATAGATCTAAAGGATAAAAAATGGTATATAAAAAGGAAGTTAATTTGAAAAACATGGTAATTGTAATCTCTCCACATCCAGATGATGAAACTTTAGGTGCAGGAGGAACTTTGCTTAAACATAAAGATAACGGAGATTATATATTTTGGATTAATATAACAAATATGAAGGAAGAATATGGATATACAAAGGAAAAAGTAAAACAAAGAAACAAAGAGATAGAAAAAGTGATTAGAGCTTATAATTTTGCTGATTTTTTTGATTTGGCTTATAAGCCCACATCTTTAACAGAAGCGGATATTCCCACAATGATTGAGCGGATTTCAAAGGTTTTGGAAAAAGTAAAACCTAATATTCTCTATATTCCTTTTTATGCAGATGCTCACTCTGACCATAGGATCGTTTTCAAGTCTTTACAACCTTTTTTCAAGTCTTTTAGATATCCTTACATAAAAAAAATTTTGATGATGGAAATAATAAGTGAAACAGATAATCAGTTTATCGAAAGTTTCAGACCAAACGTTTTCATAGACATAACAGACTACATAGACAAAAAACTTGAAATTATGAAAATCTATCAAAGCGAGATAGATAAACACCCTTTTCCAAGAAGTTTAGAGAATATAAAAAATTTCGCATTTTACAGGGGAAGTCAGTGTGGCTGTGAATATGCCGAGAGTTTTATGCTTTTAAAAGAGGTCTTATGATAAGAAACTTAGACAAAGTTTTAATAAACAAAGATACTGATATAATATCCGCTTTAAGAAAACTAAATGAAAGCTCCACAAAGGTTTTGGTGGTTGTAGATGATTTAAAAAACAAAATACTTATTGGGACATTGACAGATGGAGACATAAGAAGGCACATATTAAAAACTGGTTCTATTGAAGGTAATGTTTATGAAGTATGCAATAAAAACCCAATATTTTTAGCAAAGAGCAGTTTAGACAAAAATGTTATAAAAAAACTGATTTTAGAGAAAAAGATAGAACTTATTCCTATAATCAACGAAAAGAATGAAGTCATAGATTATGTTGAATGGTCAGAGCTTCTTAAACAAGAAGAATTTGATAAAACAGATCCAATAAAAGATAACATACCTGTTGTTATAATGGCTGGTGGTAAAGGAACAAGGTTAGACCCATTTACCAAGGTTTTGCCAAAGCCTCTTTTACCCATAAAAGATAAAACCATTACGGAGCTTATCATAGATACTTTTAAAAAATACGGTGTAAAAAAGTTTTATCTAACACTAAACTACAAAGGCAAAATTATAGAATCTTACTTCAACAGTGTAGAGAAAGATTACGAGATAGATTTTTTATGGGAAAAGGATTTTTTAGGAACTGCTGGAAGTTTGTATATGTTAAAAGACATTAATGAAGATAACTTTTTTGTAACTAACTGTGACATAATATTAAATGTGGATTATAGCGAGGTTTACAATCACCATAAAAGTATGGGAGCAATGTTTACCTCTATAACAGCAATCCAACATTATAAAATACCATATGGTGTTGTGTATACAAAAGAAGATGGATTAATTGAAAAAATTGAAGAAAAACCGGAAAATACTTTCCAGATAAATACCGGTGTTTATCTTTTAAACAAAGAAGTAATTAAATACATAGAACCAGACACTTACTTAGATATGCCGAAGTTGGTGGAGATGTTAATAAGAGATAATAAAAAAGTGATAGCTTACCCTATAAGTGAAAGTTATTATTTAGATGTAGGACAATGGGATGAGTATAAAAAAGTTATGAAAATATTGGAAGAGAGGTAAGATGTATAAAGAAAAAACTATTTTAGCCATAATTCCAGCAAGAGGTGGAAGTAAAAGATTACCAAGGAAAAATATACTTCCATTAGCAGGTAAGCCTTTGATTGCATGGACTATAGAGGCCGGATTAGGTAGTAAATATTTAGATGAGGTTGTAGTGACAAGCGATAGCGATAAAATTTTAGAAATAGCAAATAATTATAAAGTACACATTATCAAAAGACCGCCTGAATTAGCAACAGATACTGCTTCAACTATAGAAGTTGTAGAACACGTTTTGTCAAGTATTGATAAAAAGTTTGATTTTATAGTTCTTTTACAGCCAACTTCTCCATTAAGAACTGCTAAGCATATAGATGAAGCTATAGAACTTTTATTCGAAAAAAATGCAGATGCAGTTATAAGTGTTTGTGAAGTTGACCATTCCCCATTATGGTGCAATACTTTACCTGAAGACCTTAACATGTCTAATTTTTTACCTAAAGATGTAAAAGGGAAAAGAAGTCAAGATTTACCGAAATTTTATAGATTGAACGGTGCAATATATATTTGTAAAACAGATAAATTTTTAGAAGAGAAAACATTTTTCTTAAATAAGAATATTTACGCATATATAATGGATAGAAAATATTCAATCGATATAGATGAAGAAATAGATTTTAAATTAGCAAAGGTTTTAATAAAGGAAATTCTATGATAAAGAGGGTATTAAAATCTTCCCTTTTTAAAGCCTCAGGAACATATACATTATTTTCTATATTTAATTCCGCAATTCCATTTTTCCTTATTCCTATTTTAACAAGATATTTATCTCCAGAAGAATATGGAATAGTAGCAATGTTTTCTCTGTTACTTTCAATTATTGGATTATTTACTGGATTAAGTGTTTATGGTGCTATAAATAGAGTTTATTTCGAAAATGATATAAATTTTAAAGAATATGTTGCAAACTGTATTTATATTTTAGTATTCAGCTCATTATTAACTTTCATTATTGTTTATGTTATAAGAAATTATTTATCACATCTAACCAATATTCCTGAAAGCTGGGTTTTGATATCTGTTTTAATTTCTTTTTTCCAAATTTTAATTCTCTCAAATCTCGCGATTTATCAGGCAACATTGAATGCAAAGAAATATGGTTATATACAACTTGGCCAGGGGCTTTTAAATGCTACTTTAACGATTATTTTTATTGTTTTTTTAAAGATGAAATGGGAGGGCAGATTATTAGCTCAAGTTTTATCGATATTTATTTTTGGAATTTTTTCTTTTTTTGTAATTGCAAAATTATGGTCTGAATGGAAATTAAACATAAAATATATTAAGCATGCTTTAAAATTTGGAATACCACTAATTCCACATACAATTGGTGGAATGCTAATGGTTATGACGGATAGATTTATTATCAATAATATGATTGGGACAAAAGAAGTTGGAATATATACTGCAGGGTTACAAATAGGAATGATAATAGGATTGCTAGCAGATTCGTTTAATAAAGCATGGGCTCCTTGGTTAATTAATAAACTTAATGAAAATACATATGAAACAAAAATAAAAATTGTGAAGTTTACTTATTTATATTTTGGGGCAATAATTGTTTTGGCATTAGTAATAGGATTTTCGGCACCATTTATTGTAAAAATAATGTTTGGAAAAAATTATTATGACGCTAAAGAAATAATAATCTGGATTTCTTTAGGAAATGCTTTTGATGGAATGTATTTTATGGTAGTAAATTACATTTTTTATGTTTATAAAACACATATATTGGCGTGGGTAACTTTTTTTTTCTGGTATAATTAATATTCCTATGACATTTCTTCTTGTGAAAGAGAATGGAATTATTGGAGCAGCGCAATCTTTTATGATGAGCAGAATAATAATATTTTTAACAGTTTGGTTTTTTTTCATCGAGATTATTTAAAATGCCATGGTTTAATAGATATATCTTTAATTGGAATATAAAAAAATGAAAGATTTTATAAAATCATATATTAAAAAATACTATAGGTATCCATATTATTGGTTTCCGCAATCCTCTTTTTCCTCTATTATGGCTATAAGAACAATAGATTTTTTAAGAAAAATAAAATATTATTACTCTTCTTTAAAAAAACAAAAACTATTTATATTTAACAAAAAAATATAAAGATAAATTTAAAGATAAAAACGCTTTTGTTTTTGCTAATGGCCCGTCCTTAAAAAAGATTGATTTTCATAAAATTAAAAAACTTCAAGAAACTGGAAATTTCAAAGTGATTTGTGTCAATTCATATATAACATCAGGTAATGAAGAAATAGTGTTGCCTGATATTTATGTTCTTTCTGATCCTGCATTCTTTGGTTATACACAGAATATAACGAAAGAAAGAGAAAAAGAAATAAAGAAAGCAATAGAGAAACTTAATAGATTAAATATTCTCTGTTTTATTCCAGTAGAGTTTAGAAAGAGAAATATCTTAAAGAATGTTTTATATTTTGAAGATTTTGAATATAGATGGAGTAAAAATGTTATGGATATAACAAAACCAAGAAGTTACTTAAGTATGACAGCTTATAAAGCTTTAGCAATATCGATATATTTAGGTTTCCAAAAAATTTATATATGCGGATTTGATAATGATTGGTTTAAGTCTATAGAAGTTAACGAACAAAATGAAATTTACTATCTTAATAATCACTTTGTAAATCAAGCAGATAGCGGGCTTAAAAAGGTGGATAGATATGAAGCAAATAATTTGGGTGAACTATTATATGCTCACAGTTTTTTATTTCTTGACTTTTATAAATTTCCGAGAGATAGGATAATAAATTTAGATAAATCTGGATTAATTGATGCATTTACAAAAGAGCATAATCTAGATGTTTATAAAGAGTAACCTTCTTGTATTTAGTGGTGGTTAAAAAAATAAAAAAAAGATCAAGAAAAAGCCAAGGAAGTAAAGGAAAATTAGAAAACTATTGGTTAATCAAGAAATTTTATGTTAATGAAAATAGCAAAAAATGAGACTTATGAATAACAAGAGTAGTAAACTAATATGAAAAGGTTATCATAATGGAAGATGATCTGATTACAAGTCCATATTTTTTAAAATTCATGAATGAAGCACTTGAAAAGTATCAAGATAATGAAAGGGTGATGCATATCGCAGGTTATATGTTCCCTATAAGAAAGGAGGAATTACCAGATACGTTTTTTATAAAACCTACTTCTTGTTGGGGATGGGCAACTTGGAATAGGGCATGGAAATTTTTTAAGAGGGATCCTCAAAATCAGATTAATGCCTTAACTAAAAAACAGATAAAAGACTTTAATCTTAATAATACTTATGATTATTGGGAACAGATTGTACTGAATTACGAAGGAAAAATTTATACTTGGGCAATATTCTGGTATTTAAGCGTATATTTAAAAGGAGGATTATCTTTACATCCAAGAAATAGTCTGGTGAAAAATATAGGAACAGATGCATCAGGTACTCATATAGGAAAAATAAGCGTATTTGATGTAGAACTTTCTATGAAAGATAGTTGGGATTTTACGGATATTCTTGAAGAGAATATTTTGGCAAGGCAAAGACTAGAGGAGTTTTTCAGATCAATAAAAACTCCTTTGTGGAAAAGATTAGCAAAGAAATTATTACCACAGGCAATTAAAAATCAATTGAAAGCAGATTCAAAGCTTTTAGAATTGATAAAGAGAAAAGATTATATATAAAAGGAGCACAACATGATATACTATATAAAACATAAAGACAAAATACTATCAATAGTTATAAAAAAAGATTTTCAAAAAGACGGTATAGAATTTTTTACTCCCCCAGAATTTTCACAACAACTTGCATATATGAAGAGACCAAAAGATTATATAATACTACCCCATGTTCATAACCCTGTGCAGAGGGAAGTTTTTTATACTAAAGAAGTACTCTTTATAAAGAGTGGAAAAGTAAGGGTGGATTTTTATGATGAATGGAAAAAATACCTTAAAAGTATTATTTTGGAAGCGGGAGATGTTATACTTTTAGCCCATGGTGGACACGGATTTAAGATGTTGGAAGATACTGAAATGATAGAAGTTAAACAGGGTCCTTATGCAGGGGAAATGGATAAAACCAGATTTGAACCAATAGATGACTTTAAAGTGAGGTTGGAAGAATGATACCAGTTAATGAACCACTATTTAACGGTAAAGAAAAAGAATATCTAAATGAGTGTATTGAAACAGGGTGGGTTGGTAGTGATGGTCCTTTTGTAAGAAAGTTTGAAGAAAATATGGCTTCTTATATTGGAAGAAGATATGCCGTTGCAGTAACCAACGGAACTGCTGCATTAGAACTAGCTGTAGTAGCATTAGGAATAGGACCAAGAGATGAAGTCATATTACCTGCATTCACCATAATATCCTGTGCACAAGCTATCGTTAAAGCCGGAGCAAAACCAGTTTTGGTAGATTCTGATTATTATACTTTTAATATGAAAGTAGAAGATATTGAAAAGAAAATAACACCGATGACAAAAGCTATTATGATCGTACATATCTTTGGACTGCCAGTAGATATGGATCCTATTTTGGAGTTAGCCAAAAAATACAATCTCAAAATTATCGAAGATGCAGCTGAGATGCACGGGCAGACTTATAATGGCAAAAAGTGTGGTAGTTTTGGAGATATAAGCATATTTAGTTTCTATCCAAATAAACATATTACAACTGGTGAAGGTGGTATGGTATTGATGGATGATGAGAAATTATACGAAAGGTGTAAATCTTTAAGAAATCTGTGTTTCTCAAATGATCCAAAAAAGAGATTCATTCATGAGGAAATAGGTTGGAATTTAAGAATGTCAAATCTTCAGGCGGCTTTAGGATTGGCTCAACTGGAGAGGATAGATAAGATAATTGAAAAGAAGCGCTGGATCGGTAGAAAATATCAAGAATTGCTAAAGGATATTGAAGTTATCAATCTTCCCATTGATAAGACGGATTATTCTGAGAATATCTACTGGGTCTTTGGAATTACACTTAAAGATTACTATCCAAAAAATGCTCAAGAAGTAATGGAAGAGTTATCTAAGTATGGTATTGGCACAAGACCTTTTTTCTATCCAATGCATAAACAGCCTGTCTTTAGCAGAATGGGATTGTTTTTGAATGAAAATTATCCTAACGCAGAAAAGTTATATGATAGAGGTTTTTATATTCCAAGTGGACTTGCTTTAACAGAGGAACAGATAGTTAAAGTCAGTGAAATATTGCATGAGGTACTGAGATGAAAAAATTCAGCTCATTATACTCTAAATATTACGACTTGCTTTATAAAGATAAAGGTTACTCAGAAGAATCTGAGTATATAATTAATTTAATTGAAAAATTTAAATCAAATTCAAAATCAATATTGGATTTAGGCTGTGGTACCGGAAGACACGCGGAGCTTATATCAGATAATGGTTACATCGTTTATGGTGTTGATGCAAGTGAAGAAATGTTAAAAGTGGCAGATCAAAGAAGGAAAGGAAAAGAAAGTAATTTAAAATTTATACATTCAAGGATTCAAGATTTAAGAATAGATGAGAAATTTGATGTTGTTACTGCTCTTTTTCATGTACTAAGTTATCAGAGTTCCAATGAAGATCTTTTGAAAAGTTTTGAAATAGTAAAAAAACATTTGACTAAAGATGGTATTTTTATATTTGATTTTTGGTATGGCACTGCAGTCTTAACAGAAATGCCTGAAATAAGGGTTAAAAGACTGGAAGATGAATCAGTAAGAATCATAAGGATAGCAGAGCCGTTTATTCACTATGATAAAAACACAGTAGATGTAAATTATACTCTTCTAATCATAGATAAGCGGACTAATGAAACTACAGAGTTGCATGAACAACATAAAATGAGGTATTTTTTTGATCCTGAATTAGAATTGATTTGTGAAATGTTTGGATTTAAAATCTTATCCAAGTATAAATGGTTTACTTTCGATAATCCTGATTCTAAAAGTTGGAGTGTAGTGTGGATATTAAAAAATTGAATATTGCTTGTATATTTGACGGAAATTTAGATGTTGGTGGGGGATTCCAAACGCAACTTAGAAGTCTCATAGAACTCAAAAAAATTGAAACTGCTAATTTTATAATATTTGTTTCTAAAAAAGAAAACCAAGAAATTTTAAAAAATTTTGGCTTTAATGTTGTTTGTTTAAAGAGTAAATTTTTAGATAAAGTAATAAGATTTATACTTAGAAAGGAAATTTCCTTAATTTTTACTAAAAAATTCAAATTAATGACAAAATTTGAAAAACATTTGCAGAAATATAATATTGACTTGGTTTACTTTATGTCTCCAAATTCCTTAGCTCTTGATTTGGTAAACCATAATTATATTTTTACCGTTTGGGATTTGTGCCATAGAGATTTTTGCGAATTTCCAGAGGTAAACTTTTACAGAGAATTTGAATTAAGAGAATTAGTTTATACAAAGGCTTTAAAAAAAGCTTTAGCAGTTATTAGTGATTCTAATATAGGAAAGCAAAATATTATAAAAAGATACGGAGTTGATGAAAATAGAGTTTATGTTGCACATTTTTTTCCATCAGTAAATGTCATTGTGGAAGGAAAAGAAAATAAAATAGACATTAAAAAGAAATACGGTATTGATTCTGATTATATATATTATCCTGCTCAGTTTTGGTCCCACAAAAACCATGTATATATAATAGATGCATTGTATTTATTGAAAAAAGATGGTCTTAGGATAAACGCTATATTTAGTGGATCAGATAAAGGTAATTTAGATTACGTTTTAAATTATGCAAGAAAATTTGGTGTGCATGAGTTAGTAAAATATATAGGTTTTGCCCCAAACGAAGAGATTTACTATTTATATAAGCAAGCGCTTGCTTTAGTAATGCCAACTTATTTCGGACCTACTAATATACCACCATTAGAAGCATTTGCCATAGGGGCACCTGTAATATATTCCGATTTACCCGGTTTAAGAGATCAAGTCGGTGATGCTGCTTTACTATGTGATCTGAAAAACCCTGAAAGTTTAGCTTCACATATTAAACTACTTTACTATAACAAGGAAAAAAGAGATGAATTAGTCAAAAAAGGTTATGAAAAACTTAAAGAATTAGAAAAAAACTCTATAGTAGATGTCTTAAAAAGAATAATAGATGATTATTCAGTAAAGTTAAAATGTTGGAAACACTAAATTTATTTTATCAAAATTCCTTAGAAAAAGTTTTAAAAGAATTTGATAGCAAAGTGGTTGCGAATAAGTATATTGAGCTTTACAGACAGGTGATAGGTGAATGTTAGTAGTAAAAGATGAGAAGTGAGATATTGAGTGGTGGAGTTTTTAAGGGAGTTGGAAGTAATAAACAAGTATTGCTTTAAACAGTGCATGTGAATTGAAAACTTGCTTTATAATGTCAAAAGAAGCGGGATACTTACATATATTGAAAATTTAATTGAGAAAATAAATGAAATTAAAAAAATGCTAAATGACTAATAAAACATTTTAGGAATAGAGATGAAAAATAATACCAACAACCAATCAACAACAAACAATCAAGAATCACTAATTACTATTAACTCTAATTTTTCAACAACAAAATTACACTATAAATTATTAGATGAAAAATATTTAGATGAAAATGGAAAACTAAAAGAAAACTATAAATTTAAACTAAGATTTCCAGAATTTGGAATAATTGATAGTAAAATACCAGCAAAAGAAGGGGAAAAATTTGATACTTATTTATTTCTTCCAGAAGGAGAAGGTAGAAAAGGAGAAGGTGGTTTAAGGACAAAAGGATATTTTAAATTTAGTTATATGTGGAATGAAGGGAAATGGTGGATTGTGGACTTTGATGGGAATCTTATTAAGCCAGTTCCAGAGGAAATTAAGAATTCTATACATACATATATGAATGCTTTATCACCTAAAAATCAACACACAGAATCATATAATTCAAAATCTATCCTCCAAAGTACAATCCAAAGTAATAATTTAACATCCAACATTCAACATCCAACATTTAATAAACTTCCTTTAATTACAGTTATAACTGTTGTTTTTAATGGCGAAAAATATTTAGAACAAACCATTCAAAGCGTAATAAACCAAACCTATCCTAATGTAGAATATATCATTATAGACGGTGGCTCTACAGATGGAACATTAGATATAATAAAAAAATACGAAGATTACATTGATTACTGGATTAGTGAAAAGGATAAAGGAATATACGATGCTATGAATAAGGGGATTACCCTTGCTTTTGGTAGTTGGCTTGGATTTTTAGGGTCTGATGATTTTTTTGAGAATAATGCCTTAACAAATTATTACATATCATACTGTTCAAATATTGAATGCGATATTATTTATGGTAATAGTAGAGTATTGTTTGGCGATAAGGTTCTTTATTATAGAAAAAGTGACCATCAAATAGATCACATTAAAAAGGATTTTATTTTTTTTCATCCTGATAGTATTGCTAAAATAAAAGTGTATAAGGAATTAGGTATGTATGATACTAATTTTAAGTTAGCTGCAGATTATGAATTTTTCTTACGAGCTTACTTTAATGGATATAAATTTTTAAAAATTGATAAAACAATTGTTAATTTTAGGGTCGGCGGTTTTTCTTCAAATTACAAAAAAGCATTCTATGAAAAAATCAAAATATATAAAAAATATAAATCAAAACTAACATTTATGTTTTTAATATATTCTGTGTATGCATTAATTATACCGTATATTAAAGATAAGCTAAAGATTAAAGAAGATTCAAAACTATTGAGATTATATAGGGAAGCAAAGTATGATATGTAAAAACCCCTCAAAAGTTTGGCATAAAGTAGGTGCAAGTAGCGGGGAAGGCGAGGTTTCTGAGTTTTCAGCTTATTGGATGATGCAGAATAGAGTTAGATTCATAAAAAAGCTTCCTACTTTAAAAAAGACAACTTCTTTTATAATTTTAATTTTTTCCCGAATAATTAGATATCCCTCATGGTTTCTAAAGAAAAAACATATAGTTTTAGCACAAATTAAAGGCATTTATAACGGATTAATAAAATGAGTTATATGATTCTTATTTTATTGCTTTTTGGAATGGTTTTTACGGATCTACCTATTTTCCCATCTAAAACAGTGACACATAGTCTTATGTTTTTGATAGCTCCGTTTGTTTTTATTCTCGTCTTAGTCATTAAAAAATTTAAGATAAATATCAATGGCTATTTTTCAATTAAGATTTTTACTTTATACATATTAGCCACTTTGTTTTCCTCATTAATTATCTTAACTTATACAACTATTTATTTGAAAGGTGATATAAACAAATATGGTATTAATTTTTTAATAAAATTTTTTGAAGGGTTTTTTTCTTTATCATTTCTACACTTCTTAGTTTTATATAATTTGATTTTTGTTTTTGAAAGAATCAGCATGAATGCATTAAAAAAAATTATTGTATCCATTTTTACATTTTTAACCTTCATTGCTTTTATAGAATATATAAATCCTGAATTTCTAAATGCATTTCATAATTTTTCCAAGGGTTATGATAGATTAAGATTATTGAATATGGAGCCGTCACATGCAGGTCTGAATTATTTTATACTATTTTTATTAACATTATTGTTAGTAAAATCCTTTAAATTAAAGCTTTTATTAGCATTATCTGGATTTACGGTACTTGTTTTTATCGGATCAAAAGGATTATTTATTAGTATTGCTTTTGCACTTTTTGGTACACTTTTATGTAATAAACGATTGATTAAAGATGTGAAGATTTTATTTGGTTTATTATTTGTTTTTTTATTAATTGTTTACATAAATTATAGTATAATCTTAGAAGCATTTATAATAGATATAGAAAAATTTACATCTTTTTCTACAAGGGGGTCAGGATTTCTTGGAAGTGTTTTGACACTTTTCCAGTACCCATTGGGGACAGGATATGGAACATATATATATTTTTATCCGAGATTATTGGAAGAAGGGTATATTATACTTAATAACATGTTTACAAGTATAATAGGCATAAATCTTTCGCGATTGGAAATCAATGAAATGATAGAAACAGGAAGAAATATAGGAGCAAAGGCTGGAATTCCTCAAGCGGTTGTTATGAATGGTTGGTTGGCTGTTATATTTTTTTTATTTTTATTTATATATCTTTACAAAACAGTTAAAGGATTGAAAGTTGTCAATTTCATTAGCAATAATGAGGAAGTTATATTATATTTCTTTATATTTGTATTAATCTTTCAGCTTTTATTCGGGTCTGAATATACGCTGCTTTATTCAATTTGGCTACCTGTAGCATTAATTGAGAAAATGAAGAAGGATGCTAAAAAGTATGAAGCCTAAACTTCTTTACATTATACCACAAAATCCATACCCACCTATAGATGGAGGTAAGATAGGTTTATACTATCCTAACATATATCTAAAAGAGTATTTTGATTTGTTTTGCTATTTTAGAGATGATAATCCAGAAAAAGCCAAAGCTACTGTAGGACACTTTGAAAGTGAAGGAATAAAAGCTAATTATTATTTAAAAGACATAAAAGATACTCCATTAATGTTATTGAAAAATTTTTTGGAAGAATCACCGTTTAAGTGGAAAAAGTATTTTGACAAAAAGGCTTTACTTAATATGATACATTTAATAGAAAAAGAGAATATAAATTTTATATTAGTAAGCAGTCCGCATATGATGGATTATGCTATAAAGATTAAGCATTTTATTCCGTCCATTAAAATTATTTTAAGAGAGCATAACATCGAATCAGAGCTTGTAAAACAATTCATGTTCCTCATAAAGAATCCATTTTTCAAACTAATTGCAAAGTGGCAACATGATAAGTCTATTAAAAGAGAGATTTATTATTGGTCTTTAATCGATAAAGTATGTTTTATTTCTGATTCTGACTATAAAAAGGCTTTAGAGCTTGCGCCACATCTGAAGGCTAAATATGAATTGGTGTATGATGGTTTTAATATTTCGGAAAAAATTGATTCCTCAAATTTAGATATAGATAAAGAACCTTTTACATTTATTTTTAGTGGTAGTTTGAGAACTTTACAAAATAGATACAATTTAAACTGGTACATAGAAAATATATGGAAAAAGTTTATAATTTCTACATACGGAAATAAATACAAATTATACATAACTGGTAATTCTGTAGAAGATTTAAAGAAGTATTTTATAATACCATACGAAAAGCTTAAAAGTTACAACATTATAAACTTAGGTTTTGTAGATAATATAAATGAAATTATAAAAACAAAAGAATATTTCTTATCTCCTACAATTATAGGTTCTGGAATCAGATTAAAAGTTTTGCATGCTATGTCTTTAGGTATGGTTACATTTTTAACTGATATAGATTATAAGATGGTGGAATATTTTAAAGATATGGAAAATGTTGTTTTATTTAGAAACTACGATGAATTTTTAGAAAAAGTAATTAAACTTGAGAACTCCAAAGTTTTAAAAGACAATATTTCTGTAAATGCATACAACCTTATAAAAGATAAGTTAAACTGGAATCGTTATGCAGAAAAAATGAGCTTAATCATAAAGGATTAGAACATGAAAGTCCTACATCTTGGCAAACTTTGTCCACCAAATGAAGGTGGGATTGAAATTTTTTCTTACGATTTGCTTGAATATTTAAATTCAAAAGGTATTAAAGCGGACTTATTATGTTTTGGAAGTAAGACAGCAAAATCAAGCTATAAAGGCTTTGATTATTTTGAATGTAAAATGAATATTAAAGTTAACTCAGCTCCTTTGTCTTATGATTTTATAAAGATCTTCAAAAGGATAGAAAGAGAATACGATATTATTCATATTCATTCTCCGAATCCCCTTGCTGAATTTCTTTCTTTATTTACTGACAAAAAAATTATAATTCATTGGCACTCTGATATAGTTAAACAAAAAATAAGCTACAGATTTTATAAACCTATTCAACAAAAAGTTCTCAAAAAAGCTCATAAAATAATATGTACCTCTCCACAATATTTAGAAACTTCTAAACAGTTAAGGGACTTTAAAGAAAATGCTGTTATTATTCCATTAGGATTAAATCCGAGTAGACTTAAAGCTTCTAATGAAAAAGTGACAAAATCTTTAAAAGCGAAAATAGGAAATAAGAAAATAGTTTTAAGTATAGGAAGACTTATATATTATAAAGGTTTTGAATATTTGATAAAAGCAGGTAAATATATAAAAGACGATGTTGCAATAGTGATAGTTGGTGGAGGTCCCCTTTATGAAAATCTAAAAGATATGGTAAAAGCTTTAAATTTAGAAAATAAAGTTTATTTATTAGGAAGGGTAGATAAGATAAGTTTTTATATAAAAGAATCAGATTTATTTTGTCTACCGTCTGTAGAAAGAACAGAAGCATTTGGCCTTGTTTTAGTAGAAGCTCTATATTTTGGTAAACCACTTATAACGACCAATGTAGAAGGTTCTGGAATGAATTATGTAAATCAAGACGGAATTACCGGTTTAGTAGTTCCACCAAGAAACCCAAAAGCTTTAGCAGATGCTATAAATAAAATATTATCTGATAATAACCTTTATGAAAGATTTTCAAAAAATGCACGGGAACGGTTTAAAGAATTTGATATATCTTCAATAGGGGATAAAATTGTCTCACTGTATGAGGAGGTTTTAAGATGATTATAAGGGCAAGGGCTCCCCTTAGGCTTGGGCTCGCAGGAGGAGGAACAGATGTAAGTCCCTATTCAGATTTGTATGGAGGAGCAGTTTTAAATGCAACCATCAGCATGTATGCTTATGCAACTATTAAGCCCAGAGATGATGGAAAGATAATTTTGAATGCGATAGACAGAAATCAGAGGATTATTCTTGACGCAAGAGATTATTTGGAAATAAACGGAGAGCTTGATTTATTAAAAGGGGTTTATAATAGAATTGTAAAGGATTTTGTTAAAAAGCCACTATCTTTTGAGCTTACCACTTATGTAGATGCTCCTCCTGGGTCAGGACTTGGGAGTTCTTCAACTTTGGTTGTAGCAATTCTTGGAGCTTTTGCAGAATGGTTAAGTTTACCTTTAGGAGAGTATGATATTGCACATATTGCTTTTGAAATAGAAAGAAAAGATTTGGAAATGACCGGTGGTAAACAGGACCAATATGCAGCAACCTTTGGAGGTTTTAATTTTATGGAGTTTTATGATAACGATAAAGTAATCGTTAATCCCCTCAGAATTAAACCCGAAATTATAAATGAACTCCAATTCAATCTTTTACTTTATTACACTGGGACAAGCAGGTTGTCTTCAAAAATAATAGAAGCTCAGGTAAAGAATGTAAGTGAAAAAAAAGAAAGATCTGTAGAAGCAATGCATAAATTAAAAGAACAGGCTATAATGATGAAGGAAGCCATTTTAAAAGGAAAACTTGATGAAATTGGAGAAATATTGGATTTTGGATGGCAATATAAAAAACAAATGGCAGAGGGTATAACAAATCCTGTTATAGAAGAAATTTACGAAGCAGCAAAAAGAGCTGGGTCCACAGGTGGTAAAATATCTGGAGCAGGAGGAGGAGGATTTATGATACTATATTGTCCAAGAAATACAAGATATAAAGTTATAGAATCTTTACAAAAGTTTGGTGGAGAATTTAGAAGATATCAATTTACAAAGTATGGAGTAGAAACATGGAAAGTGTAAAACAACGATTAAAGTCAATACTGGGGTTCGCTTTAATAGAAAAATTTAAATATTTTAGACATTTAAGAAATAAACCTGTTAAAATACTTGATGTAGGTTGTGGAAATAGATCGCCTTCTAAAACTAAAAAATTTTTCCCACTTTGTGAATATCATTGCATAGATAAAGAGTTCTATAATTTAGCTGATGAGGATTTTAAAGTTATGGATAAATTTTTTAACAAGGATTTAGAAAAAGATTTATTAGAAGATATACAAGATAATTATTACGATATTGTTATTATGTCTCATGTAATCGAACACATAAAGAATGGATTAGAAGTTTTAGATAAGATATCCCAGAAAGTTAAGTCAGGCGGATATATATATATAGAATTCCCCGATATAAACTCTTTTAATCTTCCATCTATGAAGGGTACTTTACACTTTTGTGATGATGAGACACATATAAGGTGTTATGCTCCTCATGAGATTATAAATATTTTATTAGATAATGACTTTAAAATAATATTTAGCAGGACAAGAAGAAATATGTATAGAATTTTACTAATGCCTTTTCTGATTACATATCATTATATAAGGCAGGTACCCATTGCCGGTGATTTTTGGGATATAACGGGCTTCGCTTACCAGATATTAGCTCAAAAGAAAGATAGAGAAAAATATTGTTAAAACTTCTTAAAGGAGGATTTATATATGAACTTGAAAGAATTAATATTAGACAGAATTAGAGAATCAGTGGATGTTAAAAGGAAGATTTTAGAAAATGAAGATTTAGTTGAAAAGATTTTAAAAGTTGCCTCTCTAATAGTTGAAGCTTTTAAAAATGATAGGAAAGTTTTATTTTGTGGAAACGGTGGAAGTGCAGCGGATGCGCAACATATAGCAGCTGAATTATCAGGGAGATTTTATTTTGATAGAGAGCCTTTATTCGCTGAGGCATTGCATGTTAATACTTCCTATCTTACAGCCGTGGCCAATGATTATTCCTATGATGAGGTGTTTTCAAGACTCGTAAAGGCTAATGGTAGAAAAGGAGATATTTTAATTGGTATATCAACTTCAGGAAATTCTAATAATGTAATTAAAGCACTGGAAGAAGCGAATAAAATTGGAATGATAACTGTTGGTATGACCGGAGAAAGTGGAGGAAAGATAAAAAATATATGTAAATATTTGATAAATGTTCCTTCAAACGATACACCAAGGATTCAAGAAGCTCACATAACGATAGGTCATATAATATGCGAGATTGTAGAAAGGGAATTATTTAATAAGGTTAAAGAAGCTATAATTTTAGCTGGGGGATTAGGAACAAGACTTAGAAAATTAGTTAAAGATTTACCAAAACCTATGGCAGATATTAATGGGAAACCTTTCTTAGAATATATATTTTATTATTTGAGAAGATATGGAGTTAAAAAAGTTATTTTAGCCATTGGTTACAAGTCAGAAATAATAAAAGATTATTTTGGTTTTGAATTCAAAGGTGTTTCTATTTTTTACTCTGAGGAAAAGGAATTGTTAGGCACTGGCGGTGCAATAAAACAAGCAATAACTTTAGCACAAGAAAAAGATGTTTTTATACTAAATGGGGACACATTTTTTGATATAAATTTAGAACGGTTTTATAAATTTCATAAAGATAAAAATTCAAAAATATCTTTAGCTTTAAAGAGAATGGAAAATCTTGATAGATATGGAGTCATTGAAATAGATAGTGACAATAAGATCGTCTGCCTTTTTAGAAAAAAAACACAGGGAAAGTGGATTGATAAATGGAGGTATTTATTTAATCAATAGAGATTTCTATTTGTCTCTCCGTTTACCTGCTAAATTTTCTTTTGAAAAGGATCTTTTGGAAAAGTATTATTCTATTTATAATTTTTATGGATTACCTTTTGATTCCTACTTCATAGACATAGGAGTACCGGAGGATTATGAGAGAGCGAAAAAAGATTTTAAAAAGTTTAAGTATGGATAAAAGCTAGACTCTCTTTTTAGATAGAGACGGAGTTATAAATAAAAAAATAGATGGTGGTTGCGTAAGAAATGGGCACGATTTAAATTTTTACCTAACGTTATGGATGGGTTGAAAAATAATTAATAGAATTTTTGAGTTTTGAGAAAATTATTATTGTTACAAATCAAGGAGGAATTGGAATAGGATTTAGAAGTGTAGATGATTTGGATAAAATATATCATAATATGTTACAATTTTTAAAAAAGGATAATATATAATATAATTATTGTCCTCATTATTAAGAAAAGGAAATTTATAATTATAGAAAGCCAGAAATAGGAATAACTTTAAAAAAAGAATTTTCCTAAAATAGATTTTAAAAAATCTTTAATAATAGGGGTTTCGTTATCTGACATAGAATTTTAGGAATAAAGTCGGTATGATAAGTAATTTTATAGAAGATAATTCATCATCTGATTTTTTTTCACAATATAAATTGATAGGCACTCAATAATGCACATGATATTATAATTTTTTAAGTTATAATTAACTATAAGTTTAAAGAGAATTGTCAAAAAATTAATACATAATGAAACAATTAAAAATTTTCAAAGTATAGAAGATTGTTTTGCTTATATAGTATATTTAGAAGATGTCAATCAGCAAAATCAAAAACTTAATGCTAAAGCGATTGTATCAACTCAATTGTGTTTTTCCCCTTGGTAAAAAAATTATTAAAATTATTTAATTTTCTATTTTTAATTTTACTATTTCTCTCCAAATAAACAAAATAGAGATATTTATTAAGGGAATTTCTATAAGAAATACTTTTATTACTTTTACTCGTTTTCTTATTTCTTTTATTTCTCTTTTTCTAATAGGTTTGTACTATAATATTAGATTCTCAAATAGTTTTTTTTGATTTCCTGTTTAATTAAGTTTTCTAATTCTTGTTTATTATTTATTAGTTTTTCAATTATAATCTATCTTTTTACTTTTTATTGCAAATTAATTCATAAAACCAAAATTTCAAAAGCTTTGCAAAGGGTTTTTTTGACACAATCAATATAACACAATAATGAATAATCCCATAAAGATGTATGCAGAATTTTTTAACATTAAGAATTAATTTATAAATTTATTCCAGTAATATCTATTTTTCCAAAACCCATAAATTGGATTCTAGCAATTAAATACTCGACAGAAGAATAAAATCATTATATTTTCTTACAAAAAGAATTTTTTCTTTTAGAAGGCTCTGTTGCATAAAAGTTAATTATTTTCTAATTATAAAAATATTTATCAACATTTTAAAACAATTTTTCGTGATATGAAAAAAGTATTAAATTTTTAAAGGTATGTTTGTAATATTTGAAAAAATTTTGCTTTTATAAAAGATTTTGATTTTAAATAATAGTTATGCAACAAAGCCCTTTTAGAAAGTAGAAGGTCTCTGTTTCATAAAAGTAAATGATTTTTTTATAAAAATATATGCCAATATAATATAGATAATTTTTTGTGATATAAAAAAAGTATTGAATTTTTGAATATATGTTATTAATATTTAAATAAAATTTTGCTTTAAAATGGGAGTTTTGCAAAAAACCTTAGAGAGAGTAAAAATAGCGAGGGAAAAAAATGAAGAAATTACCCATAGGAATATCAAGTTTTGAAAAGATAAGAGGAGGGGATTATTATTATGTAGATAAAAGTATATTTATAGAGAAGCTTGTAAGAAATGGGACATATTATTTTCTTTCTCGTCCAAGGAGATTTGGTAAGTCTTTATTAGTAGATACGTTAAAACAGGCGTTTTTAGGCAGAAAAGAGTTATTTGAAGGATTATATTTAGAGAAGAATTGGGATTGGGGAAAGAAATATCCCGTAATCCATATAGATTTTGGAGGAGGGGTAATAAAAGATAAAGAAGAATTAAAACAAGTATTAATTAAACAATTAGAAGAACATTATATATTATATGGATTAAAAATTTTAGAAAATAAAAATACATATAATTTTTTGTTTAGGGATTTAATTATTAGTTTATATAAGAAATATAATCAATCTGTAGTGGTATTAGTAGATGAGTATGATAAGCCAATATTGGATAGGATAGAGGATAGGGAGAAGGCGATAGAGATAAGAGAGGTATTAAAAGATTTTTATAGTGTATTAAAGCCATTGGATGCATATTTAAAATTTGTATTTTTGACGGGGGTATCAAGATTTTCGAAGGTATCGATATTTAGTGGATTGAATCAGATACAGGATATAACATTATCTCCAAAGTTTTCTACGATATGTGGATATACACAGGAGGAGTTTGAAGAAGTATTTAAGGATAGATTGTTAGATGTGGATTTAGAAGAAGTAAAGAAATGGTATAATGGCTATAATTGGTTAGGGGATAAAGTATATAATCCATTTGATATATTATTATTTTTAGACGAGAAATTATACAGGCCATACTGGTTCGAGACAGGGACACCGACATTTTTAATAAAATTATTTCATAAGGAGCGATATTATTTACCGGAGTTAGAGAATTTAGAAGTAGGAGAAGAATTATTATCAAATATAGATATAGATTTTATACATCCGGAGAATTTATTATTTCAGACTGGATATTTAACGATAAAAGAGCGATATCAGTTAGGGATAAAGAATTATTATTTATTAAGTTATCCGAATATAGAGGTAAGGATAAGTTTAAATGATGCATTTTTGAATTATATAACGAATACATTAGAAAAAGATAGAGTAGAGATAGGGATAATCCGTGTATTGGAAAGTAATAATTTAGATAGATTAAAGGAACTATTATATAGTTTTTTTTCGAGTATACAGATGGACTGGTATAGGAGGAATGAGATAGATAAGTATGAAGGATTTTATGCCTCAGTGGTATATGCATTATTGAATGGAAGTGGATTAGAGGTAATAACAGAAGATGCTACGAATAGAGGTAGGATTGATTTAACAGTGATATATAAGGATAGAGTCTATATAATAGAATTTAAAGTAATAGAAAAAGAAGAGGGATTAGCCTTAAAACAGATAAAAGAGAGAAAATATTATGAGAAATATCAGGGCAAATATAAAGATATATATCTTATAGGAATAGAATTTAGTAAAGAGAAACGTAATATTGTGCATTATGAATGGGAGAAGTTCTAAATTTAGTTATATAATAAGTAATAAGTAAAAAAAAAGAAAAGAGGAAAAGATGAAGCAATTACCCATAGGAATATCGAGTTTTGAAAAGATAAGAGAGGGAAATTATTATTATGTAGATAAAAGTATATTTATAGAGAAGCTTGTAAGAAATGGGACGTATTATTTTCTTTCTCGTCCAAGGAGATTTGGTAAGTCTTTATTAGTAGATACGTTAAAACAGGCGTTTTTAGGCAGAAAAGAGTTATTTGAAGGGATTATATTTAGAGAAGAATTGGGATTGGGGAAAGAAATATCCCGTAATCCATATAGATTTTGGAGGTGGGGTAATTCATAATGCAGAAGATTAAAAGAAAGAATTGTTACATTGCTCGAAAGAAATCAAGAATCACTTAAAATATCATGTGAACATAAAAAAGATTTTAGAAGATGTATAGAAGAGTTGATATTTCAAGCATATGAGAAATATAAAGCCCCCGTAGTGGTATTAGTAGATGAGTATGATAAGCCAATATTGGATAGGATAGAGGATAGGGAGAAGGCGATAGAGATAAGAGAGGTGTTAAAAGATTTTTATAGTGTATTAAAGCCATTGGATGCATATTTAAAATTTGTATTTTTGACGGGGGTATCGAGATTTTCGAAGGTATCGATATTTAGTGGATTGAATCAAATAAATGATATAACAATAGACGAGAAATTCTCTACGATATGTGGATATACACAGGAAGAGTTTGAAGAAGTATTTAAGGATAGATTGTTAGATGTGGATATAGAAGAAATAAAGAAATGGTATAATGGCTATAATTGGTTAGGGGATAAAGTATATAATCCATTTGATATATTATTATTTTTAGATAAAAAGTTATACAGGCCATACTGGTTCGAAACAGGGACACCAACATTTTTAGTAAAATTGATATTACAGAATAAATATTATATACCGAAATTAGAGTCATTAAAAGCGGGCGAAGAGATATTATCAAATTTAGATATAGATTATATAAATGTTGAGAATATATTATTTCAGACTGGATATTTAACGATAAAAGAGGTAAAGAGATTAACAGAGAAAACATTTTATGAATTAACTTATCCAAATTTAGAAGTAAAGATAAGTTTAAATAATTTATATTTAAATAATATATTTAATATCTTATCAGAGAAAGATGAATTACAGATAGGTATAATAGAATCCTTAGAGAATAATGATATAGATAGTATAAGAAATATATTATATAGTTTTTTTTCGAGTATACCATTGGACTGGTATAGGAGGAATGAGATAGATAGTTATGAGGGATTTTATGCTTCAGTGGTATATGCATTATTGAATGGAAGTGGATTAGAGGTAATAACAGAAGATGCGACGAATAGAGGTAGGATTGATTTAACATTGATATATAAGGATAGATTATATATAATAGAATTTAAGGTAATAGAAAAAGAAGAGGGATTATCATTAAAACAGATAAAAGAGAGGAAATATTACGAGAAGTATCAGGGTAAATATAGAGAGATATATCTGATAGGAATAGAATTTAGTAAAGAGAAACGAAATATTGTGCATTATGAATGGGAAAAACTATAAAAAAAATTGGCGTCCATTGCGGACGCTATTATATTTTTTTAACATTCTGGACAATTTTCTGGATTAATAGGTTTATTTAATATTTTACCAATTGATTCGAAAATAGATTCCCAACCACTAATACTTGTAAAATTAAAGTTCATTCCTCCGGGAAACATACTTACAATCCAATTACATTCATAAGGAAAATCCAGAATACAAGAATATGTATTTTTATAATCATTCCTCTTATCTTCGGGAAATTGAAAATATTGATTTTTAAACAAAAATGGAATATCAATTTTTATATTAGTATATTTTCCATGTAACCAAGTAACACCACCGTTTAATTTTTTAGGATATGCAAAGATATTAAAAAAATCTTTTAAACCATCTTTATTCCCCAGTGTTAGAATAATTGTAGGTTGTAATGCTAAAATTTGTAATAATAGAAATTCTATACATTTTGTTTTTAACATATTATTTGAATCTACATAAGGATTTTTTAAGAAGTCAATATATACCCAACTAATATTATGACAATCCAATACACACCATAAATATCATATCAAGAATCTATTTGGTTGAGGATGCTTTTGATAATCTTGATAAAAATTATCAATATGTCCACATATATCTGTATATGGAAATTGTGATTGTGGTGGAACATAACCTTCTGCTGGTTTATTACCAATGATTAGAATATCAATTTTTTCTAAGGGTTTTTCTCTTTTACAACTTGTTCCCACTGCTAATACAATACGATCTTTTGTATTTGGGTCGTTATATAAATCATTTCTTGCCCATTTTTTACACATATCTTTATTTGAGCAAACTTTACAAAAATTATCTTCCCAGAAATCCTGATGTAATTTTTTCCAGCAATCATTTGTACAAAGGATATAATCCATATTTTCCTCCGGTAAAATTAGTACTAATAAAATATTATTTTTGAACAATCTTGATATTCATAGAATTGGCTATTCTTACTAAATCTCCTTTTGTTCTATGGATTATAGTTTTATATGTATTTATATTATTGATTTGATAACGATTTGCATAACGTTTTTTAATTTTGTTGTATATTATTTCTGTTTCTTTTTTATTTTTATTAAGATCGCATTTATCGCATTTCTTATCAATTTTCTTTTTTTTAAGAACCAGAAAATATCTAAAAATAAAATAATCATCTAATTTCCCTTTTTCTGTATATTCCTTTCGTAATATTTTTAATGATTTTAAAATATATTCTTTCGGATTTGCACTTATTTCCTTGTCTAAATCTTCATCCTGATTATAAGATTTTGTGCTTATTCTATTTAAAATTTTATCATCATATTTTAATGTATGATTATGTATTTTGTTTTGATTACTAAATTTAGATTTTATTAAATTATTAGAAATATTTTTAATAGTTCCAATAAAATATGCACTGATATCATTGGCTTTTTCTAATAATTGAATTAATAGATTTTTTTCTTTTAATTCCTCGAAAATTTTAAGAAGTAAATCCTGATTGAAATCAGATTTTATCTTATTAAATTCTATATTTTTATTATATAGTGATCTTTTGATTATTCTAGGAATTATTGTTATAAGTTTATTTGCTAATACATTATCTATTTCTTTCTGGATTTTTTCTTTATTGGGAATATTTTCAATTTCATTTATGATCACCTGATTTACTATGCAAAATTTAAGTATATCTTTTAAGTCTAATTCTGAATTTTGATTCATAAACTCCTCCTTTATAAAGCTTTGTAGCATAAAGGTTAATTGTTTCATATATAAACATATACAAATTGTATTGTACTTATAAACGTATGTAAGAAAAATTTCGTTTTATAAGGGAGTTATGCAACAAAGCTCCTTTTAATATAAATTTTAATATAAAAAATTTAAATATTTTTTTAATAAAAAAGTGGAAAGTACCATTATTTTCTTATAAAGAAATAATTCATTATTGATATCATCTCTATAATCGTGTTTTAGATAATAATTTTCGTAAATAAACTTATAAAAAATAATCTTAGTAATCATTTTAGAAAAAGCATATAAAATTTTTTTATTTTCCCATAAATGCCCATAGTAGCATTCTATATAAGATCGAACTAAGCGAAAAATATGTTTATAAATCTGTTTTTCTACATTTTTGATTTTTTTATTAATTTCTAAAATTTTCTGTTTTACTTTTTCTTCTTCTTTTTGTAATTCTCTTATTTCCTTTTGTAATTTAGAAATTTCAATTTTATAATAAGAATTACTATAACCAGAATGATTCATTTTAGATGGTATAAAGAAACCCATTATGTGCATTTTATTTTCATTTTCCGAAGAATAGTCTCTATATGTTTCTTTTCTCAGCATACTTCTATATTTTGAAATTGTTTTAGAATGATCTAAAATTTTTTGTTGTATTTCCAGAGTTTTTTCTAATAATTCCTTTTTTTGAAGTTCTAAGATAATTTTATTTAAAATTAGAGCTTTCATAAAACTATCCTTTTTGATTTTTATTATATTATGTATGAATCTTCTTATAAAAGTTTCATTTTTTTTTAATTATTGCGTTTTTTTTTGTATATAGTTATAGATTTTTTTTATATCATTATCATTTAAAAATAAATCTGGAATAAAAGAGAATTTATGAATTTCAAATAGAGCTGGTTTAATTAAATCTAATATTTTCTTTTTTTCATTATTTTTTAATACATTTTGTGCATCACTTATAAAAAGAATGGCATATGGTTCAATTTTTTTAATAATATCTAAGCATATACATAGTTGTTTTTCTAAAATTTTACTGGTTTCTTGATGTTTTAATAAAGAATCTAATTCTTCTCCATTACATCGAAGCCAGTATAAATCAAGAAAAGTAAAATTTAGATCCTGAAATTTACAATTCTTATTATTAAAATATTTGGCAAAAATAGGTGCTATAAAATCTTTTTCTACTAAAAGTTGATATTTATTATTTTCAAAGATCGTTAGTTTTTGATTCTTATTAGAGCAACTTTCCTCAGGTGGTAATATTGGACACCAATATTCAACAATATCATTTTGATATTGATCATGTTCTTTATACCAGGTAGGTCTTTTTCCTAAGACTAAAATATCTGGTTTTATAATTACTTTTTCAGAAACAATAAAACCTCGACAGAATGGCTTATTTTTTATACATTCTTTTAAAAGTTTATGTTGTTTTATTGCATTATCTAACTCATTTGCCACTTCTTCTATTTGTTTATGATATTGTTGTTTTATATTAAGTATTTTTAAAGGTGTAGATGGGGTTCTGGATTTCTTATTGAGCATAGAAACAGAATAAATCTTTAATTTATAAGTTTCAAGAACAATTTAGAAATATTATTGTTTTTTTTATAAAAAATAAAAGTATTAAATAACATCTCTTTATAATAATTTCTTTAATCGAACATTATGCTGATAATTTATTTCGTTTTATATTAAAGTAATAAAAATTGGGATTAAAATTAAAAAAAGTAATTTATAGTATATAATATAAAATATATTGTAATAGAATAGAATGTTATTGACTATATTGTTTTTGATTTTATTTTAAGACTATGAGAAAAGCAGAGCAATTTTTTATAGGTTTTTCCGTTATTGTTGCTATAATGTTATATTTTACTAAGCCAGATTCTCATTCTGCTATAGAAGATAATGATAAACAAGCCTTAGCGCTTTTATTTGGTGGACCACAAAAAAACAATTCTCTTCAAAAACAAAAAACAGGAAATAAAAATCAATCTATTTATGATTCTGATTTCTGGAAACAGGGAGTTAAAAATGTTCCCATAGAAGATACCACAGTTCCCTCTGACGAAGAACCAGAAATTTTAGAAAAAGTAAGTGAAGGAAACCCTATTAATCCACAAACAGGGCTTCCCTATACAGATGAACAAATGGAAGCATTTGATAAATTAAGAGAGAAATTTCCTAATAATTCTTTAATTCCAAAACGAATGACGCCAGATGAAAAAAAAGCTCAAGAAGAAAAACAGCGTAGAATGTTAGAAATTCAATCGAAAATATCTGTTCGAAAAGCAACACCCGAAGAAATCGAAGAATATTATGAATATCAAAAAAAACCGATTCAAGATCGTTTAGAATTATTACGATACGTTTTAGAAAAATTAACAGATGAATTGCCGGAAGACTTAAAAAGTCAATACGAAGAAGTATTAAAAATGAATGAACGACAATTAGAAAGTCTGGAAGAGCAAAAAAAAGCATTATTAAGAACAGCAACACAGGGAGAATAATTTATATACCTATGTATGACCATTAGCTTTTAGAATTTAAAATTGACAGTAATATCTTCATAACTCGAATGGAATTAGAATGTCATCTATTACAAATAAATTATTTCGTGTTTCCACATTTGGTGAATCTCATGGTCCTGGGATAGGGGTCATAATAGATGGATGTCCCGCTGGTTTAAAATTAGATTTAGAGCTAATTCAATCCCAATTGCAAAGAAGGCGTCCTGGGCAAAATAGGCTAACAACCCAGAGAAAAGAAAAAGATGAATTTGAAATTTTAAGTGGTATTTACGAAGGTAAGACACTTGGCACACCAATAGCTTTTTTAGTACGAAATATTGATGTTAAATCAGATGATTATTTAAAATGGGCTGATATTTATAGACCATCTCATGCAGATTATACTTATCATGCAAAGCATGGTTATAGAACTCCGGTTGGTGGTGGTAGGGCATCTGTTAGAGAAACGATTGCTCGTGTAATAGCTGGTAGTGTTGCTTCTCAAATTCTTAAAGAAGATTTGGGTATAGAAACGATAGCATGGGTAGATTCTATTGGTCCCATTCAATCCAGTGTTATAAAAAATCCACCAACATCAATAGAAGAAGTGGATCGTTCTATTGTTCGTTGTCCAGATTTAAATGCTACAGAAGAAATGGTTCAATTAATCGAGAGAATAAAAAAAGAAGGGGATTCTATTGGAGGAACCATAGGTGTAATTGTAAGAAATGTTCCACCTGGGCTTGGAGAACCAGTATTTGATAAATTAGAAGCAGAATTAGCAAAAGCATGTTTAAGTATACCAGCCTGTAAAGGTTTTGAAAGTGGTAGTGGATTCGAAGGCACAAAACTAAAGGGTAGTGAGCATAATGATGAATTTTTTATACCTGGTAAAGAAGGTTTACCAGATAATAATGAAGTTCAAAGAAATAGAGAAATTAAAAGAGTAGAAGGTTTTGAAAATATACCAGATTTAAAAACAAAAACGAATTTTTCTGGTGGTATACAGGGTGGTATTTCTAATGGTATGCCCATACTATTACGTTTGGCATTTAAGCCAACTGCAACAATACATAAAATCCAAAAAACCGTTACAGAAAGTGGAGAACCAGTCAATTTATTAGCTGGTGGAAGACATGATCCCTGTGTTTTACCGCGTGCTGTTCCTATTGTAGAAGCAGTTGTGAATTTAGTTTTAATTGATATGTATTTTCGACAAAGAGCAATATATCCAGAATGGTGGTTAAAATATGTTAAAAATAAAAAAAATAAATAAGATAATTTGGTTTTCGATTTTTATAATAATCTTTTTTAGTTGTAAAAGAGAAGAATATCAATTAATGGAACCAGAAAAATTTATTTCTATTTTGGAAAAAGAAGTTTTAAAATATTATTATTTTAGTAACTCAATTCCATTAGAAGAATATTTAAGGACAGTAAAAATTTTTGAACCAGAACTTAAAAATATTTCTACTTTGAATGCAAAAGATTATTTTATAGAAATATTAAGACAGAATTATAAAAAAGATTTATTTATTGCAGAAAATTTTTATAGAAATGCAACCTATGAATTATTAAAAAACTTCAAAGGCAGAAATATATATATTGTTCCTTCTACACTTGCTCTTCTAAATGATAAAAACAATAATGCTGGAATTGGTATAGTTTTATACGAAGAAGAGATGGGAAAATTTTTTATTATAGATGTAATAGAAGGCTCACCAGCCTATTTGGCAGATATTAAACCCAATTTATATTTACAGGCAATTGATAATATGTCTGTTTCGAATTTTTTCTTAGAAGATGTTGTTGCAAGAATTAAAGGAAAGCCAAAAACTAAAATCAATGTTACAATACAGGATAATAACTATGAATTATATAGAAGTACCTATCAATTTTTACCAATAAGAAAAACAAACTGGAAAATTAATAATAAGAAACATGATTATATTTACAAATACGTTTTGCAATTGATGGTGTATCAAATCAAATCAAACAATTTCTTTTAGAAAATCAAAATCCAGATTTTCTTATTCTGGATATCCGTTATTTATCTCATGGTAATTTAGAGGAAATATTAAAAATTGCAGATTTATTTATTCCAAAAAAACAATTATTAAAAGTACATATAAAAGATCAGAATCCTCAGATATTAAGTTCAACAGAAAATATATATTATACGGGAAAAATCATTATATTGCATCAATCTAAAACAACACCTTATGCTTATGCACTGGCAAGATTATTAGAAGAGGCACGAGATTCAATTATTATAGGTCCACTTAAAGAAGTTCCTATCTATATAGGTATAGAAATTCCTATAAAAGAAGAGCAAAAATATTATGGTTCTTTTTATTTTACAAATGGTTATGTAGAATTTATAAATAAAGCAAACTTTTCGAAATGGATATCTGTGGAAAATTTTATACCTACCTATCCACCAGGACCAAAACCTAATTTAGAAGATCCTTATCATAAAAAACTTTTAGATATAATAAAATGAATTTAGAAGAATTAAAAGATCAAACCATACTTATAACAGGTAGTGCAAAAAGAATTGCTAAAAGTATCGTATTAGAACTATCTAAATATAAACCTCGATTTATATTGCATTATAGAAATTCTTACGAAGATGTAAAAGAATTATTAGAGGAAATAAAAAAATATAATTCTGAATCTTATTATATTAAAGCTGATTTTTCTATTAAAGAGGAACGAGAAAGTTTTTTAGAAAAAATATCACAGGAATCAATTGATATAGTAATAAATAGTGCTTCTATTTTTCCTAAAATGGATCATTGGAAAAATTTTGAATATGAACTTTTTATTAAAATATTTGATGTAAATTTATTTACCCCTGCTTCTATAATTAAAACAATTTTTAAAAATTACAAAAAAGGATTGGTAATTAATTTCCTTGATGCAAGTTTAAAATATCATTATACGGATCATTTTATCTATAGACTAAGTAAATTTTCCTTAGAAAAATTAACATATATGTTAGCAAAGGAATTGGCTCCTTATGTTCGTGTAAATGCTATATCTCCGGGAGCAATTTTGCCTCCAGCTCAATTAAATGAGCAAGATAAAATAGAAGAAAAAATAAATATATATGAATTTTATGAAAAATCAAAACAAAAAATTCCACTAAATATTCCTGGAAATCCAGAATATATTGTTCAGGCAATTAAATTTATTATTGAGAATGATTTTATAACTGGAGTTAATATACCTGTTGATGGAGGAGAATTTATTTAATTATGAAAATAATAATAGAAGAACTTAAAGTAATAATGAATATAGGAGTAAGAGATGACGAAAGATCTCACCCTCAGGAAATTCTTATTAATTTAGAATGCGAATTAGATTTTAGCAAAGCAATTTTATCTGATAAAATAAATCATACAGTTAATTATAAAGATATATATAAAGAAATAATGGAATTTTGTAAAATTAATTCTCCTCGTTTGTTAGAGAAATTAGGTGGGGATTTAATCCAGCACTTATTTTCGAAATTTCCATTGATTGAAGCAATAAAAATCCAGATTTTTAAACCTGTTGCTATACCATCTGCAAAACGAACAGGTATAGAAATTTATACAAAGAGAAATCAATAATTTATTGATTTTCCAAAATCGATAAAATAAAACCGGGGATATTTTCTTTAAATTTAGTTTTTTCCAATTTTTCGTAAAATTTAGATGCAATCAATAGAAAAGAAGAATTTTTAGGATCTCTTAAAAGTAGTCGTTCTATGGTTTCTAATGCTTCGTTAATATTTCGTATTTTAAAACAAATTTGAGCATATAATAATAACATTTTATTATCCAATGGAACAAGATTTGTATAATATTTTAATTTTTCGTATAGAATTTGTAATTTTTCTTCTTCTAAATTTTTATTTGCTAATAAATCTATAAGTTCTGTAATTTCATTTTGTAAATTATTTAATTCTTCTTTTATCTCTTCATTTTCTATTAAAGCAGGTTCTTTTACTTTTATTTTTAATAGTGATAAATCATCTTTAATTTTTCCATAGGATTTTAATTTTTCATAAATTCCCTTTAACGTATAATCACTTTGATATAATATATCAATAAATAAATATTCGTTATCATTTATGGTATTATCTGGTAATTCTAAATCATCTTTTCCATCACTACCAATAATAAGGATATCATCTTTTTGTAATTGATAAGTATGTATAAATAATGATTTCTTTTCTATAGATAAACCAAGTTTTCTTAAATTATTTTCTGGATTTAGAAAATATGCTTCGTTTTTTCTTATTAAAATTGGATTGGGATGTTCTGCATTCATATAAAATAGACTTAATGTATTAATATCAATTAATCCCATAACACAGGAAATATACATACTTCCCTGAAATGTTTCTAATGTTTTATGCATCTGTATAAATAATTCTCTTAACCAATGTTCTGGAGATAATATCTGATCTTCTTTAAAAAATTTGTTTCTTTGAATAGCAGATTGAATCATAGAACCTAATACTAAAATACCCCCAGCACCCTGGATAGATTTTCCCATTGCATCGGCATTTATAAAAAATAAATATGATTTATCTTTTAATCGTATTTCATCAAAATAACAATAATCACCTCCAATTTCTTCTTCATGGTTTAGAAATTGAAATTCTTTTTTTTGTTTAATAAAAAAATCATATTCTAAGATTTGATTTATCTCTTTATTTTGAATATTTAAATTTATAAAAGGTTTTAGAAGTAAAGTTGTTAAATAATAATCAGCATCTTGCTGTGTTTTTAATTTTTTTATTTCTTCAAAAGATTGTTGTAATTCTTTAGTTCTTTCTTCTACTTTTTTTTCCAGATTTTTATTTAAATGAATTAGAGAATAATACATCTCTTTTAATTTTTCTATTATCTTATTAATATAGATAGCTAATTCGCCAAATTCATCATAGGTTAGCATACCTACTTTTTCTTCGAAATTACTAAGAGATACTTCTTTTAAAGATACTTTAATTTGTTTTATATTTTCTTTTATATTTTTTGCTATATAATAAGAAATATGTAATAAAGGATATAATAAAATAGTTGTTATTATAACCATATGTAAAATAGGATTTTGTAAACCAGATTTACTGGAAGATAGATAATTCATCGATAAAAGTAATATAATGGGCATATTAACAAGAGAGAATATAAAAAATAGAATTTTTATAAAGATAGTAATACGCATTCTGGTATTTCTATTAATGGCTATATCTTTTAATTGAGTTGATTTAAGATATTTACGAATTTCATTTTCTGTGATTAAATAATGACCTGTCATTTCAATAGGAATAATAAATAATGCTAAGGGAAAAGCTGTAATATGAAAGCGAAAATCAAATTCACCTTTAATATAATATAAAAGAAATCCAAAAAATATATGAGCTAATATTATTCCAACAAGCCATCTGGACATAATTAATATTACTTCGAAATAAGGAAATGTTAATAATTCTTTTTTTATATGATAATTTTCTGCTGGAATAAGTCTGGAAAAAATTTTTTTTAATTTATTATATCTTAAAAATGTACCGATAATTAACATTAATGTAGCTGAAGTTACACCTCCGGTTATTAATGTCCAGATAATTGTAAAATCAACTTTATGGAGTGTAATAATACTATAATAGATAGCAGCAGGTACAGGAACAATATGAGTAAAAATTTCGTGCTTTAACGTTAAATTCCGAAATAATATTTTGTAATCATTTTTATTTATTGTAATTGTTTTATTTTCGTT
>BPGB01000012.1 GCA_026002815.1 Candidatus Woesearchaeota archaeon | reverse complement strand
TAGCCACTAGACTATGAGCCCCAGCAATAACAAGACGTACAAATGGTATAAATATAAATTTATAAATATTCTTATTTAAAAGTATCATAATGACTCATAAAAACAATAAAAAAGAAAAAAAAATCTAGTAAGAAAAGACTTAATGAGCATATTAATAATATTAATAATAACTATGCTAAAAGAAAAAATAAAAGCAATAAAAAAGATACTTATTATGATTGTATAGCTAACGGTTATGATGAACTTTATATGGAGGAACAAATAAAAAAATTAGAATTAATAAAAAATGAGATAGAAAAAGAGACGATAAACTTAAAATATTCAGAAACCCAAAAAAAATTCTTGATGTAGGCTGCGGCTCTGGAATAAGCACAAGGTTTTTTAACTCAGAGAAAAAAGAAGGCATAGATCCAAGCAAGGAATTAATAAAAATAGCTTTAAAAAATGATTCAAAAAATAAGTACTTAGTCATGAGCGCTGAACATATGAAATATAATAAGGAATTTGACTTAATAATATCATCAAGACACATACAAAATTTTACAGATATAGAAAAAGGATTAAATAACATAAAAAAAGCTGGAGAAAAATATATCTTAACTTTTTAAAACGTTCTGAAAAAAGATCGTTGATAGAAAAATATTAGAGAAAAAATTTAATGTCATAAAAAAAATAGAGGAAAAAAAAGACATTATATACTTTCTAAAGTGAAATAACTTTAAAATCAAGGTAATAAAAAATCTTAATATAATCTTAATACAATACTAAATAAAAAAAGAGAATACAAAAAAATAATATATAAAATATTATACATAAGAGATTATACATAAATAATATATATACAAAATTCATAAAAGAAATACCAATGAATCAAAAATAAATATACATCAATAAGAAATAATAAATCAAATATAAGAAATAAAATTAATCAAATATAACAAAATTAAGGCATTATTCTTCCTTGCCCTTTAACAGATTCTCTGCAATAACCGCAAAAGCGGGCCTAGTTATAAATACACCTATACTAACGCCTAATATAGTTGTTATGGCAAAACCTTTCAATAAACCGGCGCCCGCAAACATTAATGGAATCATAGCGACAACTAAAGTGAAATAAGAAGCCATTACAATGAAAAATGCATTCTTTATTTTTTCTTTCCAACCTATGCTTACGATATTTCCAGGATGTTTTCCCGATAGTTCATCAATTATAACTAATTGACTATCAACACCCGTACCTATAGCGATTATTATTGCTGCTATAGCTATTAAATCAATATTCCAACCTATTAAAGATGCGGCCCCTAATAATATAACCACTTCCGATATTAATGTTATTGCTACAGGAATAGAAACTACGAGCTTTCTATATCTTAACATTATAACCCCTATAACAAGTATCATTGCTACAAAACCAACCATTAAAGTGTTTCGTATAAACTCATTACCTAATGTTGGACTAATATTATCTGTTTTTACAATTTCAAGCTTTACAGGTAAAGAACCAGTCACTAAAACAGTTTGCAATCTCTTCATATTTTTTTGAGCATCAAATAATGCTTCTTGTTGCGTTGTTCCAACTCCGCTTCCAGATATGCTTATTTCAGTAGTTGCTCTGCCTTTTAAACTCTCTCCAATACGTAATGAATCAAACAAAGTATCATCTAAGTAGAGGTCTATGTTTTGAGTAAGGTATAGGTTCCCCATTCTCAACAGTTACTCCTAAATCCTTTGTATATTCTGCTTGTCTTTGTGCTGCATCAACACTTATTGTTATTGAAAATGAAAATCTACAAGCATAACCATTACTTACTGCAGAACATCTTTCTATGTATGAACACTCAGCAGTTTTACAAACTCTTTTTATATCTTCACCACCCTTAAAGACGGTATTATTTCCTATTTTTGCTTCAAATTTACCTTGTTTTGATATTAAATCCTTAACTTCTTGGTCTGAAGCTCCGGCTATCTCTACAAGAATGAATGATTTCCCTGACAAATCAGATATGGATTTAACCACTATATCAGAGAATCCATAAACATTAAGACGTTGCTTCATGTTTTCTATCAATGAGTCTATATCTGTAGAATTCATCTCAGTTTCTGGTCTTAGTATTACTCTTGTCCCTCCCTGAAGGTCTAGGCCTTTCCTTATATTGGTTTTGGCGAGCATTATATACTCTTAAACCAATATCTTCTACACCGACTTCTTTTGATATTGTCTTATTTACCAATCGTGTTTTTAGTAACATTCAGTACCTCAGTACCGTTAGTTACTTCCTCAACATATGTTTCTAATTCCGTTTCATTTAGAAATATTACTTCATATTTTGGCACAATTTGAACACGATACATATCTTTATTTGTTTTTATAGTAATAGTACTATTTGGAACAAGACCGCTAATGAAAGAATTATAATCATTAATGTTTTTTATTGGAACATTGTTAATTGCTGTTATTACCTCTCTACTCATCGGGGGTGCATTCGGAGAGGGATTTGATATACCTGCTAAATAAGCTGGCGAATCCTTAACTACACTTCGTATTGCAACCCCTGATGCCCAAGGATTCGGGTGTAATGCTATTAGAGAGAAAAGTAATGATAACAACAACACCCAGATTTTCCAGTTCCTAAATAATTTCTTGAAACGCATTTTCAATAATTAACAATTAATTTTTAAAAATTATCTTAACAATCTTTCATAGTTGTTTTAATAATCATTCTTACTTCATAGTTTTAAAAATCATTCTTATTTATTCTAGTAATATTTCTTATTTATTTTAATTTTATTTATTTTAATCTTTTTTATTTTATTTAATACTTTAACAATATTCAATCATATGCTTATTTCCAACCCTTCTTTTCTAAGTGCCATCTTAATATTCCGGCATTCTGTATCCAAGTAAATATTATATCTCCTATCAAACCAACTGCAAGTATAAACATTATTTCCTTAATCACTGATGAAGTTGTCAAAAAGTATGCTGTTAAAACAGCAATTAATGCAGACAACGACATCATTAATCCTGTTTTCATCGCATCAATAACTCTATCAAACACTGTTCCTTCTTTCCTCTTTAATACTCTAACCGATAATAATATATCAGTATCTATGCTATAACCGACAAGCATTAAGAAAGCCGCAACACCGGCAGTATTTAATTTTAATCCAGCCAGGTTAAAAACTGCTAATGAGAAAAAAACATCTGAAACCGCGCATAATATTATCGCAAAACTAGGTATATTATCCCTAAAATATAATATTAAAAGAAATATTAATATTAGTACTGGGATTATGTAAAGTAAAACGGAATTTGCATAAAACATCATAATTCCAGCAATTATGGATAGTGTTGAAGCCAAGAATTTAAGTTTAAGAGAATTACCAAAGTATAAATATACTACAAGACTCATAAATATGAAAGCTACAAATAATGATTTTAATGTTTGAACGAAAAAAGCACGGCCCAAAGAAGGACCTGTGGTTTCTGAGCTATATTTTGATTCCTCTAATGGTCCTAATTTACTATTTAAAACGGAGAGTATCTCCTCCTCTGATAAATCTGATGCTTCTACAACAAAACCATATCTTCCAATTTCTCCAAATGAACGAACATTTATATCTGCTTTAGGATAACTAGATAATAATATTGCCTTAATCTCATCTGGATTAACAATCTGATCGCCTGTATCAACTGTTAAAGTTAATCCGCCTTTTAATGTTATTCCTCTAGTAACAAAATCCCCTGTTGTTGTTATTTTGTATATCAATACTCCAAAACTAAAAAAAAAGCATTAACAAAGAAATGATCATTAATACTTTATATTTCCTCTCATAAATATTCATAAAAATATTCTTTCTTTTTTCAGATTCTTCCATGATACAAAACGGATAAAGTACAATTTTATAAATATTTTCATTTATGATCGATTTAAAAAATATATGTAAAACATATATGAAAAATCAATATAATAATATTACAAATTAAAAAATATAATAATATCACAAAGTAATATAATAAAATTATAAAAAACAAATTAATGATAAATTATGTAATTTGATAAAAAGTATATATTTTGATAAAATTAATAAATAAAACTTAACAAATTTAGAATAATAGCAAAATTTAAAATATTTAAAATACAAAACAAATAAAATAAAAAATAACAAAAAAATAATAATAAATAAAACAAATATAATATATAATAAATAAATTCACACATACTTTGTAATAACGAAATATTTATAATAAATAATATTATTTATAATCCTTATTAATCCTTATAATACTTGAATTATTATCACATAATATTATTTATAAAAAAAACATTCATATATAAAAAAACATATATAATAGATGAATTATATCCTATTATAAAAGTAACATTACTATAAAAGTAATATTACTATAAAAGTAATATTACTATAAAAGTAATATTACTATAAAAGTAATATCCTAACATAAAAATATCCAAAAGTATATCCTAAAAAACATATCCTAAAAAAATATTAAAAAAGAGGTTTCATGAGAGGACAAATATCTACAGAGTATCTTATAATTCTAGGTATAGCAATTGCAGCAATACTCCCTGCAGGATACTTCTTTTATCAATATAGTTCTTCAACCAACGATAAAGCCATTAGATCGCAAGTTGAAACAATAGGCAATGAAATAATAGTAAATGCAGAATCGGTATATGGATTAGCTGAAGGATCTCTAGTTTCTTTAGATATTAAAGTTCCTGATAGAATAAAAGATATATATATACTTAATAGAAACGAACTAGTTATTAAGTATGAACTAAGTTCAGGAATTACAGAATCTGTTTTTTTCTCAAATGTACCTTTAAGTGGAAATTTTTCCTATCCAGCAAGAAACTACATAGTTCCTCCTGGCATTGATACAACTTTTTCAATGAAAAATTTTACTCAAGGAAAAATGACCCTAAGATTTGAATCAAAGACAAGCTATGTATTCATAACAAAACAATGAAGGGACAAACATCAACAGAATTTGTAATACTCACCACTTTTATGCTATTAGTATTTCTAGTATTCTTAATCTTAATACAGACTAAAATGTCTGAGGGAATTGTTGAAAAAAATAATATCCTTGCTCAGAGTATATTAGATAAAGTTATTTATGAGATTAGATTAGCAGAAGCAGTCAGTGACGGTTACGAGAAGCAATTCATTCTACCATCTTTTCTTGAAAACGGTATTGCTTATAACTTAATAATAATAGGATATCCTGGAGGAGGAGAATTAGTTATAAGATATGAAAATACAGAAAAAGTATACTTTCTAGATACACAAATAAACTCCTCTAGTAATATAGGAATTGGGAGAAATATAATAAAGAAAAATAATGGAATAGTAGAAATACAAAAGATATAAATGTAAAAGTATAAAAGAATTCTAAAAATAAAAAATTTTTTAAATAGACATATTGAACCATTCTCCCAAAACAAATAACATGAAATAAATAAAGTCATAGAAATAAATAACGTCATAAATATATTATAACATATATAACTAAACACACCATAACTTATTAAAAATGCTATAACTTAAATATAATATACATTAAATATACTATAATGCGTAATCAAATATAATATAACAAATATAATACAACTATAAATTAAATATAATACAACTAAGAATAACACTTAATACCAATTAAAACAAAAGATAATACAAATAAAAATAATATAGTAAAATTAAAAACAACATAATTAAAAAAGAGTGATTAAATGATAAAAAAGATAAAGGACATATTCAAGAATTTGAAATTGACATTCTATAAGAAAAAGAAATTAAAAATAGGACTCTACGGGCCCCCTAATAGCGGAAAGACAACACTCGCAAACAGAATTTGCAGCGATTTATTATCTATAGAATATAAACTTGGAACAGTTTCTAATATCGCTCATGAAACAAGAAAAATAGGATTAAAAGAAGAATTAACATTAAAAATAAATAATAAAACTTTGAAATTTGATTTAATAGATACTCCAGGAATAGCAACAAGAATTGATTACGAAAAATTTATGAAATTAGGAATGAGCGAAAAGGAGAGCAAACAAAGAGCAAAGGAGGCTACAAAAGGAGTAATAGAAAGCATAAAATGGCTTGACAACATGGATATCGTTGTTGTTGTTCTTGATTCTACAAAAAACCCATACGATCAAGTAAACTTAACAATAATAGGTAATCTTGAAGCAAGAAAGATAAAAACCTTAATCGTAGCAAACAAGGTTGATTTAAAATCAAGCAAACTTGAAAAAATACAAGAAGCATTCAATAAATATAAAGTAATAGGTATTAGTGCAAAATTCTCACGTAATATGGACGAATTCTATGAATTATTATTAAAAACTTCAAGAGGAATATAAGATACAAAGATAAAATAGAATAATAAAAATATAAATTGAGAAATGGTGTTTTAAATGTTGAAAATAAGATATATATCTCAAGCAAATTTAAATAATCTTAACACTCAAGCAAAAATTAATCTCTTATTACATCATATAAGAAACAATGATATAATAATTACTGAAGGAAGATTAAAAAGCAAAGACGAAGCTGAATTAATAAGAAGAACAATGACAGAACTACATAATAACTTTGAAATATTTAATGGAATAGAAATAGCATCAATCCAAAATAAAATACCTGAGAAAAAAGCATTTAACAAAATATTCAATATTTTTAACAACGAACCTAAGGGGATAACAATAATAGGTCCAGCGTCAATAATCTCTGAGATGAGACAAGAACAAGAATATGTCGAATTACACTTAAATAAGAAAAATATAAAATAAGAATATAAAAAATGATAACGATAAATTATAGAAATAAAAAATAAAAAAATGAAAAAAATAAAATAAAAAATACTGAAATACAAAATGAAACATAAATGCACTAAATGTAAAAAAATTTATGACGACAAAGATATAGAAATAATTAATGGTTGCTCTTGTGGAAATAATAGGTTCTTCTTTTTTAACGAAAATAAAAAAATTAGCAAACCTAAAAATTTAAACAAAAAAAATATTATAGAATCTGATATAGAATTTGATCACGAAAAAGACTCTGATTATGAATACTTCGAAATTGATGACGAAGATAACAATGAGATAATACTTATGGATACTGAAACAATAAGTATAATAAAAGAGGGAAAATACGTTATAGATATTCAATCGCTTCTGAATAATAACGCACCAATATATAAGTATGGAGAGGGTAAATATAGTATAGACCTAAATAATTTTATGAGAAAAAAAACAAACTGATACTAATATAAACAATAAATAACATAATATAAATAATAAATAAAATAATATAATTAAAATATACCGCAACGAATAAAAATGAAATAATAAAAGTATAACTTTTTAAATAATAATTTTTATCTTTTCTCTATGTTTATAGATGTTCATGCACATATGGATATAGAAGAATACATGAATAAAAAAATAGATATAGAATGTATAGTAAAAAAATGTGAAGAAAAAAATATTGTCGCAGTAATAACACAAGGTGTTGATATAGAAAGCAATAGAAAAGCACTTCAACTTTCTTCTAAATATAAGATAATTAAAGCAGCATTAGGAATTTATCCAGTTCATTGCTATGAAATGATTGTTAATGGAAAACAAAAAGAATTCGATGAAGAACTATCTTTTATAGATAAAAATTTGAAAGAAAAAAAAGCTATAGCTATAGGAGAAGTAGGACTAGATTATAAAGAAATAGAACCAACAGAAGAAAACAAGAAAATAATGAAAGATTGCCTAAAAAAATTTATTAATATAGCAAAAAAGAACGATGTTCCAATAATAATTCATTCTAGAAAAGCAGAATTAGAAATAATAGAACTGCTAGAACAAGAGGAAATGAAAAACAGGAAAGTAATAATGCATTGCTTTTCAGGAAGAAAACATCTTGTAGAGAGAGTAAGAAAAAATGGATGGTTTTTAAGCATACCTGCAACTATCGTTAAAACCGAGCACTTCCAATATATTGCAAGAGATGTTCCGTTATCACAACTATTGACAGAAACAGACAGTCCTTACTTAAGTCCAGAACCAAAAAATGTAAACGATCCTTCAAATGTTATAATTTCAATAAAAAAGATTGCACAAATAAAAGATATGGATGAAAAGGAAGTTACAAATATTATTTTTAATAATTATCAGAAATTATTTTATTAAAATATTTTATTAAAATAAACAATAGTAATATAAGAAATGTTATTTATAAAATATAAGAAATCTTATGTATAAAATGAAAAAATATGTATTAAGAAAAAATAATAATAACAAACTCACAAAAAAAACTATAAAAAATACAAAGAAAATTATAGAAAATACTAAATATTATTCTTGGAAAATAAACGACTTACCTGAAGGATGCAAAAAATGTGTTTCAGGAGATAAACTAGTTATGTTCGTAACAGGCATTTGCCCAAGAAAGTGCCCTTATTGTCCATTATCTGAACAAAAAAAAGACAATGATGTGATATTTGCTAATGAAAGACAATTAACAAACGATAATGACACAATAGCAATTATAGAAGAAGCTATTGCATGCAAATCAAAAGGTGCAGGATTTACTGGCGGAGATCCTCTTTCAAAGATTGATAGAACTTGTTACTATATCAGATTGTTAAAGAAAAAATTTGGAAAAAAATTTCATATACACCTTTACACAAGCATGGAATTACTTAACGACGAGAATTTAAAAAAATTAAATAATTCTGGACTTGATGAACTAAGGTTCCATCCTGATTTAATGAATAAAAAACTATGGGAAAAAGTAAAATTGTTTTTTTGATAAAAATAATCAAAGAAAATACAAATTCGATATAGGAATAGAAATACCTGTATTGCCAAATTCTTTTAAAATTACCCGCAAAGTAGTTGATTATTTTAGTAAATATGTTGATTTTATTAATCTGAATGAATTAGAAATATCTGATTCTGAATCTTTCAAAATAAGAAATGTTAAGACTAGAAACAACAGATATTATGGCGCTGCTGGCTCACAAGAAACAGCTATGAAACTATTAAAATATATTTCGAAAACCAATCCTAATATAAAAGTTCATTATTGTACATGCAAACTGAAAGATAAAGTACAATTAGGTGAACGATTAAAGAAAAGAGCAGTAAATACTTCTAAAAAATTTGATATAATAACATATGACGGGACATTATTGCGTGGAGCAATATATTTGGAAAAGCCAGGATTTAATTATAAGAAAAATTTGGAGTCCGTTAAAAATAAAGATCTTATATTAAAAAGATTAATTTCTATAAGAGAACAAATGATAAAAGATTATTCAATACCTAAATCATTAATAGAAGTCGACCCGCATAAGTTAAGAATAATAACAAATATAGGAATAGTTAACATGCTAGTAAAAGATTTAAAATTAAAAAAATTAATACCTGCAATAGTAGAACAATACCCTACATATGACCAAATGGAGTTGAAGTAACTTTTTTATAATAGATTTAATTTTTTATATAATATATACTTTTTAATTTAATATGCTATTTGATTATACGAGTTAATATTTAATACAATATTTAATCATACAAGTTAATATTTATCATAATATTTAAGTATACTGGCATTAATCTATATAATATATTAATCTATATAATATATTCATCTATAATGACAGATGGTTAATTTTTAATAAATTTTGGGCTTGTGGTCTAACGGTATGATGTCGCTCTCACTCAGCGAAGGTAGAGGGTTCAATTCCCTCCAGGCCCATTTACTATCACTTTTAATATAATATTTAATACCACTTTTAATATCAAATTTATTACCGCTTTTTTTTATTTCTATTAGTTTTTTATTTTTATTAAAATAATACTATTAATAATTACACTATAGTTAAATTAATAATTAAATTAATAAGTACATTAATAATTACATCAATAATTACATTAATAATTAAATTAATAATTAAATTAATAATATTAATAATGAATATTCGTTACAAAGAATGCTTTAAAAATATAAAAAATACTTTAAAAATCTTTTATTACTTAAATAAAATCCTTAATAATAAACAAACATTTAAACAAATATTGAAACACATATTGAAACAAATTATTTTTCACCACTTCTAAATTAAGTAACAATTTTTTAAATAATAACTGTTGTTTAATATTATGGGTGACGTTCCTAAGCATATGGATAAAGAATATATCGCGTATTTCTCTATGGAAATAGGCATAAGCCATAGCATACCCACTTATGCAGGCGGACTTGGAATATTAGCTGGAGACTTGTTGAAAGCCTTTGCTGATTTAAAAGTGCCTGTAGTAGGAATAACATTACTCAATGAAAAAGGATACTTAAAACAAATCATAAAAGATGGACAACAATTAGAACAACCACAAGAGTGGAATATAGCAGAAAGATTAGTCCTATTACCAAATCAAATAATAGTACGAATAGATGGAAGAGATGTTAAAATAAGAGTATGGAAACACTTAATAAGAGGAATCAGTGGATATAATGTACCGGTGTTTTTCCTTGATACAAATGTTGAAGGAAACTCTGAATATGACAAGAAATTAACCTCTTTTCTATATGGAGGAGATAGAGAGTATAGGCTTGCTCAGGAATGTATACTAGGAATAGGCGGAGTAAGAATGCTTGAAAGTCTTGGATATAATCATATAAAAAAATATCATATGAATGAAGGGCACGCATCTCTATTAACCGTAGAATTACTGAAAAAAACATATAAAGATAGTTATGATGAAGAACACTCTTATGACGTAGAATATGTAAGAGAACGATGTGTATTCACAACACATACACCTGTTGCTGCAGGGCATGATCATTTTGATATACCGTTGGTAAGGAAACTATTAGGGAATTACATACCTGAATTCATACTTACAAAGTCATTAAATAATGGAGAATTAAGCATGACCTTACTAGGATTAAACCTAAGCAAATATATTAATGGAGTAGCAAAAAGACATACAGAAGTAACAAGAGAAATGTTTCCACAGTATAGCATAGACTCAATAACTAATGGAATTCATCATCTTACATGGATAAGCAAACCTTTCAGTGAACTATATGATTCTTTTATACCTGGATGGATATTTGATCCATTCGCATTAAGATATGCTTTATCCATACCTAAAGATAAGATTCTTGAAGCACATTTCCAATCTAAACAAGCATTAATTGATGAAGTAAATAGTAGAACAAACGCAGGATATCACATAGCAAGATTTACTATAGGCTATGCGAGAAGATTTACTGAATATAAAAGGCCAGACTTATTGCTATATGATATTAACAGGTTAAAAAGCATAACCGAAAAAGTAGGAGACATACAAATCGTTTTTGCAGGAAAAGCACATCCCAATGATGTACAAGGAAAATATTTAATAAAAAAAATAATTGATATAGCAACAGATATTAATAAGCAAAACACGCGATTAAAAATTGTATTTCTAGATGATTACGATATGAGATTGGCTAAGATACTAGTATCTGGTTGTGATGTATGGCTTAACACTCCCCAAAGACCATTTGAAGCATCAGGAACATCAGGAATGAAGGCCGCATTAAATGGAGTACCACAAATATCAACACTTGATGGATGGTGGTTAGAGGGATGTATTGATAATGTGACAGGATGGAGTATAGGCCCTCATCCTCAGGATCCGAACTTCAAAATCGATCCGGACATGAATGATGAAGCTAAAGACTTATATGACAAACTTGAGCAAATAGTTCCGTTATTTTATGGAAATAAAGAAAGATGGACTGATATAATGAGGCACTGCATAGCCATTAATGGAAGTTTCTTTAACACTATAAGAATGGCGCAACAATATGTTGCAAACGCATACATCAATTAGATTTAAAAGAACAAAAATAATATTATTACAAATAATATTGTTAATTAAAATATTAAATATAACATATTAAAAAAGCTAATAAAGATAAAAAAAATGAGTTATAGGCTTACAAAAATAGAACGAGACATAGAAGAATTAAAATTTGAAGATGATATTATAAAGAAAGATATTGAAAAAATCCGTAGAGACCTTATTGATAAGACTCCTGAACATTTCAATCAAAAAGACATATTGCGTGCATTTATGGGCTCTCTCTTCTTAGCATTTAGTGTCGCATTCTCTAGTAATATTTTAAATGCTGCAAAAACAATACCTGACAGTCATATTAAATTTGTAATTTTATTTACTATAACAATATTAGTTGCAGAAATATATTTTATAGGATATCAACGCGTAGAAAACAAACAAAAAAGAAAATTTGGACAATTTTGCGTAAAAAGACTCACTACATTTTATCTAGTTTCAATATTGGTCAGCATAATGATAACTTATATATTTGGCTTAGTTTATCTCGTAGACACACCCGAACAATACTATAAATTAGTGTTAATAATATCTGCTCCTGCAAGCATTGGTGCAAGTATTTCTGATTTATTAAAAAAATATTAACTAAATAACTAAACTTGTTAAATAATATAATATGTATTACATAAATAACAATTAATTATAAGTAATTACATAAATAACAATTAATTAAAAATAAATTATTAAATTAAATTTTAGTTATTAATTTAAATTTAGGAATAAACTTTATATAGTAATAATGATTTTCAAATATCATGAATAAATATGAGTTTTTTGATAAGACAGCAGATGCTAAATTTAAGTCTTATGGTTATACATTAGAAGAATCATTCAGCAATGCACTTGAAGCAATGAACAGCATAATGTTTAAAATAGATGATATAAAAAATTATGAATTTGAAAAAGAAAAAAGAGAAATAAATGTTGAAGGTTCAAATCTTGAGAATCTATTATATAATTTCCTAGAAGAAGCAATATTTCTTCTTTCCGCAGAATCTTTCATAGGATTAGTTGATAAAATAAAAATAACAGAGCTTGAAGAGGGATATGCATTAAAAGCAATATTATTAGGCACACAATCGATAAATATTGAAAATTATGGAGAAGTAAAAGCAGTAACGTATAATGAGATGCATGTAAAAATAAACGAAAATGGACTATGGGAATGCCAAGTGGTTGTTGACTTATAAGAGATCATCAAAAATCATACGATATTTTTTCCTTCTTAAAAAAACATTGAGAAAATTTATAAATAAGAAATAGAATAAATAATAAAAATATAAAAACATTAAAAAGAAAAATAATATAATAAGATTGTAAAAACAACAAGAAGACCTTAAGAGGGCATCTTGAAGCAAAAACTGTTGTTGAAACAAAACAAGCATGACCGTTATGTTCAGGAGCTTTGTAAGAAAATTCAAAACAGGTATGATTATCTAATTCTTGATTACGAGATAGGTAAAAGCAAGAGAACATTAGGACAAGTGGATATAGCAGGCGTTAAAGATGAAAAAACAGATCTTTACGAAGTTAAATGCTCATATAGGATACATAAAGCACAGAAACAATTGAAAAGAGCTCAAAAAATAATGAAGGTCAAAGGCAAACTGTACTTCTATTGCGGCAGTTCTGGGGTTCTAGAACAGATAAATGATTAAAAAAAGTATTTAAACTTCAATAATAATATTAGAAACTAAAAACATACCATAATTTAATTATTATCTGCATAAATATTTTTAAATAATCAAAGTTTCCTCATAATATGGAATTACAAAAAATTAATGAGTTTACCTGGAAGATTGAAAAGCATGGAGCAATGAATGTACCTGCAATTATATATAGTTCTGAAACTCTTATGGAAAAAGTAAAAAGCGATAAAACATTTCAGCAGATAATGAATGTTGCACAACTTAAGGGAATAGTAAAAAATGCAATAATAATGCCTGATGCACATGAAGGATATGGTTTCCCAATAGGAGGAGTTGCAGCATTCGATATAGATGAGGGAATAATCAGTCCTGGCGGTATAGGATATGACATTAATTGCTCTGTCAGATTACTAAGAACGGATTTTACAGTTGAGGAAATAATGCCAAAGAGAAAAGAGTTTCTTGAGGAAATGTACAAAAAAACCCCTGTTGGTGCTGGAAGAAAGGGAATGATAAGGATAAGCAAGGAAGAACTTCTTGAATTAATGGAAAAAGGTCAAAAATGGGCTGTTGAAAGAGGATATGGCAGAAAAGAGGACTTAGAAAGAACAGAAGAAAATGGTCATATCGATGCAAATCCAGAGTTCGTATCAGATAAAGCAATAGAAAGAGGACTCCCACAGTTAGGAACAATAGGTAGTGGAAATCATTTTCTTGAAATACAAAAAGTAGATAAGATTTATGATGAAAAAATTGCAAATGCTTTCGGAATAAACAAAGAGGGACAAGTTGTTGTAATGATACATTGTGGTTCAAGAGGATTAGGACATCAAGTAGCTTCTGATTACATAAGATTAATGGAACAAAAATATGGTTTTGAACATCTTCCAGATAGAGAATTAATAAACGCTCCGATAAATTCTGATCTAGGACAACAATATATAAAAGCAATGGGTGCGGCAGCAAATTTTGCATTTACAAACAAACAACTAATAACATATTGGGTCAGACAGGTTTTTGAAAAAATTTATGGAAGTCAAGAAAACATCAATGTCGTTTATGATGTATGTCATAATATTGGGAAATTTGAAAAACACAATATTGATGGTCAAAGAAGAACTGTTTGCGTTCATAGGAAAGGTGCTACAAGGAGTTTTGGTCCAGGAAGAGAAGAGATTCCTGAAGTTTATAGAAATTATGGCCAACCAATAATAATACCTGGAAGCATGGGAACCGCATCATATGTTCTTGTAGGAACAAAAAAAGCTGAAGATGTTAGTTTTGCAAGCACGGCTCATGGCGCAGGAAGAGTCGGAAGTAGAAGCGAGGCTTTAAGAACATATAAGGGACAACAAATAATAGAACAATTAAATAATCTCAATATTGCTATAAAAGGAAGTTCTATGAAAGGAATAGCTGAGGAAGCACCTCAAATGTATAAAGATATAGATGAAGTTATAAGAGTAAGCCATGGCATAGGAATAGGAAACATGGTAGCAAGACTGAAGCCTTTAGGAGTTATTAAGGGATAAAAAATTAAAAATTAATAAGATAATAACAAAAATTATAAAAATAAAAAAATCCAAATCAAAAAAATAATTTAAAAATAAGCATTAATAAAAAGCAATAAAAAAATAAATAAAAAACAATAAATAAAAAAACAAACAATCATTAAAAAAAACAAATAAAAAAATCTTATATAAAGATAAAATAAAAACACAACTAAAATGATAATACAATCAATTAATTATCAGCTAAAAGAAGACTTTGAATCAATACTTGAAAAATGCATCGAGGAAGCAGAAATTTTCTTCAAGAATAAGGGGATGCTTTACCAAATTGCGATTAAAAACAATGAACAACCAGTATTTTTTAGAGATGCATTGAAAGAATATATTAGTTTAAAGTTTGGTGATAAAAGCAAGGAAGCGATTAAAAAAATCCCAAGAATTATTATTAAATATGATGCATTCTTCAACGAAGGAAGAAATTCTTATTTACAATATTACGATTCTTCGAATGACAAAATTAATATTAAGTAATAGCTAAAACAAATATTAAGGGCAACTGATATTAATTAATAATTTAAACTTTATAATACAAATTCTATATAACAGTATTAAAGTATATAATATTACTAAAATATATTACTCATGAGATAATTATTAATCATTAGAATTATTAATCATTAAATAATTATTAATCCAATTCTTCTGGGTTCCAACAAAAACGCAAACCCTTATTGAAAGAATCTAATTTTTCCATATCCTCGTCTGTTATTTCAAAATCAAAAACCTGTGCATTCTCTCTTATCTTTATAGGATCTGTACTTTTAGGTATTACAACAACCCCGTGCTGAATAACCCACCTTAGTATTATTTGTGCTGGACTCTTATTATACTTTAAAGCAATTTCTTTTAATTTTTCATCACCAAGCATTCTTCCCCTTGTTAGTGGACTATATGCCTCAACAACAATATTATTTTTATTACAAAATTCTAGTAATTCTTTCTGATATAGCCACGGAGAAAATTCTACTTGATTAATAACTGGAACAATACCTGTTTTTTCAATTAACTCTTTTAGTTGTTTAATAGTAAAATTGCTTACACCTACTGATTTTACTTTTCCAGTTTTTAATAATTTTTGAAAGAACAACCATGTATTTATTCTTTTTCCGATTACTGGCCAATGCATTAAATATAGGTCTATATATTCTAAATTAAGTCTCTTTAAACTTTCATTGAAAGCTTCTTCTATTCTATCATGGTCAGTATTCCATAATTTTGTTGTAACAAATATTTCTTCTCTTGGAATCCCGCTTTGTATTGCCTTTCTTACACCTAGTCCTACACCGCTCTCATTCTCATATATTGCAGCAGTATCTATAAGCCTATATCCTTCGGTTAATGCAGTATAAACGCAATTATCAACTACATTGTTAGGAATCTGCCAAGTACCATAGCCAAGAATAGGAATTTTTTTTCCATCATTCAATTTTATTCTAGTATGTATATTTATGTTATTTATGTCCATTTTTAATAATACTCCTTATATCTATAACTAATTGAAAAAATTATTTATTATAAATTTTATGAAATAATGTCTCCTATAATAATATACTTTAAAATATAAACTTAAAAACATAACAAGCAATAATATTAAAACATAAATTAAAAAATGAAGTGAGATTTTTTATATATCAATTATATGACCTTTTGTCCCAACATTAATGACTCTTGTCTTTCCAATCTTCTCTTCAAGACCTTCAGCCTCATGAACATGAGAACATATCATTATATCTGGCTGAAATTTATCTATAGCTCGACGAACAGCTTTGCTTCCCTCGAAAAATTGAGTAAATTTTTCTATTTTTGAATCAGCAGGATGAACATGACTCACCATTATCTTTATATGTGCATCTTTAACATAATCATGACCTCTCTTTAATAAGTCATAAGCTTCCTTATCTGTTAATTGATGTATGCCTATATTTACTCCTGAACAACCAAATATTCCGATATACTTATTTGGATTTTTTGAATCAGGTATTTTAACTGAATAACCGTGTAGATTTTTTATACCATAAAATAGAGCAATGAAATCTGCTGTTGCTAGGCTCTCATGATTTCCGGGAACAATAAAAACCTTCTTATTCTTCTTAAGAAAAGGACCTATCAAATTTTCTGTCCGTTCATCTTCGTCTGTTAAGTCTCCTGCTAATATTACTATATCAACATTTTCACGTTCAGCTTTTTCAGCGAGTTTCTTAACAAGACCCATATCTCCATGTAAATCGCCTGCAGAAAGTATTTTCATATGCCACCACTTAATTTTTAGCTTTTAAAAACTGTCGCGTTTATAGTTCGTTTAGATATTTCATTTATAGAGTCCAATTATAGATTTAATTTAGAGACTTCATTTAGAGACTTCATTTAGAGATTTCTTTTATTGGAAAATTTATTTTCTTATTCTCTAAACTATTGCGTTTAATTCTTTTTTCTATTGAAATTTTGTCGGTCAAATTAATGATTGTAGACGGGTACCCTTTCTTTTCTCCTTCATATAATACATAATCAACATTATTCCTTATTATAGGATCTAAATCATCAAGAGTTGTCATAAAATCATTTCCAGAAATATTTGCAGAAGTAGTTACTATTGGAAGATTCATTTGATATGAAACTGCTAAAAACCAATGATTGGGCATCCTAACACCAACTGTTTTAATATCATTTGAGTGATAAACATTTTTTGCCAAGGCCTTCGGATTCTTTAATTTAAATATCAAAGTATAAGGTCCTGGTAGTTTTCTTATCCACTCTTCAGCTTCTTGAGTTACTTCACAGTTTTTATATATCCAATCTTTACTCGGAACTATTACTGAGAATGGCTGTTGAGAATTTTTTATTTTTCGTAATCTTGCGACTAAATTTTCATCAGTGGCATTACAACCAAGACCATATATTGTATCTGTTGGATATACAAATATTGATTTTCTTAATTCTTCTAATATTACTTTTCTATGAATATTAAATTCATCGAAGTTTAAAACAATCATAAAAAATAGCAATAAATATTTATTTAAAAAGTTATTGAAATATATAATAGGATATATTCGAAGAAATAAATAATATAATAAATACTATAAATAGATAAATACTATAAAATTTGATTATAGAAATTATAAAGATAAATAAATTATAAAAAATTATACTATAAGTTCTTCTATTCTGTCATAAATGAAATCCCTATTTTCATATTTTTCTAATAATTCAACTATTCTTTTATTCATATTCTACACCCCCTGATTATGTTTTCGATTTGCGAGTAGAATAAACCATCTAGGTATTCTTCATCTTTAAAATACTCGTAATTATAATACCCTAATTTCAATAATGACTCATCATTAAGAAAATTATCATCATTAAGAAACTCATCATCTAAAAAAAAGCTACAAAAATCTGTTGATAATGAATTCATTTTTGAAGAACTCATTTCATTTTCTATTTTACCAATTATTTCGTATTTTTCACAATTTATACCCTTTGTTTGCATATAGTTTTTTTTCTCTCCAATTTTTTTCTCTCTCATTTTTTCCTCCTATTCACGCAACAATAATCAACCGCTCTTATCATTTAAATACCCTGTGCGAGAATGTCTAATGTGTCCAGTGAGGCGTTCTAATGTATCTTATTGAAAATTGAACGTTATTTAAATGCTTTAGGATAACCTCTTTAAAATTAAAATAAGCGTATTTTATAAAAGATTAATCATTAATCAAAATACTACTAATATATAATAGAAAATTAATACATATACTAGAATAGTTAATTTATAAAATGAATTTAAAAAATAAAATTAAATTATTAAAAACACAAACATAAGTTTAATTAATACTCAGTAAGTTTTTTATTAACAATAGTGGTATTACCTCCAGAATAAGTTCTCTCAAGAGATATAAATTTCCCCTCATCTAATTTACTTATTTTTCTCTGAAACGTTTTATAACTTATCTTTCCACCTGCCTTTTCATAAATTCTATAAAGGTCTCCTATCTTTTTTCCTGAGTTATCTTTTATTATTTTAAGAATTGCCTTTGATTCATCATCAAGTTCATCTGTGTTTTTTATAGTAAATTGGTCTATTTTTCTTATGGCAGATTGAACATGTTCCAGACTAACTTTTCTAGAAGATTTTTCTTCAGCGATTAGTGCGCTTTCCTTCAATAAGAATAAACCAATTCTTATATCCTTAAGTTCCGATGCCTTAGAAGCTATTATTTTTAATTCTTCTTCCGAAAAGCAACCCTCATAAAATGCATACTCTACTCTTTGCTTTAAAATACCTAGCATTTCATCATAATTATATTGTGGAAATTCTATTTGTTCAAGAAGCAACCTTGATCTTATCCTATCATCAAGTTCATGTATCCATGATTTATAATTAGTAACTAAAAATATAGATTTTCTTAAAATATTTTCAGCAAGTATATATAGAAAATCCGTATCCTCTGACTTATCAATTTCATCAAATATAAATATTGCTGCTTTTTTATTAATTATCTGCTCTATTATCTTGAATAAGTCTTCAGTGTTCTTGTTTTGAACAAACGCGTATCCTATAATATCACATATTTCAAGTGCAATCTTATAAGTAGTGTTCTTATGCCAACAGTTTACATATATTATTTCAAGTTTATCATATAGCTCATCACTTTCTTCTAACTCTTTAATCAAATGCTTTAAAGCAGCAGTTTTACCAACACCTGGAGGACCATGAATAAGAACATTTCTACCGCTATGGTCTGCCAATAATGGCCTAATACAAGAAGCAAGATATCTTTGTTGTGCCTCCCTGTAAGGAACTATTTTTGGGACAAAATTATAATCTAGAGCATACTCGTTTTTAAACAAGGATTCGTTATTTTTTAGAAAATCATCATAAATACCCATAAACTAAGTAGTTTAATTAATGTTTAAAAAGTTAATGTATCAATGCATTTAAATTATTAAAAGTAAAAATAATATTCTATACCTACTCTTTAATGACTACAAAATGATAAACTTTATAAATATATTAAAGCATATAACAGAATATGAAAATGAAAAACACTATAAAAAACATTCAAAACAACATCATAAAATACATCGGAATAGGAATAATCAGCGGACTAACACTCATAAACACAACAAAAGCACAAAACAACACAACACAAAACAACACAAAACAACACAAACCACCAACAGAAATAATACAAGAAGGAGACAACATAATAATACCAGAACACAAACTAGAAGAATTCATGAAAAACTACAAACCAAAAACAAACAACACAAAAAAAATACAAAAAACAACACTAGAAGAATACATAAAAGACGGATACATAACAGACGCACTAACAACACAACCAATACAAGGAATAGAAACAAAACTACTATTATACGACTTCATAACACTAATAGACACAATAGGACCAGTACAAACAAACTCTGAAGGATACTACACATTCACAATAACAGGAATAAAAGACCAAAAAGAAACAAAAAACATCGGAACAATAAAATACAACACAATAAACACACCAACAATAGAACTAAACCTAAAAACACCATCAAAAGTACAAATAAAAATATACGACCAACTAGGACAAGAAATAAAAACACTACTAAACGAAGAAACAAAACAAAAAACAATAAACATAAACATAAACAACCTAACAAACGGAATATACATACTACAAACAACAATAAACGGAAAACAATACAATAACAAAATACTAAAAACAGGACAAAAATACAACTACGGAAAAACACAAGAACAAATAACAGAAACAACAACAAAAACCATAGAAAAAACAACAGAACAACTACTAATAGCAAGAGAATTCCAAGACCCAAACAACCAATACCACACATACTCAGATTCAGATGTAGAACCATACGCAGAAAACATAAGCAAAGACTTCACACTAATACCAAGAATACAACTAGAAAACCCAATAACAGACCCAGAATACCCAATAATACCAAACATAAACACAATAAGAGACCTACTATGGTACGGAGGAAGAGTACAAGGATACTGGAACTACCAACAACACGGAAAAACACAATACCCAATAAAAATATACATAGACTCAAGCAACGCACCAACAGGAGGAATAACAAGCGCAAGAAACATAATACAATACTTCCAAGACTCACTAAACATACACCCAGACAGCCTAATACAAGAAACACCAATAAACATAGAACCAAACTTCAACAACGGAATAAGCGCAATGAAAATAATATGGACAGACAGCACACAAACATATGGATATAACAGCGTACTAACATACATATACTCCTCATCACACGACGTATTCATAGGAGGAGAAATATACATAGACACAAACAAAGTAACAACAACAGAAAACATAGAAAAATACATAGCATTAAACATACAAAGATACATAACAGGACTAGTAAACCCAATAAACAACCAAAACTACCTACAATACACCACAGCAGGAAACAGAATAGGACCAACAAAAAGACCAAACAACGACGAAAAAAAACTAATAAAAATAGGAAGAAACCACAAACCATACTACACAAACAGACTAGGACCATAAATTCTAAAAAAAATGAAAAACACTATAAAAAACATTCAAAACAACATCATAAAATACATCGGAATAGGAATAATCAGCGGACTAACACTCATAAACACAACAAAAGCACAAAACAACACAACACAAAACAACACAAAACAACACAAACCACCAACAGAAATAATACAAGAAGGAGACAACATAATAATACCAGAACACAAATTAAACGAATTCATGAAAAACTACAAACCAAAAACAAACAACACAAAAAAAATACAAAAAACAACACTAGAAGAATACATAAAAGACGGATACATAACAGACGCACTAACAACACAACCAATACAAGGAATAGAAACAAAACTAGTAACATACAACCCATTCCCAACAGACACAATAGGACCAGTACAAACAAACTCTGAAGGATACTACACATTCACAATAACAGGAATAAAAGACCAAAAAGAAACAAAAAACATCGGAACAATAAAATACATAAACGGAACAGCAAAAATAACAGTCAACAACTACAAAAAAATCAAAATAACAACATACGACATACAAGGAAAAGAAATAACAAGAACAACAGAAAAAGAAATAAACGGAACAGAAACAATAAACCTAAAACTACCAATAGGAGAAACAATAACAAAAATAGAAATAGACAACAAAACATACACAAACATACACATAAACGACGGAAAAAACCACTACGTAAAAAAAGGAAAAACACAAGAACAAATAACAGAAACAACAACAAAAACCATAGAAAAAACAACAGAACAACTACTAATAGCAAGAGAATTCCAAGACCCAAACAACCAATACCACAATTACAAAGACAGAGATGTAGAACCATATGCAGAAAACATAAGCAAAGACTTCACACTAATACCAAGAATACAACTAGAAAACCCAATAACAGACCCAGAATACCCAATAATACCAAACATAAACACAATAAGAGACCTACTATGGTACGGAGCAAGAGTAGAAGGAGAATGGCAAAACCTACAACACGGAAAAACACAATACCCAATAAAAATATACATAGACTCAAGCAACGCACCAACAGGAGGAATAACAAGCGCAAGAAACATAATACAATACTTCCAAGACTCACTAAACATACACCCAGACAGCCTAATACAAGAAACACCAATAAACATAGAACCAAACTTCAACAACGGAATAAGCGCAATGAAAATAATATGGACAGACAGCACACAAACATATGGATATAACAGCGTACTAACATACATATACTCCTCATCACACTCCACAATGATAGGAGCAAAAATATACATAGACACAAACAAAGTAACAACAACAGAAAACATAGAAAAATACATAGCATTAAACATACAAAGATACATAACAGAACTAGTAAACCCAATAAACAACCAAAACTACCTACAATACACCACAGCAGGAAACAGAATAGGACCAACAAAAAGACCAAACAACGACGAAAAAAAACTAATAAAAATAGGAAGAAACCACAAACCATACTACATAAACGGACTAAGACCATAAATTCTAAAAAAAAATGAAAAACACTATAAAAAACATTCAAAACAACATCATAAAATACATCGGAATAGGAATAATCAGCGGACTAACACTCATAAACACAACAAAAGCACAAAACAACAGAATATAAATTATTTTAACATTTTATCTACGCTTTCTATTACTTCTTTCTTAAAAGAATTATTTTTCTCTATCTTTAACGTATTTATTTTCTTATGATCAGAATCGATTATTGTTATTTTTAACCCATCAGAACTTATTACTTGACCTTTCTTAGGTATTCTTCCGGTGATATAGAATACATATCCTGCAATAGTTTGATAGTGTGAATCTTCTTTTATATTACACTTCAATAATTCGTTAATTTCTTCCACATTTACTGTTCCAGGAACTATTAATGTATCTTCATCAATTCTTTTTATATTATTTTCTTCCTCATCATCACTCTCATCTTGTATCTCCCCCACAATCTCTTCCAATACATCTTCTAAAGTTATTATTCCTAAAGTATTACCAAATTCATTTACAACGACTGCAATATGCTCTTTTTTGCTTTTAAAATAATGGAATAGAGTACTTATTTTTTTAGAAGCGGGAACATGTATTATTTTTCTACAAACATCTTTAACTTTTAAATCAAGATTATTTATCTCAATATAGGGGAATATATCTTTTATATAAACAACCCCTATTATATCCTCTACATGTTTATTATATACAGGTATTCTTGAAAAGCTATCATTAACAAGAATTTTTAGTAAATCACGTATTGTATTTTCAGAATCTATTGCTACAACTTTTGTTATCGGAGTCATTATCTCGCTAACGGATATATCATTAAAATCAAGAACATTATGTATCATCTCTTTCTCTGTCTCTTTTATTGCACCTTTCTCATGGCTCATTTCAACAAATTCTCTTATTTCGCCAGCAGTATAATATTGTGTTTCCTTTAAGGATATCCCGAAAATATTAAGTATTAAACCCGCTATTAATTCAAAAAATTTTCTTAAAGGAGTGAATAAGTACTCAAAGAATAATAATATTTTTGCACTTTTCAATGCAAATTTTTCTGCTCTTTTTACAGCCAATGTTTTTGGTGTTATTTCTCCAAATACAAGCAATATAAAAGTCATTATTCCTGTGGCTATTGCAATAACATATCCTTCTAATAATCCGTACCTTACTGAATAATCAAAAGTAATCTTGGTTGCTAATGCTGATGCCGCTACATTAACTAAATTATTACCTATCAATAATGTTATTATAGTTTTGTGCTGATTATTCTTAAATTTTAAAACGATTTTTGAATTATTTACTCTTTTCCTAACAAGTTCTCTTAATCTGGAAAGTCGTAAAGACAATATCGCAGATTCATATCCTGAAAAAAAGAAAGATAATAAAATAAGGAAAAAAAATATAATAAACTCATACACAAAAATCACCTTTTAGTTTATCTTGTAATTTAATTGACCTTATAATTTAACTATTAACGTATCTTTTAACTTAAAAACTAGACCTACAAACAGTTTTAATTCTAATACTATAATAATCTTAAAATACTATAATAATCTTAATATACTATATAAAAACTATAATAATCTTAATATACTATATAACAATAATATAATAATAATAAAAGTTTTAAACTTATAAAATTTTTGATTTTAATAATAGATAAAAATATTAAAATTATGTAATAACAAAAATGATATGTAATAACAAAAATAATCATATAATAGAAAGTAGTCATATAATAGAAAAAAATATTCAAATATACAAAGAACTTTAAATAATACAAAAATTAAAAAATATGGATGTTGAATAAAAAATAGAATTAAAAAAAGTATAAAAAATTAAATAATATATAGAAAGTATAAAGGTTTTATGACTAAAAGTATTGTAAAAAATTTAGTTATTGGATTCGGATTCCTGAATGGTGTGTGGTTTTCAATAGGAATTAATCCTGAAGATGAAATCATTACTTTTATTCAGCCGATACTCTCTAAACTACACCCTTGGATTAATATTTTATTTATTATTCTTCCCGGATTATTACTTATAGGAACATTTTATACCTTATTTTCAATATATAAAAAAGGCGGCATATTTGGTTCCTTAGCAGTATTAATAGCTTTTATTGCAGGGGCAATAATATTAACTAATTATATACTAACAATAATCCTTCTAATAATCTCATTAATAATTGGAAAAATAGCATTTAAAAAATAAAAAAGCATAATTAAAGTAAAAATTATTTGAAAATAAATATTATTTAAAATATATTTATTATCTTCAAATAACATTACATTAAATAATATAATATCTAAATATTTACATTAAATAACATCATGTCTAAATATCAACATATATATCAACAACTTTTTAAAATAAGTTTCTTTATTTATCTAATATGGAATATTATGAACTAACAAAACTATATGAATTATTGGAATCCACTAATAAAAGACTCGAAAAAACAAAACATATAGCTGAGTTTATTAAAAATTGCACTCCTAAAGATATTGATAAAGTTATATTACTTCTCCAAGGAATAGTATATCCTAAATATGAGGACAAAAAAATAGGTATTGCTTCAAAAATGGTTGTAAAAGCATTAAACGCAGCAACTGGAATCTCAAGTGAAGAAATAGAAAAATACTGGAAAAAAACAGGTGACTTAGGAATAACAGCACAAGAATTAATTAAAAAAAAGAAACAACATACATTATTCAGTCAAATCCTAACTGTTGAAAAGGTCTTCAACACAGTAAGAAAGTTAGCAAAAATAGAAGGTGTTGGAAGTACAGACTTGAAAATAAAGATGATATCTGAGTTATTGACCTCAGCCAAGCCAATTGAGGCGAGATATATTGTAAGACTTCTTCTAGAAGATTTAAGAGTGGGATTAGGAGAGGGAACATTAAGGGATTCAATAGCACTTGCATATTATGAAATTAAAGAAAAAAAATCAATAGATATAGAAAATATACAAGGATTATTTGGAAAGGATTCGGAATTAACAACAATAAGAGATAAGATACAAGAGGCATATGATATTTCAAACGATTATTCTGTTGTTGCATCTACACTGATGGAAAAAGGAATAATATCATTAAATAATATAGATATGGATGTCTTAAAACCTTTAAAAGTCATGCTTGCTCAAAAAGTCAAAGATATAAAAGAGGGGTTTGAAAGAGTAGGGGTCCCGTGTGCAATAGAATATAAATACGATGGTTTTAGAATGCTTATAGGAAAAAAAAGTGATAAGATAGTAATACATACTAGAAGACTAGAAAATGTGACAAAACAATTTCCTGATGTTGTAGAATTAGTAAAAGAAAACGTGAAAGCAGAAACATGCATATTAGATGGAGAAGCAGTAGGTTACGATCCAAAAACAAAAAAATATATACCATTTCAGAATATCTCGCAAAGAATTAAAAGAAAATATGATATAGAACAATTGTCAAGAGAAGTACCTGTTGAATTAAACATATTCGATATACTTTACTATAATAATAATTCTTTAATAAACGAATCATTCGAAAAAAGAAGAAAAATTATTGAAAAAATAATAATACAAAAAGATTTGAAAATAAAGCTCGCAGAACAAATAATAACAGATAATGAAAAAGAGGCAGAAAAATTCTATAAAAAAAGCCTCGAATTTGGAAACGAAGGCGTGATGCTTAAATCTTTAACAGCACCATACAAGCCAGGATCTAGGGTTGGGTATATGGTAAAATTAAAACCAGTAATGGAAACTCTTGATTTAGTGATAGTAGGTGCAGAATGGGGAGAGGGAAAAAGAAAAGGATGGCTTACCTCATTCACTATATCGTGCTATGACGAAGACACTGATGAATATTTAGAAATAGGAAAATTCGGAACGGGAATAAAAGAAAAAGATGAAGAAGGTGTAAGTTTCGAACAATTAACAGAATTGCTAAAACCATACATAATAGAGGAGAAAGGCAGAGAAGTAAAAATAAAACCAGAAATTGTTGTGGAAATAAAATTTGAAGAAATACAAAAGAGCCCATCATACAATTCAGGATATGCGTTGCGTTTTCCAAGATTAGTAAGAATAAGGGAAGATAGACGTCCTGATGAGAGTTCTACACTAAGACAGATAGAAGAAATGTATAAAAAACAATAAATTGAGTTCTTATAAAATCCTATAAAATAAACTCAATAAATTCTAAATAAACTCAATAAATTCTAAAAATTATTTAATATAATTATTTAAATTCAACATATTAATCCTTTGAAAATTAATTCTTTAAAATAATAAAATTGTTTTTAAAATCAAAATATGTTGTTCTTAAAATCATAAAATATTTAATTAAAACCAATATTTGAAAATTATGCGAATACAAGAGCATTTATTTCAAGGATTCTTTGGTATAAAGAAAAAGAAGGATTCAGCAAAGTATTATAGCGAGAGGATTGATAAGCTCAAAGGCATAAGTTCAGAGCTTGACAATTGCATATCAGAGTTTCAAAAAATATTAAATAGTCATAAAAAAAAGATTTCTCTATATAATAAATTTTTAGACAATCCTGATGATTATAACTATCAAAAAATAAAAAATGAAATAAAAAAACTTGAAAACATGTTTGACGAGGGAGAAATCTCTCAAGAGACAGAGAAGAAACATGCCTACAAAATAGAGAAAATACTGACTGAATTAATAAACAATGAGGAAAATATAGATATAGCAACATTGCAAAGAGAAACCCTCTCAGATATTAAAGAACTTATGAAATTATTAGAAAACATAAAACCATTATGGGAACAACAAATTGATACAATTTCAATGGATGGTGAAAATATAATAAACAAAGAGAAAATAAAAAAATTAACAGAAATTTTTAAAGAAGAATCAAAAATATTAATAATAGAGGAAGATTTGCTTAAAAAAATAGAATTAAAAACGAGCAATATTCTCAGAAAAACCAATTTAAAATTTAGGGATATAGAAAAAACTAAAGACATGAATATTAGATACAGGGAAATAAGACATATAAGATAAAAAAATATAATGAAGATAAAACAATGAAGATAAAACAAAGATAAGAACATAAAAAATCAGAAATGAAAAAAACAATAAAAAATAAACCTAAAAAAATCAATAAGTCAAGACAGATTACAATAAATATTGGGACTAAAAATCCTTCTAAAATATTAGCAGTAAAGGAAGCATTCCTACTATATAAAGAGTTTAAAAACGCTAAATTCAAATATTTAAATGCTAATTCAGGAGTTTCAGAGCAACCAAAATCTCTAAGAGAAATAATAAAAGGAGCAAAAAACAGAGCAATTAATTCATTTAAGGATTGCAACTATAGTATAGGAATGGAATCTGGAATAATGAGTGTTCCAGAGTTAAATACAGGTTACATGGATTTATGTATATGTGTTATTTATGATGGAAAAAATTTCTTTTATGGAGCAGGTCCAGGATTTGAATTTCCAAAGAAAGTTACTGAAGACATAATAAAAAGAAATATGAACGCCAGTGAATCGGCCTTAAAAAACAAACTTACAAAAAGCCAGTATGTTGGCCATGATGAAGGAATTGTAGGAATACTAACTAGAGGAATAATAAACAGAAAGGAATATCATAAATACTCTGTAATAATGGCATTAATACAAGTTCTTAATAAAAAACATTACTTTTAAGCATTATTAAATTTGAATAATAATATAATAATATTTTTAAAAGATACATCTTTCTCTAACTTATGCTAACTTCAAAAGAAATACAAGAACTTAGATATGCACTTAGATCATCAAAGAGACCTATAATTTTTTTTGATGATGACACTGATGGATTATCCTCTTTCTTGTTATTTTACCACTATATTAAAGATTATGTTGAGGATATAAAAGGAATAATTGTCAAATCAAGTCCAATACTTAAAGACGATATATATCTCAGAAGAATAGAAGAATATAATCCTGACAAGGTTTTTGTATTAGATAAACCAATGATGCATCAAGACTTCATAGATAAAATTAAAATCCCTATATATTGGCTAGATCATCATCCAATTCAAAAAAATTCTAAGGTTCATTATTTTAATCCATTAATGCATCAAGATAAAAAGTATAATCCAGATAATAGACCAACAACTTACTGGGCTTATAAGGTCACAGAGGAGCCTGAGAACTTAATGTGGATAGCAATGGTTGGTTGCATTGGAGATTGGTTTATCCCAGAATTTTATAAAAAATATATGGAAAAATATCCTGATTTATGGAATAAAACCATTAAGATTAGAAATCCGGGCACAGTACTTCATGAAACCAAGCACGGAAAATTATGCAGAATAATACAGTTTAATATGAAAGGAACAAGTAAAGAAATACAAGATTCTATAAGAGTCATGAAAAAGATTCTGAATCCTTATGATATAATTGATAGAAAAACACCCGAGGGAAAATTCATATATAAACATTATGAAAAGGTAAATGTGATTTATGAAAAAATAAAATCAAATGTTAAGATTACAAAAGACAAAATAGTTTTGTTTGTTTATAATGATAAATATGTTTTAACAGGGGATTTGAGTAATGAGATACAATATTATCACCCAGATAAACTAATAATTATTGCTAGAGAAAAAACAGAAGATATGATCTGCTCTCTTCGGTCTGAAAATCTTAATGTTCGTAAAATTCTTGAGGAAAGCCTTATTGGTATTGAGGGATACGGCGGAGGTCATGAACACGCGTGTGGATGTTCTATTAAGAAAAAAGATTTTGATAGGTTTATTAAGAATCTAAGGAAGTATGCTTCTAAACAATCTTAGATGTATTATTCTAAAATCAGTATTTAATATAAAGATATTAAATAATACATGAAAATACAGAATTTAAATCAATGAAGCGAAAATAAACAAAAAATTATCACTATTTAGTAACTACAAAAGCGAAAAATTTATAAATCTTAAATTATTAATTACATTATTAATAAAAACAACACATTAGATTACAAAAATATAACACCATAAAGCATATGTAATACTATAAAGAATATTAAAAATAATTAAAAAAATACTTAATAAAAATAATTAAAAGAATAAAAAAATAATTAAAAAAAATCATTCCAAAAATGACAAATGAATTATATTACGATTATATAACAGAATATATGCAAATATTCAAGAAGACAATTGATGAGGCTAAAATAGAAGTTCTCCCAAAACTTATGAAGCAACAGTATTTGAGTCCTCAAGCAGAAATAATAAAATACATAGATGAAGTTATAAAAGACGAGGATATAGAAAAATTCTCAGAAAACATGAATTATTATTTGACTGTAAGAGAAGAAGTTCTTAAAAATTATACCGAAAAAAGAATTAAACAAATATTACAAAAAAACCCGGACCTAATATTAAAACGGTATATTGTTGTTGGAACAAAGAAAAAATCAACAAATGAAGTATATGAGAAATTCATGAATGTGGATTCCTATAAGAAAGATTCTCTAATAGAGCATATAATAAAAGAACACCCTAAAGATTTACTTCCAGAAAACACAGACGAAACAGATATAGAAACAACATACACTGTAAATGTTGCTGCGTTCTATAAAAAAGACAACAATAATTTTAGGTTCGCAACGCTCGACACTCCAAACACGATATTGCAAAATAATCCAGAATATGTATTAATATCAAGAATAAAAAAATCAAAGAGGGAACTGGAAAAATTCATAGATTATCTCATAGGAACAAGAGAAGAATTTCATTATGATAGTATTGCAACGCAAGAAATTGTTCCTAAAAATAAAGCATTTTATGATAATATAGAGTATATTCATGAAATAAGCGACCCAACACCATTTAACATTGAATATAGACCTAAAGGAATATTGCTTCCATTTTACAATAAAGATAATATCAGTAAATTAATAAATAATGGTGAAACTATTTCTAATAAATTATTGAGCCTTAAGAAAACCCCTTCTGATGATGATAAAAACAAATTGCTCGCAGGAATATGGATAGACCACAATTTCAACAAAATGAGAATAGAGACAATACTTCAAATACCTGAGTTTTTCAAATGGTATAAGGGTGTCATAGGTCATACTTCCTATTATCAAAAAGAGAGATCAGAAAATAGGATAAAAAAACAAAAAAATAATCGTTTCTACATATATAAAGATAAAATAAATCAGAATAAAGATATAATTATAAATTATAATATGGATTTTGTTTCTAAGCATCTAGAAGAGAGATTTAAAAACATCTTTAATCAAAGTTAAAAATTTAATTATTATAAAATTTTTAATTAAAATACTGCAAAGTAAATTAGAATGAATTACTATTAGATTAAAATTAATATTCTGTTAAAATAAAAGGACTCTTTTGAAATTGAAACAAAGAAAAACAAAAATCAATAACATAATTACTACTATAACATCAATCACTAATCAAAAAACGAAACATTTAAATATAAGTTATACTATTTATTACTTTATAGTAATTATAAATTAAAAATTAAGTTATAAAAAGAATATTATATATCATTGGTGGGGGTTTTAAAATGATAAATAGAATATATTCAGAGATATTTGTATCTCATCTCACATTAAATCAAATAGATAAAATAATATCTGATGAACAATTGGCATACTCAGGAGATTTTGGACTTAAAAACGACATAGAAACAAAACTAATATTCAGTCTAAACTAGATTACAACAACAATATTACAACAACAATACAATATACAATTAACAAAAACCTAATAATTGCTGAAAATAAACTAAAGATAACTCAAAAAATATACAAAATATACACATTCAAAAAAACACGAAGAACTGTTTCCAATCACCTCACCCACACACGCAAGATTTCTGTTCTTCGTGTTTTTTTATTAATAAAAAATTTAAAGAAAAAATAAATTCTGCGTCTCAATGAACATATCAAAAGAAAAAATAACTAAAAATCCAATAATAAACTATTTCAAAAACAAAAAAGAGAAAAACAAAATAAAATATTCTCTTGAACCAGAATTATTTAATGAATTATATCGCATAAAAAGGATATCGCTTAATGACATTTCAAACAAAGAATTTGATGCATCAGGACAAGAATATTCGAACACTTGCGGGATTGCATGCCTAAGAAATTATCTTTATAACAAATTTAATATTTTATTCCCAAACGAATACAATCTAATAAAACTCGCAGAAGACCTGTATATAGCAAAAAAATATTTTAAAGAAGAGGGAATTTCTAATCAATATGAGATAAAGAATAATGGTTCATTTCAAATACACTTAACAAACATAACATCATTTTTTGACCTAAAATATTTCAGTGGAAAAAATGGCACCATAGATGATATAATAAAATTAAATGAACAAGATATACCAGTAATAATTTATAGAAAAGAGAATAAAAATGATAAATGGGGACATTTTTTAATTGCTTATCAAACACTTATTGAAGAGAAAAAAATAGTTCTTTTTGACCCGTCATATAGGGGTGAAAGGCCTAAACAAAACATAAAACATAATGGAACACATAAGAAAGAATCATTTAAGATATTTAAAAATAGATGGAAAATAAATGATAATTATAAAACAGAAAAAAACCAAAATATAAGCGATTGCTTTTATTCTTTCATATTAGAAAAAAGGGAAAAACCTATTGGAAAATTTAGAGGATATTATATATATTAGTTCTTATAAGAACTTAAATCTAAGAACATAAAGCTAGATAAAAAAAAGTATTAAGATACTTATACGAATTTATATATAAAAGAATAAAGATAAATTTAAAATTTTATCAATAATAAATATTATTAATAATTAATATAATACTTTCAAAATGATTAGCCTTTCACAAGAGCATAATCTTCAAGAATAATCTTATCTATTTCAGCAACATCCTTAACTTTATAAAGTCTTCCTTGTCCTATTTCAACAATTTTTTTTGCAAGGGATAAACCTTGAGAATCTAAATTAATACCAATTATAGAGATGGTTATTCTATTTTCTCTTGCATTACTAACTGCGAGCAATGTTTCCTTCTCAGGCATCTCGCCCCTTGTAGGCAATGCGTCAGTAAGAAGTATTAAATGCTTAGTGTCTTTTTTAGAAAACAACTCAATAGATTTATTTATGCTTTTAGAAATGTCTGTCTCCATGCTTGCCTTAATCTCTGCTAATTTTTTAAGAATGGACATAAAATCCATAGTTGGTTCAATGAAGTCCTTAATTTCAGAACCAAAAACCACTATTCCAACTTTATTCTTCTCCTCTATAGCTTTATATGCTAAAGCAATTCCTGCCTTTTTTGCTATCCTTAATTTTTCTCCTTTCATTGAACCAGATGCATCAATACCATAAATAATACTTATATGACCCTCTTGCTTTCTCTCATATGCCTTTAAATCCTCAAAAGTTAATAACGAATGCCCTCTTCTTAATGCAGTCTTAATACTTTGTTTTATTGCAATATTCTTATAACGGTCATGATTAAAATTTTTATAATCCTCCTTATCACCATAAAGGGTTTTCTTCTTGCTCTTTTTTTCTCCAAAACCTTTAGGTATTAAATTATCAAGTTCTTCGACATATAAAACAAGAGAACTCAACATTAAACCTTTATCAGATATTGTTCCATCTTTATTTAAAAAACCTTGTTCTTTCAAGTCGTTTATCTTATCCATAATTTTTTTACCAATTTCCCTCTTAAATTCAGGTATTTTAATATTCTTCTCTATATAATTTGGATTATAACCGGTTAATTCTCTTATTATTGTTTCTCCATATAATTTCTTTGCAAGCTTATAATCCTTAACTAGATTATCCAATATCATTTCAGGTGTTAAGCTTCCTATTCCTTGATTAATCGACTCAGATATTAATTTTCCATCAGAAATCGTTTCTTTGTCATCTTCAAGAATTGAATGCATAAGTTTTTCTTCATCTGTTGGTTTTAACTTGCCTTTTTGTTCTCTTATTAAATCAACTTCGGGAACAATCCGTTCTATATCGTCAGAATCATGAGTTTCCTCTAAGCTAGGTATAATCACTCTTTTTTCCTTTATTTCTGTTGAAAGATTCTTCTATATAGTTCTCTGCTGTTTGTAAATATTTTACAGAAGGTTTTAATTTTATCCTATGACTCAATACAGACAACATTACGCTTTTAACATCAGATATGGTTACATTTTTATGACCTGAAAGATATGCATAAGCTTGCGAACGCTCATAGATGCCTATTGTGGATCTTACAGACGGCTTTTTTTCAATGTTTTTATCTTCTCTTAAATCTCTGATAAATTTAACTATAAATTCAATAATCTCTTCTGAAATACTAACTTCTGGAAGTCTTTTTCCTTTGGACATAACAATCTTTTTCTCAATTTCCGATGTTTCAGGATAATGCATTGTAATTATATCAAACCTATCAAGAAAAACTTCACTCAATGTTTCTGTACTTGAATCTTCAGGATTCATTGTTCCAATGAATATGAATTCTGCTGGGAAATCTATACTATACGCCCCTATAGTGACTCTTTTTTCTTCTAAAACTTGGAGAAGTGCATTCTGAAGTTTTTCAGAACAACGATTTATCTCATCAAAAAACAATATACCATTATTTGCCCGAAATATTTTTCCAGGAGTAAAGGCTTCAAGGCTTAAAGGACCATACTTCATTGCCTTGACTGGGTCTATGTCCCCAAGCAAGTCCTCTGCCGTTAAATCAGGGGATCCTTGAATTCTTATAAAACGATCCTCGCCTTTTATCTTCTTTTTCTTAATTTTATCAATATGAGAATTATCTTTTTTATTTTTTCCGTTACTATTTACTTCCATATTGGAAGACCTACATTCAGGACAAACAGGATTTTCTGGCAAACAATTAAAACCACAATCCATTACCTCTATTTCAGGAAGAATTCTCGCAACATTCTTTGCGAGAGTTGTTTTTCCTATTCCAGGACTGCCTATTAATATTATATGCCTATCCATTAATAATGCTGATTTTACCTCTTTTTTAACATCCTCCTGTCCTAATATGTCATCAAAGTTTTCCTCTAAAATTTTTTTCCTAAAAAGTTCATCAATAAGTATCTTATTCATTTTGCCACAATATTGGAAAAACAATGAATATTTAAAAAGATTTTTAAAAAACATAGAAATTAAACAATAATAAAAAAAGAAATAATAAAAAATAATAATAATAAAAAATAATAATAAAAAATAATAAAACTTATAACATTAAAATGATAAATACAAAATATAATAAATTAAAACAAATTAAAGGATAAAAGAAATTATAGATGCTGCAAGTAAAGGAACAAGTATATTATCATCTATTGGCCTCTTAAAAAAAACATTCTCTAAACCCTCAATAATCATTACCAATAAAGCAGCAGGAAACGCAGCATAAATTGGTACAAAAAATAACGCTCCAATAGTTGCAGCAATTATACCAGCGACAGTTCCTTCTAAAGATTTTTTACTAAAAATAAAACTGTTTCTTCCATAAATTTTTCCAAAAACTGCAGCAGTAGAATCACCGAATGACCATATCATTAGCGATGCCAAAACAACATTTTTTGTAATAACCCCGCTTTCCATAAACAACAATAAAACACTTATTGAAGAGAAAATAGATATAACTCCCTTTCCAGGAGTCTCAAAATGTTCAGGCCTATCATATTTCATTAAAAATACACTTATTATTGGTACGCTTTTTTTCCTAGATATTAATGAAATTAATATCCCACTAAGCAATAAAGATAAAGACATCCAGAATTCTAAAATATCATAGTATATTAAAAAAACAATAACCACTCCTAAAAATACATGCATTATCTTTCTTCTTACCTCAAAAGATATTGTCATAAAAATCACCCTTAATTATTAAAAAATTTAAAAATTAACAAAAAATTAAAAACTAACATAATAAATTCACCTTAACTTATAAATAATTTATCCTCTAAATCTGAAAAAAACTTTCCAATAACATATCCTAAAAACGCCCCTGCAACAACATCGCTAAGATAATGGACGTTCAAGTAAACTCTGCTCACAGCTACTAATATAGCAACAATAAAAAAATAAACACGATACTTTGGAAAGTTTTTTGCTAAAAAAGGAATTATAGAAAACATCATCATTGCATGACCGCTTGGAAACCCTGACATTTCAGCATTTATAATGTATAAATTAGAATCAATCATAAATGGTCTTAGTCTGTTTGTTAAAATCTTTAAAACAAATACGAGAATTGATACAATAACCGTACTTATTATAAACCAATGAATTATTCTCCTATTAAAATATATCATAATAGAAGATACTAAAAAAATAATGAAAAAGAATTCTATATTTCCTAAGAGGGTAATTATCTTAAAAAATGAAATCAAAAAGTAATTATGAAATAAATACATATTTGAAAGCACATAAGGATCCAAAGCAAAAGCAACAATAGTCGATAATACCCCTATTAAAAATATTTTCAAATTTTTCAATTGCGATTTTAAAAAAAAATAATAACTGTTTATTTGTTTTCCGCGATTTATAGCATATTCTTTCTTATTCTTAAGGTTAATTCTAAATATATTTCCAAATATATTTCCAATTTTATAGCTTATTTTATTATCGATTTTATTTTTACTTTTTTTCTCAATTTTTTGTTTTTTATTTTGTCTTATTTTCATATTTTGATAAAATCTTTATGCTTTTCAATCGACTTGTCAAATATGGATTTGAAAGAAGCTCATTTAATAATGATTCTGGAACAACATGTTTTCTTTTTAGTATGGCATATATTCTGTATCCTTTAATCTTTGTTATAGGATGCTTCATCTTAAATCTTTTAACATCAACAACAGAACTAATAGGCGGTCCTTCATGCTCATATGTTTCAGATAGTTTATTAACAGGCATTACAAAAATAAAGTATGCAACTTTCTTAACATAATCAAAATGCCATTCTGTAGTTATAATCTCAAAACAATTATCTTTTAATTTAGAAACCAACCATTCATATACTTTATATATTTTAGTACCAACAACATCTTTGCTTCCGTCTAGTGGATTTATCTTCAAAACTATAACCTTAGAATTCTTAAATTTGCTTTTAAGAAAAGATTTTCTCTTATTAATATTAAATTTTTTTATCTTAAAAAAATCAATTGAAGGATTACTTAAAAATTTTCTGCAAGCAAAAATAAAACGCAGAAGTTTTTCCTCACTCAATGCTGCCGCAGCATTTCTATCAGGCTGAACTGGATCTATTACAATAAGAGGAGTTATTTTACTTTTGTTTAATTGATTAATCGGATCTGTAAGAGATTTATTAGGATCTATAACTATTGGTCTTTCTAAGGTTATAGTGTTGTCTTTTTGTTTAAGTGATATAGTCGCAAATTTTTTAATCAAAGACAAAAAAGAACCATAATAAATAACTAATATATCTATTATATGACCGGAAAATCCCCTTATGTAAGACTCTGCACCATAAACTTCGTTTGCTTTACAAAATAATTTTGCCACCCGTATTTCATCTAATAAATCTGGTCTATTGATTGTTTTTTGCTTAACCCACTCGACATGCATTGGAGTGAAATCAGTGATATTTTGGGCTAGATGAATGTTAGAACGATGTATTCTATACACTGGGACAATTTCATAATCTAAGCTTTTTATTTTAAATTGAAAATAATCCCTGCTGCCATGAACACGCTTTATATTAACCCTTGGGAATGCTTCTTTTAATAATTGCTCGAGCATATCTGATAAAGATTCATAATTCAAAGAAAACCTAACAAATAAATCTACATCGTGATCGTTTTTTATAAATGTACCTTTAGCTATGCTTCCTCCTTTTACACAATCCGCATTTAAACTATTTTTCCTTATAATACTATTTATCTTATCAACTACTACATCAACTTCACTTAGTATTTTAATCGACGGCTTCGTAATTGATTTTACTTTTTTAATTATCGAATTGATCTTTGACTGGTTCTTAGATTGGTTATTTAATTCATAATGCAATTTATTAGTTAATCTATCTGTATTCGTATCATGAGAACTAATCTTATTATTAGAATAGATGTTATTATTATCTATATTCTTATTATTATTCATATTAGTATTCATATTATTATTAATATTATTACTCATATTATTACTAGTATTCTTACTATCATCTATATTATTACTATTTTGCCTCGATCCGATATTAGTTATTTTTTTCAATTTGAATAAATTTTATTTAAACAACATTTTTTAATATTTGATATTCTTTTATAGGTACTTCTTGTATAAATAGTCATAAATTAAATAAACATAAATTAAAGTATAAAGTATATTAAATTTATACCTCGATAATATTAAAGGTATGTTTTGATATTTTATTTTTATATGTTATCTTAATAGTTTATTAATATTTTAATAGTTTATTAATATTTGATTTTTAATATTTGATTTTAAAATTATATCTACTTTATTTTTCTATTTTATGAGTTAATATATCTTTATCATTTAATATATTTATTATTTCTTAGTATTTTTATATATCCAAATTACATTATTATAATATTTATTATAATATATATCTGTTATAATATATATCTGACGATTTTATTTCAGTAAAATTAATAAATAAAAAATTCGACAAAGTATTATAAAAGGAAAATAACAGTTATAAAAAGATTATAAAAGGAAAATAACAGTTATAAAAAGAACAAATATAAAAAAGAGGTAAATGATGCAGTTTGAATTAATACAAATAATATATTTCTTAATAATATTAGGCTTTGGAGGGATTATTCTTTATTTAAGAAGAAAAGCAAGAGGTTCTAAAAGCATGTATAAATTAACTTTAATACTTTTAGGAATAGCTCTAAGCATGATATTCGGTAAAAATCTTGATTTATTCTTACTATACAATATCGCAAACATGCTTTTAATAGCCCTAATATTTGAAATAAGCATGAGATTAAATTCTGAAAACATAAAAAATCGAAAACCTTTCTATATGTTTATATGCTTACTGCTCGCTAATATATCAATATTAGGCACACTCTTTGCATCATTATTAAACATAAAGATTATTGATGCAATAATATTCTCAGCAATATTAACCATGGTAGAATACTTCTTTATAGATGAGTTGAAACAGGAAGGAGATATTGCTAACCCATTAATAATTATTTTTATTTTCAGCCTAATATATTTTAACAGTCTCAGACAAGATTTATTGAGCAATATTTCTGAATTGATGAAATATATATTGACTGGTATAGGAATGGGAGTTTTAATCTACATACTTATATCAAGAATAATCAAAAATAACAAAATAACTTGGATACATGAATTAATGCTAATATTTGCTTCATATATTACTTATATTACAACAGAATATCTTGAAGGCTTCGGAATATTAGCAGTGATGATATTCGGATTCTTATTTGGTAATAGTTATGTAAGAAAAAAATCCGAAATGAAAACATTAAGACCTGGAATATTTAAAAGTCTTGAAATATTAATATTCATGCTCATAGGATTTATAGTAAATTTTAGCTTAGATGAAAAAATATTATTGAATTCAATAATAATATTACTAATATATTACTTAATAAGATTAATAGTCGTAAGCTTATTTTACAAAAGATATTCATTACATAACAAAATTGTTCTCACGCTTGCTCCAAAAGGCATGGTTTTTGGAGCATTATTGCTAGTTTTCACTATAAAAAACATAATATTTTATGAATTAAATGTCATGTTACTTTACACAATTTTAATGTCCTTACTAATATCCTGGATCATAGAACTTTTTGAAGATGAAAAAATAAAACAAATGGACCTTTTTTTCGAGGCAGTTAAAAACATAAGATATGGGAGAAAAAGAGATTTAAAAAATACATATAATAAAAAATAATGAAAAATATTAATGTGTAAATATAAAAAAATATGCAAATATATAAACATAAGAAAACAGATAAATGCAAAACATAACATAAACCTTTATAAATAGTATATTTTTTCTTTTAAAATGACTGTTCGAGTAATACTCGATACAAATTTTTTAATGATACCTGCTCAAAAGAAGATTGATATATTTGAAGAAATAAAAAAAATATTAAATACACCCTATCAGTTATACATATTCACTGGGACTATTGAAGAATTAAAAAAAATCTCCTCTGGAAAAGGAAAAGAAAGCATAAATGCAAGGGTTACACTACAATTAATAAAACAAAAAAACTTAAAAACCCTTAAAGATTCCATTGGAGAAATACATGTTGATAAGGTCATATTAGATAATGTAAATGATTCGGACATTGTCTGCACACAAGACAAGGCCCTTAAAAGACTACTAAAAATCAAATATCCTAAAATAAAAATAATAACATTAAACAGAAAACTAATCATAACATAACAAATAATAACATAACAAATACTAAATATGAGGTAAAAATGTATTATAAAACAAAAGTGCAGGATTTTATAAGAGTTCCACCTTCAAGTTTTGAAGAGGATACTGAACAAGCAATTACACAGGAAATAAAGAAAAAATACAATGGATATATACATCCTGAAATGGGATTTGTAATAGATGTTTCAGAAATAAATAATATAGGAGAGGGAATAATACTTCCAGGGGATGGTTCAGCACATTATAAAGTAGAATTCACATTATTAACTTTTAAACCTGAAATGCAAGAAATAGTAATAGGAAAAATAACTAATGTAGCGGATTTTGGAGCATTCATGAACATAGGACCTGTTGAGGGAATGATACATATAAGTCAAACAATGAATGATTTTGTTAGCTTTAGCAAGGATGGAGTTCTACTAGGAAAAAACACAAAACATACATTAAAATCAGGAGATATATGCAAAGCAAGAATAATTGCAGTTTCATACAAGGACCTACAAAATCCAAAAATAGGACTTACAATGAGACAACCGGGACTAGGAAAAGAAGAATGGATCCTAGAAGAAACAAAATCACCTGAAAAAGAGGATAAAAAAGGTTCAACATAAGGTTTAAAATGAAGAAAAAAGTATGCAAAAAATGTAAAATATTTGTAGAAGGGGAAATATGCCCGATATGTAAAAAGAATCAATTTTCAACAAACTGGCAGGGTAGAATTTATTTTATCGATCCAGCTAGATCTACAATAGCAGAAAAAATAAATGTAGATGTAAAAGGGGAATATGCAATTAAAGTGAGGTAAAAATGGATATTGAAGTAACAAAAAAAACAAACGAACCATTAATGAAACGAATATATTTCGAAGCAAAAATAATATTCCAAGGAAAGACACCTTCAAGAATTGATATTAAAAAAGAACTATGCAAAAAATTAGATAGTAAAGATAATCTAACCATAATAAGAAAAATAAAGACAGATTATGGATCTGAAAGAGCAATAATATATGGCTTTATTTATGAATCTGAAGAAATAATAAAAAAAATAGAAAACAAACACGTATTGTTAAGACATTTAACAAAAGAGGAGCAAACTGCAGAAAAAGAAAAGATGAAATTAGCAAAACAAGCAGCGGCTCCAACGGCAAAGAAAAAGAAAAAATAAATGGTGATTAATAATGGCGGCAGCAAAAACAGATAAAGGATCAAAAGGCGGTGCTCCAGTAAAAAAAGGGAAACAATATCACATGTATAAGATATATGAAGTGTCTGGTTCAAGCTTAAAAAGAAAAAATAAGACTTGTCCAAAATGCTCGGTATTTATGGCAAACCATAAAGATAGATGGACATGCGGTAAATGTGGATATATGGAAAAAAAATAATTTAGTAATTAATCTAATAAAAATACAATCTAAAAAATATTATCTAATAATTGTTCTTATAAAATGTATTCTTATAAAAGATATTATTAATAATTAATTCAACATAGTTAATAATTTAAGTTATAATATATAATAATTCAATCTATAAATATTATGATTCAATTACTTTATTATCAGAAAATTACTTTTATTAGAAGATTTGCTTTTTAGAAAATTTGCTTTTATGAATTATACTAATCAATATTAAATCAAAAAGTGTTATTAAAAAAGTTTGCCTTCACTTGTCGTTGGGGGTGATTAGTGAAGGCAAAGAATTACATCCATAACGGAATATGAGTTGTGATAGTAATAATTCGCTATTGATTGTAATCATAAAATAAAAAAAAGACAAAAGTAATATTTTATCTTACTATTTCTATTCCAAGCTCATCTGACATTCTCTGTCTTTGGACTTTTGCTTGTTTTGGTGTTGTCTTTCCAAGTATCCATGGACTCTTTACTCCTGTTATTATAGTCATTACTGTCAATTTTCCTTTCATACTCTCTGAAACTCTTGCTCCCCATATAACGTTTGCATCTTCGTCCATTGCTTCTGTTACAAGTTCTCCAACTTTACTTATTTCATCTAATGTCATGTCTGGTCCGCCTGAAACATGTATGATTGCTCCAGTTGCACCTTCATAACTTATATCTAGTAATGGATTGCTTAATGCTCCTTTAACTGCTTCTTCAACCCTATTATTTGTATCAGATGCACCTACTCCTATTGCTGCAACACCTCCATCTGTCATTATTGCTTTAACATCTGCATAGTCTAAATTAACTAATGATGGTATTGCAATTGTCTCTACGATTCCTTTAATCATTGTTGCTACTAGTTCATTTGCTACAGCAAATGCTTGTTGCACTGGTAAATTTCCTGCAATTTGCACTAATCTATTATTATCTATTACAATTACTGTATCTGATACATTTCTTAATTGTTGTAAACCAAATTCTGCTTTATCAACTCTTGCTCTCTCTATTTTGAATGGCATTGTTACTGTTCCTATAACTATTGCTCCCATATCTTTTGCTGTTTGAGCAACTACTGGTGCTCCTCCTGTTCCTGTTCCTCCTCCCATTCCTGCACATACGAATACCATATCAGATCCTTTTAATGCATCCTTTATCTCTTGAATACTTTCTTGTGCTGCCTCTGTCCCTCTTTCAGGGAATCCTCCACATCCCAATCCTCTCGTTACATCTTTTCCTAGCAAGAATTTTCTATCTGCTTCCATTAAATTTAAATGCTGCTGGTCTGTATTGCAAGCAATAATCTCTGCACCCTTCACGCCTTTCTTGTAGAGCCAGTTTACCATGTTATTTCCTGCTCCACCGACGCCAATAACTTTAATATTGGCCTGCCCAACTTCTACAGTTTCATATCCGTTGTTTTTTACGAAGTCCATTTTTTCTTCCCCCAAGGTTTCTCCTTGTTTTTAAATTATTATTCTGCAAAAGATACTTTGCAAAATATAGATATAACTATAACAAAACTTATATATAACTACAACTAACTAACCTACAGAAAGATCTTTTACGTCGCCAAACGTAAATTTAATCGGACTTTTCGCCAAAAAAGCTCGATTATTTATTAAAGTTTTCGCCAAAAAACTTTAATTGATTCTTTTATGTATTAAACTAATATATAAATATATCTGTTGTAAAAAATAATTATTCTAAATATATTTTATAAATAAATGTTTTCTGAAATATATATTTGAAACAATATTTAATAATATGTTATAAAACAAACATATTTAATAATATGTTATAAAACAAACATATTTAATAATATGTTATAAAACAAACATATTTAATAATATGTTATAAAAAAACAAAAAGATATAATAAAAAAATATAATATACGATTTTTATTTTTGCAAAAGTATTTCTTTTCTACCAGAATAAAGATTCATTGCAGCCATCTGATTATATTGATCTTCATCCAAAATCAAATAAGTAATAGTAAAATCATACTTTTCTTTTATGTTTATGATTGCCTCCCTAACAAGCAAAGGCTCAATATTTTCTCCTATAATCAAAATATTAGCCTTGTCTTTCTCTGCTTTACCGTGCATAATAACAGATCTTATTCCAGGAACATTACTTAATAAATTGGCAAATTCTTCCATTATTGTTTTATGCTCCTTTATTATTGATTCAAGATATCTTGTTTTTTCATTTTCAGCTAAACTATATAACTTCAGATGCTTTATCTTTTCTACACTAACAATCTCTAGGTTAGAAAGTTTATTTATTATTCTAAAAGTTGAAGCAAGTGAGACTCTTGAATATTTTGCTATTTCCTTTAAAGTAAAATTTTGTTCCTTCCTATTAATTAATAATCTTAAAATGCTCAATATCTTCTTGTCAAAGATACTTTCCAATAATTTCTCAGAACCCATAATCTTAAATATATAAGCTTTTATTTAAATTTTTTCATTTATAAAAATAATTTTCAAAAATGAAAAATAAAAAAGAATAATACAAAAAAAGAATCAAACGAGCAAAATAAAAAAAAGCAATCAAATAACAAAATAAAAAATAAAATTAAAAATTAAAAAACACTTTTAAATAATACAAAATATACAAAAATATGAATGCTCAAAAAAATATCATTTGCCCAAAATGTCAAAAAAGGGGATTAACAAAATGCTTCTGCATATTACGTGAAAGAATAAAGCTTGAAAAAAATATAAATAAAAATTTCAAAAAAGAATTCTTCGGAGAGAACTATAATATATTCATAGGCCATTTTGGATATCCAAACATAAACATAGGATTAGTTAGTTTGCCAGAAACAAAAAAAGATGAAAAATACGACAACCCGCATCTTTGGGCAGAAAAAGAATATGATATAAATACAATTATTAACCTCAGAACACAAATGATTAATGCTAATGTAAAAACAGACATTAAGATACCACGATTAAAAGAGCTATATCAAGAATTATCGTTATCAATAAGACCCATAGATACAGAAATTTCTTTAGAAAAAAAACCAACACTAAAGATAAGTTTTAATAGAGAAGCAGCACCTTTTGGGCCTACAATAAGACTTGAAAAGGCAAGAATTACAGAAAACCCGAAAATACCGGAAAAAGTTGATAAAATAGTTAATGATGACCTTACAGCAACACAGTCACTTCAAATTTTATATAATAAAGGATTTGATGAACACTATTTAACGAAAGTCTTTAGTGTTGGAAATTTAGGAAGAGAAATCAGTAAAAAACTAGTTCCAACAAGATGGGCTATAACTGCAGTAGATGATACACTTGGAAAAAGTCTAATAAATGATATAAAAGATTATAAAAAAGCAGATTATCAAATATATTTCGGCGGTTATCTTGGAAATTATTATGTAATATTATTATATCCAGAACCTTGGAGTTATGAATTATTTGAAACATACCTAAAAACCGGAGAATTCGCAACAGATTACGAACCATATGAAAGTAGAAAATATTACGCTATAAACACTGTCGGAGGATATTATGCTGCAAGATTTTCAATATTAAAAAAACTTAAAGAAATAAAAAAACAAGCAACAGTCCTTGCCTTGAGATTTATTTCAGATGAATACTGGGCACCGCTCGGAGTATGGGTGGTTCGAGAGGCAACAAAGAAAGCAATGAATTCTGAGCCAATAACCTTCTCCGATAAAGATAGTATGATAAAATATGCTTCAGAATTAATAATGAAAAAGTTCAACTATAACATTAAAAATATTCTAGAAAAGAGCGTTATTGTAAAAAAATTGCAATCTCAGAAAAAAATATTAGATTACAATAGCTCATAAGTAATTATAGATAATTGATTTTATAGAATATAATTGATTTCATAGATTATAAATAATCAAATAAAGTACAATTTCAAAATACTCAAAACAAACAAACTATATTATTTTTAAATAGTATTTTAATAATATTCTATACAATACTAATTAATTTTAATAATTGTCTTATTCAGATTTTAATACATTTATTTTAGAAATATATTTTAAGTATTCACCATATGTATACCTAACAGGTATATTCTTACTTATTGATGGATCAAAATTATACATCACTAAGAAAAGATCTTCAGAACGTAACATTGGACTATACTCTTTTGCTGGAATAACTCCTAAAAAATATCCTACCATATTAGGATGAGGGGTTTTACTAATATAACTCATTTTCCCCCCTAGATTTTTTAAACTACTATAATCTCTTTCTATTTCCACTTTGCTTCCTATAATGTACTCTTTTCCTAAAATATTAACCTTATCTCCTATATTTATTTGTGTTTTTCCTATAAACGGCATAATATACCTCCAAAAATGATTTGTGAATATAAAGCGAACATAAAATATAATCAATTGATAACAATTTAATATTATTATTTTTATTAATAAGTAAAGTGTTTTTTATTTTTTCTTTTTCTTTGTTTTTTCGATAACGCTCTTTTTTGATTTGGGTTTAGAACGTTCTGATTTCTGCTTATTAATAATTTCCTTAACTTGTGATATTGCCTTCCTATTTAATTCTTGCTGTTTATTTAAAAAATCTATTTCTTTTATTTGTCTTTCTGCTTCAAGCAACTCTTTTGCCTCTCTGTTTAATTCCTCTTCTTTTAATGCCCTTTCAACTAATTTTGCTTTTTTTGAGGCATCTTCTAATGCTTTGGCTTCTTTTATAATTTCAGATTCGATATTTTCTATCTGCTTCTTTTTTAAAAATCTTTCTGCACGTTTTAATTCATTAGCTTCTCTTTCAAGTTCATAAGCTAGGGCTTTTGCCCTGTATTTTGCTTCCTCTTTCGTATCATCAGATGCTTCTTTTTTTATTTTATCTAAATATATTCTATCAAAATCGTCTTTCTTCTCTGAAAAAGAACTTTTTACATCTTTTTTCTCTATATGTCTTAAATCATCAAATTTTGAATCTGTAAAGAATTTTTTTTCTGAATCTATTTTTTCTGAATCTAAGCTTTCGAACCTTTTATTAAATTCTCTTTCAACTTTTAATGATTTGTCGAATTCTTCTCGATTATTTTTCTGACTACTTTCATATTTTGAATGGTCTACATCATCATAATATACTGATGACTTTATTGGTTTAGGGAGGGTTTCTTTGTAAATCTTTCTCTCAAATAAAAGAATAGCAGATAATAAGAAGAGTAAGGCCTGACCTATAGAAGATATTAAAATTAAATCGCTCTTAGAATAGACTAAGAACAAATTTATAATTGAAACAAATAATACAATTAAAACATAAAAAGTTTTCAAATCGCTTTTTTTAGTTATTAAGTAACTGAATAACAATATATCTATTAGCATATAAAAAACTGCCGCAACTAAGAAAATATCTTCATATAATAATAAAAAGGAAAGAATAATTTGAATTATAAATAATAATAGTATGTTATTTTTCATTTTACACCTTCTTATTAGTTAATAAAATTCTAACATATTTATAAATATTACGATTATAATTATTTTATAGTAGTGATTTTATGATTTAATGTTGATTTATGAATCATTTGTTAACTAACATAGGATCATCTAACAAACATACTAAAAAAGTTTCTAACAAACACACTAACAAAACTTCTAAAATAATATACATTCTAAATAAAAGTACTATAATACATTTCTAAAATCATAATAAAATTCTAAATCTA
>BPGB01000011.1 GCA_026002815.1 Candidatus Woesearchaeota archaeon | reverse complement strand
TTGTCATTATATAGTTCTACAGCATTAGCTTCCAAAGATGTTTTAATCCCTCTCTGACTGTAATAACTTTAACATACTCAGAACCTAATAAAAATTGAACTTTTGCTAATCCAAAACCTCCACTTCTTTCAGAAACATTTAAACCCTTCTTTGTTTGTACCTCCGATAGATAAAAAAAGCATTTTTAACAATATCGGGAGTCATTCCCTATACCATCATCTTTAATAGATATAGTTCTATCATCATAATTAACTGTAATATCTATATTTCCAGATTTTTTATTATCAGTAATATTAATTCTTGCTTTAATAGCGTCAAAACTATTCTGCAACAATTCTTTCATTGCAACCTGAGCAAGAGGTTTATTATACATTGTGGGTCCAAGAAGCATTAATAATTGTTGTTTATTAACCCCAATTTGACCCTTTTCAGATTCCATTAAATCCCCTTGTAGTTTACCTAAAAAAGATATATTTGATAACTTATTTTTAGTAGAATATTTTTTCCAGCCCAAGTTTTTCTTTTACTTTAGACCTTGGTATATTAAATCTTTTAGAAGCTTCATCTAAAATTTTCTCTCTTTGTTTATGAGTAAGATAAAGATGAAATACAAAATGAAATGCTTCATGATATTCAGTACCTGGTCTCATTGCTTCTGCTAAAATAACTCCTGCTTTATTAAATTTACCCCAGGCATGCCCATCTACCAGGTCTTTTGCCCATTTTAAATATTTTAATCCTTTTATCCCCAAATTTATCTTTCCACCATTTTTCTGTTTTAATCTGGTCTTGGGTTTTGTAAACTCCTAAATCAGTAGCTTTATAAATAAAATATTCTGATTTAACTTCCCCATTTTCATCAAACTCTGCATCAGGATGATTATTTAAGAATGATGGAGTTTGAGATTGAACCCAAAGTCTTAATGATTCTTTTGGGTCTTTGGTAAGTTTTAATAAAGAACTTATATAGAAGTGATGGTTTATTATTAGGGGCTAATACTTCTTGTACTTCCCCTTTTTTATTTCTTAAGATTCTACAACTCATAGTATGTATAGTCTAAATATATTATAAAATGCATGAACTAATACTGCAGAAATATATCCATTTGTTTCCGTTTTTAAGATATACCCATGAACAGAATAATCCAAGAATTCCTTGTATAAATACATTAAAATGGTCACCATGTATAAACCCAAATAAAGCTGATGAAGCTAATATGATGGACCATATGTTTTTATTTTTTACTTCTTTCATAAAAGAATGATAGTGGAACTCTCCATATAAGTTCTTCTGTAACTGGAGCTAATATACAGATAATAAAAAAAATTTGTAAATCACTAAGTTCAAACATTATTCCAGTTAAAATTGAAGATGAACTCTGTGGGGTTAAAATAATATCATGTAGTTTTATAAATAATGCAGTACTTGTAATAGTTATACTGGTAGCTATTATCAAATTAATAAACTGAGTAAATAAAGATTTATCAGGGACTCAGATTTAGGAGGACATTCTTTGTCATTAATTTCTTTATTTTCTTCTTCTGTTGGTGGTGTATCTTCTGATTTTTTCTTGTTTTTTAATCTTGCTAATATGGCTGATTCATTTAAATCCAGTTCAGATTTAGTAATCTGTGATGTAGGGGAGGTTGTTGATGGTTGGGTGGGGGTGGTTGGAATAGAATCTTCTAATTTTGGTAATTCTGATAATATTTTATCCAATTGATTTTTATTTTGCTCAAGTCTTTCTTAGCTTTTTGTATAGTTTCTTTTTGAGTTATTCCTGAAACTCCAAGATTCATCCCAGTAGATTTTTCTATTATACTATAATTACCACTTTTGTCTTTTACAATAGCAAAGTCATATTTCTCAAATCCTTCAATAGTTATATCTTTTCCATATTCCAACTTATATTCAAGTTTCTTTGACCCTTTAGTACGTACTTTTATCTGCTTATATCCTTTTTTATCTTTATTTATATCAGAATCATATTCTGACCTATGTGTCCATTTAGGTTTTTCTTCTGGTTCTTTAATTTCAGATTGTGATTTTGCTTGTGTGGGTGATTCTATAAATTCTGTTGGTTCATCAAAAGTAAAATACCTTGATAAATGTGTTTGTTCTTCATCATTAATTGGAACTATATCGGATTTTAAATTTTCTATCAGAAATTCAGTATATGTTTCATATCTTTTAACATGGACTATTCCATCTTCTACGGATATTGGTTCATAGACAGCATTATTACTGGATAACCTACTGTGACTAATTGGTAATATTAACTTACCTATTTCAGTTTTAACCTTTTCTCTGACAACTTGGTTTTCTATAATTTCTTTTATAGAATATTCTTTATTACCGATTACTAAAAATTTGTTGGCTTTTATGAATATTTGTTTGTTTTTGTATGTATCACTTGGACCCCATAGAATCATTGTTGAAACTAATCCATCTTTTCCAAATATTTTTCTTGACCTACCATTTTGGTCCAATATTGTTGCTGACTCTAATGAATCACCAGGATTATAGTTAACAACTGCATGTATTATAAGGTCAATCAGAACATCTGTCTTATTAAGGTCATTCATTGTAGGACTTATAACATCATAGTAGTTATTCTTATATTTTACATACGGAGTTCCAGTTTTGATGTTTTTTCCATTTCTTACAGTCCATGTTCCTCTTGGTTTACCTTTAATAATTTCTATAAAGAGTTCTTCAATTTCCGGAAATACAGTTTTAAGACTTTGTAGTAAAGGTTTACCATCAACTTGTTTTCTATTATAAAAACCCCTAGATATTCCATTAATTTTAGCAAATATTTTACCTTTATTTACAACATTATTTCTTATAGTGAATATTTTCCTTAAAGCTTTTATATCTGGTTTACCATCTTCTGTTTTAAATCTGTGTTGTGAAGCAGCAGAATGATAATAAGTATATAATTGTTCACTCAATGGAGTGTTTTTAGAAGCTTTACCTGATATTGAATATGGTTCACCTTTACTATTTACTATTACAGTTTTTATTCCTATAGCTAAATGTGATATATTTTTAATTTCACCTGGAGTAATTGTTGAATCAACAAGTAATACTGCATCAATTAGTTTTTGTATATGTGGTATCAAATCATCTTTTAATGCTCCTGCTGCATCTTTTTTGACAACATTATCACTATTATATTTGTTAGTATTAAAGTTCTACTTGTTTGGATAAGTCTTTATTTGCCAGAATATCTGCAATAATTTTGTCTGCATCTATTTTCTTTTCAGTTAGTTTAGATAAAACATACTTTACTATACCTTCTGCTGCTAATTCTCCTTCTGTAAAGTATTCAGGATTTTTATCTGATGTTACAAATTTAACATAAAGGTCATTTTCACTAATATCTATTTTATCTTTAAATTTTTCAAAATTTACTTCTGAATAATTTTCTTTTGGTATTAATTTACCATTTTCATCCCTTACATAAACTGGTTTACCATTTTCAATTTTTGTTTTATACCCCCTTCCACTTGTTGATAATGGTTCAGACCTTTTTAAATCTGTTTGTAGTTCATTATATTTTTCTTTATCAGAAAGAGTATCAGGTTCTATTGCATCATTTTTTTCTTGTTCATGTTTTTTTCTTCTTAATTCTTCTTTTAATTCCTCTATATCTGCTTTTACCTGTTTAAAATAATTTGTTGCACCCTTCCATGTAGCATCAATAATTCTTGCAGTTTTTATAAGTTCTAATTTATCGTTAAGTTCCTTTAGTTCTTTATATTGTCTTTCTAATTGTGCTTTTAATATTTCAAGTTCGTATTTTGTAAATGGAATTGAACCAGCAGAATCTTCTTTAGTAAGTTTATTTATAATTTCTCCAATTTCTGTTCTTAACCCTTCTGCTTCTGTTAATTCTTTAAGTGTTTCAATTAATACTTTTATTGATGGTTTTTTGTATAAAGGATTATTTGGGTTCTTTTGATTTTTTTCCGCCCAATCAAGAAAATTATTTACAACATCTATATCATATCTTAATGGTGCTCTTTTTCCATAATGAGTCCTTATAAACTCTTCTTTATTTTTTATAAAGTCATCAATAAACTCAGCCCATTCTTTATGTTGTTCAAGTAATAATTCAAGTTCAATAAGTTGGTCTTCAAGTAATTTGATTTTTTGTTCTGTTTGGTCAATATGATTAATAGTTAGTTCAATCAGATTATTCAATTCTTCAAGTGTTTCATTTTTGTGGAATTTAATTATTTGTTGTAGTAATTTATATTGGGCATTTAATTCTTCTTTTGTAAATTTTTGTGATTGAATTGTAATTATAAAGTTTTCAATAACTTGTGTTGTTTGTTGAAGGTCTTTTAATCTTTGTTCTAGTTTTTCTTTATAATTCTTATAGAGTTCTATTGTTTCTTTATGAACTTCAATTAACCTTTTAGTTTCTTTATATGCCTTAGTTCTTTTATCAAAATTTTTAAAATCAAGGTCTTTTTGTGCTTTAATAAGCTTTAATCTTTCATCAAATAATTTATTATCAAGTTCTTCCAGTTCATTAATAAGTTCCTTTTGTTCTTTGTATCTTTCATTAAGAACTTTTTCAAATGCTCTTGTAACTATTTCAAGGGCTTCAAATATTTCTTCTTCTTTTTCTTCCTCTGATTTTATAATAGGTTTTATAAGGTCAACATTTTTTTCGTTAATAATAAATGTAATTTTTTTATTATCAATCTTGTCTGTAATAAATTTAACAGAATTATTATCAGGATTAACTACTAATTTTCCTTTTAATTGTTTACCCTTATGTGTTATATATAATGGTTGAGTTTTTTGAATTTCAAGAAGATTTTTTATTTTATTATCAAAAGATTCTTCTTCAATAAATTCCTCTTGTATTTCTTCTTCTGGTTGTATTTCTTCTTCTTGTGTTTTTAATTTTGTCTTACCATCTGTTGTAAATAAGTAATTATATTGGTCTATAAAAGCTTGTCTTCTTTCTTTTATCTTTTTTAAATCACCAATCATTTCCGTCACTTCCTTATTATGAATAGTAAACTCAGTTGGATGTTTCTGCATCCATATTTTCATAAGTTCATTTTCCTCTTTATTTAAATTATTTATGTCATAGCCTTTATTATCTTTTGTTGATTGTCTAAAGTTTTCATAAATTTTAATTAATTCTTCCAAAATTTGTTTTTGTTCACCCTGTGCATCAATAACACTACTTTTTAGTGCATTAATTATTTGTTCATAAGTTCCATAATGTAATGGTCTTATTAGTTTTTCATTTATAATTCCATTTGTAAGTTTAGATAGTCTCTCATAAATTTGTGATTCCCGTTGGTCCAAATCTTTAAGTCCTGATATAGTATATATTAATTGTTCTCTTACTGGGTCTTGTTCTTTATCTTTATATGATGTTTGATAAGTTCTGTCAACTAACTTTGTAGCCTCTACTATTTCGTCAACTTTTGATAATAAATGTTCTATAATCTTATTTTTTTCTTCTTCATTTACTCTGACTTCTGAATCTGCCCCAAAAAGTTCTATTGAAAATTCTTCTGCAGTTAAATCTTTTAATTTACTAATTTGGTCTTTTGCTACATCTTCAAGACCTGCTTTTACTCTTGTTCTTATCCAATTATAAACTTGTTCATTTTTAAGGTTTTTCCACTCAAACTTATCTTTTATCTCTAATACTCTGTCAAGGTCTTTTTGTATTGATATATCTCTTATTAAACCTTCATAATAAGATTTTATTACAGGTAGGACATCAGGATTCTTATTTAGTTCGTCAACTATTTTATCTATTTGTGCTCTTTTATTAGATTGTTCCTGAAATGACCCTATTATTCCACCTTGCCATATTTCCCTTCTTTTTTCTGATATAATATTTCCATCTTTATCAGTAATGACATCTTTCCCATATTTACCTGGAAATATCCCTCTTCCTGGTACACCCATCCCCCCAATCAACATCCCAATTCCTATCTGATTCCATCCTTCTTTAGTACCATATGATTCTTTAAACCCTTTTACTAAAGAATCAAGAAATAAATTTACAGTATCTCTTGCTTCCGGGTCATTTTTTCTTGACCAATAATCTTTAGAAACTTCAGATATAACAGTTTGAATCCCTTCTTCCCCCACACCTTCTATAAATGGTTTTTCAAATGCTGTTGCAGTAGTTCTTAATGCCTTACCAACTTTTGATGCCTTTGTATATGCTGCTACAGCTTTATTACCTTCAAATAATATATCTGATGGCCTTAATCCTGATAATTCCTTACCATAACTTAACCTAAATATTTTTGGAAATTGTAAAAAATTAGAAGCTCCAACAACTCCCATATTTGTAGCCCATGAAAACTTTTCTGCTTGATTTATTATTTCTTCTATTTCATTTTCAGGAACTCCTGCAATTCTTAGATTTTTTTCTAACTCCATCATTGAATGTTTTGTTTCAACGATAGATTCATAATTAGCTCCAAAAAATAATTGTCCAGTTAACCTGCTAGATTCAGTTATACCACGTAATACTTTTAGTTTGTTTAATTGGTTTATTCCCTGTATAGCTTTACTTGTTTTATCAAGAGTATTTAATGTTCTCATTGCTAATACAGGTAGTGTAGCATTCATTATTCCTCCAGTAATAATACTTGTCACTGCAGCCCCTGCAGTAAATGCTAATGCATCTGAAATTTCATCAGAAAATTGTGCAGGGTGCATAAATAGTTTCTTAAAAAATCCACTTTCAGTAAATTCTTGTGTTTTATAAACTGGAAAAGCTTCATCCATTTTAGCTTTTAACTCTTCAATTTTATTAACTACTTCATTATTATACATTTTACTGAAATCCCAGTTAGCTAATGCTTCAATACCACCATATACTGTTCCTGCTAATCCTCCTGTTGTATTTAATGCCGTTTTACCAATAAATTTTCCTGCACTTCTTAATACTTGTTCTGAACTTGGTTGATTTTGTGCTCTTTGTTCTTCAGTAACTTCTGGTACATAGTTAAAGAAATTTCTCTTAAAATACGGAGCAAAGTCTTCATAATTAATACCAGGATGTTCTGCCTGAGGGGCAGAACTTTGATATGTTGGAATAGTTATAAGTTGAGGTTCTGTATTTGAATCTTTTCTTAGTGATTCAACTATCCGTAAAGATACAGGATTTACTGTCGGATCTAAAGGGTCAATGGATGGATTAGAATTTGTTTTCATTTTATTTTCTTCAAGGTTTTCAATATAGGTTGATTATTATCTTTATTAGTATAATCATCAATACCTGTAGTAATATAGTTTAATAACCATTTTTCAGCTCCTTTTTCTCCTTCCCGATGTATAATGTAATAAATTTGATTTGGAGTAAATGACCGTTTATACTGTTTTGCTATTGTATATAATTTTTGCATAGTTGGTGTTATAGTTTGAATCCAATCTTTCATAGCATAATCTTGTGCTAATGAATTATTTAGAAAAGATTCTTTTACTACTTCATCATCATATTTATTTGCTTCAGTATAAAATGGAATATTTGTTGTATATTGAAGTGCTTTTCTTATTCTATCTTCATGATGACTATATATAAATTGATATTTTCCAAGTGCATCTTCGTTTCGTGATAAATATCCTCTTTCATCCATTTCTACGTCTGCAATAGCTTTGGCAACAACAGATTCTTCATCTGTAAATACAGACGACTGTAGTGTTTTATTATTCAAATACAATGCATCTCCAAGTATTTCATGTACACCATGAATAGTAGATGGTCTTTCCTTTAACATTTTGAGTTGTGGTTCTCCATCTATGTATATTTGATATAATCCTTCTTTGTTTTTAGATATTTCTACTTTTTTATTTGTACCCGGAAATGTACCTATATTTATTGGTATTGTTTCTTCTTTTCCTGCAGATATGGCACCAATCCAACTATCATGTATTTTTTCTCCAAATACTCTGTAACTTAAATATGCTCTTGCAGCTTGTTTTAACTTGGTTGTTTCTGGAGAATTATCATCAGAATTTAGTACTGTTTGTATGAATATATCTAATTGATCTAATATAGCATCTTCTTTTGGTTTACCATCAGGTCCAAAATCAAGTACAACTTCAATTGGATCAGGGTCTAATTTTTTATGTTCAGATTTAGAATAATTGTCTATATCAATTAGTATAGTTGGTTTTCCACCTACTGGGTTCAATACAGGATAGACTGTTATATCTTTTGGATTTACAAAGTTCAAACTAAATTCAGACATACCTTTTTTAGCATTTATAGCTTTTTCTATTGGTTGTCCATCTGGTGTATTCATTAATCTTAGGAGTCCAAGATCCTGAAACATAAGTGAGACAGTCTGACTAAATCTTTTTACTGCATCTTCTGTTTCACTTCCATAACCCTTTGTTGGAACCATTATTTCAGATGAAACAGATAATAATTCTGGTGATTCGTTAATTACTTTTTTTGTTCCTTCTTTTAATGTTTTTATTCTTTCAGCCAAACCCAATAACATATTATATTGTTCTCTTTCAGATTCGTTTAATAAAAGTGGGTGGTATTTAAATATATTTGGAGATAATGGTTCTACAACTTTTTTTTCTGCTAATTTTTTATTTAATTGATATAATGATTTCATAACTAACTGTTCTATATAGATTGGCACATCTAAGCTATTATTAATTAAAAAATCTTGATAGTTATCAGGGGTAATGTTAAAATATGTTTTCCACATATTTTCTTTTACATTTTGTTCTGGTTCAATAAACTTATTTGACCGATTTGTTCGTCTTGTATCTATTCGTTCATTATAATCTATTATTTTTCCAACTTCTTTAATCTCAAATGCTTTTCTATATATGTTCTTTTCTTTGGTTTCTTCCCTTTCTAATAATTCTTTTTTTAATTGTAATGTATTATATATTTCTGATAAATTCCTATGGTCAAGTTCAAAATCTTCAAATGTATAATCTTCATTAAAATTAAATCCCTCTTTTGTTGGGAGTCCATTTGATAGAACAACTCCACCAACTTTAGCTCTATACTCATTTATCTTATCTTGTATAGTTTGTTGAAGAACTTCAACTGGTAAGTTCTGTTTTAATATATTCCCTGCTTCTCTCGTAAAATCAAGAAAAACTTCTTTGGCAAATTCATTTGGAGAATATACTGGTACACCAGCAATAGTTTCTTGTAGTGTATTAAACCCTAAAACAGAAGCAAAACTTATTGCTGCTTGATTTAATGAAAATTCTGATTCTTTTATTTGTTTTTTAGTCTCCTTAATAGTTTCTTTCAGCTTATCAAGGTCAACAGGACTGCTACTTCTTACATTGACCAGATTTAATCCCACACCGGAAATACTTGTTTCATCTTTTTTATCATCTTTAGCTTTTTCAATATATTGTCTTGTTTTATCAATTTGCTCATTTTGATACTTGTCTGTACCAAATTTTACTAATCTGTCTATAATTAATTTTAACGCATACTCATCCGTTTGTTTTGGTATTTCATTCATTTTTTGTTGTAACTGTTCTTTACTTTTTTCCAACGCTATGATTTCCTCTGCACTTAAGTTCATACCCGGATTAGTTAATAACTCATCTATCATTTTAAGGTTATTATTTATTTTTTCTAATTCTTTAACTTGCTCTTCTAATATAAGATTTGGAGTTATTATCTTTTGATATTCTATATATCCTGGTAATAATGGAGCAATTGATTGGTCAGTTAATAATGCATTTTCTAAAGCATTTTTTATTTTATCAGAAGTAGTTCCTTTGATACTCTTTTTTTCTACAACCCAATGGTTTAATTGTGGGTCATACCATTGGTCAAATTCAACATTTTGATTTTCTTTTATATTCTTTAATATATTATCTGTATATTCCACAAGATTTGGATATTCCTGATATATTGGAAAACTTATACCAACCCAGTTACCAGATTCATTTACATGTGCTCCTTTCCAGTTATTCATATATTTTTCAAAATTCATGTATTTTTCAATTGGTAATAATGTTTTATCTTCTTCCATTATTTTTTTCCTTGCTTCCACATCTGCAACTTCTTTATTAAATGTATAAACATCTCTTCCTGGAGTATTTGCTCTTATTTTCCACTTTCTTATAGTTTGATTTAATTCTCTGCTGGCTAATACTGGGTCTTGATTGTATAGTTCTGTTAGTCTATCTATATCACTTGCAAGTTCTTTTCTTACTTTGTCTGCACTTTCTTGTGATGCTGAAATATTTTTAAACGTGAATTCTGATAAAGTAGTTAAATTTTTATCTGCTTCTTCAGCTTTACTTCTTTTATATTCCAGTTCATGCAAAAGTGCTTCTGCTGGAAGTTTATATCCTAAATCATATACCGGAGAAATTGGAACCTGATAAAATCTTGCCATATTATTTCTTTCGTGTCTTAGCTATTTTTCTGAAAGTTTTTGCTAAATTATACCTTTTAGAACCTGGAGGACAAGATGGCCCACCAAATTTAGAACCTGTACATACACCTTTAGTTCCTCTTTTTTTAATACTTTCATTAACTTTTCTGAATCCACCCACCTTTCTTATACTTATATACATATTGTTTTGTTTCAGGATCCCAAACTACTATTTTTGGTGAGTTTAGGAAATCCTGATTATATTTTGTTCTGTTAAGTATATTTTGAGGGTAGTAAACATATTATTTGCAAAATTCTTTGATGCATCTGCATAAGCTTGTAGTTTTTTATCTTCTTCTTGTGCATTTATTTGGTCCTGTGTTGTTCTTGTCTGAAACTGAACTTGTGCTAACCTTGATGCAAGATCAGATTTTAATTCTGCTCTTAATTGTGCAAATTGTCCTCTTGTTTTTGCTATATTTGAAGCTTGACCTTTAAGTATATCATTTAGTACGGCATTTCTTATCTGATAAGAAGGATAAACTGATATATTTGAAGCAGCATTAGTTGTTCCTATAATATCCTTAATTGCTTCTGACTCTCCAAAATCAACTTGTGATTCTGCTTTTGAAAACTCAGACTGTAATTTTGCAGGAATATCTGAGTAGTTTACAAGATGTTTCTTTAATTTTTTTGCAAGTAAAAATTGACTTAAAGAATCAAGTCCTGCAGCTGCCATTGCTACATAATCTCCTGGAGCAGGTTTAAATTTATTTAAACTGACTCCTGGTGATGTTTTGGGAGTGGGAAGAGGTTCATTAACTATTTCATCAGGTGCATTAATTCTTATATTATAGTTTGGACCTGAACTACCCATGTATTGACCTGGTGTATATGAAGGTTTAATAACTTTTGTTCTTGGTGCATGATATCTAGGACTATCCGGATAGAATCCTTGAATTGCTAAATCTTTAAGACCAAAATATGTTGGACTTAATCCTTTTGAATATTCATTAAAATATAATGGTTCAACTTCATTTCCAAAATTATACCTTTTAAGAAATCTTAATCCTCCCACATCATATTTCATTTTACCTCCACATTTCATTCCTGGTGGACATCCACCATTTTTAAAAGACACTCTGTCAAACATTCCTTTCTTTATTAACTCTTTGTCATTATATGCAGTAGCATATTTTAGATTATAATCTTTTGTTTTTTGGTCTATAAAATCTCCACCATGTTTTAATTTTTTAGCAAGATTAAGGTCTTTATTAGTTTTACTACTTAACATATAATTATCCTTTGCATTAATTATTTCATTTCCTTCAACATTTATTAGACCTCCATCTGTCTCCATATCCATACCACCTTTTGGATTTAACTTTTTGGATTGGTGGGTATTGGAGGTGGGAGTTGTAAGAAATAAATCTTTATCAAGCTGTTTTAATACACCTTGTTTCATTCCATTATAAGAACCTGTAGCTCCTCCAAGATTATATCTGCCACCATGTTTTGAATATAAATTGCCAGATTCAATTCTATCTTTTTTATATTGATCTATATCTATTACTCTATCTAATTTTTCAAGTACCCGTTTATTCATAGGACCTGCTATTCCGGGTAAAAGAGTATGTGCTACTGCCATTTTAATTGCATGACGTTTGGGATTTTTTACTACACCATATTTTTCTAAAAGCTCTGCATTATCATAAATTCTTTTTGTTTGTAAATAACCTGCAGGTGGATCAAATAGAGCCTGTTGAACAAATGCTCCTACTTCAGATGAAGGAGTTCCATATTCATTAGGTTGAGCAACCCAATCACCTACAGCATGAGCACCAGCTGCATACCCACCAACAAATGGTATAGATTCTGTAGTACTTCTATAAGCTTGAAAATCCTTGTTTTTAGAATAAGCATCTGACATTGTAAGGTTTCTTAACCCAGACATACCATATCCAAATGAAGAATAATTGGTTCCTTTTGTCCATTCTGAATTAGATTGTCCAGTCTGACCTAGTGAATCATGCGCTGGAGTAGAAGATATAGTTGGTGTTGTTTTAATTGATGTATCAATGGATAGTGGATCTATAGTCCCTGCATTTTGATACCTTCTTATTGTCTTTTTTATTTTTGATGATTTATATTTTTTATGTTTCATAGGGCAAATATAATAAATTTAAATAAAATCTGGAAATATTTTCATTTTTTATCTTAATTCTTGTAACTGTTTTGTACTTGATAAATCAATAGTAATTTTATGTTGATTATCAACTGGTGTATAAATTAATCTTACACCAAGATATTTATCTTTAAATCTTGCTAATTGATATTGGTCAACTTGATTAAGTACTGCTCTGTTTACAACTTTATCTATTGGAAACTGTGTTTGTAATAATATATCAGTTTGGTCTGTAGTAAATATGGGGTTATTTCTATCATTTACTTTATCTCTGATTCCTTTAATCCTCCATGTTCTGTTATGACCTCCTCTGTCTGCAGTTATGTTATTTGGATTATAAGTCAGAGAGGTATATGGGTCTGTTTTTGGTGTAATAAATAATTCTCCTGAACACTGTGTATCATTATAGAAAATAACTTTAGAGAAAGTAGATAATTCTTCATCCACAAATTGTTCTCCTGATTGTTTTTCTACAGTACTTAAATATTCAAAACCAGTAAATATTTTAGTGATTGTTGGATTTGGATTATGTATTATATCAATAATAAATGGACGTAAATTATCATGAAATGATAAATAACCTGAACCATGTATATATATTTTATTCTGAACTCCTGCATACTGTCCATTTGAAGTATAGAAATTTATCCTGTCATTATACATAAATGGAGGCAAATAACTATGAAATGAACACCAGGAATCTGTCTTAAATGAATAAGATATAGTCCAGGAATAATTGTTAAAATAGTTTAAATCTGTTGGAAATATTTCTTTCAATTTTTGTGTTGATTGATTCCATACATACCATTTAAGAGTAGTAGGTATACATGTAATTGCTCCTGATGGAGTTGATGTTTCTATTGCATTATGATGTATTAATTTGGATACATCCCTTAATTCATAATCTCTTTTTGTAAGTATATATCTGTCATATCTTGGGTCATAGACTGCATGAAAACCACAACCATTAGGATTTATAATTGAATCTTCAGTTATGGTTATGTTTAACAGTGCTAATTGGTCTTTTAATTTTAGTTTTGTGTTATTGTGGAAAAAAGTACTCATAACCTCAGAAGATATATCTTTTAACTGTTCACTAAATAAAAAAACTTTTTCTGCATTTGCATCAAACCAAACTGGTCCATATTGTGTTGCTATATTTGTAGCTTTATGCTGACATCCTGCAAATCCATATATGGTTGATACAATTTCCTTTGGTGGCAGTGAAAAGAACCCACCAGTTCCAATATAAATATTACCTTGATCTGATAATATAGTAGTAGGATCAACCTGTTGTACCCATAAAGATTGTGTAGTATTTATATACAACTGGTCATTTTTAATGAATATATTGTTTATATTTCCTGTATGTCCAGGAATTAGTTTATAATTTAGTGGTCTGAATATTCTATAATTATCAGTAGTTTCTTCCTGAAAAGATGATTCCGAATATGCTATAAGTAAAGGTTGTTCATATTGACAAGAGTTACACCAATCAAATTCTATTGGAAGAGGTATAACATATCTTGAGTTATTTAACTTTGAAAAATCTATATTATAACGGTAAAAGTTATGATGGCAGTAACTTAACTGTAGATAAGTACCTTTACTGTCTTTATCATAGATATTACCCCAATGTCTTGCAGTTTTAATTGTTGGAGCTGGAAGATTGTAATCTGAATGATGAAAATAGAATTTTTCAGGAAATATTTCAACTTGACCATATTTGCAATCATTTCTTCCTTCCAGACCATCAAATCCTGTAATTAAACTACCATGATGTCTTAATCCTGTATTTATCTCTGATTCAACCAAAAATGTCATACCAAACCAACCTGAACCATCTCTTCTTTCTACATCATTTGTACCTGAGCTAAATCCACATGAAGCAAAATAATCTGTTTTTCTAAATGCCATTGGTGCTACATGTGTTGTACCACCCCATACTATGTCTGATGTACCTGAGTGTACAATACTATCTATATAAATATATTTTAATCCAGATAAATTATTAAATTGATTTGGATTATATTTTTTTAAACTAACATAGTGTGCAGTACTTTGTCCATTAAGACTAGCTCCATTTACATCATTATAATAGTAAAATACAGGTGGGTCTGGAAGCATCCAATTTGCCATACTGGAATAATTTACTCCCCACTCTTGGTCTTTTGGATTTACAGGAATATATGATTCAGTTTCAAGAACATAAGTTTCCTGACCTTTAACATTTACAAATGGGTCAGTTAAAGTACCAGGAGTACTTATTGTATCTGGTTTTATTGATTTTTGTCTGTTTATTTTGGTATTATAAAAGTTAATCTGATTATTAAATAAATCTCTTTGTTTTCTATAATTTCCATTCCAATCATACCATCCTTGATTTGGTCTTTCAAATAGTTTATATGTACACCATGCTTTTGCCTTTCTATCCTGTCCTGTGACTGAAGGGCTTTCTGCTAAAGCTGGTAAGGCTGTTGCATAACCATTACCTTCATTATCTCCACCTGGATTGTTATTATCATTTGCTGATTCAAACCATCTTACATGACCAAATAAATCAAGTTCAATTTTTATATAATCTGCTCCTATTTCATTGGAATTAAACTTTGTATAAACTCCATGAAATGAATAAGACTTACACCACCGTCCCATATCTGTAGGGTCTGTTTTAGACCAAGAAGGTAATGCAAGTCCACTAGCCCATGTAAATTTATCATATAGTTCTGGAAATTGAAGTAAAAAATCATTTGGCATAAGGTTAGCTTTATGTAATTCAGAAAATTCATCAACATAAAATCCCCGGGTACTTAATTTATAGCTACCTACTTTTGGGTCATAGGCATCACATGGATGTTGAACCCATAAATCTCCTTCAGGAAATGACCTTGAAGCCCATCTATGTCTTGAGAACCCTGATGTTTGATATTGAATTCTTTTTGTAGTATCATTTGTTTCTGCAATTATATTTGGAAATAATATCCCACGGTCAAGTACTGACCTATTATCCGGAGTATATTCAGCCATTACTAATTTCCAACCCTGAATTTCATTTTTATATTGAGTTGGAATTTTAACATTTAATAATTCTATTCCAATGTGTGATATATATGCTTTTGTATAATCTTGTGGTAAGGTTTCTATTCCCCCTCTAAGAGTATCATCCTTTCTAACTCTTGATAATCCCATATGTGGACTTATAGCACTGTCAGGTATTCTATGATGACGTATTTTACCTTCAGGGTATATCCTATTACCATTACAATCAAGTATATTTGGATAATCAGTTGTAGTTTCAAAATAACCCATATGACCTTTATAAGCCCATTCAGAATTGTTTATATCATTAAGATTTATACTTGTATTTTCTTCATCTGTAAAAGCTGTATTATATGCCTGCCATCTTCTTACCCTTCCATTATCATCAAAAGTAGTTATATGCTGATAATCACCTTTATATGGTCCTGAAATATTTGGGTCATAATCTGCATCATCCCATGTTTGTTTAGTTACACCTTCTGTATAAGGTCTTCTGCTTAATTCTACATCTGGTTGATATCCAGCAACAACAGATGGATTTATAGGTTGGTCTGATTGTGTAATTTTATCATAATATGTATCTTTTGCCCTTCCTGGTATATGAAATGCAGGACCTTCTGTACCATCTTTGAATACTGGTACAATAGCTAAAGCTACAACTTCATCTCTTGGCATTGATTTTTCATAAAAATAATGATGTGGGGTTTTTGCAGTATGCTTTCCTTCTCTTCCAAGTCTTATTGCTGATACCCATTTGACTCTAATATTATTAGCCATATTCTGGAAGACAGTAAAATCTATATTTTTCTTTTTTACCCCTGCCATTAAAGCTCTGTTCTTTATCTGTCCTATATCTTTTACTCTATCATATACTATTCTTTCTTGTGTTAATTCTTCTTCAGTAGTTATTATATCAGTTGATTCATTAAAACCAGAATAAGTTATAATCATATTAGGACCTGTGATTTCAATAGGAGGTTTTAAAATTGCTCTGGTAACTCTTCCTGTTGCACTGTATGATTCAAGAGCACCTAATCTTATAAATTTAAATGACTGGTCTATATTTGAAATATTAAGAATAATTGATTTAGATGTATATTTGTTTTCACCAAATAATTCTGATTGTATTCCTCCTTGTTTTTCTCTATCCTCTGCTCCTTCTGATTCTGCAATAATTGCAATAGGTGGTGTTGGGGAGGTATAACCTGATGGATTAAGGTCCTCATCCATATAAGTCACAACAAACTGTACAACTCCTACTGGTATTTGTCCACCACTATCCAAAACATTTTCAAGATTTATTTGTGGGATAATCATATCCCTGAACCATTTAAATTTTAAACAGTCCCAATCAGATGTTGGATCAGCAGGATTCACTCTATAATTATTTAAAGAATCAATATCTATAATTCTTGGAGGGTTATTATCATCTCTGAAATAAATAGTTCTTTTACAACCTTCTCTCAATCTGAAGAACCCTGTAACTCTTGAATTAAGACTGAAATTTAAACACTTTGTATTTATCAATGTGGTTCTTTTACAATTTTCCACATAACTTATTTCACTGTCTGAAGTTATTGGATTAAAACTAAATATGACTCTTGTATTATTATCCAATGGAATTTCTCCAATAGGAATATGTCCTTTAGATAGCTCATAACATAGAGTATTTCCTGGTTCAGAGGACCTTGCTTGTTTATCCCCTGCAGGAGTTTCATCAATTGCATTAAGAGCATACCTATATGTATTAGGTGGTTGGGATACTTTTCTTGTATCCTGATACATTCCAACTACAGGATTATTCATCTACCAAATATATTTAGTGATATGTTTTCCTGTTGATTAAGATTACCAAATCCTGAATAGTAATGATTAGTATTTTGCCCAAATCTTATAAGTTGTTGTTTTAGATTTTCATAGCCATCTGGTCCTTGTGGGAGTAGTATTTTTCCTTTAGCATTTGCATGTGAAATTTTGTACTGCCTTTTATAGAGATTGTACATATTTATTGAATTTTCTTCCTTAAGATTCATTCTTTTCTCCCATAATTTCATAAAACAATAGTCTTTTATAGCTTCTTTTATATCCTCATCATCGGGAATAAGGAAATTACCTTCAGAATCCTGAGGATAAGAATAATAAGATAGAGCAAGATAACCATCTTTAAATGATGTATGTATAAATCCATATTTATCTACTGAATATTCATGTTCACATTTTGCATACATATTAATAGGATTCTTACAATGTATTCCAAGCATAAATGAATTCTTTACGGCCATTCTTAACATAGTCCATGATTTAAAATAATCTGAGTTTATAAAGCTCATATACTTGGAACCAATTGTATTGGATTCTGCATCTGATGTATATAATTTTATATTAGCTATATCAGTATCAGTAAGTATATGTTTATATGCTATAAAGTCTATAATTTTAAATCCACATGGTAATGCTGCTTTATGATTTGATACAATAAGAAAAGCTAATTTATGGTCATAGGTTTGTTTTACTGAAAGTAGTCTCATTTCATTTGAAGCCCATTCAATAATCTTACTCTCATCTACTTCAATATCATCCTCATCTATAATATCATAAATAGAAACTAATGCAGCCTTAAGTGGTATGTATGTTGCTATATTCATAATTCAATAAAATGTTCTACACCATTATTAATAATATAATCATGCATATTTAATCGTTCATAATCTTTAAGGTTCTTTCTTTTATTGGTTCTAGCCAGTTTAAACGTCCACATAAATTTATTTTTAACTCTTGCTTTTTTCTTAAACCATATAAACTTAGCTATATAACCATCAGTATGAAAATTTGTAAACTTTGCTTTTACCTTTTTTTTAAACCACAATCCTTTGTTTTTTGTAGTTCCCTTTATTTTTACTATTTGAAACTTTCCAAGTTTATATGGTAATGATAATTCTGCACCCGTTGTTAATAGATATTTAAATATGACTTCATTAATTGTTTTTATAATTTTCCTATAAGTTGGTTTATCCACATAATATTCATCATTTTTGTTTTTATATGGATAGGTATTATAACTTGTATAAACTGATATGGTCATATTTTAGTTACTGAAGATTCAGCATTATTTGTTTTATCATCTGGTAATTGCATAGAACCTATAAGTTGTTTTACTACCATTTCTTTAAGTATTGAATTAAATCTGACATCAATAGGAAATTCAACTTTTAAAATATCTGTACATATATCAGCAGATGGACATGCAGAAGTCATAGACACTAATACAGGGTCCTCAAAAACTCCTCTTATAAGAACATGGTTCATACCATTTGAATTAAACAATATAAGTCTTTCATTTGAAATATCATAACCTCTGATACCATTTCTTGTATTTGAATATTTGTCCCTTTTTAATTGCATTGGTGTAGTTTTATATATTTCAAAGTCTTGTGTAATATTATATACTTTGAAATAATTCTTAAATCTTGAAAGGAGTGGTTTTGGAATCTTTATTGTTGATTTCATTATTTTACATCCTATATCTGTAATACATGAACAGTCATGATAAGTAGCAGGTTCTAATTTTACACAAAATGTTTGAAAGTTCCATTCAGATAATTTTCTGTGTTTATAAATTTCCTGATGTAACAATAGTGCTCTTGCATCAGATATTAACTTATATATGTATTCATCTGAATAATTAGAATCATCAGAAGTTTGTCTTACAGTAATCCTGATATCTGCAATATGTGCTCCTATTGTTTTTAGTGATTCCATTAATTATAATACATTATATGTATTGATTGTGTAAATTGGGAAATAAAAATAACTATTTGTGTTTCTATCAGTTCTATTTGAGAATCTGTAAGTTCATAAGCATCAAAAATAGTCATATTATAAAAGACTGGAGAATTTTTTTCTTTCATCATAGTGTTTGATAAGTTCTTTTGTCAAATCCAATGCATTATGTTTAATCCATTTATCTTTATCTAAGTGTATTAACCAGCATTCTTCTACTTTTAATGGGGTTTTTTGTTCTATAAGCATTTTATACAAAGATAATTGTATTGAATATCTATGTAATGGACAATCCACATAATTTTGGAATGGTGATTTTAACTTGGTATTTTTATAATTTTTTAACAGGTTATTACCTGTCTTCCAATCAAGGATTACTATATTTTCTGTAAATTTATTTAGTAATATCATATCTGGTGTACCAGCATATTCACTATTATATAGTGGAAATTCTTGTATCAGAATTTCATATCTTAAAGGTAAATTTTTTATAAAATCTACTATAGCATATTCTTCATCTATCTCTGGTTTTGGAAAATTCGGATATTTCTGGGGCAAAACTATGTATTCTTTTACCCTTCATTCTTGCATTATATCCTTTATTTTCCCATTCTTTTCTAATTTCTTCTGCTGTTTTATTACTATTTTGTGCACATAATTCAGACATTTTGTCTATTTCAAATGGTTCATAAAAATCAGACACTAATGTACTTACTGAAGGTAGTATTTCACCATTAATTATATAAGTATGAGTTAACTCATCAAATATAAGTTCACTAAATGTATCTCTGATAATCTGACATGCTTTATGCATAGTACAAAGATAATTAATTAATTAAAAATATAGGTATTTTTACAGAACTAATATTAAAAATTGAAAGCCTTCTGGAATGACCAAAAGGCTTTCTCTTAAAGTAACTACAGTAAAAGCACATTAATTTATAACTTTTCCAAGTTCATATCCTGTATAACCTGTAATAAGTGGAAGAATAGCTATTCCTGTTATTTTTAATCCTTTAAGAATTTTTTGTTTTCTTATTTCTTTTGGTTGTAAGTGTACTATAATAACTATAACCATGTGTTAAGGTCAACTCATCAAATTCTTCCAAACCTTGTATTCTGAATTCTCCCTGAACACCGTATTTATTTAACTTTGTAATTCTAAAGTCTGGTGTAATTGATAATGAATAAAATGTTTTTCTTATTATAGGGTCTGACAATTTTATTTCTTCTTTATATTGAAACCCACCAGTTGTATCCTGGAATACAAGCAATGTTCCATCTTTTGCCTGAAATAATGAATCTTTTATCCAAAATAATGTATCTTTTAATGTCTCCAGCTGTTCTTTTGTTTGCAGATAATTGTAAATTTGCAATAGCTAAAAGATTTTTATTTTTTTCTAATTCTTTAATTAAGTCCCTTTTACTTTTTTCAAGTTCTTTATATACTGCTGTTTCCTTAATTTCTTTTGGAGACAATGTACTTATTTTAAATTGCCAGAATGTATCTCTTTTGGTAATTACTTTAGTAATTGTATCTTGTAATAAAGACTCATAAGAATCATGAACTTTTTTTATTTCTGCTTTTTTTATAGAGTTCATAGTACAATAGCCAAAAAGCATTGTAATAAGTAAAAGAATTATTACTATAGTTTTTATATCACTTTTTAGTTTTTCCACACTCAATTATTAGTATTTGATTTACTTTTATGATTTTATCAGAAAGAGAATTCAATTCTATAAGTTTATCAATAGTTGTTTTATATTTTCTGGCTATACTATATAGTGTATCTCCTGATTTTACTTTATGTATTTTGTCACCTACCCAATTATTTACTGTATAGATTGTTGTCCATGGTCTTATCCTTACCATTACTCTGTCTCCTTCAGGACTCCCTTCTATATTTGTATTTCCTTCTATAGTTATTGCATTTTTTTTATCCCCTTGTTTTATTATAAATCCATGACCTATTCTACCTTTTGAAGGATAATATAATGTTCCTATATCTCCAGGTTGCCAATTTTCTTTATCTATTCTTGTATCTGTAGTGTTCCATGATGGTGACCAGGCACATGATAAAGGAGTGTTAAGTTTAAGGCGTTTATATACCCATCCAATAAAAGAGACACACCATGGGGCTGGAACATAAACATTACATGAGTCCAGATATTCTGCAATTTTTGGAGACCAGTTAGTAGTAACTTCTTTAACTCCAATTTGTGATTCAGCAACAATAATGATATTATTTCTATAAGGTTCACAGAATGTAAGAGTTATTGTTAATAGTAGACTGAATAAATACATTTCTTACTATAACACAAAAAGTCCTAATATAAATCCTATAAAATAAATTCCAAACCAATACAAATAAAGTAAGCACTGTCTATAGGCATCTACATTTTTAAACTTTTTAAAGTAATCAATTTCTCCCCACCAATAAATTTTTTTTATGATTTATTTTTAACATCCACCATCCAAAAGCATTTGCACATAATACTCCTACAAAAGAGAATAAAATACGCTGTGTTACTGATATTCCCCAAATAGCAGGCATTGATTGTATTTGTGGAAATACAGTAAATATTAACTTTCCCTGAAAATTATCCAGCCATATAATAATTACAGGTGATAAAAGATAAATAAAAACAGCCAATAAAATAGAGAAAATTTCGTTCCACCAATTGAATGAACGTAGTCTTTTTATCATTTTTTAATAAATAAAGATATAATAGTTAACATAGCTGTAGCTATAAATCCAGTTATTGCCCCCCAAATTGCAGAACGGGTTTTTAAACTAGAAATATCTTTGGCAAAATGTATTTCCAATTTCTGAAGTTGCTGACGTATTTCTGTTATTTCTTTTTTTGTTTCCATTCTGTCTACATCTGCTTTTTCAAGTGCTCTGAGAACATATTTGCCCCATTCATTCCATCCATTAATATTTTTATCCTCTCCCATTGGTTTTTATTTTTTACTACGTAATGTTATAAAATTAAAATATTTTATTAGTTAACATTAAAAGGATTACATTCTTTGCAATTTGTTCTCAGGTAATTAATAATATTAACTATTTCCTGTTCAGATAAACATTCATATTCTAACAAATCATAGTTAATACACATAAGTTTCTGTAATAATAATTGTCTGAATCTTAGATTTTGTAAATATTTGTTTGAACATTCAATACCATATAATCTTTTCTGTGATAATTTTGCTACTTCTTTTGATATACAACACCTTATAACTACTAATTCATCATGCAAACAGTTCAGGTCAATTTTTTCACCTGGTTTACCATTTATGTTAAGAAATTTTTTAAGCATATTTAGTTTGAATTGTTTCAATTAAAGCAACCCAATTTATTATTTTATTTGCTTCTCCCGTAACTGCAATTTTTAAAGCATCATTAACATTATCAGCTGTTACAGCTACACTCCAGGTAAGAGCAGTTGAATCCTGTGCAAATTGTGTTGGGGTTGTAGTACTATATCCTGCAGTAGGACTAAGATAAACTACATTATCTACTAATGTAGTAACCCCTCCTATATTTTTTATCATTCCTTTTATGAACCAGGATGCTGTTGCCCCTATTTCACCAGCAATACCCCCTACTTGTAAAGCAAGAAGATTTATTGTAAAGAGCAATACAGAATTTGAATCTAAAGTTAATAATTCAGATGTGGAAGTACCATCCAGATATAAGACTACATTTGCAGTATCATCAACAGTTTGATTACTGGCTATAAACTTTGAACTTTGAACTGAGCCACTTATACCTCCAAGTTTTGCTACAGAGTGTGCAAATTCCCCATATCTATTTGCCACTCCTGCAGTACCAGTACATACACTGAATCTTTTTGATGCTGTATTTGATAAGCCTACAGTAAAAGAATAATTTCCAGAAGCTATAACAGAAGTTCCAAGTGCTATTGCTCCTGTTTGACTTGCTGTAGAATTTAATCCAATTGCTACAGCATTATTTCCTGAAACTGTATTCTGTTCTCCAATAGCTACTGCATCTAAGCCAGTAACAGTATTTGAAATATTTGAATCAGGGTTTTCATCATATAAATCAAGAGGGTTTGAGGTTAAAGTAAGTACTCCTGTTGGGCTTAAAGTAGCATCCCCTGATATTGGTACAGATTTAATATCGGTACCATCTCCTACAAGAATATAACCTGGATTTTTAGCATCAAGGTCAGTAGGAGCATTAGCTACACCACCAACTTTAATTGTACCTCTTGGCATATTAGCAAGTTTGTTATTATCTACTTTATCTGCAACAATAGTAACTTCCCCACCTGTTGCAATAGTTATATCTCCTGAAACAGTAACCCAAGATGGGTCTGAACCATTGGATTGTAGTATTGTTGCAGAAGCCCCTATTGGTAGTAGTGATGGATCACCATTTGAATTACCTACAATTATATCTCCTCTTGTAAATTCTTCAGAATTAAGTTTTGCCATTCCTACAGAGTCATCAGCTATTTTTACTTGTGTAATAGCATTATCTCTTATATTATCTGTACTTATTATATTGTTTTCTTCAAAGGAAGGATTAATAACATACCTCCATGCAGCCCCCTCATAATATAATTCAATTAACATTTTTGTAGTTGAATAATTTGATGAAAATGTACCTGAATTATCTCCTTTTATAGTGAACAGTGAAGAAAAGAAATCTACTACAGCTGTTGCACTATTTGCTAATACAATATTACATTCCCATAGGATAGTTATTTTATTTCCATACACGGGTGTACCAGATGTTACAATTGCTACAGTTTGCCCTGCATTTATATTTACAGTTCCTGATGTATAAAATCTGTATATTTTTGTAATATCAGATAAGGTGAGAGTCTTCGTCCCTGCACCTGTTATCTCAATAGATTGTAATGGTTTCCAGTCTGCCATTATACTTTTTCTCTTTTTTCTATTTTTAAATGGTCAAGTGTAATATCTCCTGCAACAAAACTATTTGCTTCTATTGTTATATTCAAATCATTGTCAAGATTGGTAATACTTAATCCTGTAAAGTATGTTTCTATAGAACCTATTCCATTGTCAAAAATAAGTCTATATTCACCTGTAAATGTTGTATTTGTAACCCTGTTAATTTTTATAGTTAAAATAAATTTATTTTGTCCAACAAAAAAAGGTGGTTCAAGTCCATTGAATGGGTCTACACCATTGAATCTTATTCTTATTTTTTTATCATAAACAGGTCCTACTGTATTATCATTTGTTTTATAAAAAGCAGTAATTATTAATACATCACCTTCCTCATCTAATGTTCCACCAGTAAGTGTATATGTATAAAGTGTTTCCCATGATGTTGTAGAAGTAGAAATATCTATTACCCGATTAAATAAAATTGTAGCTCCTGCTGGTCCTGGAGGTCCTGGAGGTCCTTGAGGTCCTTGAGGTCCTGGTGCACCTCCTGGCAAAGTATATGTATTACAGCTACAATCATTAGATTTACAAGTATTGCAGTAAGCCATTTTGTTTTAGTTTATGAACAATCACAATCTGTATTAGCTACAAGAGCTTTCAATATTGTAATTTTATTATTTATTGCAGCAGTATCAAGACAAGCAATATCATCTTTTAATGCAGACAAAAAAATGCTTATATTAAATATTTGATTAAGAGTTATCTCTTCACAGTCAACACAATCTTTATCTATTCCAGTTTTGGAAGACAGTAGTTTATCATACTTACATTTAATATCACAAATTATAACTATTTTTTTACACCTTGAAAATATATATGTATTTCCATCTGTTTTTATTACTTCTACAAGGAATTCCCATATACCTGAATTTGTAAAATTTACTTTATTAAGATCTTTTTGTAAAATATAAAATGGAGCATTAAAAAATGAATTTGTAATATCCACAGTTTCTGTTATACCATCAGGGTCAGTAATATGTAATTCTACACTATCAATATTAGTTGTTGTTAATTGATTCTGACAGTCTGTAGTAGTTGGTGTTAGCTTATATTGAAATTCCACATTAACTGACTCTCCATCTATAGATTCATCAAAACTATATACAAGTGATTTAGTACCTGTAGATGTATATGTGTGAGATGCAGGTATAATAGTAGTAGTAGAAGAATCTCCAAAATCTAACAAATCTGTAGTAGTGTTTACAGTTGTAGTTTCTACATATGAATTATTTGCAAAATAAACTGATAGTGTTGTATTTGGACCAGGAGAAATACTTACTGATGGTGATACAAACCAATTTAAATCTGCTCCTTCAGCCCCAACATTTATCTTCATTGTATTTGTTGAGGTTAATCCATTTGAATCTGTTACTACAAGAGTTACTGTGCTTATGGTATTTAGTGGAAAACTAAATGTAGCATCTGCTGTGGTTATTGTTGTAGTACCAAATGTCCATGAATAAGTAGAAACTGTTCCAGATGTTTGTACTAAACTATATAATTTTACCTTTGCTGTAGTTGAAGTAAATCCAAGTATTTCTACTGCATAACAAGAACCAATGAGATAATCATGGGTATATGATGTACCAATGCAGTAAGTACTACAGTTTTGAAATTCTATTCTTGAACAGTCTCCGGTTGAGATTATATTAAAATCTAAATTAGTCAATTATCTAAATTTTAGTACTGAATTTTAAATATTTATTGTTGTAATTAGTACTATAGTTTTCATCTTCTGTAACTTTTATCATACTATATCCCCTGTTCCAAAATTCTTCCAATGTAAAAAAGACACTCTTATTGTTGCTCCAGTTAATGAACTTATTACTGTAAGCTTTATCTCTAAATTCCCACCTCCACCATCAACAACTGTTGCAATACTTGATAGCGTACCTATCGTTACCGCAGGACTTGTTTGTTGGTCATCATCAAAGGCTATTGTAAGTGCCCCTGCCTTGTTGACGGCACTCCAAATGACGGAGCCTGTGAGTGCCTGAAAGTCTGTCGCATCTGTAGCCTCAATTGTATAATTAACACTACCACCTGCGACTGTGCCCTCCGGAATATTGACAGTAGAAATTGTTGTAGGAGTTGAATTAATTAAATTAATATACTTCCCTTTAATATTTAGCCTATCTCCTAATAATTGCAACGTTGAACCAGAGCTTCCAGGCACAGATGTTCTAATCTTCACATCACCACCATTGCCTATCCCTGTTGCCTTACCCCCTGCAATGATTGCTGATGCACCAGATATATCTGTACCATTACCACCAGTTGCATTTATGGTAAATGATTGTGGTGATTCATTCGTAACACCTTTGCCAAAATATATGTCATTTATATTAATTGTATCAGACCCTACCACCATTTGATTAGGAGCAGTAGTTATCCCCAATTATTGCAATTGATTTTTCAGCAGAGCAAGTCCTAAAATTGCAACAGCATTTCGTGCTGCTCCTGCAAATGATCCTATAACGACAGAATTTTGTCCTCCTGCTGAAAAATGCCCAATAACAATGGAAGGAGTATCCCCAGATGCGCCTTGCCCAATCACGATAGTAGCAAATGAACCATTTGAGTGGATTGGCATTCCTTGTATAGATATTAGCATCATTATCATCTATAATAAGATTCGCCCCTATGCTTTGATAAGATGTGAAATTTAATACTCCGGAATTGTCAACCCCAACCACACCATCACCAGAGCCAGCCAAAGAAGATACAGTAACCTTTCCATCACAAGTAACTGTAAATACATCATTACCATTGAACAGATTAGGATATGAACCTTGCTTAACTCTAAAGGCAACCTCATTGCCTGTGCCTTTACCTTGCACAACCACTCCACCATCAGACGTCTTATCTGTAACTGCAACACCTATAGGGATATTACCTAAAGCAGTATCTAATGATAGTACTTGTACGTAATCTGTGGCAATAGTTATGTTTTGTGAATCACCATTTGTACTGTCATATCCAGACCTGATTACATTTATACCATTTTGTTCGCCTACAACAGTGCTTAACAAATCTCCAGATTGTGCAAGATAAGCATACCCAATACCATTATCACCAGTCTGTCCAAACAGGTCATTGCCTACTTCTATTCTGGCTGTTGCACCTGCCTCAGGAGATGATTGTATGTAAAGTACATTAGTACCGGTTTCTAATACTGTTAGTTTATGTGTTGCATTAGTAGGAGCACCACCTATAATAACATTACCAGTTGATGTATTTCTAGATAATCCATTATTGTCTGTTATATCTTGTCCTAAATTACCAGATCCATCAATGAATAATATAGCACCAGCAGTACCATTGATTACAGGACTGCCTATTTGAGTGGATACTCCTGATACAACAACAGTATTAAGTTTTTTAAGCCAATTAAGAATATCATCCAGTATTTTGACTTCATCAGATTGCTGATTAGTCCACTGGTTTTTATTTAAACTCATTGAATTTGTTTAACTACTTTTTTGAGAAGATTAAGAATTATTCTTAACTTCTCCATTTTTGCTCCTGATTTTGTCCCCATATAAATAAAAAGGCAGAGTTATTTTAAACAGACTCTGCCCTTCTTAATTTTAAATAGTAATATGAAAGTTAGAGTTCTGCTATAGTTTATTCATTTTATTAAGTCATTACAGGTGTTGTTATCTCTATTACACCTGATATATACCATTTGTGTCTAAAATCAGTAATCTTAGGTGATTTTTGTTTTGAAACAAATACACCAAAAGGCAAGTATCTTGTTTTTGCACCCATTTCTATTATTATTTTATAATACTAACCTTACGGGGTTGTACTGTTTGCTTGGTTAATTAAAATGCAACATATCCTTTAATAACCAGAAGCAGTTTTCCTGCAGTAAGGGTTTCTACAGCTACTGTTGCAAGAACATCGTCTCCAGCTGCTGTAGTAACAAAATTACCTACCGCACCATCTGCAGCAACATCTGATGTTCTTGGTGCTCCTGCATCCCAAGGATTTGATGCATTAGAAATTGCTATAGCAGCATCAAATGCATCTGTAGCTCCTGTATAACCAAGTGCTATAGTAGCTGCATCTGTAGCTGAAGTAAATGTAGTTAGAACATGAATCCATGCCTGTGTGATTACAAAGTTACTGGGAAGTGAACCAAGAGTTACTGTCCCAGTTGCTTTATCTCCACCACTAACGTCATACTTGAAAATGTAAGTTTTCTCAGAAGATCTGCGTACACTCATTAGTTTTAATTTTAAATTTTTATGATTAGAAATTATAAGCTGGAACTACAGGAAGTGAATCAAGCCAACCTCTCAATTGGTCTTCAAAATCTGCAGATGTAACAGTATCTCCTGATTCAATTAAAACTATAGTTTCATAAGGATTTAAAGAAACTGTTCCTGCTGATGTTACTACAGGCAAAGAATGTGTAATAGTATAACTATTATAAGTTGCTGTAGGGTCTACAGGTGAAGGATATTGAATTGCATATTCTCCTGGTACTTGGCTTGTATCATATTTCCTTAATGCATCTGATTCATCGTAGGCTAATGCCCAATGACGTCCTACTCCAGTTCCTTCAAAAGCATATTCTACTTCAGATATATGAACTGTACTAACATTAAATCCCTGCCTCAATCCAATATCAACAGATACTTTGGTTTGAGGAATCCTGTCAAAAAATGCTGTACTATCATCTCTTACTATAACAAGAATATATGTAGCATTTGTTGATGTACCAGCAAGAGCAGCTGTTCCAGCTGAAATAGCAGCAGCAGCAGTTGAACCTGCCGGAGGATTTATAACTACTGGAAGTACCAATTCATTTGCACCTGTAAGACCAGTAGGTACACCATTTGTTACAATCTGTGCTATTGCATTGGTAATAGAAAGTTTTTCAGATGCTGTAGGAACCCAGTTAACAGCAGAACCATCAGCATTATAACCAACAATAAAGCTTGTACCAGCAGGAGAAGCTGCTATTGCGGATAATGTAATTCCAGATGTATTTCCAGTATTTGCAGAATCTGCAACTGCAAGAACTACAATCTGAGCACCTGATTCTCTCTTAAGAACTGATTGCTGTTGGACTTCAAACACCAGATTTTGTATTAAATGATCTCTCTGTAACACTTCAGTTGCCGGACCATTAGATGAATAATCCGGGGTAGTAAATTGAGGAAAAATAGCTGGTTGATTTCGTCCATTAAGAATATCAACTCTACGACCATCAAATTTGATAGTGAGTTCATATGTAGTATCATCAGCCACATTAATTTCACCAGCTTGTCCATTTGCATCCCCAATTACCCAAACATTATTGGTTGGGGCAGAATAAGCTGTTTTATATACACTTACTACTCTTTCTCCATCAATAGGCATAGAACGTTCCTGTGGCCTTGGAGTAAGTGGATATGTGTGATTAGTTGTGGACTGTCCCTGTGCAATAAAAATAACAGGGTCTGTTTCAAAAAGAGGAACTGTTGCTAAATTGGTTGATTGATTATAGAATCCCAATTTACCATGTGTGGTTAATGCTGAAAGTTTTGTTCCGGCAGTAGCCAATGGAGCATTGCCATCAGCTACCAGGATTTTATCAATTCTAACTTTGTTTGATTGTAATGTTGCCATAATTAATTAATTGATTCTAATTGATTTTTATTAATTGTTAATTGTGGAAGTTGATTTAAAAGATCTCTTTCTACTTCTTGTCTTGCTATTGAAACAATCTCAGAATGGAAACTGGAATCTATATCACATTGTACAGGAGTTTGTGAGTTTCCAAGTCCTATTGCTGTTCTGTCATATCCTCCAATAAATACTATATTTGGTTGTTTAAGGTAATCTATATAAACATTTGAAATTATAAAATCATTTCCTGTGTCAAGATATAATGATTGAGTTTCACTTTTATCAGATGATCTTCCAAATCTTGCATTAATTCTTTTCCATTTAAATGATGGTTTTAAAAATCTCATTTCATTCATGTCATCTGTTTCAACCAATTTTACCTGAACCTGTGTTTCTGTACAATTATCTTTTATTATATCAGCTCTGGCTCTTGTAAGAACAAAATAATTGTAATCCAGATTATTTAACTTAACTTCATATATTCCATTAGATAAAAGGGTTGGGGTGAGAGGGGGTTGGAGTTCCGGGGATTTTATATGAAGTGAAGCTAAATTTGAAATTCTTAACTGATCTGTTTCAAAACCTCTTTTTGGTTTTTCTGAACCATATCTGTTTTTAAACCAAATCCATATAGCTCTATTGAGATAGGCATCTTTTTCTGCTGGAAGTAAATCAATTCTGTCATTTGAATCAATTTTATTGACCTCCAGTTCAAGTTCATAGTGTAATTGTTGAATTGTCAATCAAGAAATCCTTTTTTAATCTCTAACTGATTAATCATTAGTGAAACTTCTGGTTCATTTTTTGGATCTAACATGAATTTAACAAGATCATTGTATCTTGTCCATTCCATGGGTTTTGGAGTAATACCATTCTCATCTTTTGGTGGTTGCCATACATAATTGGAATTACCTGAAGTTCTATATACTACTCTGTATGAATCAAGATCCCAAATGAGTGCTCTTACATTGAACTTTTCTCTTGTAGTCTTGTCATTCCACAATTTATACACTGAATTGAATTCAGCCCTTGCAAGTTCACCTTTTTTCCCTGGTTGATTAAGATAATTATCAAGTGCTGTATATGCCTGGTCTCTTGACATATTTCTCCTTGCAAGATTAAGTATTTTAGCAAATTTCAGGAGTGTATCATCTTTTTTATCTTCAATTTCCTGGAATTTAGCAATAATAGCATTCTTTTCTTTCTTTTTTGAAGATTTAACTTCTTCAATTTCTTCTTGTGTAGTTAATAACCATCTGTGATTACCATTAAGTTCAGAAAAAGATGTGCACACATCAGTTCTTCCTGGTGCTGTAAGATAATAATAAATTATTTCTTCTCTTGGAATAGATGTATCAAGAAAATTAGCACCATCCTTTACTTTAAAAAATGATTCTGCAGTCTGAAAAAAAGGTATAGTATGAAGATTTTCTGAAGTATATTTCTTTTGATAATCTATCTGATTTGTATAATAATTAAATGGTTTACCGTGTTTATATTCAAGAATATGTTGGAGTTTTGCTTCTTTTTTTCCTTCAAGGACAGCTCTGAATTGTTCATCCCTATAATGTTTTTCTTCAGCAAATTCATTCTCCACCATTCTATCAAGTCCTGTATTCAATAATCCTCCTTTTGACATTGATGGATTTGCACAAAGAACTTCTATTGTTCCAGGTGCTCTTGTAAGTTCCTGTTCTTCAATAGTGGATTCTTCAAGAAGACCATCCTTTCCTTTCCTAATATCAGTAATCCTATCATATTTAATAACAGGTTTCTTATATGGATTTGGTTGTAATATTACTTTCATTTTTATGTGTATATTAAGTATTTATCTTAGTTATCAAAATTAAGTTTTATTACACCACATCTTGAAATATCACGAATCATTAGACCAAATGATTTTTCTACATATGTTGCATATCCTGAAACTCCACCAGATACTCCATGTGAACCATCATTAATTGGCATTCCAGTCTTTGGGTCCCATTTTCCAGCTGTAGTAAAGTAATAATCAGCAAATTTTTCACATACCATTGAAATATTATCACCAGTTTCACCAGAACTCTGTGCTGTCTGGCCAAAATCCATTATATCCATCCTCCATGAGTCAATGCAAGCATCAGTAATTACAGGATGTGTTTGTGGACAATATATTGGATTATCTTTAGAAGGGTCAAGCATTACTGTTACATCCAGACCATTTGACCCCCTGTAATGAGTAAATTGTACACCATAAGAAAGGTGCCTAAAGTCTTTACCATCAATATAGAGAGAATCATTAAGAGTTAAAAATGAAGTTGCATCTGAAAGAACCATCTCATGGAACATTTTTGCACCCATTTCACCAGTTGAAAGAACAATTTTTCTGTTTGCAGGTGTTGCATCTTTCCTACCACGATAGATAGAAGTTAAGAATTCATCCAATCTTGAAAGGGTAAGGTTTCCATTGTGGGTCAAAACATGACCATCTTCAGATTGCTGTCTGAAACCAGGGCCAGTAGTTCTTACATAACCTTCATTATTTACAATATCCATCTTAAGACCTTTACGCCCAAAGTTAAGTGCCCATTCAATATCCTGATAAATATTTTCAAAAACTTCAGCTTCAGCCATCGGCATAAAGTTATAATACTTTTTACCTTTATTATCCAAAAATGGGACTCTCCATGATTTCAATTTCTGTACAACTTCACCGGAGTTTTTATCAATCCTCAAAGCTTTGTCAGTAAATTCAATCTTCTCAGCAACATTACCAAGCTGGTTCCTTAGTTCAAAGATAGAATTAAATTGCATTGTACCATACTCATTATTACTTTCATCCCTTACAGTAGTACCAACTTTGTAAAATTCCTGATTTATCTGAAGACCAGCAACAGGAAATGACCTATTAGGATCTGAACCATGAAGTTGAACTTCATACTCCCATTCAAGTCCAACCCTGGTTTTTGATATAACTTCCAGCGGAAAATTATTTCCTGCAGCTTGTCCCTGAATAATATCAGGTTTATCAAACCAACCTTTATCTAAACGGATTTTAAATGTTTGTTCATTACGTCCAGGTTCTGTAGATGTTTCTACAACAGAAGTAACCCTGGCAGCTTGTTTCATATGTCCAATAAGTTTCCAGGTGTACTGACGACTGGAAAGATAAATTTTCTTTCCTTTAGCCTCAGTCATACCAATAAGTGGTTTGTCTTTATACCTATCTGTAGCTGAAAACAATTGGGCAATATTTGTTGCATTGTAGGATAAATCATGTGGTTTATCCAATCCATAAGTTCTAATAAGGTGGGTTGAATTAACTGAATTACCACCCCATCCTTCTGTAATTGTTGTGGGTTTTAACCCACCCATTGTAAAAAGCATATTTTCTTAAGTTTTAATTAATTATTATATTAGAGTCTACAGGATTTCTGAAAACAGTATTATTTTTACCTGTATAATTTACAGTTCTTCCTTTTGATTTTGTTTCAGATTGTTTAAGAATATCATAAATTTTTTTAGTCTGTTCTGTTTTACCCTGTGATTTGAACTTAGATATATCAAAACCTTTTTCAGGATCATAGGTTGCCAAAAAATCCAGAAATTGTATATAGTGTGCAGGATTTTCTTCTATCTGATATCTTATAAGCTCATGCCTTGGATATGAAACACCATTTTTAAGCCTTATAGGGTCAAACATAGACAGAATGGTATCCTGAGCTTTTTGGCTCATTTTAGATTCCTTTAATGCATTTATGAATGCTTTTTCATATTCTTCTTGAACAGCTCTTTCTTCAGCTTCAATCTGTTTTGCCTGCTGTACAAGCATTTCTTTTCTTTTTTCAACTTCCTTTTTAAAATATTCAGCAGCTTCTTTTCCAGCTTCCATAAATGTACCTTTGGTGTCCTCTATATCTTCCAGATAGAGTTCAATTATTTTATCATCTTTAATTCCTTGTGATTGTAATTTTTTAATAATAAGATTCTTTGCCTGTTCTTCATTTTTAATTTCAATTTCCGCATTTAAAAGGTCTTTTTGTAATTGAAGATAGGTATCAAAATCTGCAAGTGTTCCACCATTAATACCATAATCAATAGCTTCCCTTAACATTGGGTCCTGTATCCTTGACAACAAATCTTTTTGTACCAGAGCATATCTTGTATCCTGGTCAATCTGAAATGCTTCTTCAAGTTTTTCAGGTGTACCATCAAATTCAAAATCTTCAGGTAAACCTATAAAAACCCCCATATCTTGCATTTTCTGAAACAAAGATTTTACTTCTTCAATATCAGATTCTGAAAGTTCATTCTGTTCTATTTCTTCATGTTCATTTTCCTGCTCTTCTGGTTCTTCTAGTTCTTCTTTAAGATAATTTGATTTCTTTTTTACTGGTTCTTCATCTTCAAATGATGGAGTGTCAACTGGTTCTATAGTTGTTTTTAATGTCTTTTTTGGCTCTGATTCAGATTCAATATTTTTAGGTATTTCGATGTCATCATCAAAGGTAGGTATATCTACTGGTTGTATAAGTCTTCCCATAATAAATAAGTTATGTTTCTAACACAAAGTTATATAATTAACAATAAAAATTATGTATCTTTTAAAATTTTTTAAAATTTTGGTTCTTTTCTTTTCTTTTTTCTATAACTTCTTCTTCTGTAACCAAGGCATTTCCTACATGCTAAATTATTTTCATAATTACCTGTTATCTTCACTAATTCCTGGAGTAAATATGGAAAATCTTTGATTGGTTTATTTTGGTCACATAGAAAACAATAAGCATCTTTTCTTATCATTTTTATATTTTCTTATTTTTCTTTGGTGATATTCGAGTATATTTACCACCATGTTTGAAATTATAGTGTGTTTTACTAATTTTGTCTCTTAATTGGTCCATTAAATTTAATACATCCATTTCGGTTTCTCCTAATACCTTTTCTGGCACCATACTTTTTTTCGAGTCATATATTCTTTTGTCTATTCTTCTTAACATAGATAATCCACCAATATCTTGAGCCAGTCTTTTTTTACCAGCTACAGTTTTTGGAAGTGCCAAATCTATCTCATTTTGAAGTATAAATGGTTTTCCTATCATTCCCATTAATTTTGGCTGCAGAAAGGCAGGTACAATTGGTTTACCTATATCATTACTGTTCACCCTCCATTTCCTTATATAATTTCCTTTTGGAAATCCAGGTCTTTTAACTTCATTTATGAACCCCCAGTGGTCAGTAAATATTAATTTATGTCCTAATTTTCCCCCTGGTATTATTAATATTTCATGTCCTGCAATGTTAAATGATGTTGGTGCACGATAGTTACTTAAATAAGCTTTAGTTTCTGGTGGAAGTAGACCCACATCCACACCTGCTTCAAATCTTCCCTTTTTTTTAATTTCTTCTTCTATAGTTTTAAGCTGTTGAAAAATATTAAGGTCTTTTGATGGAGTCCTTATTTCAAGTTCTAATAAATTTGCTGGGCTATCATCATATAATGGTAATTTAAATTTCATGTATGGAGTTTTCCCCTGAATTAGTTCTTGATATGTAGAAAGTGGGAGATTTGATGGTGTAAGACCTGTATAGTCTTGTTTTAAATATGCTTTTAAAAGATCCACACGTCCTGAGTAATCACCTGTGTAATTAAGATCATAATATTCTGGTGGTTCATTGTGTAATCTTCGTTTGATGTTATCTTTATAATCTTTTATACCTCTTATTATCTGTTCTGTAGATCGATATGGATGTTCTGATTGTGTCCCAATTGTGTAAGCAAGTTCACGTAATTCATTTTTTGGTAATTCTATTAATTTACTTGTCAGTTGACGTCCTGGTGATAATGGTACTGTACCTAATGCATCAAGTATAATATCAAGAGCTTTAGAAGTACTTCCAGGATAAGGATTTTGTTCCCCAGATAAGTCTGTTATAAAATTTATTCCTGCTTTTCCCAGAGTTTTTATAGTTCTTATTGGATGTGATATATTTTTTGCTGTTTCTATTGCTGCAGCTCCAGTATGAGCAGGCAAACTTAGAAACATATCTGGAATATTTCCTTCTTTTACTCCTAATGATGTTGCAAGAGGAGCAAACAGAAATTTTTTAAGAAGACTTCCTTTTGGTAATTGCTTAATATATCCAGGATGTTGTATAGGAGGATATTCATTATGTGTTATTGGATAGTCCTGTGTTATTGAATAGTCCTTTATAGAAGGTTTTAATACATCAGTTGGAATCACAACTGCATCTGGAATAATTAATGGTTGCCGATAATTCTCTGGGTCTTCTGTTGACCACTGATAACCACCACTTTGATATTTGTTTTTAAATTTTTTTATTCTTTCTTCTTTAAATACCGGACAATCATTATATTTATATCTTGAATCACATTTTTTTGTAATAGCAGGGGGATGTTTTAATCTTAATTCATTGGTTCTTTTAATAACAGGATTCCATAATTTTTCAATTTCAGATTTTGGGTCAAAACTTTTTGTATAGTATTTTCTATTGCTCTTTTCAGTTTCCCAGTTTATACTAGTTCTTGGGGGTATTATGGATTTTGGTTGAGGGTTAGGGGGGTTAAAAATTGGATTGGATGGAAGTGTGGAAAGTTTTTGAAGTTCTAAATGGTTAGGTTTATAAACTACTGGTTGTTTTGGTTTTGCATGTTTTGGATAATAATTTGTAATATATGGAGTTGGTTTTTCTACATAATAACCAATAGGATCATTATTTGGTAAAGTTGCAACTTTATTATAATAATATTCAGAGTTTGGTTGTCCGGGTCTCATAATATATCTGACAGCTTCAACTGATATTACAGGTAATTTACCTTCATATTCTTTACTAGCATTATACAACATTAAACTATCTTTATAAGCCTTTAACCTTGAGTCCTTGGGATTAGATACAAAGAGTGTATCTATTGTTCCTCCTTTTTGAAATAGTCTTTTTTCTACTACAGGAATTTTTTCAAAATAATAATCTCCGGTATTTGGTAATAAAAGTTGTCCATTAGCAAGAATAGGACCTGCCATGTTGGTAGTAGTGATGGTATGTGAAGGAATTAAATTATATGGATTTGAAACTGTAGAAGAGCCTTTAAGATATCCAGTAAAATTAACAGGGCTTTCTTTATTATTTTGAATTGTTTTATATGGATAAAAGAATTTTCTATTGGTAGAACTGATTCTTTCTATACCATTGTTTGTGTATTTTAATTTACCCCCCACTGTTTTTAAGGTTTAAGTGAACTACCCATTTGCTAAAGACAAATGGGCTTCGGACTTCGCAGATAGTTGAGTATTACTACTTCTTACACCATCTCCATCCGTGTTATCGAGCGTCCCACCCGATATTATTTTCAATCCTTCTTTCAGAATGACCTTTGCTGCATTTAAATCACGGTCTAATTTATGTCCATTTTTGCAAGTCCATTCACGAACCGAAAGATTTAAATCTTGATTTATCCATCCACACACATTACAAGTTTTGGGGCTATTCATATCCATTTAAACTTATGTCCTTTTGTATGTTTGTATTCTCCTTTACAAACTCTCCCTATTGCCGAATGGTGTAAACCTAAATCCTGTGCCGCTTCTGATTGAGAATTATATTCTTTTTGTATGTTTCCGTTATCATCAAGTAGAGCCACCCTCTTTGAATTAACCTCTTTAATCTGTTCTATACGTTCTTTAGAAAGTTTTACACCTTTCATACCATTGTTTTCTAATCTTTGTTTTTTCATTAATTCGCAAAACTCTTTAGAACGTTTTTGACCTTTAGCAGGATGTTCTTTGCCTAAAAGTGGATGCGGAATATTCGTCCATTGTGGTTTACCTTTTCTTTTATGTGATGAATGATTTGCTTTTTGTTCTTCTGACCATCTAAAACCTGTATTATCTGGCGGTTCAATCCCACCTTCATTCATATTCAGCAAATTGTCTAATCCATATTTATTAATCCATTCTTTCTCTTTCTCCTTCCAATCTGTGTTACTACAACTATCCAATATGATTAATTCAGGTTTTAACTCGTTTCTTAAAAGTTTAGCAATCCACCTGTAAAGATGAATGTTATCATATCTTTCTGCTTTGGAATGACTTAAATGTGTATGGTATCTTGCTTTGGGGTTTTTGCTTTTGCCGATATACCTAATAACACCCTTTTCAGGACACTTTAAACCGTATATGTAAACTTCATTTTTCATAATGCAAAGATACTAATTATTCACACATATTTCAAGTTTTTGTAAAAGTTTCGTTCAGATGGTTATTTCGTTTGCTCAATTGGTGAGGCTTCTCCTGATACCATTCGTGAGTATATTCTCAATCAGGGCTAGTCGCTTACATCCCACAAACTAAAGATTTGTGGGTTTTACGCTCCGTTTTATAAAACTGCACCACTTCCAACAAAGGGCTCAATGTATGTGAATTTGTTACTGTAAATGTCTTTGGGCAAAGCATTTTCAATAGTGTTTATAAGCTGAGTTTTACCACCTGCCCACTTCAAAAACGGTTTTGCAATTCTGTCTGTCATTAATTGATTTAGTTTATTTCTGGTATAAATATAAGAATTTTTTTGATAAAACCAGTTTTTTAGATTATTTATTTATGTGTCTAAATTTTCTTTTTGGTGTTTAGTTAGGATTTTTTATTTTTTAATTTTTCATTTAGTTTGAGTTTTTCTTTTTCAAGTTTAATATTTTCATCTGATTCTTTTTGTTTCTGTAAAATTTTTTTCCTCTCAATCTCAATTTTTTCTTTGAGTTCTTTTTCTTTTTGTTCAAGTTTTTTAAGTTCAAGAGTATCATCTTTTTGCTCAGGGTTTTTGGATTGTTCTTTTAAAACAGTTATTTCTTTCTGGATATTTCCTTTCATTTCTTCCATAGCTATTTCATGTTGTTGCTGGTCTTCTCTCCATTCAATTTCTCTCTCCTGTTGTTTAGCCTGAGCTTCCAATCGCTGTTGTTGTAATTGTAATTCTCTTTGAGAAAGTTCATTTTCCATTTGTCGGACCATTTGTTTAAATTCACCTAAATTTTCAGTTTCAAGCATTCCTATGAAAGTTGAAAGATTTAATTTATCATTTTGTATTAAAGCCTGAGCATGTAATTGTGCTTGCTTTAATACTTCTCTTGCTTTTTCATTTTGTTTAACATATACTCCAAAATCAAAGTTGTCAAGATTTTCAGGACTTATTTCTATAGTAGCTATTTCTTCATCTGATAAAATAAATCTCCATGTTTTAGCACCTTTTTTAATTCTTTCTTTTGTCAGATTAAGTAAAGCATTAAGTACATTTTCCCATATAATATTATGTAGTGCCAGGATTGGTTGGGTAATATGGGAAGATTGTATCAAATCTTGTTGATTATCAGTAACATTAGTATTTGGACTTGTTCTTGCTTCTCTTTCACGTGGTACTCCCATTGAAATTCCTATTTGTTGTTCTATGAATGCAAGTATCTGGGTGTATTGAGAAAGCTGATTTGAATTAGATAGGTTGATTGTTTCAGCCATTTTAAGTGTGTTTCCTAAAATCTGTGCTGCTTCAGCATTTGCAATAGGATTAATAGGAATAAACCCCATATCAAACATATATCTGAGCGTTTCATCAATCCCTAATTGTTCATCTACCATTAAAGTATTAAAGGTATGAACTACTCCTCTATCCTGTTGTATTAATTTCAGCCATTTTGCCATCACAAAAAGATAAAGTTTCTGCCATGGAACTCCTCTGTCAAATAAAGATGTTATTGGAGCATTTTTTGCTGAATATGGTGCTCCATATATAGGTAGTTTTACATCATATGGTCTTTCTATTGAAGTATTAATCCAGGGTACTGGTTGTATATCAACATAAATATGATCTTCAATTCTTGTACCTTCCCAAATCTGTGGTATCCATTTTTCTTCCAGAGAATAAACAATTTGGGTTTCAGGGTCCAACCACTGAATTATTTTTTTTGTAATATTGTTTACTTCATCTTTGACTCGTCTTTCAGTATGATTTTCAGGGATTATAAAATCTTCAGATACTATGTCCATTTGTTCATTACCATAATCATCTACCCATGATAAAAAATATACTTTTCTCTGTGACCTCCAATAACAAGTATAAACTGTTAAATAATCATGATAATTTGCAACAGATTGTCCGTATTGTCCTGTATGGGGTACATCATTAAATCCAAATGTTCTGTTATATTTAGATAAATTTTCCCAATGTGATGGAGAATAAGCATCTTTGGAATACATTTTTGCGTCAGTTCCATAAACTCTTGACAATCTTGTTTCCAATTCATTAAGGTCATCCGGATGTAATCTATCACCATATTCATCTATAACATCAGCAATAGTTTTTTCCTGTTTATATACCACCCAATCACCATCTTCTATGAATTGTATTTCGGGAGATTTATGATAAGCTAATCCAAGTGGATTTAAAACTTCTACTTGTTCTATACCATTTACTGGTGCTACTTTTATAGCTTCAATTCCTGCAACAAGTGCTGCTTCATATGATTCATTTTTGAGATGCCTTAGTTTCAATCTGTCACGTTGGTTAATTAAGATTTTACTTAATGCTATTTCTTCGTTAAGTCTGAATTTTCTGTATTTATTTATTATTTCTTCAGGATTCAGGAATTCTTTTTCTTGTTCTTCAAGCTCTTGTACTCTCTGTTTAAAGAACTGTTCTGCTTCTTCCTGTGAAACTTGTTGTGTTTCCAACATAACCTGCTGTTGTATCCTTGCCTGAGCTAATGATAGTTCTTTTTGAATTTGAAAGGAAATATAGTTTTTTATTTCTTTTGTTTTTCTTCTGTTTATTTCATTTGCTGCTTCAGGTGAATATGCTATAACATTAAAAGACCAGGGTAATTTTGATTCTTCTCCTTTAAGAACATTAATTTTATTATGCATTTGGTTAAATGCCTGCACATAGTCTTTACCCATATCAAGTTTCAAAGGGTCACATAATTTCTGAAATTCCTCCTGATTTATAATATTATTAAGGAGATTATAATTACTTTGTATCCTGTACCACTCAGTTGAGTAGTAATCATTGGCTTGAGAGCAAAGGAAATCTACATTTTCTTTCCTCCAAAGCTTGTTTTTCTTGTTCAGGCTTAGTTTTTGTTTTGGTTGGGATATAGTACTCATTACCTTTTAAATATTCTGCTCCTCTTTTTAAAAAATTTATTACTGAATTTGGTTTTTTTGCATCTTCAATTGCATTTATAAACTGATTATGTGTTTCTTCAAGCCCTATTATACATCCTCCAAATGCCATAACTCTGTCTGCATTCATATTCTTCATATTAAATGCAATTAATTCCTGTATTAATGCTCTGTCTCGTATTTTGTGAAGATTTAATAGAACATTTCCTTTATCATCTTTGCCCCATTCATCAAGTAACCATTGTCTTATATATCTGCATGTTTCCTGTTTAATATACTGGTTTGACATTGGATAACCATATACAAGTTTTGACATACGGGATTTGTGGGTATTGGTAAGAACAGTTTGTGGTTGGGTTGCAAGAAGTATTAATTTCTTTTTCTTTTCAAAATAAGGTTTTACTTCCCCAACCATATTTTCAAAATATATCATTCGTGGAGAAGCACCATAAAACATAGCCAGTTTTTCAAGAGTTTCATTTACCTGTTCCATTCCACCATATGGTCTTCCAACATATGTTGCAACTATTTCATCATGACCATATTTATGAAAATACTTTTTGGTCTTAAGTACATATATAGCAGACAGTGAATCACCATTCACATCATCTTTTGCTACAGGGTCATGTCCTATTATATATAATCCCGGAGGAACTTTTCCTGTTTCATCTGTTATTGGAAACTCATATATTACTACACATCCTTCTCTATTTGTTTCATTCTGTGGTAATGGAAACCTATCAAGTGGTTTCAATTCACCTTTTGTATCCGGTTCATATGAAACTCCTGAAATACTTTTTGGGTCAAATTTAAGAGTTACATTAGTTGCATATTTATAAGCTTCAGAATATTCAAGTGATTTTAAATGGTCTTTTAATTCAGCAATAGGGAATATATTACCTTGTTTTTGTATAAACATCTGTGATGGATAAATAGGAGTATTCATCAATTCTCCTTCATAGGCTGCTGAATTCTTTGATTGTTTGGCTTTTTCATGTAATTCTTCATAATGTTTTTTTGCAGCTTCTACATCAGTATTACCATGTTCATCTTTAAAATCAAAATTTGTATAATAAGCCGGAAGGAAAAATCCTATTTTTTGTGTTGACATATTTTCCCAATCATTTGGATATGACAACATATTATATTCATCAGGAGCTTCAAATATTTCCTGTGATTCTATAATTTTTTCCATATTCCCTGCTGTACCTACATAAAAAGCAGACCCAAACTTTCTTGTACCAATCCTCATACATGCCTCATTAGACCAGTGTGGTATTATTACATTTGGCCAAAGACCCACTTCTTCCCCAAACATTATAGTATATCTACCACCTGCTGCAGCTTGTAAATTTTCTTTTGTATATACTCCATGTTTTAAAACTGATTTGGTTCCGGAAACTACCCATCTTCCATTTACTTTTTCCTCATATTCATGTCTCCATGGAGAACGCATATTATTTGCAAGAATATCTCCCACCATATCTTTATAAAAAGGAGATGGTTCATAATCTATATCATGTAATTCTCCCCATGCACCTAAATCCTGTCTTATTGCAAGTGCATTTTGTGCTGCTTTTATTTTCTGTGCAGTTTCATTTGATTTTGAAGCAATAGCTGAACCAAGAAATACTTCTACTTTAGTTGGATTCTTTATTGATTCTTCAGTATATTTTTTTGCACCGTCAAACAATATTTCATGTAATAATTCTGCTACAGCTATATAAAAACTTTTACCACCAGACCTTGCACCAAGAATAATAAGATTTTTTGCATCGTTATTATATAAGGGACAACCATATGGTTTATCATGTCTTGACCTTAATAGTTCTCTTGGTTCAACAAAATCTTTAAATGTACCATTTGGTTTAAAATATAATGATTCGTCTATGTTTGATGTTGGGGTTCTTGATTTTGAAAATTTTAATATGTATCTGTCTCCTGTTCTGAGATGGTCTTCTTCAAATCCTGAAAAACCTCTTGCTTCAAGACAAGCATATGAAATTTCCCACATTGTATCAGCAAGCTTTGGTTTTATTTCCTTTCTTGCTTTAGTTTTTTTATCTTCATCTTGTATTATTCCAAAATTAATATAAAACCATAATTTTGGAGGCATAAATCTGAATTCATTATTAAAATCCTCTCCCCATACTCCTTCTATAGCCTTCTTTTTAAGAGACCTCCAGTATTGTGTATGCCTGTCTGAATCTGGATGGTATTGTTCTAGTTCTTTAATAATCCATGGAGATGAATCTTTTATTTTAATAAATTCCATTTAAATTTCTTTACGTTCAGATTTTGATTTTTTTCTTCCTCCTCTAATAATTTCTTGTCTTGCTTCTTCTATCATTTCAGCTTCTACCTGCTTATAATTATCCCACATTTTTTTTGTATCCGCCATCATCTGGTCAAGCATTTTAAAAGTAGATGCTTTATATTCAGTATCTCTTATAAACTTTTCTCTAGCACGTAGTTTATCCCCCCATGATTTGAATAATTGTTGTTTTTCAGTAAGACAAACCTGTTCATATTTCTGAAAATATGGTTCAAGGTCTTCCCATTTATGTTTATTTGTCAGATAATTTAAAATTTCTTTTTTTCTTATTTCAGGTGCCATTCTTCTGAATGGTGAATTTATATCTACATATAGTGCTATAGCCCATAATTGTTTTGAAGAAAACTCTTTATTTTTTGATTTGTCTTTTTCGTATAATTCTTTAAATTCAGTAAGATATTTAAAATGTGGGTTTAATTCCCAAAAATTAGAATCTATATTGAACTCAGAAATAAATTTATACACCAGGTTTATATTTTAATGTAACTTTTCCTCTTTTTGTCATAAACGACATTTCATTAATTGTAAATTGTAATACCATTGGTTCATTTGTTTCATAAACTTCCTCATGAATTATTTGTTCATATATTCCTTCTATTGAAATAATAGAATTTTCAGTTATTTTTATAGTCTGGGGGTCTGGTGTTGTATAACCATCTACAGCATCATAACTAATTGTATAATCCCCAACAGGAAGCATTAATGATATTGAACCAGTACCTTCTTTCTTACTATTTATATAAATACCACTTTTTATTGGTGAAGTTGTAACAGATAATGTACCTGTTTTTAATAATGTGCCAACAACAAAATTTATTCTGAATTGTGATGTTTTATCTTTTACTGTAAGTGAATAATTACCGTTAGTAAAATTTCTGGGAGTTCCTCCATCAAGATCAAAAGGAGTAATATTTTCCTGTTTGTCTTTTACTAAAGTTACACCATCTTTTTCAAGAGTAAAGAATACAGGAGCCTTTACATTCCTTGCTTCAATATAATATGTTCCTGTAGGAATTGTATCTCCTGAATTTAATTCTTTAAAATCAGTTCTGTCTGCTTTTGTTGAATATCCTATAGTCATAATATCATTTTGATTTTCATAAATACATGTATTATTATCAATGGTTGCATTTGGGTCATAATTAAGTGCTGTAGGATCTGTACATCCATAAATTGGTTGTTGTATTTGTTTATTTAATTCTGCTACTTTAAGATAAAGATTCTTATATTGTGAGTGAAATGTTGGAGGAGACTGGTCTTTTGATGCAATATAAAAACCAATACCAGATGATTTATTCCCACCAGCATTCCATAAATCAATTGTTTTTTGAATATCATTTGGTTGAAACCCACCAGTTACTTCAGATACATATACTGCCCACTGTGTATTAGTTGTTAATTCTCTGATTCTTCTGTCAAAATTACCTTGCCATTCCTGAAGAGATAAAAGCTGAATTAAATCTGAATTTTCAAAACCAGCCCATGGATTTTCATTTGTGTTATTATGCATTGCTCTTATAGAATAAGGAGCTTTCTGTTTAAGATAAGAATAAAATGTATTTATATAATCTGATTTACCCTGGTCAAGTTCTTCTCTGTCCCAGATTATATAACCTTCTATTGATTTGAATTTATTGGTTAAATAATCAATCATTTCCTTATGCTTTTGTTCAGAAAGACTATAATGTGTTTCTTTTTCTGATAAAAGCAAGTGACATATATGTTTGTTTTCAAATCCATAAACCCAGTATTCAAGATATGTAAGCCATCTATTTACTTTATTATCATCAAATCCTTGATTTGGGTCATTATTTATAAATGGTGTGACTGGAACTGACCCATCTTTTCCAAAACAAGTTGCATAAATTGTATTTACACCGTAAGAATTCAGTTCATTCAGTTCCTGTATAGAACATTCTTTTAATCGTGTTTCAGGGGAATTAGCTTCTATAATTTTAAATAATTCATTATCCAGATATAATCTATTGTTTTTTACTTCCAAATGTTTCATAACTGTTTTCTTTGGCATTGGTGTTAATGTTCCTATATTTGTTTTATCCGTCCATGATAATGTATTATTATTATCCAATATTACATGATATGTATCTCCTGTTCTAAAAAATGATTTAACCTCATTATTTCCATATTCATTTAGAAACTGCTGTATTATTATCCTTGCTGGTTTTGGTGTCCAGTCTTTTCTGTTAACCCCCATATAAGTAAATGGTTCTGCTTCATATTCATCACGACAATGATAATATGTAATTCCTTTAAATTTTGGAAGAGATGCAAGTATCAAAGTTGTTCTTATCATGAGAATACCCTGAGCTTCTTCAATTGAAAATCCTTCTAATGAGGGGGCTTTGGATTTCATGGCTGATACAGAAGTAGATGGAGAAGTATTCCATCCTGATTCTGTACAAGCAAAACCATCTATATTTTTTTCTGTAAGAAAATCATTAAGTGGTTTAAAGAATACATTATATCTATCTACTTCTTCTGCTGTAGCTCCTACACCAGAACCTTGATTATTGGATTCAGTTCTGATATAGTTATTAAAAGTATAAACCCAGTCAGTTGGCATGGATTTACCTTCATCCTGATAAAGTTGTTCAAGTTTATTTACAAATCTTATAGCAGTATCCATATCAGGGGTTAATGTACAACCTGCCATTATCTTTTGTGATTGTGATACACTTCTTATAGCATCATAACACTGTTTGAAACATACGGCATATTCTTCCGGAGTAATTACCCGTGCCACATTCCATCTGAAATCCCACTCATTTAAACACTGAATATAATCTACCAGACCTGTATCATTGTACTTTTGAGCTATTAACTTACAAAGATGAGCAAAATCTTTCCATGCTGCCGGGTCAGATGGAGAAAGTCTTGGGTCATAACAGGCAGATTTTCTTTGTGAATTAGAACCAAGAAATGGTTTATACCAGTCAAAACATCCTGAAGCACACCAGATATTTGTAATACCATTGGCTTTCATGAGTTTAAAATACTCATCAAAGTAAAAATTCTGTTCTGTAGGATTTGTTTTAAGTGTAAATGTTTGATTATTAGACTCAGTTTCAGGTACTACAATCCAATTATCTACAAATGCTCTATGAAGTTTGAATTCATTAGTATTTCTTATAGTACTAACCCATTTACCATCTGCATTAATAAGTTCAGTATTCTGGACTGAAAGAGGTAATTTTCCTATTGACTGATGTCCACCTGAGCCATACCAGTAATAAAAACATATCCCAAACAAATCTTTAATCTTCATCCTTTTTTATTCTTTTTATAAGAAGTAGAAATAATCTCTTCAATAATTTTCATAGTTTTTTTCTGTAACGTATTGCAGTTTTGGGGATTACCATTGTACATGCACATTGATTATCTGCTCCTACAGAAGATGCAATTTGCACCTGTGTTTCATCTTCATATACATTAAATCCTATTGTTGTTATTATATATAATTCTTCAACCTCAGGATCTCTCCATTGATCCAATGAATGACAATCTACCCATTTAACTTCTTCTTTTTTATATTTTATTCTTTCCATCTGGATGGAGTATCAGGACATGCATTTATATCAGAAAAAATTCTTGCCCTTATTGACCCTGAAGGACAAGTACATAATTTACATTTGTTATTTTCAGAATCAAAATTTTCACACCCAATACAAACTTCAAATCTTTTCTTTGCTCTCTCTATTTTTGAATGTTCCAATATTCCCAATTCGTCTTTTGCCCAGTTTAAATAACCTGTAAATATTTTTTTTATTGATTCCATAGTTCTTCAATACTGTGTATATTAATGTTAATAAAATAATAGATAATATAACTAATTTCACTCTATTATTACTGCTTCTATATTAAATGGGGTTGTTTTAAAATATCCTTCATAATTAATATATGGATTTTCCCCACGTATTATATCATTCATTTTCATTTTAATATCAAATTTTGATTTATCAGGATAATATCTTGTTCCATTGGAAAAACTATCCAGTTCCACTATTTGTCCTACTTCCAGTTTTACACCAATATCTTTTTCTGATTTTTCTTTTACTATATCAGAAAGAGCAATAATTACTCCTCTCAAATTATAATTTAATGGATTATCAATTATATGAAGTTTTCCACCATCAGATTCAATTTCTTCTTTTGCAGACGGAAGTACATGTATAATATCTTTTTCTGTTATATTTTCAAGGTCTTTGATTTTTGACATATCAATATAGTTGTTTTTAAATAATCTTACAATTACAGTATTACCTGTAAATTTCTTTGTTTTAAAAACAGGATCAATATTATGAATTTGTTTGTTGTAATTTTCAATTGCCTTTTGTTTTTCTATAGCTTCTTTTATTTTATTTTCATAATCAATTTGTAATCTTGTTGAAGGTGGTAACATTATATCATGTTGACTAATATCAGTATGTTGTCCTAGTTTTCCCATAATTTTCCAAATGTTTTTGTAATTTTTGTTTTAATTGATTGTTTGTTGTATTCTTTATTCTTTTTTTCAGATGTTTAATTTTAAGTTTAAATTTACCCAATTGTGGTTCACTTATAATAGAATAATCCATTGTTTTAAATTGTTCCCTTAACCACTTACATTTATGTATATAAACTTTTTTTACCAGTTTTTCTGAAATACCAAGTTTTTCCGCTGTTTCTTTATATATCTCAATCATATAAATTCAATATGAGTTTGCTCTTCAGGTACTATTGATATCATCCAACCATAATAAGTGGCTATTTCTTCATACTCAGGTATATCGAATATATCTTTTAACAATCTATATGAGTTACGATCTATTATGATGTATCTTGGGTTAGCTGATTTATTTTTCAACTTAAACTTACGATACTCTTCAAGTATCATATCTTCTATATTAGCTGTTTTCAGCATTTACTTTTATTTCAAAAATATAATCAAATTCAAAAAACTTATTTGTTTCAAGACTTTTTTTTATTTGTTTTCTTACTTTATTAATACTATCTGTTAATTTATAAAATCCTTCAGAATCTTCTTCCAGAATTTTTTTTTCTACCAATTCTTTTAATGGTGAATATATTCCTGCTTCTTTGATGCCTAATTCTTTTGCCAATTCATATTTTTTTGACTTTCCATTCAAAGATTTTTTTGAATCAATTATATAATCCATTGATTTTGCTGCAATAATAGATGATAAATCAATCTGTTGTTCTGTTAATCTCATTTCCTTATCTCTAAATATGTTTAACAATCTGAAGTATAATTCATAACATGATTTTTCATCTATATTATTTAGTTTAACTGTTAATCTCGGTTTCACAAATTTAATAAATATTGTTTTAAATAGTATGTTATTTACAGAATCAATCTTGATTCTTAATAACCCATGTATTTTTAGATTTTATAAGTGTTACTGTTTCCCCCGGAAGTATTTTAATATTTGTACCCCTTACTTTCATTTTTGTCTTTAAATTATTATGTATTACAATTTCATTTTTTGATTCAGGAATTTCTACCCATGTGTTATAATCTTCTAACATTGGTTCAAGTCTTTTATTTTTACTATTATCTTTTGTTCAATTCCTTTATTAAAAGCTTCTTTTTTATTTACAGGGGATATAATCACTCTTTCCCCAGTCATCTGAGAATAAGTATTCAAACCTGAAGGATAGTCTTCAGCATAATCTATTACTTCAAAAACTGTACAGGGAAATCTTTCATTTGAGTATGTGACTTTTTGTCCAATCATTGAATCCAGTATTGAACAATTAAATTTCTTTTCCTGTATTGTTTTATTTAAGACCCAGTGCTGTATAAAATAATAATTTGTGGTTTGTTTTATAAGTTTACCTATAGTTCCATCAGGTACTAGTTTATTATTTGAACTTTTGTTGATTTTTATCCAGGTTGACATATTTTTCTTACTTCATTAATATCTGGTCCTATGTATAATATATCTGCTCTGTAATAGTCTTCTGTATATCCATTTGAACATAATTCTACAGTAAATATACCATTCTCCAGAAATATCTGATACCACGATTTGTCATTTAATCTTTTTATATACCTGGTATATTCATCAGTTTGTTCATATAGAGTAAATCCATCTATTATCATTGCAGATATTCTATAATATCTTCTA
>BPGB01000010.1 GCA_026002815.1 Candidatus Woesearchaeota archaeon | reverse complement strand
ATGCATGTATGTAATTTGTTAGAAGAGGTCAAGATTGAAAATATAGATTTTACATGCTTACTTCAAAAGAACGATAAAACACCAAAGGACCTATCAGAACTAATACAATTACTTGTAGATAAAACATGTATTCTGTTATCAAATAGTATTGGTGGTGGGGACACGGAACCACCGGCAAATTGTAATCTAAATTGTAATATATCATTCAATGATTGTAATAATTCGTTAGTACAATTGCCATTATATAATCCATTCGCTCAAAACGATTTTATAAGATATATTATATCCAATATATGCGGCATATATATAAGGTTAAATGGTATAGATCAAAGCATAGTAGACATAAATAATCAGATAACAGACATATTAGTTAGAGTCACGAACTTAGAAAATAATCAATTTAGCTTTCCTTCTGTTGTTGTAAATAATTGCCTTACAGGTGGTACAGATTTAACCATAGAAACTTTTCCTAACTGGATTAATTATGTTAATAGTGCTGTTGAAAAGATATGTAATATAATTAATATTGTTGGTGATGTAACTGAAGGTATAAATTACACATTTAGTTGTTCTCAGCTAGGTATAGAAAATGTATCAGTTCAATCTTTGAGAGAGTTCATTCATTTTTTTGCTACAACTATATTTCCAAATCTTTGTAATAAACTAGCACAGATTGATACATCGATAACAAATATAAATACACAAATAGACAGCATAAGTAATGAATTAGCTACATGTGGATGTGGTTGTTTAGATTATATTCCTGTTAGTATTATTTACAAGCCTATCAGTGGATCTTTAAATAACTATAACATTATCATAGGTTCAGATCCTTCAGTAACTATAACTTCTGTATCTGTTGTTCATAGCAGTTATAATGACTGCAACATACATGAAGTTGTTACACCTACAATTAGCGGTGAAGCTCCCAATGTAAATGTAGCATTTTCATCTTGTGGAACTGTATCTACATGTAATTCAGATCCATATTATACTGTGGTTGTATCTATAGATTACATATATTCAGGAAAAACGTGCAACTATAAGCAAGAGTTAAAGATTAAATCATATACCTGTGTGTGTGGAAACGTTCAGAGGATTTTTATGACAGAGAAGGATAGTCCTACAATAAATATAATGACCAGAACTTAAAACTATAAACTATGAGTTGTAAGAAATGCAATAATTCATGTAAATGTAAAAATGATGTACCTAGCATATCACTACCTTCATGTGATAAACCTGGATGTGTAACTATAAATAAATGTAGTTATTATATAGATTGGTCATGTGTCACATTAAGTACTGGCATTGTATTGAGTAATGGTGGTAATGTATTGGAGATTCCTGGAGGAACAAATCTTGAATCTTTCTTCCAGCAATATCTAATATTTAATACTACACCTTCATGTGTTATGAATGGAAATGCGTCAAAATCTGTAGAGCATATAATGATAGATTTTGATAATAACATTAAAGTGGAATGGACACCTGTTAGCGATAATGATTTAATGTCAGGTTATCAGGTATCTGGATATAACATTAAAGTGAAACACATAAATACAAATACAACATATACATTTAATGTTCCATCAAATGTGAATTATTATGTTGTTCCTATTTTAGGAAGTATGTCATTTGCTCCTGGAAATGAATATTGGATTTGGGTTGAAACAGTCACGACAAATGGAACATTAACATCTACATGTAATTCAGTGATAAAATATTTAAAACTATAAAAATATGGCAACCGTGAATATACAAATAAATGGATATTTGGAGTTTCAATCAAATGCTACAAGAGATCAAGGGTGTCATCTTGTTTATATGACATTTGTAGACAAGAACGGAAATAGTGTAATCAAAACTACTCAAGGTTGGTGGAAATACTTTGCAATAAGATTAAAAAATAATGTTAATGTAGGAGATTATAATCCATTTCAGTATAATTTTAGTTTTGACGAGTACATAGATATATGTAGAACATTGGGGTGTGATGTAAGATTGAGAATATATATAATTCCTTGTTGTAGAGCTAATGCTACATTGGGACCATTCACAGCAGATACCTCCAATCCGTTATTTGAGATTGCAACAATAAATACTCCTACGCAACCAAATGCATCATGGGATGGATTTGCTATATATGAATATGTAATACAAAATGAAAGCTTTTATAATAAGTGTTTCAATTATGTAGTGTCTAATCCTATAAGCAGTAATAATTTATCTCAGATATTATCTAATAATAGCGGATGTCCTACAGCAGAGAATGAAAATATAACTCCTTCTAACATGATTTTGTTTCATAATAATGATGTAGTTCTTAATGAATATGTAGGATTTAGATTTTGTACTACAAATGAAATTACAAATAACAATAATATAGAAAGGTTGACAGAAGAATGTTGTAATGAATGTAAAAGTTATAGAGTAGTAGTTGGTCCGGATGCTGTAAATACATCATTATATATTGTGTACCAATCTTGTAATAACGGTCAGTTTATAACTGATCGGTATGATATAAGTACAACAGGTGTTGACGTTACTATATGTGCAAAAAAAGGTTCTATTTTTGCTCATAAATATAATAGCGCTACAAATACTGTAGTTACTCCTTTTGTTCCTGTAGCTGAGATTTCAGATTGTACACCTAACTGTACTTATTAAACTATGAATTATGGCTACCAAAATAAAAGATGTTGTAAACAGATTAAGATATTTGCTGAAAGCAAACAATGTAGATGCATTGGTGACTGATAGATTTTTGTGGTCTGTATTCAACTCTTCTACTGATTTAATTCTACAAAAATACAATGATGTATACAATATAGTTTCAAGTCCTGAGATGTATACAACCATAAAAGGTATAGATGTTGTAGAAGAAAACATGTTAGCATTATCATGTTTTGATGGGTTTGAGTGTTGTAATGATTATCCTATTTTCAGAACTGAAAAAAAAATACCAGAAGTTCGATCTTTAAATGGGAAAGTTTTGATAAGAAATGTCACAAGTATAGATTATTCTCATTATTTCACACACATTGATATTTACGATATACCTAATATTGTAAATAGTAGATTTAAGAGATTTATAAAAAACAAGTATTTTTCTTATATGGATGGATATGTATGGCTAATAGACATGTCTGTATATGGAGATAAAGAGATAAATAAAGGAAAAGGGATACCTAGAAAAATCAACATTACGGCTTCATTTAAAGATGTAGTTAATGCAAAAGCATTTAGTTGCGATTGTGAAGATGACAGTAAAGAGTGTATTGTAGCACAAGACATGCAAATAAACATACCAGATACAATAATTGCTGATGTGGAAAACATGGCTATACAGAAATTAATTACAATGTTAAATATACAAACCACTTTTGACACAAAAGACAATAAACATATAAATAGATCTGAATAATGTCAAGTTATAATTACATACTGGAATACAGACCTATATCTGAGTTAATAGGTGAAGTTAAAATGCGAATGCGTAAATATAACGCATTAGGTTATTTTGATGAAAACATCATATATAGTGAGATTGTATATTGTTTGCAAGATTTAGGAATTAAGATTTTTAAAAGGTATGAAAGAATATTAGATATAGAGAATGGTAGAGCTGAGAAACCTTTTGGATTTTATAGTTTAAATTTTGCAGCTTTATGTGGTGAGTTTGTCAAAATAGATATACCACCGCAAGGATTCCATATAGAAGATATACCGATAGATCCTAACACTGGATGTGTTACTCTAAATGCTATACCTAGTTATTTAAAACAATATATTGATATATCTGAACCTAATAGATGCAAGGAAGAAAAAATATGCGAAGAAAAAGAGATATTTGATTGTCCAAATGAACAAACATGTGATTGCGAAGATAAACCATGCACCGGTGATTGTGGTAACACTATATGTATAACAGATTCAAAAAAACCAGCCAGAACAGTGTTTACTGTATGTGACAACAAAACATATGAAGTATGGCAAATTGTTAAATCCTCTATATATAGATACAAAAGTTTCATACCTGTTCACATTGAAACAAATCATGCTGATAATATTCTAACATGTCCAGAGTGCAATGTTAGAATTAATAAAATAAATACAATGAAAGTTTTGGATGATGCGTTTTATTTGAACGTAAGAACGGGTAAACTTTATATTAATTATATGAGCTTACCTGTATCAGAAGATGGTTCTGAGTTGTTGGTTCCATCTCATCCTGTACTTTGGAGATATTTTGTATACCATTTGATGTACTCTATATTTGAAATGGCATTAATAAATAATTCAGATAAAAATGCTGCTAATCTTTTGCAGTTAATATATCAACAATTATCATCTGCCCGCTATCAAGCTAAAAGTTTAGTAAACACTCCATCGTGGAGAGAGATAAGAGATGCTTGGAGAGTCAATAGAAAACTAATGAAGTATATCTATTATGGTCCATATCTATAAATGATTAAAAATGGCAAAGAGCAATAGGGACAATATTGGAATGAATTATTTCATGAAGTTTTTATCGAATGAAGAAAGCTTCATGCATGAAGCTCCTGGTACATGGGAATATGCGAGGAATGCTATAAACGCTAGTGATAAAGGAGATAAATTTGTTCTAAGCTCTGAACCTTCCAATAAATTATGTACAAGGATTTACATAGAAAATCAAGAAGCATATATTGTTGGAATGGTATATTTGTATGATGACAAGTGGTGTGTATTCTCAACATTAAATAAAAATCCCCTAGATAATAAACCTTCAGAAATAGGAATATTTGATAAATCGACATGCCAATATGTTACAGTTATCAGAGACACATGTTTAAACTTTTCTAAGATACATGCTATAACAGGTGTCTCAAGATTAGGCCATAGGCAGAATTACTATGTCTATTGGTCTGATGGGCATAATCCTGATCGTGTAATAGATTTAGGGAACTATAATCTATGGCCAAAAAATATGGACGAAAGAGGAGATCCGACCATTAGACCTTGGTTGGATGATATTGTTAACATTCCATATATAACGTTTGATAGTGATCCAAGTACTGATTGTTATGAAGCGGAGCCAATACTTCCTTTATCTATTGACTGTAACAAACTATCATTAACGCCTAAAATAAAAATACCTAGACCTGTTGTTAAGAAAGGGAGAGTAGGAGGTACACTACCAAATGGTATTTATAGTGTTGCCATAGCATATTCCAAAAATGGAGAAAATTATGGAAACTGGTTTGTTAGTCCCCCAGCACATGTATTCTCATCACATGAAAATCCAACATCAAATAGTATAGAAATATACATTGATGAGATAGACACTGATACCTTTGAGACATATCTATTAGCTATCATTTACCAAGTTAATGGTCAAGTAAAATCATATATAGTTGGAGAATATGACACAAAATCAAACATATTAAATATTGGTTTCATAGATGAATCAACGGTAAAGCCAATCAGTTTAACAGAGATATTTACGAGGAGATTGCTATTTGAAAAATCTGATTATATAACATCTACAGGGAGTCATTTAGTTAGGGTTTCTCCTACAAGCAGATTAGATTTTAATTATCAACCATTAGCTAATCTTATAGAAACAAGATGGTTTGTTGCTGAATATCCTGAAAGATACTATTATGATTTAAAGACTGCAGCAGGAGATTATAGAATAGAAGCAGATGTAGTTCAATATCTCAGAGATGAAGTTTACACCTTTTATATAAGATGGGTTTATAATACAGGAGAATATTCATCATTTTATCATATACCTGCACCTCCATTTAACATCATAGAATGTGAAGGTAGACAAATAAATAATGCAATTTATAAGTCAAAATTAAACATACCTAACGGACCTGACGGAGGTGTTATAATAGCAGAAGGTTATCCTGGTGTTTATTATAGTGATGAGTTGTATGATTGTAGGCATCCAGAAAGATGGAATTGGACACACTATAAAGAAAATGTTATAAAGCCTTCAGATAAAGCAAAATACACATTGCCTTACGGAGAGTTAGATTCTAGTAAGTTTGATTTGTGTTGTAAAAGAATACGATTGCATTGGATGCCAGATGAGACAATACATGAAGATCTTTATTTGTATAATTCCACCAATCAAAAGATTAGGAATCTTGGTATATATTTTAAAAACATTTATCATCCTTTAGATAATGAAGGCAACCAAATAAAAGATATAGTCGGATTTGAGATATGGAGAGGTGTTCGTGGGGCTAATAGAACAATAATAGCTAAAGGAGTTCTAAGTACAGCGAGAGGATATGATTATATAGATGAAACATTATCTAATGATAGCAACTATCACAACTCATTATTTGAAGCTTATCCTTGTGATGATAACACAACAGAATATAATCCATTCTTATCTCTATTGCAGACTAGAACAGAATTAAATTATGGAACATCACCAGGTAATAGTTCAATATCTCTAACAAAAGATTTAGATAATAGAGACACATACGATTTAGATACAGTAGGTGCTATAAGATACAAAAATAAAGATAATATAAAAAATGGTTTTTACTTCTTCCATTCACCAGAAATAACAATGGGTTATCCATACCTTAATGCTAAGTTTATAAAGTTATATGGAGACCTTAAAGGTGTTTCAGAAAATAAATATCTAATTATCAATAATGGACTACCAAAAGCAAAAATTGTATCTCCTAATAAAATAGCGATGCTCATATATCGCTCAACATTAGAAAGTTTCAAAATACTTAATGGAGGTTATGAGGTTAGATATGGAGGACATGATAGTAGACAAACAGCGGAATCGTCAACTGTGGATTTAGCTACAGCTGGAACAATAACTATAATTAAAAAAGCTTTAGCTGCATATAGTTCTCTCATAGGTATGCAATTCACAAATCAGATTCTTCCTCTTTTAGCTCCAACCATGTCTTTCTTTAATAGTATAGGATTGGATTTTGGAGATATAATGAGAAATGTTTATGGAGGTGTAGATGTAGCTGTAGGTGTTGCTTCTGTTTTTGGTGGTGCTAACTTTAAACATGTTGAGATAATAAAAAAGGATGATGGTCTGTTAAATATGATACCTAAAGGTATGAGGGTATCAATGTTTCTTCCTTTATATTTAATGTCCGTAAATGAAGTTTTCTATACTTTAAGAGGTAAAGAAGAGCAGGTATTACCATTTCAACCATATGCTTTAAATATTATAACTCACAACAAGCTGCACAATCTTGTAAGATATAATGTGTCGTGTGATAAATTCATAGGAGATATATATGATAGTTTTTATTTGAGAAGTAATATATATTCATTCACAGATGTGAATACATCAAGATCTTATAGAATAAATCATTTATTTAGAACTCCATGTGTTTTTATTAATTCAAAACCTTTAATTGAAAAACTCACTAATGATAATAGTTTAATAAATAGAATATATAATCCAAAAGAAGGTAAATCTTGTTGCAACATCAATTCAACAGATCCGAGTAAGAGATATAGCAATGGTAATGTTTTAACGTCTTGTGTTATAAAAAATGATGGATCATTAAGATATGTAGGTTTAAAAGTTGACAATAATAGACCTTATAGCCAGTTATATTCAATAAGAAAATACAAAATAGGAAACTACACAAAAGTTAAAAATTATAGATATGGATATGCTGATCCATACCAATCTGAATATTATTTTGGAGGCGATACTTATGTAACTAGATATACAGAAAAAGATAGATTTAATTACTTTAATACAATACCAATAAATCAACCAGATGGATTTGAATTTAATTATCCAGCGCATAGGCATATATTACATCCAAGATTTTGGATCAACACAGAGAAATTAAATTTAACTGAAAGCATATCATCTATAATGAACACACCTATATCTGGTACACAATTTACATTATTAGGATCTATTGTGTGTTCAAGTTCACAAGATCAGGAATGTTTAGATAAGGTCTCAAATTATTTGAACATAATGAGCGTTCTTGGTTACAATAATATAAGCAATTGTAGACAATCTTTATTGAGTTTTTGTAAACTTGTAGATACATTCAAAGATATAATTGATTCAATAAATGCTGTTGCTGGTAAATTGACAAACATAACAGGATCATTAGCATCTTGGGATTTGCCTAAATTTTGTAATGAACTAAAATGTACTAATCCTGTAAATTGTTTTATTGCAGCAGTTGGAGGTATTGCTTGTTTTATATTATTTATAATAAAAATTATTGTATCGATTACCGCAATGATATTAGGATTTTCCGTATTTATAACTTCAGCTTTAGGTGTTGCTCTGGTTCAGATAGTACAGATTCCATTTTTGCTTACAGGTTTAGTTTCAGTCATGAGTTGTTTATTAGCATCTGCCTCATCTACACCGATGGCATTAGTTAAATCTGTAGCAAACTACAATCTAGATGGATGTATTGGAATAAAATGTACAACCAATTATTCACTCGTCAATAATACAAAAGTACATTTGATTAGTGATACAAATCCAGATGAATGGATGTATCTATCCAATGGTATTGTTAGAGATTTCTTTATTGAAAGCCAATACAATATGGCTTATAGAATGAATGATATGAATGTAAATGGGCAAGAGTATTTTGATCCGTATAGGAATTCAGACTATAATAAACATTTTGATGTAAAGACATATTATGATACTGATATATTTATAGCAGATCAATCTATGAATTTGCACACATATGAATTAATTTATTCCACATTAGAAGATATACAGCCGAGAGATTACAGCCCAATCGACGCAGAAAAAGCTTACATTAAAGATAAGAGAATGGTGATTTATTCTCTACCTATTGGAGGTCAATTCAAAAATCACTATCTAAAAAAAGACATGTGGAGAATATTTCTACCTAACAACATAAAAGTATTTGAAGATGTTGTAACAGGATTTCAGGATGTTGGAGGTACAGCCGTATTGGTATACTTTAAACACTCACCTCCAATGTTATTTCCAGGAGTAGAGACATTCAAAACAAACTCAGGTAGAGAGTTGATTGTAGGTGCTGGTGGTTTATTTGAACAAACATTAAATCGTGTAAATAATGCTCAGGTTGAATACCAATATGCATCTATGAAGTTTAAAAGAGCGAGTTTGAACACACCGTATGGTTTATATTTTATATCTTCCAACACAGGTAGAATATATCAATATGCTCAATCTTTAAATGAGATTACACTTTCATCAATGAAATTGTGGTCCCAATACTTTATACCTGAAAAAATAACAGAACAAATAGAAGGATTAGAGGATTATGAAAATCCAGCATTAGGTATAACACAGCAGATAGTATTTGATAATAAATACACGATTGTATATTTTATAAAAAGAGATTATAAGATTAAAGACGAGTATAAACATTTGAAATTTAAGTATGTAGATGTATACAAAAACATCAATGGTGGAATCATGTACAAGAATAAAGTGTTAGTGATAGATCCATCAAAGGAACCACAACCAGGTTTAAAGGATCACATTGTTGATACATTCTATTTAGCAGACATAGATAGCAAAGACAATAAATATGTAGAAGATATAAGTTGGACATTATCATATGATCCACACATTAAAGGATTTATTTCATTTCATGATTGGCATCCAGACTTTGCAGTAGGAAGCAATAACACATTTATAACTACAAAAGGTAATGGAATATGGGTTCACAATGAAAGATGTGATAGCTATTGTAACTTTTATGGTATAGGTTATAACTTTGAAGTTGACTTTAGGAATATGTTAGATATAAACGTCAAGACTTTAAGAAGTATAGAATATATAATACAAGCATTCAAATACAATAAAAATTGTCAATCTCAATTTCATGTTTTAGATTACAACTTTGATAAATTGGTAGTTTATAATACAGAGCAATGTAGCGGAATATGTAATCTAATAATGAAACCGAAGAACAATCCATTTGCTTCAGTATCTTATCCGCAGTATACACCAACAGGTGTAAATATACTTTATGAAAAAGTAGAAAACAAATATAGAGTAAATGGATTTGTGGATCTTATAAGAGATAGAGGGGAATATTCAGGTAATAGTATACCATTTTTAATTTTATCAGATGATGGCTATAATAGATTTATCGATTCTAGTCAGATTGACTATAGCAAGTCTCCCGTTGAACACAAAAGATTTAGGCATTATGTGAATAACATATGGTTAATTAAAGAACCAGATAATGACAATGGTATATATCACATACCATACAAGATAGAATTCATAATATTGTTGACAAAACTTTCAGCATCTATAAGATAATTCATTATATTTGCATACTATAACTATAAAATTGTGAGTAATAAAAATCTAATCTGTAAAGTTTGTGGTAGCTCATATGTTGTAAATAAAACTTATAAACTGTGTTATAAACACAACAAAGACAGATTGAATTCTAGATCAGGTAAGAAGAAAAAGAAGAAAACGATCAGAAAAAAGTCAGATAAGCAAAAATTAATTGATAGAGAATACAAGTCTGTTTTAAGGAAAATAGACTATACTCGCAAAAAGATTTGTAGTGGTTGTGGTAAGAAGGAATCAGCAATCATAAAACTCTCTCATTCCCATATTATATCGAGAAGTGATTGTAAGAGAATCGGAAGACCAGAACTAATTTATGATGAAAGAAATATAACATATCATTGTTTAGATTGGTTGGATCATGAAGGTTGTCATAAAAAATGGGAAAATCCAAAAAAGAGAAAAACATTATTGGATTATGAAAGAAACATTAAGATCATAGAAGAATTAGCTCCAGAGATCCTTTGGAAATATTCTTAAAGTTAACAAAACATAATGACATATTGACATAATTCAAGACATGTGGCACGATATTGTATGATAATAAAGGGAATTGTTAATGAAGATACTAAGAGCATATAAATACAGAATATATCCCAATAAAACACAGGAAGTTTTATTAAATAAAACTTTTGGATGTGTTCGTTTCTTCTGGAACTATCAGGTTGCTACATTCAGAACCTATGATAAAGAAACCAATCCTAATGTCAAATTTAAGACAAGCACTGAATTACGAAAAGAATTTGAATGGATGAAAGAAGTCAGTGCAGCAGCAATACAACAAAAGGAAATAGATTTCAACCAACTTCTGAAACAACTTTTCAGCAAAACAAGAAAAAAGAAAATAGGATTCCCTTCTTTCAAAAAGAAAAAAGGTAGAAACTCTTTCAGATTACCTAATCAAAAGTTTAAAGTAATAGGCAACAAAATACAATTGGAAAAGATAGGAAAGATAAGAATGGTTATTGACAGAGAATTACCTGATGGCAAGTTAATGTCAGTAACCATCAGCAAAAATCCATCAGGACAATACTTTGCTTCTATCCTGATTGAAACAGAAGTAACACCTAAAACAAAAACTAATAAAGAAGTAGGAATTGATTTAGGAATTAAAACTTTTGCCACACAATCTGATGAAATAGAAATTGACAATCCTAAGTTTCTTCGCAAAAGCCAAGCGAAGTTACAAAGATTGCAACGACATCTTTCCAGAAAACAAAAAGGCAGCCACAGATACGAAAGATGTAGATTAAAAATAGCACGCCTGCATCAGAAAATATCCAATCAACGAAATTGGTTTCTTCACAATTACACCACATTTTTAGTAAATAACTACGATAGGATATTTATTGAAGACCTAAATGTCAATGGTATGCTAAAAAACCATTGTTTGGCTGGTGCTATAAGCGATGTTAGTTGGAGTAAGTTTGTGTCAATACTTGAATACAAGTGTAATTGGTATGGAAAAGAGGTTATAAAAGTAGATAGGTTTTTTGCAAGCAGCAAAACCTGTAAGTGTGGAGCAAAAAACGATGATTTGAAACTATCTGACAGAGAATGGACTTGTAAATCCTGTGGTGTTGTTAATCAAAGGGATTTACTTGCAGCACAGAATATTTTAAATGAAGGTCGCAGGAGTTTAGGCGACCTAACGGACGCAGAGGCAGAGGTTACGAAGCCAACGAAGCGTCTAAAATCTGAAATGTCATCATTTGGCATTAAGATTTAAAACTATAAAATAAGTGATGAAACAATATAAAAGGCAATACGTAAAATACTATATTTTGAAAGTATTATGAAAAATTAATTAAAAATGATAGAAAAATAATGACATATTAAGAATTTTGGAATATGGTCGCAGGAGTTCAGGCGACCTAACGGACGTAGAGGCAGAGGTTACGAAGCCAACGAAGCGTCTAAAATCTGAAATGTCATCATTTGGTATTAAGATTTAAAACTATAAACTAATATGAAAGAAAATAAAAAATGGATACAGGAAGCTACCAATAAAATGAAGCAAAAAGGTACAGTGGGCTCTTTCCGTGAATATTGCGGAGGTGAAGTTACTATGGAATGTATTGAAAAAGGATTAAAATCTAAAGATCCTAAGATTAGGAAGAAGGCACAATTTGCCAAAAATGTGATGTCTAAACTTCGTGGTGGGGAAATTGAAAAGTATGAGTATGGTGGATTGTTTAGTGTTGGTGACATATTAGATAGAATTCTTCGTCGTGAAAGTGCAAAAAGTGTGATGAATGACATAGACAATCTATATGATAAGTATAACAATACAAGAGAGCTTATTAAAGGACAATTAGGTATGGAGGTTAATGATCTTGATTATGTTGATGATGGAGGAGGAGATGATGACGATAAAATCAAAAAAATAAAAGAATTATCTAAAACGTTCCCAGGATTAGATAGTTATATATTAAACAACTTTAAGGATAAATATCATAACCTAGATTTAGATGCTATAAAAGAAATTAAATATAGCAATGGTGAGAAATTTTACGTCTTACCATATAAAGACGAACAAGGAAGGCAGCTTTATTTTAAGATTGCTACAATAGACGACAAAGAAGATAGCAATTATATACTTAAAAGAATAAATTTAAAACCAGAAGATTTTGAAAAGGGAGTAATGGAGGTGCCTAAATTTGATATGGGTGGGTCTACTTTGGAGGGTGACAATGCATCATATGAAGGCGAACAGCAAGATGTTCAACAGCAGAGTGCACCCTCTAGTGGAGAGTATGACATATCATATGAAGAATTTGTTGACTTTGTTGGACGTTATCCTAAATACTTTGAAAGATTAATCATGGATTTACAATCCCAGCAATCTGGAATGCAATAAGAAGATACACAATAAAATAAATAATATGTCGAGAATTGATAAAATATTATCATTATTAAAAGCTAAAACCAATACATCTGATAAAGGAATAAAAAAAACCATTGATCCTGTTGATAGGAAGCTGGCAAACTTGGAAGCAGAGAAAGGAGAGGTAGTTTTAACTTATGATGATAAAGGATTATCATATCCAAAGCTTTATTACATTAACGGAAAAAAACATTCTCAAGGAGGAACACCGCTTTTGTTACCTGATGGTAGTTTTATTTTTAGTAATAGCAAAGAATTAAAGATTGAAGATAAAGATATATTAAATCTGTTTGGTGCAAAAACACCTAAAACTCCAGCAGAATTGGCAAGGAAGCTATTAGATTTAAACAAATCAAGTAAAATACTAGAAGATGAGCAACAAAAGGATTCTTTGAAGGTTGGAACAGCTATGGCTGATATAGATGGAAAGATGGGATTGCTTTCTATATTAGCTATGTATCAAGAGAGAATGAAGAATCCTGACGGTTTAACTTACGATAAAATACCAACATTTGCTAAAACATATCTTGAAACAATCAAAGGGATACCATTAGCTGAAAAGCAAGAGGGTGGTTCTGATGACAACGCAGATCGTGATATGCCTAAAGCTCAGCTTGGGATGGATGTAAAAGGTAATGAAAAAAATAAAAAAGATGAGCACGCGAATTATGTACCTGCTCCTGAGAATGAGGAACATAAAAACTATGTATCTCCTGATCAAACAAACGATTTACATGGGAATTATATCTCACCTTTAAGTGCTGATAGCAATCATAAAAACTATATATCACCTTTAAGTGTCGATGGTGGTCATAAAAATTACATATCACCTTTGAGTGTTGATAGCGATCATAAAAATTATACATCTCCCGACTCTAGTCAAAATAGTTCAAAATTTCCAGATTTTGATGCTATGGTAAATGAAGTAAAAGGTAAAGATTTAAAAAGGATGGAGCCTAAAAATACTCCAGATGAGATGTATAAAATGTACACATCTGACCTTCAACCAAACATAGAAAAAACAGATAATAAAAAAGACTATAAGTTTAGGTTTAATATTCCAGGTGGGATGGATTTGCTTAACTATTACATATCTGCAGGAAATGCATTAAGAAATAATCAGAATCCATATTCTAGTGATGTGATGTATCCTATTGCTACAGGTCGAGATAGAGGTGATTTTGTTAGTGCTGGTTCAGCTTTTGGATATTTCAGACCAGATCAATATAATCCATCAACAAATTATAGTGTATATAATATAATGCCAAATACGTATCCAGGAGGATTTCAACAAAGAGTGTTTGATGAGGGAGGAGAAAAAAGAAGTGAAAACAAATATATAGAGAACAATGGAGATAATAATAAATTAGATGTTAATATAGATGATATAATTGCTTCTTGGTATGAAACTTATAAAACATATTTACCTGAGAACATAAGAAGTTTAGATGATCTTAAAAAATATGTTGAAAATAACAAAGCTATAAGAGAAGAGATATTAAAAGCTTTGAGAGTAGAACCAGATATAACTACAAAAGATATAAAATCTTATATAAGCAGCACCAAAATAAATTCAAAGGATAATACATTTAACACCAATGTAAATAGAGAAAAAGAAAAAATCATAACAACACTTGATAAAATTGAAGATGACAATATAAAAAAAATATTCAAAATAAAGAATGCGTTTAACGTTTTAACAAATAAATTTATAGATTTAGATACAAGAAGAACTATTTTTGATAGGACTAGCAATCCTGAAAATGTAAAAAGAATAAATAAAGAACTTGATGCAATCTTATCTTTATCTAATGTATATGACAAAGAATATTACAAAATAGGGTTTAAAACTCAGAGTGGGCTTCCATTGAATCCCTTACATTCGATAATATATCAAATGGGTTATAATAAATTAAAAGGAGATGAAAAAAGAAAAATAAACAAAATAAATCCATCTAGAAAGGATGAATTGCTTTTGGATGGTATAAGTGGGCAGAACACATCAGCATCATATATAATACCGGAATTAGAATCAGAACCAGAACCTGTGTCGGAGCCTTTACAGGAACCTAAACCTCGTGTTGGCACTTATATTCCAAAGACGACAGTAGAAGATATAAAAGAGCCGGAAGGTGAGATTAAGACTAAAGGTTATAAAGATAATAAGTTTTACAAACAAGACATCAATAACACATTATCAAGTTTAGCTATTCTTAATTCTATAAAAAAATACCTTCCAAGAGAATTCATGTATTCTCCTGATGTTCCTCGTCCTGTTTTTGTAGATCCTGAAAGACAAGTTCAATTAAACTCTCAATCAGTTCAAAATACATTAAATGTATTAGCGAGTTCTATTTCACCTCAAGTATTATCCTCAATCGCTTCAGGTATTGTTGCATCTTCATCCGAGAATATAGCTAACATAATAGGAAATACATATAATCAAAATGTAAACTTAGCAAATCAATACAATCAAATAAAAGCGGATATACTTAATAGACAAAGAGAATACAATACAGCTAAAGCTCAAAACTTGTATGATAAAACTGTAATAGCTAATCAGCAATACGATAATGCTAGACGAGAAGCATATAGGAATTTAGTTGCATCTTGGAATAAGATGATAACCAACAGATCTTATAGACACAACATGAATGAATCATATTTAAAAGAAACTCCATTTAGAATAGATGACGAAGGTAGAGTACAGTTTATACCTGAATTAGGTAAACAATTATCTCCATCTAAGCCTATGACTATGGAAGATATTTATAATTTTGCAAATAGAGTTAAAAGTATTTTGGGAGATACAGAAGAAGCAAATAAGATTATTTCTGATTATTTGAAGGAGCATTTACCGACAATAACAGGTAAACAACAGCAAGGAAATAATTCTTTCAAACCGCCTATACCTAAAATAGAAGGGTATCCTTCATCTACATCGTCGCCATATACTACATATAATAATGAATATTATAATCAGGATGAAAGTCAGAATGAAAGCGATACAGAAGAAGAAAAGAAATATAAAGGTGGAGAGATTGAAAAAAAATCTAATCAGTTGTTTGAATTATTAATAAACCGTCTAAGAAAAAAGTAGTTTATGGCTACGTATATTCCTAACATTACAGACATAATACCAGCTCCAATGCTATATACGCCAGATGTAAATTTTCAATTACAATCTGGCATACAAGCAGCGACATCTTATGAGAACAAAAAGAAGCAATTAGAGGAGTATTGGGGAAAGTTTTATTATTCTGAGATATATAATCCATATGTAGATAATAGAAGGAAGGAACATTTATTGTCTATACAGAAATATATAAACCAATATGCAAATATGGATTTACGTGATCCTGATGTTGTTAGTTCCTTCCAAAATCTTTTCACAAACATTGCAAGCGATAATATTGTAATGAATGGTATAAAAGTTTCTGAACAATATAGAGAGGAGAAACAATTTCAAAATTACTTAAAGGTGTCAGGTATATATGATGAGGGGGATCCAGAAAAGAAATCCTATGCCATGTATGATCCAGATCTGGATAGGATGTTAGATATACAGATTGAAGAATATAGTAGGATGTCATTGGATGATCCGAGATTAGCATCTTACAAAATAGATAAGAACTTAATAGGTGTAGATTTAAATAAATTGATTTCAGATCATCTTAAACAATTTGGTATTGATGAAGGGGCTGGAAGTGTAAAATATTATATGTTGGATCAGAACGGGCATATGGCTGAGATTACTGAAACTGAGGCTAATAATTTAATGAGACAGCAGTTATCTACATTTGGTTCTGGTTCTGTTTCATATAGTAAAGATAATGAAGGTAATATTATCGGTGCTGCCAAATCAGCAAGTGCAACATCTATTGGTGTTAATCCTATTGTAGCGAAAATAACAAGTGGTGGTGTATCTCAGGTTATTGATTTAACGAAGTTAACATACGATATATATTCTAATAATGGGTTAGTTAGGGAATATATAAGGAATAAATCAAAGGCTGAGGTATATGAAACTTTGAAAGTTAATAATTTTGATTATATAAGAACAGTAGAATCTTTAATATCTGATTTAAGAGCGAGAAGTAACTCTATTACTTATCAATTATCTGCATATCAGAAAAGAGCTAATCAGTTACAGGAGAGAGCGGATGATTTAGCATCTACTATTAGTTTGTATAATGATATGATTAATAATAATTTTTCATTTGATGATTTAATAAAGATTTCAGACATGGTAAAACAATTAGATAGTATTAAAAAAGAGAAAGAATTAGTTGGTTCTAATATAGATAGATTGGAATCTACTTTAAACGAGTTAAAAGAGATGCAAAATAATGGAATAGAATATATTATTACACCTGATTTGTTTCATAATTTTATTGAAAATAAGTTTTTACCATTATATTCTAACATAAGATTATTAGAGAGATCTTTAGAGATTGGGCATAATTTAGCTATGAACAAGTTTAACGAGAAGACACAAGTAATAACTGGTGGAACATCAACACCACCATCATTATCAGGATTATTGGGAGGTATAGGCGGTTTTGGTGGTTCTGGTGGTTCTGGTGGTTCGGATGATGATAAATTCCATTATACTTTCACAGGATATAATTTGGTGGAGAAAGGTGAAGGAGATAATAAAACATATAACTTATATGTAACATCTAACAATAAGACAGTAACTACTGACAAAGATGCTGATTTGGCTTTAATAGATGCACAAAATATTAAAAAAGCAAATGAAATTAAAGATCCGTCAAATAATATAGAAAAAGCTACAAAAGTGCTTCAAGAGACATTGAATGAAATGTATCCAGATTTTGAATATAAATTTGGATCCGCTAAAGCTTACGATGCTAGTAATATTTCTGGTCTTAATATTGAAGAACCTATTAAAAGCCAGTTAATAAGAATGCAACAAAACCATGAAAACATTGTTCATCTTATACCACATAATGAAAATTTTTATGTATATGTTAAGACAGTGCGAACAAATGATTTTAAAGCTGATAGACAAAGTGTTGCAAGTGCTAAACTTTTTGTAATACCAGTAGTAAGAAAACACAGCCAAATAAAAAACAAGGATGTTAGAAATCAATTATATAAACAAGATGGTTTTCTTCCATTGTTAGGAATAAAATATTAATTACAATAATTTTGTTAATATATAATTTATTATGGAAGAGTTAAAAGATAATAATCCTATTAATGTATCAACAACAATTTCTTCTTCTATTTACAATAATTTAAAAGATTTGTGGGATCATACTGGTTTAGATATTCCTTTCGATAATTATTTAAATTTTATGTATGATCCTATAAATAACAAAAAGTCTTTCAGCATAGTAATGGATAAGATAGGCAGTGCAAATAGGGAATATACTGAATCTGTTTTACATGTATTTAATCATAAAAAATTACCGAAAAGTGAAAAAATTAAAATATTAAAAAACATTAATAAGAAGTATTTAATAGATAACTTATCTGTTTTGAAATTATATAATGATGTAAGCAATAATGTAAAGAAGGATCCAAATTACAAAACCGATATCATATTTCCAAAAATTGAGTATGAGTATAATACAGACCAACCTGAAGATTTTTTATTAGTTGAGAAAAAAATAAAAGATAACATCAGAATTATAAAGAAAAACAATAATACCATTATTAACGCGAATAATCAATATATAGATGCTATTAAGAATAATAAGATAAGTTTAAAAGACACAGATTCAATTTTCAAAAAATTGCAAGATATAAATAAATCTGCAATAGAATTAAATAATAGGTTAAAAAATTATTCTGGAGATCCAAAAGAATATAATGTTTTAGCTGAACAGTATAACGATCTTGTCAATAAACAAAAAGAAGCTGAAGATCAAATACTTAAACAAACAGGTCATAAATCTATCAAGGAGTTATATGAATCTATTTATGATAAAAGTGCTATTAATACTTTTAACATAAAGGAGTTTGTTTCACAGATTGAAGGATTTTCAAAGAACGTTAATAATTTCGTTAGTTTCGCTAAATCTATTTCAAAAGAGAATTTATATAATGTAGAATTACAAAGACAGATCAATAAGGATATTCGTAGGTATCAAGCTGAAGGTAATTATCCGATGGATAATTTGGCGTTAAAAGATAGACATTCAGCATTTAGGGAGGATATTGTTTTAGGTCTTGATAATCCAACACATGTTTATGATGTATTTAATGAAGATAATAATGTAAGAAATAAAATAAATAAAATTGATATATTAAATAAAGAATTAAAAAATAGTATAAATAATTTAAGCGATAGCAACAAAGCGGATAATTTTCAACACATAATAGATACATATGAGAGTTTAATGGCGGAGTTTAATGATCTTAAAGACTACTTAAAAAACAAGTTTAATATTAAATTAGACGAGTCGTTATTTAATTTTATATATACAAGTAAAGAAAAATTAACAGATCCAAATTTGATGTTACCGGAGGATGCTTCGTTAGATCTTTTATCAAAATTAGTCAAAAAAAGAGCGCAAGAGATTTATGAAGCAAAAAGTAAAAATCTAAATCTTTTACCTTATCTAGACGTTTTGTATTCAAGTGATAGAGGATATGATAATTTAGTTCAAGAAAAAATAAGAAAATCAAAAATAGAATTTCAAAATTCTTGGAAGCAAGCTTTGAAGGAGCTAATGAATAATCAGAACCTTAAAAATATATATGCAAAAAATGATGAAACCGTATTTGATATGCTATTAGAAATAAGAAGGAACAAATTTGATGAATATAAAGTGATGTATGAGCGTTTGTATAATCAATCAAATAAAGCTGATAATTTGGATGATAAAGAGAAAGAAAAAGTAATAACTGGGAAGGCTATTAAGCGATTTGCAGAAGACCTTGGTTTTCCATATCTTGATAAGAAGAAGTATAGTTCTGAGCAGAAAAAATATTATTACGAACTACTTGGTTCATCTTTAGTTAAAAGTAACACTTCTTTTTTAGGGATAGATTGGCTTGGTAGTTTGAAATATGCCGGAGCTCAATTTTTAAGTACAATTAGTTTTGGCAATTTTGTAGATGAAAAGGATTTACAATTATTATCACCTATTAGCGTTTCTGAGGCAAAAGATATGTTGTTTAATTATTACAAGAATCTTGGGATTGATGAGCAGAAATTAAGTGGATTTCAGTCTACCACATCTGAGGATATAATAAGAGGTGTTCAAGAAGGTATAGGTAGTATTGGAACGATTGTTGGATTCATTGGGCAATCTATTGCACTCAATGCTTTGGCTTCATCTGCATTACCGCGTGTTTTATTATTAACATCAAGATTTTCTAAGCCTGTAAATTCTTTTTTGATTAGGACAGCTGCAACGGCTTCCGTAACAAGAAATATGATATCTATTAATAGATTAACAAACTTAGATAGTGCTATTGCTCAAAAATTATCAACTGCTGGTTTTAAATCTTTAACTGCTACAGAGAGAGCTGCTGTAATTTCTAATGTAAGTAAAGTAATACAAGGAACACCTTTAGCTAGTAGAGCGTTAGGAAATGCCATAACTCAATGGTCAAACCATAGGATTTTTAAGCATGTTTTTAATCTTGGCTCAATGTTCATGGCAGCATCAGAAGCGTGGCAAACAGCGAATTATAATTATATCCAAAATGAGTTAGAATTAGAGGCAAGAACATTAAATTATTTGTTAAATAAAGATCCAAATTATTCTATATATTCCGTATATTCTAAATTTGGTAAGATAAATAAAGAAAAAATAAAAGAATCTTTAATAGGTGCTTATCTTGCAGATTTTAGTTTAAACTTTGCATTGCTTTTATCAACAAATCCTTTTGGTTTTGAAAATTTAGCTTCTTCTGTAGGTCGATTAAAAATATTTAACAATATATTAAGTAGTGGTAGGGATATTGCTTTTAGGAAAGCGTTCAAAATATCAAAAGATCTGATGGTAAAAAGCAAACCATCAAATATAGATAGAGTTGTTTTTAATAAGATAAAAATAACACCTAAATATTATGCCAAAAACATAGTAAGATTTTTGGCGGACACTGTTACAGAGGTCACACAAGAAAACATACAAGAGTTCTTACAAGGAAACATTGGTGATTCTATATATAAGAATTTACGGTTAAATCCATCTTTATCGTCAAATCCATATATAGGAAGTTTCTTAGGTGCATTTGATTTTGAAATAGATAAGCAGGATTTAATAACATTTTATGCGACTACTTTTGCATCTGCGTTTTTTGGAAGTGGTGTCTCATTTGTAAAAGGTTTATATAATTTAAATAGAGATATTAAAGATTTTAAAAAGCTAAATCTACTAATTGATGAATTAAATAGTATAGGTCTTGTTAATTTATATAATGGACAGTTGTTTATAAGCCCGGACAAATTAAATAAAGCGTCAAACTCTTTAAATAAGTTATTAGGTATTGATCTTAATGATATATATCAAAAAACTCAGGATGTTGGAGAATTGAGTAATGTATTTCTACATAACTTTTTCAACTTTTTGCACAATAAGGGAGCGTTAGAAATATTTATTGATGAAGTATCTAAATTTAATGAGACAGCTAAGATTTTATCAAAAGATATGAATTTAAATGAATCTGTATCTTTTATAAGCCTAATGAGTGGAGCTGATATATTAAATGATAAAAAATATGTAGATCAAGTTATTGAATCTCTAAAAGAAAAATATAAAAACAAGTCAGAGGAAGAAATTAAAAATGATATACTTGATAAATATTTTAATCATATTGATGTTGTATTGAATGGTTTGAAGGATTATCAAAATAAATATCATGAAAAGAGAAAACAACTTTTAGAAGATATAAAAGAACAAAATAGAGAATTATATGACTTATTGAGTAATGATGATCTGAAAAAGGAGAGAATAAAAGACATATTATCTAAGAATAATGACTTGAATTATAACATGTCGGTAATTAATAGTATCGCTGATGCATTAATAAAGGACAGCGTAGATTATAAAGTAGAAGAAAATATAAAAGAAAAAAGTAAAAGAATAAAAGATATTAAACAGAAATATTTATATGGAATAATATATACAATTATACAAAACAGTGAAAATTATTCAGAAGAAAATAAGAATGAAATGTTAAAATTCATTACAGAGAATATTTTTAATAATATACCTGAAAGTGATATCAAAAATATTGAAGAAACATTCAAATATATAATAGGCAGTAAATATATAAAACAATTAAGAACTATTAACACTATTGATCTGATAACAGATCTTATTATACATTATAATATAGATAAGAATGTGTTAGAGAAACAGCCAGATAAAATAGATTCATTATCTAAATTTGGTACAAACTTAGATTCTATTAAATATAAAAGAAAAATAATCGAAGATTTAAATAAAGAATTCTTATTAATACAGAATTTAAAATTCATTGATGAAAAAGTATCATTATTAACGTACTTGGATACTGATTATAAATCAAGTAAAAAGAGCTTTGAAAAAACATTAAATGAATATTTAAAAAGAATAGATGAAGCACCATTACTTGATAATAATCCTATATTGAAGAAACAATTAAAAAGTTTAATTGAATCATTATTAAAAGGTCAGGGTTTCAATGTAAACATATTTAATGCTATTGCTAATAATGCCAGTAATATTATTAATGAATCTTTAGTTATATTTGAAAATTTAGACGATGGAATCATTGACTACATATGGAATATTTATATGTATGATTTAACAGAAGAAGAAATAAAAAGATTAGACTCTTTACCAGTAGATAGGAAAAGAAAAAAAATCATTGATTATATTAAATCTTCTATCAGCACTATTGAGAAGAATATAAAAAATATGACATCTGATAGCAAGAAAATAGATGTCGATAATATTAAAAATATAGAGAAACTCTTTTTAATAATTTCTACTTTAGAGAATATCAGGATAATATCAAGTGATGGTTATCATGTTGGTCAAATATTATCTGACTATATAAATCTAATGTTAGAATTACAGAGAGTGTTAGCTGTTTATACCTTCAATGAAGTATCTGTATTTAGTTTGTTAGAGGATGATGAATTACTTGAATACATTTTAGTTGATAATAGTGAAATATCTAATTTAATTACATCTTATATCAATTCTGATAAAAATAATAGACTTGAAATACATAATAATGTAAGAGCTCTTATTTATAGTGATAAAAAGTTAAAAAACTTATCCAATAATCAGAAAGAATCTTTAGTCCTGACAATAATAGGTTTATTAGAGAATTTTTCCAGATTTTATGATGATATAGAATATTCTTTAACAGCTTTGAATGAACTACTTTCTAACATAAAGGATCCTGAAATTAATAATGCAAAGAATATCAATGAAATAATTTCTAAAATAGAAGAAACAGATAAAAAGTTATTATCTTTATCTTCTTTTATAGAAAAAACTTTGAAGAAATTTAAACACGGTGATATTTCTGATGAGTTAGTATCAGAGTTTAAGAGAATTAGGTCTATTATACACGATCAGATTGCTTTCATAGAAGAAACTAAAAGTATAATAAAAAAATATTCTAAGAAGAAAAAAGAAGATTCAAAGTTCTTTACAGATGTTGAGAGAGAATATATGATAAAAACAATTAGTGAGCAAATAGATAATATTAATAGATCCTTTTTAGTTTTGAAAAAATTAATGGGTAGCAATATTATATATGCCGGAGCTAATAAAGTGCTTATAGCTACCGATAAATCTGTTTCTGATGCAAAAAATGCATTACAGAAGCTAAACAAATCTAATAAATTTCAGTTTATATCTGACATGCTCATTGAGTTAATGAATAGAAAAACAAAGTTTGATACTGAGAGCTATTTAATACAGCAAATAGAGTCATTTATCAAATCCAGTAATAATAATTTCTTTGGTGTAGAGCTTTTTGAATTCAATGGGTTTAGCAAATATAGTGTTGATTATAATGATTACATGTCCAATATTTTTGGATATATTGATGATCTATTAGAAAGTGATAAAAAAGAGGATGGAGTTACTGATGTTAAATCATTACCAACAAAAAGTGAGGAAGCTCCTGAAACAGATGATAAAAGAAAAGAAACGCAAACAACAGAAGATAAAGTATCAGGTAAAGAATTAGATAAGACTGTAGAAGAAAAAGATAAGAAAAGTAATTGGATATCTCCAGATAAAGATATAGTAGAAACAGAGTTATATAAATTCATTAAGTCTTATAACGTTAATGACGAACTAATACAAAAAATATTTAATGAAGTTTTTCATATATTGTTTAATAGAAATTTGGTTGACAAAGAAGGAAAAATAATTGATATAAAAAAAGAAAGAGAGATTTTAAGAATTGTGTCAGATGTTATTAGAAGAACAGAACAAACTAAAAAATCTTCACAAGACGTTGATATACTAGAACCTATAAAATTATTAGAAGATACATTATCAAAATATATTAAGGATATTGCTTCTGGAGACCTTTCATTAGAAGCGTATTATAATATGCTTAATTACTTAGATAAATCAAAGAATTTCTTAAATAATAATATAAATAAAATAGACACAAATACATATAATAGATTAATTAGTAATATAAACATGCTAATAAATAATATTAAAGCTCGTATAAAGATAATTGAAAATAATAAAGATATACAAAAAGAGATCAATGAACAGATCCAAAAAGAAGAGGAAGAGTTAAATAATTTAGCAGAAGAAGTAACTAACAGATTAAAATCTGAAAAACAAGATGATAAAGAAGTAGAAAAGGACTTAAGTAAAACTGGGGATAAGGAGACAGAGACCAAAACAGAACCGTCTATAACAGAGAAGAGTAAAGATATTGCAGCTACTGATCAGATTACAAAAGACACAAGTGATATTAAAATTGATGAAGAGAAAGAATTGTATCCTGATTTAATAAAGAAAGAAGATCAGGAAAAAACAATTGATGATAAGATGAAAGAGAATTTAAAATTAGCAGAAGAATCAGCTATAAAAATTGATGAAACAGATGACCATGTAATCACAAAAACTAATAATCAACAACCTTTTGCTTCTTCGGTTATAACAGATGATAATATTCAAAATATTTCTAACTATATTGATGCTTTTGCTAATAATGAGATAGTTAAAAAAGCTGTATCCTTGATTGGTTCTATTGAATTATTAAAAGAAAAGGTTATCGAGCAATACATTAATCAAAAAAGAAAATCAGAAGGTAACTTATTAAAATTTATTAACTGGTTTAAGAAAATATCGCAACTTGATAAATTAACTATAAATCATTATGTTAAAATATTAACAGACGCTTATATAGAGGCTTTAGATTTAAATGCTATTGTTTCGTCTGTTAAGAAAAAAGAAAGGATGCAGACAATAAAAATAAAGAATAAAAAATTGATTGATGAGGTAAAACAGATAGATGTTCCTGATAAAATATTGGTTGCTGAAAAAGAGATAAAACTAAATAATCAACAGAAAGAAGCTTTAAAATATTTATCTGCATTCCTTCAACTTAAGGAGGAATATAATGATAAAATGACTACTAAAGAAAAGTTTGAAGAATGGAAGAGAAATAATGTATTTACATTAATGGGGTATGCTGGTACTGGGAAGACAACTATAATAAAATATATTAAGGATGTTAGTAATAGTAAATTTCTTTTTACAGCACCGACCCATAAAGCAAAAGGTGTATTAAAAGGATTAATTAGTGATGCACCAGTAGAAACTTTACATAGAGCACTTGGTTTCTTACCAGATTTTGATATAAGAACTGCAAATCTTTCCAATATAAATACGGCGAAAAAAAGACCATCAATAATATCATATTATAATGTTATTGTTATTGATGAAGCTTCTATGATTAATGAGACAATGTATGATTATTTGTTAAAAGAAGCATATGATTATGGAATGAAGATTATATTCATGGGAGATCCAGCTCAGTTGCCACCTGTTAATGAGAAAAAATCTAAAGCTTTTACTGATGTATACAATATATATGAACTAACTGAAGTAGAAAGACAGCAAAATACAAACCCTCTTTCTTTTCTTCTTGAAGATATTAGAGATAATCTAGAATCCGCGGAAGTAAATATATCCTATCAAGATAAAATTAATCTAGAAACAAAAGATGGATATATATTTAGAAATTCAAAAGGTATTAGAAAGATAATAAATCAGAATAAGGAGATATTTAAGAATCCTGAGACAGCTAATACTATAAAAATATTAGCATGGAAGAATGAAACGGTAGATTATTACAACAGGTTAGTGAGAGAAATTATACATGGAGAAAAGGAAAAACAACATAAATTTCTACCGAATGATGTTTTAGTAGTTAAAGGAAATCTACGTCCTGTAGGAATAGCAGATCCCTTAGAAAACTCTAATGAATTAGTTGTTTTAAGTGTAACAGAGATAGAGGAATCAGAAGGAATGAAGGGATGGGATCTAAAAGTAAGAATCAAATCTTCAGATGATTCGAATTCATCTGTTAATATAAGAATACTTGATACTTCTGATAAACACACAGCTGATATTATAAGAGAAAGATATATTGACTTTAAAAAAAGAATATCGGATGCCTATCGTAATGGATACTATAGGGAAGGATCTAAGATTTATAATGATTTTCTTGATTGGAGATCCTCTTTTGGTATTATAGATAATCTTACTATTAATAATAAAGATGTATTACCTTCTAATATAGGATATGGATTTGCTATGACAACACATAAAGCACAAGGTAGTACATATGATGTTGTTATTGTAGATATAGACGATATAACTTCTAATAAGGAAAAAGTAGAAAGGAATCAATTGATCTATACAGCTCTATCGAGAACCACGAGTTTAGCGATTATTAAGACTGATTATGCTCCCACTGAAAATACTATTAATGATGAAATAATCAATGAAAAGATTAAAAAGATATATGAAGATCATATAAATAAAAAATCTAAAGAAGAAACGAAAGAACAAAAGCCGAGCATTGAATCAGAAACAGATGAAAAGACAAAAAATATTGTAGTTGAAACTTCAGAAAAAGCACGTATAGCTCAAGATTTATCGAAAGAAAAGGTAGAAGGAGAAATAATTGATGAAAAGAAACCATTTGAACCTGAAGATGATACAAATAAACATAAAGAAAAACCAGTCGAGGTACAGGTATTAAAAAAATTGAAATTAGAAGAAGACCATGATGTTAGAAGGATAAACATTACTTTAAAGAATAAAAAAGAATTAGAGTGTCTTGTCAAAGGAGATGAAAATATTCTATCTTCAAAAAAGATAAGTGTATTTTCTCCTGAATCATTAACAAAAGAGGAAGAAAATCATATAGCAAAAGTAATAGCTGAATTAATGAAAAATTCATATACTATTGTTGTAATGAGAGAGTCAAACATATATCGTATTGTTAAAAATTTATCTAAGGTATATAATAAAAAATTCATATCTATCACAAGTAGTAGTATGGAAGAAGCTAAGATGATGAGAAGAGATGAAAATGAAGTATTGATATCATTTATAAAAGAGAAAGCAGAAGATAAAGTTAGTAAAGCAAGAAATTATATATTAACTTATAAAAATAGAGTTGATTTATCTGATTATGTTGTTGTAGCTATGCCTGATGATTTTGGATCAAGTAAAACTAATAGAACTTCTTTTAAGGATTCTATGAAATATGCTTTTAAACATAATGTTCCTGTATATGTATATGATCCTAAAAGCAGTATATATACAAAAAGACAGGAGGCTCGCATCTTAGCTGAAAATCTTGTTCAGAATAATGCTATTGTATTTAAAGAGAATGACTTAATAGAGAAAATAGAATCATTGCCTATTCAACAAGAAGTAAAAACTCCAGCTTACAAACAACCAACATTATTTGATACTGAAAATCTTTCATCTACATCATATCATCAGCAGGAACCTGAAGTTAATCAACAAAAGGAATCATCTGATTTAATAGAAAATATTAAGAAAGAGCCAAGTAAACAAGTAGAAGAAGAGTCCAAAAAAATATCTACATCTGAAGCATTATCAAAAATAAAAGGATTATTATCTAATCATCCTGTTTATGGTGGATTTTTGGTTGAAGTTAATTCTATTGAATCTTTAATGCAATTTTTAATGTCATTTATCAATCAAATTGATAATAAAAATAGGAATGAAATGATTTCTATATTAAATGAAATAAACACAAGTAATCTTGATACTGAAAGTCTATCATATTTGGAAGCTATCATTGATTCGCTTAAACCAGATAAAAATGTATGTAAGTAATATAATATCACTATTTTTTGATTGTGATGATCTCATAAATATTCATGAAGGTAAAGAAATACCTAGAGATAAAATTGTTATATTGAGAGATTATAGAAAATATATAGCGCATGCTTATAAAAAAGATTTTAGGATTGATAATAGAAAAATAATAAATCATAAATTTGCAAATATAAAAATATATTAATATGGCTAAGTTTTGTTATACTTTAACAAACATAGATAGGAATAGAGTGATACCTGTATCTAATGTATTTACGAAGGTAGATTGGATTGCTTTTGGAAAAATAGATTTAAATTTAGAGCTTAATCTTTATACATCTTTAAACAATATTTATAATGCATTAAATAATCCAAATCCAGAGTTTGTATTTGTAAATGACATATATAATTTGTTTAAAAGTAAAGTCATAGAGAATGAATTTCCGATGATTCATAATTCTTTATCAAACATTGAAAATGATCAACGTCAAAAGATCATTTTTAAATCTTTTTCTGATGCTGGTTTTTTAGTTGGTGATAGGACGGGTAATAGGTTTAACAAATCTGATAAATTAAATCAAAAATATGGAACATCTGTTTTATATAATATTAATAAAAAGAATCTGAACAAATTACTTTTCCTAAATTTCATACAAAATATTATACCACAGGGAGAGGAAGAAGGAGTATTTATAGGTTATGATCCTATGAATGATACTAGAAGCGATATTTTCTATTTTGAAAACTTAGATGATAAAATATTAAAAAAAGCAGGTATAAAAAATACATATATTGTACAAACTAAAATAAAATATACCAAAGATGCTAATGGTAGAATATTATCGGATATTGAATTAGAATTAATTAATAGGAAGGATTATAAGTCTCCATTTAAAGGAATGGCTGGTTATATTTTATTTAAAGATGCATCCGCAGGAGAAACTACTCCTACACCTGATTCTAAACAAACATTAGAATCTGTGTCTGATGGTGAAAGATTTTTATTTCTTTTTGATGATATAAATGTAGTAATAGAAAATAATGATAAGGTCATTAATGAAAAGATTGAATCTATATCATCCAAAGATATTCAGGGTGATTTTTCTAAATCTAAATATGGTGTCTTTAAATTGTTTAATATTAATCAACCTATTAATAAATCGTTAAACATTGTAAGTGACATTCTATCTGGGAAAACTATAAATTTAGGAAACCCTATCGATTTAAAGGTATACGCTAAAAAGTATTTAGATAGAATTGAAAATCTTGAGGTAGATGAGCTTAGCATGTTTTCAAACGATGTTATAGATAATATAGACGCATATTCGAATTTATTTAAATTATTTTATATTAGGAGTATTGTTGAACAGCTCAGAGAGTCATTTTCAAATTCGAAAGAAATATATGATTTAATAGATGAATATATTAAAGAAATAGACAATATATTAGGTTATATAAAGAAGAAAAATGATATAATTTTTAGAACAGTAGAATTTGATAAAAAAACAATATATTTAATAAATAAGTTGTGTATTACTTTAGATAAAGGTTTTCTTCAAATATTAGTAGAAAATAATGTAAAATCAGTAAAAATATCTGACCTTGAAAAAATAATAGACGAGCATTATGAAAAAGTTAAAAATGATAAAACAATAGATTCGTACATTTTTAAAAATTTAAAGGAATCCATATCATTATTTTTACCTGAATTTGTAAAGGATAAGGAAACTACAGTTGAAATAGATGAAGAGTTTGAAGAAGTACAAAAAGAAGAATTGATGAATAATGGGGACCTAGTTGATATAAATGAATCTGAGACATTGTTTGATGAAGAATCTATGTTTTTAATTAACACATTTCTTAACATGTCAGGTAAATCAACATTAGCAGAATTAACAATGTTTTTACAAAAATCTATACATGGTAATCCTGATTACTTATCTAATAAAGATAAGAGAGATGCGGAAATATACTTTGATATTTTTAAAGATTTTACTAAAACAATTAATTATTTTTCCAAAGATAGCAATAATTTATTATCTCCTAAGCTTGCATTAATTTATATGTTTTATGTTCAAAATAGTGATTTTTTATCAAAGTCGAAAGTAGATAATATCTTTTATAGGAGCATTGTAAACGCTATTTCAAAATTATCTAAACATCAATATGTTAATCCAATGCTTACGGATGATACAGAGCATCCTGTTGTGTCATTTGGGGATAACATATTGAATAATAAATATAGAGAAAGAATATTTTTAAACTCAAAGAAAATTAATAGTTTTTATCATAAATTAATGCTCTTAAAGATATTATACGAAAGATATAAGGATAATGGAAATCATAAAGATAAAAATATTATTATTAAAGTTATAGCTGATATCATAAAAGAAAATAATCCAACAAGATACAAGGATCCAGCTCTTGCTTTAATTGATGCTTATACAATATTTAATTCTTCTATCGATGCTATATACATAAAATTAGATGAATTGTTTCGTTCAACAACGATGGCTTTTGGAAGTAGATTATTTTACGGAACTGGAGAAGCTATAAATGAGCAGTATTATATTGATGTTAATCAGTTAGATTATATAAATATAAATAATGTAAATTTACTTAACATAAGAAATAGCTTATATAAATATCTGGAATACATAAGTAATGCTATAATCAAAGCATCAGAAGAGTCATCAAATATAGAAGAGTTTGTTAATGTGTTTAATAAGTATATTAAAGATTCAGAAGCTGGTGTAAAAGAAAACCCTAATTTATATACTAATTTATCAAATTCCTTATTAGATGTTGATGTTTTAAAAAGCGAGATAGGAGATATAGATGATATTGATTTAATAACTCAATATGTCGTTTCTGCGTTTAAAGCATGTATTATATCGGTAAGTCTTAATAATGAAACTTTAAAATATGATTTCATAGTAAGAAATAATATAATAAAAAGCAAGCCAGGCGAAATTAATTTAAATAACTCAAATGAGAGAGTTCGTTTTAATTACACTGAAAGATTAATTGAAAATGTTTTTTATATTTTTGAATCTGTGACTAGAACAAAAAGCATAAATGTTTCCAAACAACAGAAAGTAATGCTATATAATAACACATCTAATAATATAGAAACATTAAACAAAGAAGTCAGGGATAAAGAAAAGATATCATCTTCTGTACCATTTGGTGGTGTTATATCAAACATATTTGCAGACGGATATCAAATAATACCTATAAATATAAGCGAAATAAGTAAGGATGTATCAAAATATTTAAGAGCTGCTACATCTTTCTCTGCATATGGAATACCTATTGGTGAAAGTAATGGTTTAAAAACCACATTATTATTACCATTAATTGCAAGGAATAATCCACTAACATTAAGTAATTCATTATTTGATAATAAAACAAATCAGAATAACATTTTTGGTATTGGTGGTTTTTTCCTGAGGTTAATTACTAAGCCAATAGGAACAAAAATTAAAACTGGAATATTGATAGATGATAAAAATGTTTACACTGGTGATTCTATGGTAAATGGTTTTAGACCACTATCAAAATTTACATTGCTTGATGGTAAGATTAGAAGTGATATATATTTCAATTTAGCTTCAATGTTTACAAAACCATTATTAGATTTTGTTAATGATAATGGCGGGATATCTTTAAATAATAACTTTATAGCAGCTGCCAATGGGAAGTTTGAGAAGTTCAAGCACATTGATTCTGTGTTAATGTATGAGAGAAGCAAAGAAGAATATGAGAAAAAGATGAATTATGTGAATAAATTATCTGAAACTATAAATTTAATGTTGTTCAAAACTCTTGTTGGTATAAAAATAGAAGAGTTGAGCATAAATCCAGAGCTTGCTAATATAATTAAAACACAACTAAAAGAAAAGCAAGATAAATTAGAAGATTTTCATGTAAAAATAATAGATGAAATAAATAAAACCAATAATGATGAAATAAAAAAAGAATTTTTAAGATTGCTTTTATATATATTTCATGATAGCAGGAGTGAAGTTGAATATTTGTTTAATGTTTTTTATGATCTATTTTTATTAACAGCATCTGAAAAAGATATATTTGAAGAAGATATAAATGTTGATTCAATAAAGAAAATGATTTTCAAATTAAAAAAAGTCATAATAGATGATTTTGTTAAATCTTATATAGGGTTAGAAAATATAGATACTTTTAATGCGGTAATGAATGCTATTTATAGTAAACCATTTAATATAGAAGTCAGCAATGATAATATAATATTCAAATATAATAATGATCAAATTTCTATTAAGGATAACAATAAGTTAGAGGGTTTAAATGAAATTTTAGACATTATCACCGTTACGATTGCTATCAGAAATAACATAACCAAGTTTGTAACATTTTATGAGGAAATTATTCATTATGATATAAAGAGGGCTAAAGATATATCTACAAAAATAGATTTGTTATTTAAGTACCAATATATTGATGATATAGTGAACGAACTATTAAATGAAAAGGAATTAATAGATGCAAATATATCTAAAGAAAAGGTACACAATTTTTTTAAAAATATAAAAGATAGAAAAGATAAATTTAATGGTATTGTTAAGTATTTCTCTATAAATAATCCAACATATAATTTACACAAGATGCATGATAATATGTTATTTAAAGATAATAGGAGTACTATAAAAAGGATAAATAAGAAATATTATATTATAAGTGATGCTCTTGAAAGCATGAGAGATATAAACATGTACAGTTATTATCCTGCATATCATTTGATACAAAGCATTAATGAAAAAAATAAATCTTTAAATAAAATATTAGATAATTATATTTCAAATGTTTTAAAAGAAGCTTACAAAGATTTTATTAGTAAGGATAGTATTCAGAGCTCATATTCTTGGCAGAAATTCAAGCAAAGCATAAAAATCAAAAAATACTATAATATAAGAAAAGTTATTGAAAAAAATAGACTAATTTATGATGCTAATAACTTACGCTTTAAACTTGCAGAATTTACAATGAACAATTCATTAGCTATAGAGTATATAGAACAATTTATGTTTGGAGATAATCATTCATTTTTATCAGCTGTATACAACGATCCTACAGGTATGTCTGTTTTTATTAATGAAATAGTTTCGAAATTTATAGGAGATGATAAGTTAGTAAATGAGGAATCTGATGCAGGGAAATTATATGCGTTTAATATACTTATGTCCGAGTTATTTTTATCATATACAAAGTTTAATAATGACCCTCACGAATATAAGTTAAAGGATAATCAGAAAAGAAATAACTTATCACCAAAAGTTGTATTTAGTCAATTGCATTTTAATAGAATCATTGGTAATAACAATTGGGTGATAAAGGATAATAAATTTAAGGTAATAACAGTTGACGAAGTTTTATATAATGCGTTTTCTAAATCTAATGATGTATATAATAATTTTCTTAGACAATTTACAGATTATACCAATATTGAGTTTTTTAACGGACATGGATATATACCATTGGAAGTTTATAGAGCATTAGCCATACAGACACAAGAATGGAATGAGAAAAAAGAATCCACATATAGAAAAATAATATCAGGTCAAAGAATTACTCTTGATGAGATGTTATTAATAATGAAAGGTATATCATTATTTAAGGTACATTATTCAGGTCCATTGATAAATAGTTCTGTGTATTTTAGAAGTCAAGATAAATTTGCGTTGTTTCCTATACATCCAAATATTACTAAATATATAACAATTGGAGATAATAGACAAGAAACTAATATATTAGACAGTTTATATTATTATATGAAATCCAACGGAATACATTATATAAATTTTGAATCAGGTGGTAAACAAGCATATATAAAAAATACAAAACCAGAAAATAATAAATTAATAATTAATGACAACGGTATAATGCTTTTTAATGAAAAGAATAAAGAGATTGTTGTTGCCAATATATCCGAAAAAGACATAAGGTTTTTAGGTTTAAATAGTTTTTCCGGGAAAGAACAAAAAACAGATGTTAAAATAAATGTCAAGTTTACATTATTTTTACAAGCGAGCAAAGTAGCATTATATCAATTAATTATTGAAAAATTAGAAGAAATCAATTCTTTAAGTGATTTGAATAATAATATTCTGATGAAGATTGAAACGTTTAAAGGTATATATGACATTGTTTTAGATATAGCAAGACAAAATAATATTAAAGATGAAAAAGAAATATTAAACATTATAAAAAACACTGTATATAAGTCATTAACAGACGTTATAAATTTTATACTCACTTTTGATGAGATGAGAGAATATTCGAATGAAGTAATGAAATCTGTGTTTAATTTTAGTTTAAGAGATTTCAATTATGAGAAGTTTAATAAATTTATAGATGATACTATTCATGATGTTTACAAGGATTTTAGCTCAGAACAAAAAAAAGTTATTTCAACTTTAAGAGAAGAAATGAAAATGTTAGGTCTTAGTGAAACTTCTGTTCCAGCTATTAAAACAAAGATTTTGTCAAAAATAAAATTGATTTCAGATGAAGCTAGATCTTTCCCAGGTGATATGGCAAAACAAATTCCAGAGATAACTGATAAGTATGATAAAAAAATATTTAAAGGTAGTATAAAAAACAATAGAGTATTACATCCTTTTATTGACACAACTATAGCTTCAAGGATACATTATCTTGGTAAGATGCCATTAACAGAGAATTATGTTATAAAGGAGGGTGAATTATTTGAGTTTAATGGTTATATTTATAGAGTTACTGGTATTAAAGTAATGACGAAGAAAGAGATAGTAGAAGATGCTAAGAATAAGAATATACCGATAGATGTTTATCTTAAGCTAAATGCTTTAAATCCAATTGTATTTAAAAGAATAAAAGATGAAACAAAGATTAAAATAGTGTCATTTGAAGGTGTAAAGGAATATCAATCATTTGTATCTGATGATGTTATATATATAGATAATGAAGAAAATATAAATAGATTATTAAATAATTCAGTAAAAAGTATTGATAAAGATACTATAAAATTAACATTGATAGATCAATCTGGTAAAGTTCATTTTGCAATCATTAGTAAAAAAGCAAAAAAAATAATAACTGATTATAGGACAGACAAATATAAAACTGATTATAATATAAACTTTGTAGATTTTTACAATATATCGGGGATAGGATTTAAATTATCTAATAGCTTTAGGGATTTGTTGCCGATTTTACCAACTTCTGTAATAGTATATAGTGGTACTTACAGTGACATTGAAGATTTTATTTTACCTGATGGTACTATACTTATAAATATTAGTAGTGAAGAATATTCAGGACCCGAAAATCGTTTTTCAAATAGTGTAAAAAGCATAGCAGTATTCACGCAATTTTTATATCTTTTGAATTACCTAAAAAACAACAACGAAGAGTTATTTGATTCATCATTGATGAAAAATGGAATGATTAATTATGATAAACTTGCTCTATTATTATTTCAATATGGATTGATAGAAAAAGATTATCTTATTAGTATTGGATTATTGAAACCATCAGAGGAAAATAAAGAAGGTGAAAATTATTTGGTAGATAAAAATATAGAGGAAAAGCTAGAAGATGTAGTAAAGTCTATATCAACTAGATATAAAGCTCTTCTTGAAGAGATAATTAAGAGTAATGCACCTGAAAAAAAGAAGAATGAATTAATAAGAAAATTAAATAAAGATTTTGCAAGAATAAATATATTGTTAACTAAAAAAGATTTTACTTTAGAAGATTTGAAAAGTATAAATCCCAAGTTATTAACTATTGAGTTTATATTATTCATGTCTAAGCAGCATAATATTTTTACTTTTTTAAATGAGACTACAAATTTCAAAAAAAAGGGCAGCTTTGTGGATTTTTCTGTGAGCATGAAAGAATTGATTGATCTTCTCATAATAAAGGATTTTGATAGGTCAAGTTATAAAAAACTTAAAAATATAAAGAAGATAGATGTGACGAGTATGCAAGAAAGTGATAAGATGATGACTATTTCAGTTGATTATGATGAGGCTGTAAAAAGTTTTGATTTGAATGATGCGTATTTATTATTTTTCAGATTACCTAATAATGATATTATTGGAGAAAGATATGAAATAATAAATTTAATGTTGACATTATATAGAGCTTATGAGTATTACTATGAAAACAATTTATCGGATAAAGAGTCATTATTAGTTGAAGATATTAAACAAGTAATACAAAGATTAAATTTATCAGATTTGTTTGATATATTTATAAAAGATGATAATATTTTCATAAAATATAAAGGTGTAGAATATGATTTGAATGTATGGCTTGAAAAGGCGATGGAATTGTATAATATGACGGAGAGTGTTAACTGGCGTTCACCTTTACAGCAGGCAGCTTCAGTATCCAAGTTTTATGTTAAATCATTTATATTTGGTATTAATTCCATTATTTCTATATCTACAATGGCAACAGCATTAAAAGGTGCTGACTATGATAACGACTCTGTTACATATTTATCGAGATACTTTTTATTAAAAGTCAATGGAAAAGAAAATATAAAAGAAGTAGAAAATATATTTGGCTCAAAAAGTATATTATATACTCATAATAAAAATATTGCATATATAGATATTGTTAAATTAGCAATAAGTAAGCCTGAATATTTATCTAAACTTACAAAGCTTGCTAATAATACTGATTATCAGTTAGTGGAATTAGATGAAACTGATTTTAAATCTATCAAATTTAAAGATGATGATATAAGATTGTTATATAGAAAAAAAGTTCTTGGTAATAAGATATTAAATTCTTCTTCAAGATTGTTATCTAACCCAGATATTTCTAATGTATTTCCAGTTGCAGAACCCAAGATTACAAAGTTAATAAATAAAGGAGATAAAAGAAAATATGCTAGTAGTATAAATAAGATAAAAGCGACAACGAAAGGTTCGTTTGTTTTAAAGTCTATAGGTAATACAGTATATGCGCAACAAAGAGAGGCGAATGTACCAGTGCATTCGAATATAGCAAAAATTACATACTCAGATTTTGTTACCTATGCTGTTGATGGTAGTAAGGATGATACAGGTATTTATATTTATCACATGCTAGGAGGTCCATATAACTCAACAACCGAGTTTAATATAGAAAGCGTTCTATCCAACTATGATAACTTTGTAACATTTATGAAAAAATTAAAGAATGTAATAAACTACTTATCACCATATATAAAATATGATGATAAAATATTACAGAATGTTATTAACAGTATAGATGATATCTTGAAGGAAGTTGAAGCTATAGAAAATGAAACTGATGAAGTTAAAAGAGAGTATATAAACTTATTTAATATAAATAATTCACACGCTTATAGATTATATGATATTATCTTCTTTGCTTATTATTATATTACATATAAAAATGCTGAGTTTTTTTCTAATATTATAATGTTAATGAACTTAAAATCAAGAGATAAATTAACCAGAAAAGATGCTATAAAACTATTAAATATCAAAAAAAATCAGAGCTATAATGCAATATATGATTCAGTAAAAACTTTTAGACATAAAAAAGGAACAAATATAGATAAAGAAACTTTTAAGGAAATATTAACTGATATAAAAAAGCATTTAAAATCACAGATAACGTCTAATATCAATTCTCTTTATAATGCAGTATATAAAAGTATTACATTTATAAAAAAATTAGAAGAAAAATATACTTTTGATCGGGAGAAATTGTTTCTTACTATTGTAGATATATATAGTTATAGGTTTTTTATCAATGAGATTAATAACTCAGAAGTACTTAGTAGTATAGCTATATCTAGTACTACATTCCAAAAAAGGAAATATAGTGAAATGAGTAGATATAGTCTATTACCAACCATTAGCAATGTTGGAATTACTACTATTATAGATCTTATTCGATATTTGTCAAATATAAATAAATCGAGTATTGAAGAAGTTAATAGGATGTTGGAAATTACTAAGGAACTTATACCAATTATAAGCAATGATTATTTTGGTCTTTTTGATATTGATGAAGAAGGTAATATAATTTTGGATAAAACACTAGATTTATATATCACAAGAACAACAAAAACTGTGTATTATTCTGATAAAATAGATAAACTTCTTAGATTTTCTATCAATAATAAAAGAAAGATATCATCAGATCTTATACCATATTTATATCCTGAGATTCATTATGTATTAAAAAGACTTATCTTGTTTAAAGGATTAAATGTAATAAAAGGTATATATTTAACATTTTTGAAAGAAGAAGGCATGGAAAATGTTGCATCTTTAGCATTATCAGTAATAAACAATACATTTAAGATATTAGAGATATCCAAAACTTCTGATAAACAAGAAAATATATTATCAATTTTAGCTATCAATAATGAAACACTTATAAATAAAGCTATATCTTTCATATTTAACTCTATGATTGATATAGTTTACGAGTATGCAGAGTCTATCGGTTCAAACATAATTAGTGAGCATGATTTACATATGTTAAAACAGTTTTACAAGATGGATCCGTATACTCTTCAATTATATAATGAAATGATCTTAAGTTCATATTTAGGAGAAACGAAAGAAGAGAAATTTAAAACTAAGACTTTTAAGACAGCTGTTAATAATTTTGAGATTGTATTAGATCTTATGAATAAAGCAATTTCTCAAAAATCTTCTATAGAATATAAAGACATAAAAATGTATTATTTTGGATTAAAGAATTTAGGAACGATAATGCAGTTGTATAATCTTATTTTTTCTGAAAAGCAGATAGATATCCCTGTAGATTTTATTACTGATTTTAAAATAAATTCTTCTAAAATATCCAGATTATTTTATATGATTGAAAAATTTAATGATTTTTCAAGTAGGTTTAGTCGTATATATGAAAAAGGAGTAAAGGAAGCTGATATAAAATCTTTCTTTTCTAGTAAAACAGAGAACCCAATCAGAGATAATCCATTAATTACATTTTTATCTCAAAACGTTTTTTTACCAATGAATAGAATACCTTTAATTATTTTCCTGAATGTGCATAATAAAATTAATTATGAAAAATATGAAAGAATTGCAAATATTAAAGAATATAAGGTAATAGATAAAAAAGGAAATATTATTGAAAAAGATAAACTGACTGATTATATCTCGAATATGTATCATAGAACTAGAAAGATGATGAATGAGCAAGAATATACAGAAGAAGATAAAAGAAATGCAAAAATATTACAATATCCTATATTTAACGAAAAGATAAAAATTGTTTTTGAAAAAGATGGGAAACAGTTTACTGAAGAATTAACCTTCTTTGAATATATATTAACACTTCCTATAATTGATGCGTCTTATTCTGAAGAACTTTATAATAAACTTCACAATGAATTATATATTTTATTTGGAGCTTATATTATTACTATGGCTTATAAATATATTAAACCAGAAGAACTGTTTAATATACTTTCACAATCAATGTTAGAGTTGAATGTAAGAAGTGGTTTTTTTGTGCCAGGTTTAGAATCAAAATTTGGTAAGTATTTAATTTCTTTAAAGAAATATGACATTTTAACAAGCATGCATAATGCTCCTACATACAAAAGAATCGCGGAACATATTATAAATATATATAAATCAATCAATCGAATGGATATGAATATAATAAAAGAAACTATTGATCAAATAGTAAATAGTTATTCTGGTACTTTAATTAATATAAATAGAAACATAGTGAAGGAAATTAATGATCTTATAAATTATCTGAATAAAGAAACATATATAAATAAAGAAGTAAAAAAATATATAATAGATAGTATTTTAAGAGATGTGAATAAAAGATTTAGCGGAGATATATATAACAACTTTTTAATTACTTCTTTACTTAAAATACGTACTATAAGAAATAAGAATTACATATTGTATGATGATACATTAAATGAATTATTACAGTTTTTAGATAATGATGATGCCAAAATTTCTAAAAGCGAAAAGATTGAGTTGATATTTTCTTTGATTGTGAGCGTATTTGAAAATAAAGGGAAAGAAATAACAACAAAGGATTTTCTAAATTTGATTAGGAATAATAAATTTATAAGTTCTGATGTCAAATCCATTAATCAAATATTAGAGAATTATTTCACATCGAATTTTGACGAAATGCCTATACAATATGATGGTGTATTATATAAAAGCGAGGATAATAAAACAATAGAGAGAATTAATAAAGAAGTATTAAATTTGTTTGGATACGAGTTAGTAAAAGAAGATAATATATTAAATTTGCATAGAATTCAAAATCAAACAATATTATCTAAATGTTAAAACTATGGCTTACTGTGATATTAAAACAAGACAATTAATCAAAGATTTTGCTATTAATGTTGCATCTCAGATTAATAATATATCTAATTTTAGAATAGATGCAACAAACATTAATATATCGAATGATATAAATAAATTTATAGATGAAAAGATTCTACCAGATATTCTTGATGGCTATGAGCATACAATTAATTCATTTTCTGAAGTTATATATGAGCATCTTGAAAGAAATAAAAAGAAAGGTTTCAGATCAATAGATAAGAACAAAAGAATTTCTTTAATAAAAAAACAACTTGTTTTTCTTGTTCGTTCTGATGTTAAAAAGAACCTATCAATAAAACTTATTGATATTTTAAATTCATTAATTGGTTCTGATCATAGTTCTTTAAATATAACGAATGATAATATAGATGAGGCATTAGAAAATATGTCAATACCAACTATTATTGATGCTTTATCTAATGTTTTAAGTACGATTAATATTCAGCCAAAAAAGATATATGATATTAACATTAAATATATTGGAAGGATTCTTAATCAGAAATTATCATATTATCAATATGAAGAGATAATTTCAAAATGGATTTCAGAGATTATAGATGTTAAATTAGAACAAAACTTATTTGATAAAGAGAATGGAATGTTCTATGATATGATGTTGGCACCAATGTTTCCTTTATCATCATTGAATCATAATTTTAAAGGATTTGCTAATATATTAAAAGAATCTTTGAGGAAGAAGGTTAAGAATTCAAAGCGATTAAAAGATAACATTAAGATAATTGATATACTTATAAGTCTCTCAAGTAAATATGATTGGATTATAATTAATAATAGCTTAGAATTAGAAGATTCTTTGCACGATCGGATTGCTTATTATAAAAAAGGTAAGGTTTACTTTAACATAGATAAGCTTTTATCTAACATTAACAGTTTAGATTTTGATAAAATACTTCTTGAAGAGATTATACATATATTTACTATATATATTGAAAAGTATGACGAGGAACTTTTTAATAATATCTTATCTATAGCAGAAGCAAATATTGGATTCATACATAATGATAAAATATCTGCACATGAAATAGCAAGTAAATATATAATAGATAAAATTGTTACTGGAGATCTATCTGATTCTAATCTTGAAGTATTTAATAAACTTGTAAGCTTCTTATTTAATTCTGTAAACATTTCCGATAATAAAACATTCAATGATTTCATTGATTCTATAATAAAAGGAAAGAAAATAAATAAAAAAGAGTTTCTTTCATTTCTATTGGAGTTCATTGAAAAGAATAATATACCATCTACGCTGGACAGCTCAGAAGATATTTTATTCTTTAATGCGAATGCTGCATTTGAACATGCTGGTTCTATAAACATATTTGAATTACTTTCTGTGTTGTATAATAAATTACCTGATGCTAGTATCAGTTATGATTCATTAAAAGATTTCTTTGATAAAATAAAATCTATAGATGCTAGAGGAGTGGATAGCTCAATGCTGATTTTTTTCAGCACACAAAACAATAGCTTTAACATGTCTTCTACTTCTTTTATCTATGCTATATATCAATTAACTAAGAGAATATCTAGTTATTATGAGCACATGTTATTGATTGACATATTAAGGTTTGTATATTCTGATGTAGAGATAACAAGCAGGTTAGAACTAATGTTTAAAAATAAGACGGATATCGAAATTACAAAGCAATCCATATATAACATTATAGCCAAAAATGAAAATTTCATTGAGATAATGAACTTTTATCAATCATATATACCATCATTAAAAGAAAAAGAATTAAAGTTCATTAATGATGTTATAGATTTCATATTTGATTTTTATGATAAAGGTAGCTACTTAAAATACAAATTGACATTTAGAGATTTTGTGAAAAGGTTTGAATCCTTTTCAAATAATAGAAATGAAAGGTTGTATGAATTTTCAAAAGTGTTTGTTGTTTATGGTTTATTTAATAGTCTAAGATCATCTGAGAATAAGATCATTGATTTAATTTCAGATTCTTTTAATAGCTATATATCATATATTAAAAAACTTGATGATAGTATAATTAATGAGCGAGACAAGGAAATAATCACGAAAACTATTAATAATATAAACAGGGATTTTAATGCATTAATATTAGGTTTAGAAAAAATTAATGATAGATATATAGCGAATCAGATAATTGAAACATATAATAAAACTTATGAAAAAATATCTATTGACTTAAATAAAGCCAACATTGAGAATCCCATCTTATCATCTGATATGATGGATAAGTTCTTTGAAGAAAGTGAAAAAGGCAGAGATATTACAAGAAATATTATAGATATTATAGAAAAAAACTTCTTCAATTATGGTTGGTATAATTCAAAAAGGAAAGATAATACAAAGAATTTAATAGAGCAGGATAGAGAGTCAGCGATATCCATTGTTTTATATTTAATTGATGAGCTGCAATATAGAATAAGAAACAATATATCTTTAACACATGGTCAGATGATTCTTTTATCGTATATTATAGATAAGTATGGTCTATATAATAATATAAAAAATATTGACAAAGAAAGTTTCAACAAGCTGGTTTATGACATATCATCTAATTACGAACTACTTAGATATATTGTAGTATTACACTTTATTGATGTTTCAGGTCATAGATTGCGTAGTGATGAGAAAACATTGAAAAGGATTGAATTATTTCACGGTTCCTTTATAAATACACATAAACACATAATACTAAAGTATGAGACTATTAAGAAACACTTCAAGCATATAATAGATATACAAAATGAAAAAGATTTGATTCGTATAATTGATGAATATAAACAAAACTTAAAGAACTCAGAAAAAAGTTTATATGAAACAAATATCTCTGACTTTTTTATATCTACACTAAACGCTACAGTAATAATGAAAAATCCTTTAGTCACACCGATAAGTGAATCTTTATTTCATACATTATCAGTTATACCTTATTCCGAGTTAGGTTATAGTAAAGATTCTATATTAGCATTATCAGATATTCATCCTATATTAAATGAAGTTTTATCAAAGTTATCATTATTTACAGAAGATAGATTAAAAATAAATAAGATATTAAAAGAATTTGACATTTATATAGAAGAAAATCTTTACAGATTTAATATATTGATCGCTAAACCATTAGAAGATTTCATAGATATTGTTGATGTAGGTGATGAATCTGAAGGAACCATGTACGAATTTATTGAAGAACTTTATGATTTAATTGATAAACTAAATAGAGAAACAAAAAGGAGAACCATTGAAAATATTGTAAAAAATGATATTTATAAACTATTTTCAAAATACGATATAAGGATAAAAGAAGGGAGAGCATTGAGAAATATATCTATAAGAAATATATCCAATGATCAATTCTATATTTTATTAACTAAATCTAAATATGATTTTCCATTTAGATTAGTTAATAGAGCTGTAATGATAAATGATGACACCTTAGGTAGAAACTTCATAGAAGTTATTAAATATAAAACAAAAGAATCTATATATAAATCATCTTTTAAATCATTTCAAGAGAAGTATTTAATCAGATTATTTGAACAACATAGATCGGACATATCAAACAATATAAATAAAGCTTTCCATGATTATAATGTAAATAACTCTTGGATTGATAAGAATCGTAAAATTATGAATAGATCTGAGATAGCGGAATTATTTGTAAGAACTATAAAAGGCAAAAAGATACCAACGATATTGGGAAAGATTTTTATGGATGCTTTTAATTATGCGAACAATGGTGAAGTTATAAATGAAACAAATCTTTATGATATAATAATGAATTTTGATGAAAATGTATTTACGCCTTTGTTTGTAAGCACACTAATAAACTCATACTTTGAAGTCTCAGGATTTAGAAATAACGAATTCAATGAAAAGGTAAATAATGAACGCTCTGGTTTGTTTAAAGATATGTTTTCTATCTCATCTGATGATAGTAATATAGTAACAGCGTTTAAAATATCTTCTAACAATATTGTGAAACTTTCCAATGATATAGATAGAGTTATGTATAATAAATCAATTAATAATTTATATAACTCTATATCATTGTATTACATTGAGTTGAATTCCAAAGAAATGTTTGAATATCTTCCTGCTGAAATAATAAATGATCCTACCTTATCAGAGATGAAAGTTGGTAGAGAATTGGCTGTATCCAGGGAAATAGCTATGCAATTATATGATAGCAATAGGTTTGATCACAGATTATATATAGAAAGCTTAACCTTCATGCAGAAAGATCAATCTTTATATAAATACACAACAGACCAGGATAAAGTAACATCTTTAATAGAAAAAAACTTTTCATCATCTGGTTACTATAATTCATTATTAGAGATAGCGAATAGTTATGATAACAATAACTCTGATATGCTAAGAATAAGTTTTGAAAAAGCATATGAAAATTTTATAAAATCTTTAAAAGAATTATCTAAATCTACAACAAAATCATTCTATAGTATATACCCTCATGATAACATAGATGATGTAGAAAGAGATTATCTTCAATACAAAAATGTAAAGATAATCATAGAACAATTTAGTGATAGAATACAAACTATTAGTAGCCAACTCTTTGAAGAATACGAAACATTAATGAATGACTTGATTAAAATAGAGTCTAATCTTACAAATTATTTAAGTAAAGATGATGATCTTCAACAAATAATAGATATAATCCGCTTAATTCAGCAGAAAACATATATTAAAGATAATAAAATATTTTTTAATAATATATTCGAAGTTATACATCTGTTCAAATTGTTATCAGCAGCATCCGAAGTAAAACTTAATCGGAAACATATTGATAATAATCTGATGAATGATTACAAATCACTCGCAACAAAATCTAACTTCTTCATTTCAAAATTAATAGAAATTTCAGCTAATGATTCATTTAATTTTGATATCTCAGATGTATTATCTACAAGAATCTATAGTGCAAGGAACACAAATAGTTTAACATTAACAGAAGATGGGAATCTATCTATTAGAGATTATACAGAGAGTATTTCATCTTTCGGTATAAAAAATTCAAATGATCTGTTATTATTTTTCATATCAACAGATTATGGTATACCGTATATAGGTAGTGATTTGTTCTATAGAATGTTTTCAACTCTAAAAGGAATCACATCTATTATAACCATGTCTAAGTATATGTTCTCATTTACCGATGATGCGCTCAACTATATATATGAGTATCTGACACTTAGTGAAAAAAAAGAACAATATAAAAACAATAAGATCACTATCTCAGATGTTTTAAAATATCAAACAGATAATTTAAAGGAAGAGTCATTTATCAAAAGAATTGCACTTCATAGGTTATTTATTTTAATCAATGCTTCTCATATAGATAGTTATGTTATAGAACAAATGATTTTAAAGTTAGATGAGGAGCAAAAAGATGGGAAAAAACTATCAATAAAAGATATATATTTTAACATAATCAAAGAAAGATTAAAATATTATTCAAGAGGTGATAGATACATAGGGCCTATAAACAATGAATTAATCAATATGTATTTAACCTGGCTTGATGAAAACATAGATTTCTCAGGATTGAATAAATATATATCAGAATTAAAAAACAATCATATTAATTTAAGCAATAATGAATTCATAAAGAAAAATGTAGGTATATCAATTAGTTTCAAAGATCAAGCAAAGTTGTCAAATATCAATAGAGTATATAATACAAATACCAATTTTAGGTACGATAGTGTAAATTTAGATGTTACTAATGGTATGGCGCCCATTAACCCTCTACCGTTATCTAATACTGTTAATAGATTATTATTTGATACCTTGTCTAAAGGTATGAATTATACAAGATCCTTAATGAAAACAAGCGTCCCTGTTTTTAATAAATTTCAGACAATAAAATATGTTAATGAGGATGGAATTATTATCAATGATATAGAAATAGAAAAGAAATATGTGAATAGCACATTGAGTTTTATAAAAAGTTTACAAGATGATAATCCTTTATCAAGATATATTGCTGCAAAGTTACACATAGACATTGAAAATTTAGATAAAGAAAGAAAAGATAGTGGAATTTTACATGATATAATATTTAACCTGTATGATATGATTGATGGGTTTGTGTTTAACAATTTCCACGCTATCAATAAAACTGTTGTTAGTAAATATGTAAGAGAGATATCTTCAAACTTCGACAAGTATGTTAAAAAACCATCAGCTTTAAACTACATGAGATATGCTTTGTACATAACCAGCTCAGCAAAGAATGAACATTACTTAAGTATAATCCAACAATTAAAGGGTAAAAAGAATCTAAGATTGAATAGTGACAGCATGTTATTTTTCGCCATAGGAATGCTTTATGATATTGCTCCTGGAATGTCCGTTGACGATATTAGGAAAGTATTCATCAATAATTTAAATAGTTTAGCTCAAAAATTTACTGTATTAAAAAAAGGACATATATTCCAAAACAACTTTTTGTCTGTTGCATTGAATGGAAGGAATACAATATATGATCTTATTGAGGATTTAAAAAATGATGATTCCGGGAAATTAACCATGTCTCTATATGAACTTTATGCATCTACGGTATCCAAGCAGTACATAATAAATATGCCAATATCTGATTTGATGAGTTATTATAAATCTGTCAGAATCACTTCTTCTCAAAATCAAAATATAACATCTCCTCGTTGGAAGTTAATTCAGTTGATAAAATTATTAGAGAGTCTCTATGAAAATGTTATAGGTTCTGAAGATTCAGATGCATTGATAAAATTTACTACTGGTTCTGGACAACAAAAGATTGAGAGTATAAATCTTGCAAGATTTGAGATCATAAAAAAAGTGTTTTCTTCTTTCAACTATGATATAGAACCGGTATTACTAATAAAAGATAGTCTTTTAGATGATTTATTAGGCAATACGCTTTCATCTAGATTAAAGTCGCTATTTGGTTTTGTAGGATTTATCGGAGATCATATTCATTATTCATTGTATGATAAAACTTTAAGTGTTCAGGATCAATCATTAGCATTATTGCAGATATTGATGAATTCTTATTATAAAAGATTTAATGTTAAAATAAATCCAGACACGTTGATATTTGGTGGTATAAATAACCAGGGAAGAATATCTTACATCATTGATAGCTTTAAAACAAGAAGCTTATTGATAAATAATGAAAAAGATAAAAATAAAAAATATATAGACTTTCTTAGAGAATCTTTTGAAAAGATGAATGAAGGAGATCCTTTTAATGATGATTATTATCCTACATCATCGTTAGTGTTATACAAAAATATATTTTTAGGTCTTAGTCGCTATTATAGAATAAATGATGTTTCTCCTATCATTCTCAAATCTTTAGTAACTGAAATAGAGCAGAAGTCCAGATCATCCAGTTTTGGTATCCATTCTGTATTATTAAAGTTGTTATACGGTAATGATGCAGCTGGCATACTAACTAGCAAAAATGTTGCTATGATTCTTTCAGGTGTAGGAGTTATATCTTTTGTATTGCTTATATTTATTTACTCTCCATTATATTCATTTTCTACTACGGTTCTTGGAAACTTTATTGGCAATCTTCTGGTTCTTATTTCTATTTCAATTGTGATGATGATAGCAGACACTATAATGTCTATGAAATCACTGAATGGTATTAAATTCTTATCATTTATAAAGAAAATATTGAATATAGCTTCAATGTTTGTGAACTTTTCATTATCTGCTGTAATCATTACTTTAATTAATTTAGTTCATACACTTATGACTATGACTGTTTACTTGTTTATAGCGTTTTCCAATAATGCATATTTTAAAAGAATGGCTCATAAAATATTAAAATCAGATACAATAGATAAAAAAATTGAATTCTATAATTCTTTTATAGTTGAAGCCTTTAATTTATATTTTGATAAATTAATGAATTTTGCTGATAGAATTACTTTTTCAGTTGTATCAGGTGGCAATGCAAAACAGATTTTAAGTTTCATAAATAAAGTCTTCTTTGAAGAAGTATTGGAAAGAGAAGGTGTTTCCTATAACTTTTTGATATCTTCTAAAAACATCGCAGAGAGATCCGTTTCAGTAAAAGCTTTATATCTATCCTTAGTAAACTCTCATTTAAAAGAACTTAACAATTACATGTTTTTTGATATATTTTCGATAAATAATGATGGAAGTCTTTCATTTTCATCGGAATTTTTAATGAATATAAAAAGTATAAAAGCAAAATATAATTCCAACCAAGGTCTCACAGAAAAGGAAAACATATTAGTAGATATGTATCTTAGATTTACAAGTGATATTGATACTTACTTTAACCAGAGCGTAGATGTATCTCCGGAAATTAACATAAGCAAAATGGAACCTGTATTTAGTGAGATATCATCTAATGCTACAAGACTAGCTCTTGTTAATTTAAGTCCTGTTGGTGATCCTATCATATATAACAATGCGTTTGTTAAGTTTTTGTCATCATTCAGAATATTTTTGGTTATTTTGTTACAACCTATTTTCTTTGCAATGTTTGATATATTAAAAACATCTAAATATGCTGGGAAGTTAGTGATTAATAAATATCAAATAATGAAGAATAAATATGATAAGGATAAAATGAGAATGCAATATCAAATAAATAAAATACTGCTGAATAATTCTGCTTTATCTTCATTAAAAAATGTTTTAGCTTTTGGATCTATAAGTCTGTCTATATTCTCATTAAAATCGCTTTATAATATAATTGTAAAAGAGACCTATGATATTTTATTAGAATCAGAAAGGGATATTTCAGATATAATAGTCAGTATAGAGTTATTAATAAAGGAATTTAATAACGCTAAGGCTGAATGTGAAGATTATAAAAAAGGACATGAGGTAGATAATGAAGAAAATCCTTGTGACCCCGCAAGGTTTTATGAAATATACGAAGCTTTATATGATGAGTATTACAAACTTCTATCATATATTACTATATCAAATTCTTATATTTCTGAACTATATAAAATAATCTATGGTGAAGATGTTTTTAATGAATTGGAATATGTATTTGAAAAACAAGAGAGTAAAAGCCTTTATTCTGAAAAAGAGGTTTCATATAAATCTATTGAAGAAGTATTAAAAGAAATAAAAAAATTAGACAAAGTATTTAAAAGATTAGATAGGATAAAGAATATTGTAAACTTTAATATATGGTGTAAGTTAAATTTCACATCTGACGAATCAAAGAAGATTCTTGATGATATGAATAAAACCTTTGTTGGCTTTATGTTATATGATGAGATGCCTTACGATTCTGATAAAGCAGATAAAAAGAAAAAAACATATGTTCTTGAACGAGTGAAATCAGAAATGGTATCATATGGATATACAGAAGCTGAAGCATTTAATAATGTGATGTATAATGATTTTCAAGAAGTACAATCTTTCCTACACGAATTACAAAAAGTTGGAAGTACACATGACTATATAAGAGTATACTTAATTAGTTCTATTATAAGTGGTAGAGATAATATAGAATTACTACCTAATTTTGTAGAAAAATCAATATATGAAAGAGCTAATGATTTTTACAAGCTTATGAAAGAGAGGAATGAAAATTTATTACCTCATTTATCTGACATACCAGAATCAAATGTAACAGGTACCAGTATTGTTACTAATATATTATTACCATCACCTATCAAAAGACCAATAGATATGCTTTATAATTTTGCATCATCTGTGGGATTAGAATATAGACCCTTATCAAATGATCCTCAAAATTCTCCGTTCAAAGAAAATACAAATTCACAAGCTTCAGATTTAGTAAATATACTTATTTGGAATACAAAATATACTCTTGATCCTATAGAAATAAATTCATATATTAAATATCTTAGAACAATAGAGACAGCTCAGCCTTTATTATACAATACATTTAGCAACGTCAAAAGAAAAATAAAATATATTGATGAAGAGTATAAATCTAAAAAGTGAAATTATAGTATAATGCTATAAACAAATGACAAATCTTTATCAAACATATGTGTAAGATTTGTAAATAATATATCATTATCTCTATGTCCATATTTAATATTTTCCAGACCATGTGATACATAATCTTTATTATATAGGTTTATAGATGATATTATTATTTCCTTTTCTATATTGGTCAGTTTATCATTAGTTTTAAATATATCATTATACTCTTTAATTTTATTTTCACATATTACATCCTTTTTAAAAGCATGTCTGAACAAAAGAAAGTGAAAATCAATAGAGAATAATACCTTGTAAAATTCTTTGACAGTAATATATACATATATCATGTTAGTCACATCGTTTATTAAAGGTTTCATTTTTTTGTAAAATATATCGTCATTGCTGTTAAATAGTGATTTTATATACTCATAAAGAGATTTTGTAAAAAAGTAGTCACTGAATTTTACATTTTTTATATTACTTCTATTATATCTCATGTATTTTTTCTTATTAATTATGGAATATAATATTGTATCCTTGTGCTTGTTTATAAATATATCATTCATGTATAGATTGTCGATTATATTGAAATTCTTTTGAATGTTTCCGAATTCATTCTTTCTAGGTATATATCTTTCTACTGATATCTTTGATGAATATTTTATTTTAAACATTATATTAAAGTATATATCAAAAGTTACATCATCTAGTTCGTATGTTCCTATCTTATTATCTTTATACTGCCTTAAGAATGAACCAGGATACATTGTATAATTCCCTCCCTTGATTGGTTTTGAATTCATAAACATAGAGCAAAGATACAAACAATTATCCAGTATTCCATCCTTTACAAATTCTATAGGTTTCAAAGAGTTTATTGATTGTAATATATTCATTTCTTCTTCAATCTCTTTTATAAGGTCTTCATATAGTACATGTTTAATGTTTGGTATAATAAGCATTGACATATTAAATAAGATTTAATATCTTAGCGAATCTAATATAATTATTAGAGATTACATCATTATAAAATGGTATAAATAGATTATATGTAGGTTTTTCTGTAAAATTAGTACTGCAGATATTTAATACTTTATTATAAACGATTGTTTCGTGAACTTTATCATCTATGAATATATGATAGAATAATAGATTATTTGTTATAGATGTAGGTTTTGATTTGTTACATGACATAGATACAGCTCTAATAAACTGTTCTGACATTTCATTATAAGGTATAAAATTGTTGTTAATAAATAAATCTCCAATACCATTAACATCAGAATAACCACCATTTACTACAATAAATTTTCCTTCCTCTGATTTATTAACAGGTATGTATAAAGACATACAGGATTCTATTATAAACTTATTAGAGCGTACCTCAATCAGGTATTTGTTTGTTCTTAGTTTATAAATGAATCTTGTAAGGATGCTAATTTCTATGTTTGTGTTTAATCTAGTATCAAAAGGTAAGATTATGTTTGTTGCGTTTATTGACTCTATCTTTTTTAAATCTATTAGAAAACGATTTTTTATATCATTATATCCATAAATTTTTTTATTGTAGGAACCATCTCTTTTTAATGAGCATATTATTTTTACATCACTTATACCAACTTTTGATAATATATAAATTGCCGGGCTCAGGTCCACACTAATAGGTATAATTTCGTTTTTCCACCTTATTGAATCTATGACATGTGGTAATTCTATGATCATATATTTTAAACATTTTTAAGTATCTTCCTTATTGCTTCATAAAGAAACTTATTTCTTTTTATTTGTTTTATTGCTATATATTTCATTTTAGGGTCAACCTTTTCATCTCTCATTATTTTTTTAATAACTTCTATATATTTATTATTCATTCTACTCCCTTTTAAAAGGTCTATTATAGCTTTTTCTTTATCCCAGGATATTCTATCTTTATGTATATTGTATACATTCTTTTCGTATTCTTGTGTTTTATATCTATTATTAGATTCTATAATGTAATTCCAAAATATAGGATTAATTTTTAATGCGTTTATTAAAATGTAACTTTCTAACAGATATGGTTTTTCATGTGGGTTTATTGAGTAATCGGTATATATTTCTAAGATATATGGTTGGAGTATTGAGTATTCTTGCTTATTAATTTTTGATTTTTTTATTATCTCCTCTGATGAAGGTATTATATTCTTAGAAAGCTTTTCTTCTATGTAAGCAACAAGAGTATTTATTTTTTTCTTGAACGTCATTGGTATGATTTTATTTTCTTCTACGACTGTGTTCATGAACACATTTAAATAGTGTCTAATCCAATATGTTGCATAAGTATAAAATAGGACATTATATTCTGTTTTATATTTTTCGAATGCTTTTAATAATCCAATATTTGCTTCTTGTATATAATCCATCAGATATAAACCAGCTTTTCCATTTGTATGATTTATTGATATCTCTCTTTTCACAATCGATATAACCATTCTTTGATTTGAGTAAATGATTGCATCCAGTATTTTTTTCTTTTCCGACTCAGATGTACTGTTTTTGTGATATTTTTCTATCAGTTCTATTTGTTCTTTAGCTGACAAAGCTTTGTATTTTTTAACAAACTTCATATATTCGTACAAGCTTTGTTCTATACCTATATCAGAAGTTATATAACTTCCTGAGCTTTTTTTACCGAATATATATTTTCTATTCATATATTAGATCTTATATGATCTTAATTATTTATCTAAATTTCTATGATTATATACTTATTTAAAAACTTATCAAAAACTATTGTATTCTTTTTATCAAATTTATAATCCAATATTCTTTTAATTATATTCATTTTATTTGAATTATAATTACTATTCAAGATCTTATATATGTTAAGTCTTTTTTCTAATGGCCTATGTTCTAGTAATGCTATCATAGTTCTAAATCTTAATGCCAAATGATGACATTTCGGATTTTAGACGCTTCGTTGGCTTCGTAACCTCTGCCTCTGCGTCCGTTAGGTCGCCTAAACTCCTGCGACCATATTCCAAAATTCTTAATATGTCATTATTTTTCTATCATTTTTAATTAATTTTTCATATATACTTTCTAACAAGTTTATGTGTATCAAAATGTTTTATCTATTAGATAGATGTATGTTTTATTTGCTATTACAAAAAACCTATCTTCGTGGTTTAATATATATTCATTGATAAACTCCATATTCTCTTCATTTTTCTCTAATATCACAATACCATTATTTCTTATTTTTGAACACATATAGCTTATATGTTTTGCAAATCTATGACTTCTAACATTCTCTATACTTGGTATATCATACCTGCTCATTTTGTTTAATTTTTTCGGAATGTATTAATCTTTCAGATGACTCATGTATATCTTTACTGTTTTCTCTATTAATATATCTATTTATTTTCCATACTTCTTTTATTGGATATTCTTTTTCTTCTTCGAACTTGCGATGTATGATATTATAGTTAGCAGAACTAACTGTATAAACAATGCTATCATAATCCTTTACAATAAGTTTATAGATGACATCCATATTGAATATTTCCTTTGTCATTTTGTTCATTTGTTTTTGGTTTGAATTTCATATATTCAGGGCAATATTCTTTTACTGCCCATTCGAACAATTTCCAATTGAATTTATTTGGATATATTTCCAATAGCTCCGGAGCATATCGCGGTATAGAAGCTCCGTACCATCCCCAATGAAAGATGTCCGGGTTTTTGATTACTTCATCCTTTGCATATTTCAAAAGTAAGGGCGGATATTGCTCACTATATTTGACAACGACTTCTTTTACTATATCCATATTATGCTCTAATTCTCGGATTTCATTATACTTCTCATCATTCATTTTCTTGTTTCCAATTTCTTTATAAGTCAAATACTCAAATAATAACATTTCCTGATAATCATTCAATGTGTTGCTCATAGACTACAAATTAAAAAGGTTGAACATATTATTTGTATTAACATTAATTTTCGATATTAACTGGTTTGCTTTCATTATATATTGTTTCCTATCAATCATTCTTTTTATATTTTCTTTATCTCTAATATCATTGCAAATATACACAAATTTAGATTCTTTATCAAGAATCTTAGCACCGCTCGATGAAGACCTAAATATTACCACAGCATTATCTTTTACATTCGTGTATACGTATCTTATTACTTTATGTTTAAATATTTTTGCTATATCTAATCCAGCACCTTTTAGGTAATCTTCTGCATTTATATAGAGCAATTCTGTATCCGAATTGATTCTTTGATAACACAAAAACAACTCTATATTTTCTTCACTTAATATAGTTTCGGTTACAGGTATTCCTTTAAAATAATAGTTGGCTATTGCTTTCGGTATAATTCTTGCGCTATTATTCTTATGTAATTCGATATCATTGTCATCAAAAACAAAACTACCTTTACATTTTAGTTTGAATACCTCTCTTGTTTTAGGATTAACATACTCAATTCCTTTATCATATATATCATCCGAATAATCTGCAATTTTATATTCGGCGATATAACTATTAACATGCTCAAGAAGCATTTTTCTATATTCTACAAATTCGAGAGATATCATAAATGTTCTTTGCCACCAATCAAATATTCTTTCTGCTTTCCCTCTATCTTCTTTTAATAGCTTGATAGTGGCACCATCAGTATTTAGTTGTATTAAGTCTAATCGAATATTTTTTGATAGTTCATATATTAGTATAGTTAGCATTAGCTGACCGTTTATTGTTACTTTGAAAAAGAAACTAGGGTCAAAGAATACACTAGCGTTCATATTTGAAAGACCTACTATAGAGTTTAGGGCATCTTTATATGCTTTGTTTAATGCATGTCCCTTTGGATATTTAAATCTTTTATCCCTAATATTTTTATAAACTTCTTTGAATTCTTCTCCTATATTCCTTGGAAATAAACCATATGATAAAACTATACTAGGATAGTAGGAAGCTACATCAAAATCCAGAATGATTGTATCTGAGCTACTGTATACCATTCCAGGCGATAGTAATCCATGTCCACCTCCTTTTGCCAATTTTATGTCTGAAAATGTTTCTTTCGTTAATGTATTTTCAAACTTAAATTCTATACTATATTCCTTATTTCTATGTAAAATTCCATTAGTAAAACTCTTCAATATATTATGTAGTTCTCTATTATTTGTCAGATATTCTTTAACATTATCAAATATTATATCTTTCCAGGTATCGAATATATATTCAACTTTCTTTGCTTCTGCCTTTATCTGCTTTATAGACTTATTTTTTATTTTAACAATTTCATCAAGAATGATTTTGGAACCAATAGCTGTATTAGATAATGACAGAAAACTGTTTGGTACTTTTCCTTCGTTCAGAAGGTTATTCAACTCTATTCTCATTTTTATATCTTCCCTATTTCTAATGAGAATTTTCTCAGTTTCATAAACATCATTTATACAATACTCTATACATTCCTGTATCTTTTGCTCTGAGTCTTTTATGTTATCGTTAAAATCATACGGTGTCTCTTTTATATTACTAGAGTTCATATTAGCTGCAATCCATTTTAATGATGCTCTTCTACTATCATCATCCCATTTGTTCATTTTATATAGGTCAATGACGTTTAGTGAAGAGATATAATGTTTATATAAAAATCTTGACTTATCTTTTTTCATAAATTTGTTAAAAGTCTCAATTATAACTTTCTTATATGACCAATCTCTTGGCAAATCAATTATAAAACTAACAATCTCTTTTAATCGATCTATAGTATTAGTATTTATTTCATTAAAAGTGATGATTACAGGTATATCAAAAGACCAGTTATTAAAACCAACTAAATAGTTTTTATCGATTAGAAAATTCTTTTCAAAGAATGCTTTATGTTTTGATTTATCTTTCACTAAATCAAAATATATTATCTTGTCCTCTTTCACTTTTTTATAAATAGCAAAAGACATATCATTATAAATTTCTATGTCATGAATAAAAAAATCTTTTTTCATTTTATTAGATATTTTTGGTTGACGAGTTCTCCTTCTAATGTAAAAACTTCAAAAGGATACTCATAAAAATTTATTGATCTTAGAAACTCTTCGTCAACATCTATAGCATTAAACTCTCTTATACGCTCAAACAAACTAACATTTCCTTTTTTGAATAAAATTTCTGCTATATCGATATCATCCTTATGTATATTTAAATTTCTTAAAGCGTGCTTATTTATTTCATTGGTGACAAGATCTGAAGTATTTGTTATATTTATATTCGAGTAAAAATAATCATATATATTTATACTATTGTCGTTCTTTTGAATAGGATACTTGTGTTTAGATAGTAATGAAACGATTATGTATAGCCTTTTAAGAAAGTCTATTTCATTATCTTTTTCAACATTTGATACAATTTCTACCATCGTTTTAATCGTATTTGAAAGTTCTTTACTTAAACTTGGCTTATTCGTTTCTTTTGTAATAGAATTATAAGTGTATAGAATGTTATAGAAAGATAATATAGATAAAACATACCTATTCGGAAGTTTATCATATTTACAATTATTAATAGCTCTTAATACTTGATTGAATTCTTGGTTCTTTTCTAATAAAAGAAGTTTTATATTATATAAATCACTTTCTATTTTACTTACTATTATTGTAAGGATGGAAGAAGAACTGATATTATATATACTATCAAGGAATATAGATCCGTTTGATAACGAATCAAATATTTTATCATTGTTAGTATTTTTGTTTTTATACATAAAATCAAGAACTACTAACGAATTAGTTTCATCATTTTTTATTGTACCACTATAATATACATTTCCGTTTTTAATAATATGAGTTGCTTTACAGAGCAGTAATCCTTTATCATAATTCTCAGATGATAGGCAATAATCGTAATAAGTTGTATCTGCTTTACAAAAATATGGTAGTAATATAAGTGTAACTATGTCGCTACGGATATCATCTGAGCTATATAAACTATGTAAACGAACAGTCTCATTATACTTATTCAAATTTATAGTATTATCTTTATTTGTTATCATATAACCTTTTTCACAATCGAAATTTAGTTCAGACATAGCAATCAAGTTTTAGTTTATTTAAATCTTTTCTGTCTTGCTGCATCTCAGCAATATCTTTATATTTCATGGTATCCTCATCATAGAATGACTGTCTTACATCTATAACTTTTATTTTTTTGCTTATCTTCTTTATTTCTGAAGATATTTTTAATCCAGTCTCATCTCCATCAAATATAACAAATAAATTATACTTTTTCATAATATCATGTATATTTCTTTCGTCAATAACTCTTTCATTTAAGTAAGTGACTGCTAAGTTATATAGCATGTAATTTATATAGAAATGATTATTTAAACATAACATATCCTTAATTGAAGAGCATATGTATATATTCTTAATACTATTCATACTATTTATTTTTGCTTTAAAACCAAATGGTAATGAATCCATTTTAAATGAACTTATGTTATAGAATTTAAACATCTTATTATCTGCAAAAGGATCATATATTTGGCAAAAGGTACCATCAGCATCTACATATAGGAATTTTGTTCTATCTTCATCTATTACTGTTAGTACTCCAAATTCTTTTATTATTTTTGGATGTATTTTTAATTCTTCTACGAAGTATAAATCTTTTTTGTTATTGTAATACTTATCAGCAAATCCTAAAATTTTTAAGGAATTTATTTTATCTAGTTTTGATTTCTTTAATTTGTATTCAATTGAATCTTTGTTTTTGTTATCTAATTTAATCGATATCTTATTATTTACTATTTCATCACATATATTCATTATTGCTTTCTTTGCATCTGTTTTATTTCCTTCAAAATATTTATAGGCGACATAATCTATAATATCGCCTTCTTTTCCTGATGAAAAATCTTTAAATCTATACTCATTAAAAAAATCATTCCAGTAAATAAACTGACTTGGTGTATCTTCTATATTAAACATACTATATTCTCTATAACCATCAAGATTTTTATTTTCAATATTTAATATTCTTTTAAATATATGTTCTTCTGTTAGTCCTTTACTTTTTATATAATCTTTTATTTCTATTAAATCTATTATGTTCATAATGAATTCAATCTTTTAATAAACTTACAAGCTAAAACAAATCTACCTATGAATGATGTTGGTATAATCCAATTAGGACTTATAGCCATTCTATTATGTAGGTAATTATTTCTTATATCTATTTTTAGAGCTTTATCTTCAATATTTATTTCTGCTTTATTTCTATAAAAGTCTATGATAATAGAGTCAGGATGAAAATAATAATCACAATTATGACTAATTGGATCGATCCAACTATGTAATTCGTTCATTGGTTCTTTAAGGATTTTTGAACTATTTTTTACAATAGCATCGAATAATATTGAATTATTATGATCTATTGTATATAATAGAGTTATTTTATCGTTTTTTTTGATTAAACATCTAACCAATCTATAGTAATCAAAATTTATAATACTCTTAAATATTAAGGAATAATTTGTATCTATTACAGCATTTCCTTCTAAGTCATATATATGTTTAGATTGTTTTATTTTATTTAGTATATTCCTACATATTTTTAAAGTTTCTATTTGTATGTTTATAAAGTCTATCGGATTAGTACTTATGTATTCTATTAGCATATCCTTATATACCACATATAATTCCCTGGAATAAGAGATAACTATATCACATATGTGTGGAGTTTTTATGTATATCGTATGTAAGAATATCTCTTCATATTTTGTATAATTTTTAACAGAGAAAGCATTAGAAACTACAGGGACCATGTTTGTCAATATAGGTAATAGATAATAAACAAAACCTTTATCTTTACCTTTAGTGAGGACAGAAAAAGTTCTTGGCAGGTAATCAGGAAGATAATCGGTATTCTCTACCATCCTATTATCAATCATATATTGACCCCAAGAAGGCATATAAGGATTGTTCATATTGGCAAAATCAAACTCATATGAATTGTAGGAATCCATATTATTCCCAACCATCTTAAGGACGCTGATCAGGTCATTTCTACCTAATCTTTTATTTTCACTTGTTCCTGTATGAAACATGTATATCTCAGAGCTATGTTTCATATCTATAAGGATAGAATATATTTATGAACTTTTTATCCCATACTTCCTCAACTTCTTCTATATTACATTGTCTTACAATATATTCCGAATTCTTAATGTATATATAATATGGATTATCAAAATCTATTTTATTTATATTCACTTTCCTTAACACGCAATTATTATTTAATTCGTTTATTAAGTAATGCAATATAAAACCATGATTACGCCTATCACTTAAAACATGCATAGTATAGGAACCATAATAATTATTAATATAATCTATATGATGTTTTCTTAATACATATATCTCATTAAGCAGTTTAAACAAGCTATCAGATATATATTCCAACGTTTTTCCTTTATAATAGTCATTATATAGGGGATACACTATGGAAGTGTATCCCCCATCATATATGTTTACTCTTCTTACTATATTAAACAGAATATATGAAAAATAAGGTTGTGTTGAGACCTTAAAACGGTAAATCATTATCAATATTTTCTGGGTCTATTTGTGCTTTAGTTTCTATTTCAGGCAAACTTTTTAGTTCTTTATCCGTATCGATAAGGACAGGGTCATGTTCTTTATTATAACTAATTTTGGTATACTTTAGATCTTCTATTTTCTTAGCTACATCTATAAGAAAGAAACTATAACCTTTAGTTCCATTATAAACATATCCCTCCTTATCTATAACAATTGATAGAATAGGTTTCTTCGTAGCATCCTTTAAGCTTGAAGATAACGTTTCAAATATACTAGCAAACGATAAAACAAATTGTTTCTCATTCATCTTAAGTATATCACTCACATCCTTTCCTAAAGCTTGTAAAAGTTTTAATGTGATAATAGCTGGTCCTTTAACAAATGAATCAGCTCCGAATGGAAACTTTAGTAGCTTGATAAACATTTTTACATCATCCGTTTTATTTTCTCCTACTAATATTATATTTACTTTGTTACCTTTTGAAGTTTTGATATTTCTAACTTCGATATCTTGTAACTCAAACATTTTTATACCAGGTTCAATCTTATAACCAAACGGTTTGTCTGATTTTTCGGAACCAGAATTTAGTAATTCTTCAATTGTTGTCATAGTTTTTAAAATTTTAAGGTTAGACATTAAGAATCATATTCTTCTTCATCTATTATTTCTTCGTCATATATATCTTCTTGAACATTGTTATTATTTATATTGATAGATTCATCGACATTAAACTTGAATATATAATCAAAATTATTTTTTTCATATACATAAGTAGAAAGATTTCCGCTAATTCTATCTTTCAATAAAGTTATAATCACAGTATTATTGTCGCACATTATACTTTTTTCTGACCATATACTTATACCACGCTTAATTGGTATATCTATAGTAAGTAATAGGTCACTGTATTGCATAAACAAATCAGAACCATATATATCTGTATCAAGAATTCTATTAAGAGCACTAGAAGGTTTAATACGACTATTATCGTTTACATTTCTATTCAGCTGTGTTAATATAATGCATATACAATTATGCTCTCTTCTCAATTTTTTACATATATTTAAGAACTCTGCTATTCCACCTTCAGTTTTAGAATGAGGTAATAAACCTGCAAAGTCTAAAGTCATTATATTATAAACATTTGCACCAGTATTATTATCAAATATATATCTTGAAGCGGTATATATTTCTTCCACATTATTTATGCTATCAATGAAATGTATATTATTTCCTCTTTCTATTATTCTTTTTCCAAATTCCACTAGATGTTCTTTATTATTTGAATTATATCCTTCTCTCGCCATATCTTTTTCTATGAGATATGCTAATGGAACATCTAATTGGAAATCAACTATATTAAATATACAATCTTGATTACGATTTATTATATCCCACAATATAGCTTGCCTTAACACAGTTTTTCCATGCCCTGGTCTTCCAGCTATAGTAATTATATATCCCTGATCCTTTCTTAACTTGTTATATAAGAACTCATATTTACTTATAAAATAACTTTTATCTTTTTCAAACTCTTTATAGTAATTTTTTAATAGATCTTTGATGGAGATTATATTCATGATATATATTTTAGTATTTCATCCCAGTTTGATATAATTTTATCATCTTCTCTTTTTGTTAGTAGTATTTCTGTGTCTTGAAGCTCTTTTATGATTGTTCCAGTTATAGTGTTATCAAAATTCTTAAAGGAAATCCAAACTTCATCTTTCTTTTTCTTGGTAAGATATCCTACTATTTGTGCATCTTTTGCGATGCTTCTTGACAGCGAACCAGGAGCGTCTATATCCAACATAGAAACGTTTCCAGTTTCGTCGCTATATTTTTCTTTCACATGAGCTACTGTTATTACTTTTAATCCAGAATCAAATAAATAATCATATATTCTGTTTATACCTTGTCTTAGATATTCGTAGCCTAATCCTTTTGGAAGATTCAAAAGATCGCCATATTCTGCTTTATTTTTAGAGAACCAGTTCTTACCTATCAAAGTCTTAGAATAAAGGGCTTCACCGAGATATTTTCCAAAAGGGAGCATTGATGAAAGAGTATCTATTGTTATGAATTTATATCCAGCTTCTTTAAGAGATTTTACATACTCAGGCAACTCTTTTAGCTTGTTTTTTATTTGTTCGTCATTATTAGCTCTCATATCTATAATATCAGCCTCAACAAAGAAAGATTGGTCTTCGAAGGCTAAAATAACATTGTTTGGTATCAAAGAAACAGCTGTCGTCTTACCTATTTTTGGTAATGCGTATAAAACAACATGCTTTATATTAGAATAGCTTGGCTTGTTTTTAATGATAAAACTTAGATTACTCATTTTATTAATATTTTTAGATTACAAATTTAATAATTCTCTAATATATTTACAACTTCTTTTTTAATTATTTCATATATTTCTTTTGAGTATATATCTATAACTATTCTTGTTGTATCTATATTCATTACTTCTTCTATATTTTCATCAAACTTTAATTGAACATTTGTTATTATATTTAGATTATATTCCTCATCTTTTTTCTTTTCGAATATAAATTTGTTTTCATTAAATATTATATCTTTTACAATCAAATCAATATCAAGTAATACTTCGTGGTTGAATAATATAAGACTATTAATATTGCTTATATCTTTTGATAGTCTTACTATTATTTTTAATACATCACACTGATATATATTATTGAACACAACACCATGTTTTGTCAACTCTTGCACTCTTTTATATTCCAAAATATTTTTATAGTTTGTTTTTGTTTTGTTGAGAATACCTAACATCCTATTTGATATTTATTTTAAATCTTTCCAGGTTAATTTTTACAGTGTACTCGCTATCTACATCTAGTAATATATTTTTATATCCATTTCCAATCTGTTTAAAGATTGATTTTATTTTGTCTTCTTCTTTTGATAATTCTTTTTTATACTCATTCATTTCAATATATTTTTGACATAGTTCTATTAACATGTCAAAAGACATATTATTGATAACATCATTATGTATAATCTTTGAATTACTAAATACTTCGTTTATATTATTCTTTGTTATTATCAGTTCTTTTTCTGTATGGTCGTCCAAATGTCTTGTATCAAATTTTATGTCTATATACTTATTCATAAATTCTTCATAACCTATAGATTTTGCGAACTCTATATCAGAATAAAATTTATCTAACTCGTTATAAATAGCATCTAACATTGGTAAATATTCGGATGCTCTTATCTCAAATAACTTTATATCATTAGCGTCTATCATTATGAATAAATATCCTAATTCAGAATCGTATACAATTTGTTGCATTATCGATTGCCAAATATAATCTGTTGGGTTTGTATCAGATATAAATGCATCATAACTAAATTTTGTCATTGTTTTTATATCATATGGTATTTTTTCTTCTGTATCTATATAATCAGGACTCACTATTATGTTAAATTCTTTGTCATAGAAGATATTCTTTATTTTTATGATATATACTGAATCATCTTTCACAACATTTCTAATCTTTTTATTTTGCTTATAATTTTCAATTGTTTGTTCTAGTGAGTTCTCATAATAAGGTAATATAAAATCTCCAATCACTGGTTCCAAAATAGAACCCATTATCATTCGGTTTGATTTCTTTTCATCTATCTTTTCAGGAAATACCTTTTTTATTATCAATTCTTTTATAGATGAAAACTTAGAGAGATTTAATATAGTAGCAATCTCGCTACTTCCTATATAATCTTTTCTTAGTTTGTACCAATCATTAGAATTTTGTTTTATGTTTTCAACTTCATAAACATTAAATATTATATTATCAAACTCACGCTTACCAATAGGTTTTAAATTCATAGTTTTATCAATTAAAAAATTTATCTATTAAATCAAGAATAATACAATGAGTATCTTCTATCTTTTTATCATCCATAATTATTATTTTTGTTA
>BPGB01000009.1 GCA_026002815.1 Candidatus Woesearchaeota archaeon | reverse complement strand
CTTTACCATTTTCTGCTCTCCAACACAGTTTTAGTTAATAAAAGGAAAAATGCAGCCAAGCTGAAAAAATAAACTACATCGCGAGTATCAATAACACCTCTGCTCATTGATAAATAATGTTCTTGAATTCCAAGCTGAATAATAAATGCATCTACTTTTCCAAATAAGGCTAAATTACTTATGGAATCAAATCCTATATAAAAGAAGAAGCAAAGAAAAACTGCTACAATAAATGAAATAATTTGATTTTCGGTAATGGATGAAGCAAAAATGCCAACAGCTACAAAGCCCGATGCAAGAAAAAACAAACCTATGTAAGAACCCCACATACCTCCTGTATCGATATTGCCGATTGGATTACCAAGTAAATGAACTGAAATATAATATACCAAGGTAGGGATTAATGATAATAAAACCAGAGTAACTCCAGCCAGATATTTGGCCATAACAATTTGAATATCGCTGAGTGGTCGAGTTAAAAGAAGTTCTATTGTTCCTGATTTTCGTTCATCTGCAAATGAGCGCATAGTAATGGCAGGAACTAAAAACATAAATACCCAAGGTGCAATTATAAATAAGGTATCGATATTGGCATAGCCTGCATCAAGAATATTCATTTCACCCGGGAAAACCCACATAAACAAACTGATGATAACCAGAAAAACAACAATTACAATGTAGCCTATTAATGAGTTTAAAAAACTACTTATTTCTTTTCTGTAAAGGGCAAACATTTTATAATTTAAAAATTCTGTTAGGGTGGGATGCTGCGAATTTACCTATTTTTTAATTAATATTATGCAATTGTATTTTTAAACTATTTTAAAACCAATTACCAAAATATCATCTACTTGTTCTAAGCTTCCTCTCCATGTTTCAAATCTTTGGTTGAGTAATTCTTTTTGTTTTTCGAATGGCTGATTATAAATCGATAAGAATAATTCTCTTAATTGTGAAGCCTTAAACTTTTTACCTTTAGGGCCGCCAAACTGATCGGCATAACCATCGGAAAAGATATAGAAAACATCCCCTTTTTTTAATGAGATATCATGTTGATGATAGCCTGTATAATTTTCATTTGTCCACGTTCCAATAGCTTTTTTATCGGCATTAAAAATATGTAACTCATTATCTCTTATCATATACAAATGGTTATATGCGCCTGCAAAAGAAAGTGTGTTGCTATTCCTATCTATTGCACATAAAGAAATATCCATCCCATCTCTGATGCTTGTATTTTCATTTTTTTGATGAAGATGTATGGTAAGATTTTTATTAAGTTCATCTAAAATTTCAGAAGGTTTAGTTTTTCCTGAAACTTTTACTGCTTCTGTTAATAAATTATTTCCAACAATGCTCATAAAAGCACCTGGAACTCCATGTCCGGTGCAATCTACAGCAGCTATGTAAAACAAATTATTGTTTAAAAAAACTTGGTTGAAGCCAATAAAAATCGCCACTAACAATGTCTTTTGGTTTAAATAAAACAAATGAATCAGGCAAAAACGATTTAATTAAATCGTCAGCTGGGAAAATAGCTTGCTGTATGCGCTGCGCATATTTAATACTATCGGTTACTTCTTTATTTTTTTCTGCCAGCTCAATGCTTTTTTGTTCAATTAAAAGTTTTTGATAATGTATTTCTTCATTTTGTTGCTTTAAAATTTTATTGGCTTTTTGTTTTTGTACAAATTGTATCAATACCAAAACAACAATTATTACAATTAATCCAAGACCAGCAAGTAAAGAATTGCGTAAAATCAATTGACGATTTATTTCCGCTTTTTGACGTTCGTTATCTTTTTCCTTAAGTAATTTTTCTTGCTTTAATAATTTTATTTCTGATTCTTTTCTACCTGATTCGTATTGTGCTTCGAGTTCTGCTGTATGTTTTAAACTTTGCTCATTTATAATAGAATCATTAAGAATTACAAAATTGTGCAAATAATCATAAGCTTTTGTAATGTTACCAAGTGTTTTATAACACTCTGCCATTACCTTGTAATTATCTCTTAAATTTACCATCGCATTTAAAGAGTCAGAAATGGCTTCACTTTCTTTTAAAAAATTTAAAGCTGTTTTGTAATCTTTTTTCTCGTGATAGATTGATCCTATATTAAATAGTGCATTTGCTGCACCATCCCAATCGCCTATTTTTTTATAACGATCTAATGCTTGCAAGAAATAAAAAACTGCTTGGTTGTAATCATGAATAGCGTGATATATTCGTCCCATATTATTTAAACAGACAGCAATACCATATTGATCATTGTTGAGCTTACGCAACTCCAGCGCTTTTTTATTTAAATCTAGTGCTTTTTCATAGTTTTTTTGCTCAAAAGCTATCAGCGATAAATTGTTATAAGAAGCACCAATACCTACATTATCATTTGTTTGAATGGATAAATCAAGCACCCGGGAATAATAATCTTCAGCTTTTTTATAATTTTTTTGATAATAATAAATTCCACCTATATTATTGAGTAATGAAATTAATTCACTTTTATCTTCATTTTTTTCTTTAATTGATAAGGCTTCCAAATAATATCGTATTGCTTTTTCATATTGCCCTATTTTACGATGTACCACACCCAGATTATTCATCATATCTGCTGCACGGTTTAAATCTTGAAATTTTGAAAAGTTTAATAGTGCAAGCTGAAAATTATCTATGGCTTTGTAAAATTCACCTTTGAAAAGGTATGCACCTCCTAATGCATTATACGCTTCGCCAGTAAAATATATATCATTATATTGCTTTGCAATCATTAACGCTTCGTCTGCCATTACTTTGGCAGAATCTGCATTTATTCCTCTCAGAAATTTTGATATTTTACAAATAACATCTACTCTATCAAGATTTTTTTTACTAGGAAGAATTCGAAATAAACTGTCAAGTTCATTTTGTGCAAATAAACTATTTAAACACCAAATTAATAGTGCTAAAATTAAACTATACCTTTTTATTTGCGAGCCCATATAATAATCTCGAAAGATAGTGAAATTAAGTATTAAGAAACATGATTGATTTTAATAATTTAAAGAGAGTAAGAAATTCTGTTTAACTATTTTACTCTAAACTGATTTAATTTTCTAAGAGGCTTTAGAAATAAAGTAAAGAAAAATGGCTTTAAGCCATTTAATTCCCATGCTTTGCGGTCTTCGAGATTGGCTTTTATACGATTTTTGGTGGTAATATTGCTATGACCGCCACTACGCATTTTTACAATTACACGTGGTAAATAATCAATTGAAATTTGATGTTTGTGAATAAATCTTAACATAAGCTCATAATCTGCAGCAGATTTTAGCTCTTCATTAAATAAGCCATATTTTTGATAGAGCTCTTTTTTAACAAAAAATGTAGGATGTGGAGGCATCCAGCCAAATAAAAAATCACCGGGTTTATATTTTCCGGATTTCCAGTTGCGCTTGATTTTTCGGGTATCAATTGCATCTACATATTGTAAATCAGCATAAACAGCATCTGCTTTATTATGTTCAAATAATGTTGCAACATCGTTTAGTACATTTTCATCAACATAAAAATCATCACTGTTTAAAATACCAATAATATCTCCGGTTGCTAATTTTATCCCTTTATTCATAGCATTGTAAATACCGTTATCTTTTTCTGAAATGACGACTGAAATTTTATTGCGGTATTTCTCTATAATACTTAAAGTTTCATCTTGCGATGCGCCATCAATTATAATATACTCTACATTTGAGTAGCGCTGCGAAAGTACCGATTGTATAGTTTGCTCAATGGTTTTAGCGCTATTGTATGAAACTGTTATGATGGAGATTTTAAGCATTTTATACTTCTATAACTCTTTCGCGGATTTTTACTGCGGGATTGCCTTGATAAATGGAATAAGCTTCCAATAATTTAGGAGCGACAGAAGCAACACTTAAAACAGCATGACTTTTACAAATAGTTCCACCGGTAACAACAGATTTAGCTCCTATCCACACACCTTCTTCAATAATAATGGGGGCTATCATTAAATCAAAACTTTGCTTTTTATAATTATGATTGCCACTCAGTAAAAGTGCACCCTGCGAAATACAAACATTATCAGCTATGGATACATCGTCCAAATTATCTATCCACACATTTTCGCCTATCCATACATGATTTCCTATTTTTAATCGCCAAGGATATTTAATATTTACTGATGGTTTAATTACAACTCCCTCCCCTATTTTTGCACCAAATAAGCGCAATAAAAAAATACGCAAAAAAGAAAAAGGATGAGCAGTTTTAATCAAACAAGCATTTACAAAATACCAAAATGTACGCACTAAAAAACCTTTCCCCGGCTTATACCAGGAATTATTAAATAAAGAAAGTCGGGTTTTATGCTTCATTTTTCAGATTAAATAATTCCGAATATTTATCCATTAAATTCTGATTATTTAGCCAATTATTTGCAAAGTTTATACAGTTTTTAGCATATAACTTATATTCTTCATCCTTCATTTTAAGAGCATACAATAATACTTTTATCCAATCTGCTCTATTATTTAAATTTAAATCCCATCCAATTTTAATTCTTTGCAAATTACTCCATGGTGTATTATCACTAATCAATACTGGTACTCCCACTGCAATAGACTCAAAAATTGAATGACCAAAATTTTCATGTAATGTAGGTAAAATAAAAAAATCATAATTCATTAAACAAGATTCTATTTCGTTCCATTTTAAATTGCCTTTATAACTAACTTTATTTAAACTCTCTTTATTAATCTTTGCTATTAATCGTTTACTTAAATTAAAATATGTTTCATCTTCAATAGGCCCCCATATGTCTAATTCAATATTTTTTAAGAATTTTTCTTCATACAAAATTTCTAATATAAAATTTAAATTTTTCTTTTTTGATACTCTAGAAATGTAAACAAGTTTTAATTTATTTTCATTTTTATTTTTTGAATCAAGTATATATAATTTTGGTTTTACAGGCATGTTTGGAATAATAAATACTTTACTTAAATTCTTAATGTGATGATTAATTTCATTTTTTTCGGTTTGGTCAGTTGCATGCCAGGCTACATTTTTATATAGATTAAAAAAGTTAAAGGTTTTCAAAAATATTTTCTTTCTAATTGGTTTAATAGCCAATGCTCCTGCGCCTAGCATACCTCGAGGAGCAATTATTGTTTTAACATTAAGTTTTTTTGCTACAATTAACGGTTTTATACTAAAGTTTTTAGAAAATATACCATTAATGTAAATCAAGTGAGGATTGATAGTTTTTAAAATATTTGTGTATTCTTTAAACGGTTTGTTTTTCTTTACTAAGATAAATTACTTTATAACCATCATTACTATGCCATTTGTTAAAGACTAAATTACTAAACGGAATAATATCTCCTTCATCTCTATCTCCGGTAATAATATAAAAATCAACTTTGTGTTTTAACAAAGCGATAAGATTTGCAATTGATTTTACAGGGCCTCCGGCTTTGTATGCCGGAATATACCAATCGATAAAAATTAATATTTTACGATTTTGCAAGTTCTGGTTTGTAAAAAATGTTTTTGAATAAAAATATAACAACAAAAAGAATCATGGTAGATTTTACCAAATAATTCATAATCATATAAAAATCATTTCCTGAACGTATTAAATAAAAGAAGAGTATTGGTAACCATAATATTAGGGTAGGATAATTATGAGATAGTTGAAATATTTTGTATATAAAATAATTTATAAATAAGCCAATAAGTAACATGTAAATCAAGCATCCTTGCTTCCCAAAATTAATATAGCCATCTGCAATTAATCCAATATTCATCGTAGTGTTACCATAAAGTATTCGTCCGGTATATTTCATAAATTTTTCTTTAACATCTTTTCCGCTTGCTGTAATCTTGTTTGGAGCTATAATCCTAGGTAGTAATATTCCTTGTAATTCTCTAAAAAAAATACTTCCATTTGCAAAATTTTCTTTTTGGGGCACATGCTCTAAAACATTACTCAAAATCCAACCTTGATTAATTCTTGAGAAAAAGTTTTTTAAATTATCATCTTCAAAAACACTTGATGCATTTTGCAATTTTGCACTTGTTAAATCAATAAAAACTTGCTCTTCTTGAATTTCTTCATTGTTATCTTCATTCCAAATAATGCTTCTGTAATCAGCTTTAATTGTTTGAATAAGTAATGCAGTAAATATACCTGTAATTAAAATCGAAATTTTTAAAAATAAATTTATTGGTTTATTAATAGTAAAATACGTTGCCATAAATAATCCCCAAACAAATAAATCAATAAAAACCCCGCCTGATATAATATTTAAAATTAAATAGCTAATTACTAATAGTACAAAAATATTTTTTAAACGATGATTGGAAAAGTAAACATAAAACATCCCTACGTATTTAAGATTAACTAAGAATGCTCCTAAAAATGCTAAAGTAGATGGTAAAAAAGGCAATAAAAAAAAGGACAAAAAACTAATAATAATTAAATTAATTCCGATTTTAAAATTATCTTTTAACAATTTTATTTTATTGAATATTTGTTGTGTATTTATTTGGGTTTTAAATATTGGAATATATAGACCTATAAAAAAACGCAATAATAGTGTTAATTAAAAACGAGAAGTAGTCTTCTTTTTCTATTTTCATTTCATACCCAAAATCGCCTACGTCATTATTAAATTTATTATATACAACAGAAGGAGCAACAAAGTATTGTAAGGTTAATAAGTAATATCAAAAGAATTTCCTTAATAGTAATATCAAAACCGTTGTTGTAAAGTAATCGTAATAATAAATAGGAAAATAAAATATATCCACGCAACTTCTTCAAAAATTAATTGATGATTAAACAATAAAATAGATATAAGCCATAAAAATAGTATAGGGACAATAAATTTTATGGAGAAAGATATCCTTCATTTAATTCTTCAATTGTATTGAGTAAATTGTCAACCACAATTTTAGCTGCTCTACCATTTCCATAAGGATTTTTAAAATTAAATTTTTTATTTTTTAATAATTCGCTAGCCTTATTATAAATAGTTGATTTATTAGTACCAACCAACCATGCAACACCAGATTCTATACCTTCGGGTCTTTCAGTTTTTTTTCTTAATACCAATACCGGAACATTGAATGAAGGAGCTTCTTCTTGTATTCCACCGGAATCCGTTAAAACTAAATTGGATTTGCTTAAAACAAATAATAAATCTAAATAATCAAGTGGTTCTGTTAAATATATATTTTGAAATCTTGTAGGATTTATTTGATTTTTAATTACAGCACCTACATTTGGATTAGGATGCAAAGGCCAAATAAAGTTATATTGTTTAAATTCATTTGCTAATTTACATACAGCAGAAATGATATTTAATAAATTTTTGCCATGGTTTTCTCTTCGATGGCATGTAATTAAAACATTATGATTATGATTAGCAAACGATAATTCATAAAGTTGTTTATTTTTTATTTGATAATTTTTAAATTTTGATTTAAAAAGATTTACTGCATCAACTATGGTATTACCGGAAACAATAATGTTTTTATCTATCCCTTCATTTTTTAAATTATTTTTCGAGATTTTAGTTGGTGCAAAATGAATTTGAGCTGATATTGACGCAACTTTTCTATTAAACTCTTCAGGGAAGGGATTATGTAAGTCAAATGTTCTTAATCCGGCTTCTAGATGAAAAAATGGAATATTTTTATAAAAAGCTATCATTGAACTAACCATAACAGTTGTAGTATCTCCTTGAGCTAATATTCCTATAATATTAGTTTTTTCTAATTGAATCGTATTTATAAATTTTTCTAATTGTGTAAGACCTCTGGCAGTTAATTGAGATAAACTTTGCCCTTTTTTCATAAAATTTAATTCATAATCGGGCTTTATCTGAAAAATTTCCCAATAGGGTTTCAATAGTTCTTTATGTTGAGCTGTATTTAAAATTATAATTGGGGGATTGCTGAATCTTTTTTTAAATTCAATAATAACCGGTGCTAATTTAATTAGTTCCGGTCGTGTACCTATAACTATTAGAAATTTATTTTTCAAGATAATAAATCTTTTAACTTTTGATTTAATTGATTTTGATAATATGTAACCTCAAATTTAATACGAAATTCTTCTTTTATCATATTTCTTTTTTCTTCAGTTAATTTATTGATTTTTAAAATATCATTTAATTGAATTTTATTAAAATCTATTATGCTTCCTAAGTTATGTGTGATAATATTTTCTAATCCTCTTAAACAATGTGCCATTACTGGTACTCCATGCGCCCAATATTCATATAATTTATTAGGGGCACAAAAATCAAAATTTAAGTCAATAGGTTTATATAAAATTAAACCATAATCAATAAAATTATAAATGGAACTTAATTCATTATGAGGAATTTCATTATAAAAATAAATATTAGTGAATGCATTATTTTGCAAAAAAATCTCTAAGTCTTTTGATTGTTTACCAATAAATACTAATTTATAATTATCAGGAACATTTAACTTTTTGAAGCATGAAATTATTTCAAGTAAAAAATGATTAAAGCCAACATTGCCGACATGAGCAATAACAATATCATCATCATTAAATTCTTTTAAAATTTTATTTTTTGATGTTACAACATTATTAACTTCACAAGTATTTGGGAATAATAAAGTTCTTTTAATTGGAAAACCCGTATTGTCAACAAAATAATTTAAGCGATTTATTTCCGGAAATACTGCTAAATCAATATAATGCTTATTTGATGAAATTATTTGTAGAATATTTCTTTTATGTTCTAATTCTATTAATTCGAACTGATGATAAATTAATTTAACATTAGATTTCCCTAATAATTTAAATAATTTAAAAACTATAAATAAAACCTGATAATCGGAAGTATAAATAACAGTTTTTTTTGATAAAATAGCTTTAATGATATAAAATAAAACATATAAGTAGCGTCTTATCTTAGTTTGAAATGACATATTATTAAAATGATTGATATTATTAAACCTATAATAATAATGTGTACAAACTTGACTACTATATTCAGGAAAACCTTTTAAATAAGACTCTACTAAATGATGATTATTTTTATTATCATTCTTAATTTTTAAGAAAACTTTTAATATATATTTAAATACCGGAAAAAAAGAAAGCGAAGAAATACTTATGTAATAAAATTTCATGGGGTATTATTTTGATTGATAAATGCAAATACCACCAGTTGGTCGCCTGATAGATTTTTACAAACCTGCGTTTTTCTATCCCAATTTAAAATATCTTCAACATTTATAGGTGTTGAAGTGATATAATATGGATTATTTTTAAACATATATTGATAATAATCTGCACTAATGTAATTGGGATGTAATAAGCCCCAGCATAAATTAAATGCCTTTGGATTTTTCGCCCTAAATTCCTTAGAACCATTAGGACATTCAGCTATAAATATTCCATTTTCATTTAATTTATCTTTGGCAAGATTAATCATGTATGGAATATCGGGTAAATGTTCTATTACATGTGAACTAAAAAATATATCATTATTGGCAGACAACTCTTCCACTCTTGTATGAATTTCAACATTTAATAGTTTTTTACCCATGGCAGCTCTTGGTACAGAAATTTCGTAGCTGCTTACTTCAAATCCTGCATTTTTAAATTGAAAACTTTGATACCCCCAATTTGCTCCAAAATCAATTATCTTAATGGTTTTATTCGGAATTAATTGTTTAAATAAACTAACATAATGTTGAATATTTTTTGAAGTTCCTGCAAAATTATTTTCTTTAAGTTTCTCTAAAGTAATTCTATCAGGAATATCGGTTGTAATACCTTCTCCCTTTTGTTGATAGTCTTCTTGATAAAATTCTTTATTTGTTTCAATAGAATCAACAGGATGGCGAAAATACAAGTGACAATTATTACATTCAAACAATCTTGAAACTAAATATTTTCTATCTATTACCTTGCAATCTTTTGATTGACAAGAAGGGCAAATTGCTTTATCAAAATAGTGAAGAATGGTTCGGGTTAAATAATTTATTTTATTATTCATTTTTAATTATTGAATTATATAATGCAATTGCTCTTTTTCCATATTCTTCCCAAGTAAATCCGTTGGTTACTTTTATTGCAGCTCGTTCTCCAAATTTTACAATTGCATCTTTATTTTCATAAAAATACTTAATTTTTTCTTTTAAAATACTATTATTCAAAATAGGAATAATAAATCCTTCTTTACCATCATCAATAAAATCTGCTGCTCCGCTATTTTCGGTTGCTATAATCGGTTTACCACATGCCATGGCTTGTAAAATTACCATTGATAAGCCTTCTTCTATTGAGTTTTGAATAAATACATCAATATTATTATAAAAAATCACCAATTCTTTTTGAGGAATTTTATTTTGATAGTTTATAAATGAATGGTTTAATAATTTTGTATCAAAAGTACTTAGATCAATTGTTCCCACTATATTTAATTGTATCTTGTAACCTTCATCTACTAATTCTTTTACACTATCAATTATACCATTTACATTCTTTCTAGCACTAATGGTTCCGGCATAACCAACTATAAGTTTATCATTTTCATTTTTTGATTTTGTATCATTAATTTCATAAAAATCACTTAAGTCAACCCCGTAATTATTTAATAGTATTTTTTCTTCTTTAAATCCTTTTTCAAGAAAGGAGTTTTTAGCAAAAATGCTTGGAACAGATATATAGTCAGCCAAAGCATATTCTTTTAATTCGATATTTAAAACATGTTTCGATATGATTTGCTTTCCATAAATCATTTTAAGTAGTTCGTCTTGCTTTTCGATATGCGATGAACCTCTTTCAATAATAATTTTTGCATTCGGATTATTTTTTCTTATTCGTTTTATACTCCATAATGATACGCCCGACCATAGAACATAAATATCGCTATCCATCGGTAATTTATAAGCTGCCCAATAACCAAACCAGCGATTTATGAATGCAAAAGGCGGATAGGTTTTAAAAAGTTTTAAATAAATACGCTGAATTATTTCTTTAGAAATAATAGATTTTACAAATTCTTTTTTAATCCCATATTTTTTAACTTCAAAATAAGGGTAAGAAGTAACCATGCAATGCAAAACCTTATGTTTTTGCAACTCATACGCTAAATTAAAGGCATGAAATCTACCGGGAACTACTATCGAAACTTTCATTAATTATTTAGTAATTTCATTTAAAATTAATTGAGCTCTTTGTTTATAAGAATACTCAAAAGTTCTGGATTTATTATAGGCTGATAATGCTATTTTTTCTCTAATTGAATCATTATTTAAATAAAACTTAAACTTGTCTAAAAACTCTTCTACTGATTGATAATATTCTGCTTCTTCACCTGGTTTAAATAAATCAATTGCATCCTTACTGTATTCATGTAACATAAATGCACATGATGCTGGTATTTCAAAAGTTCGCATATTATGCGCATCTCTATTTTGATCTCTAAGTATATTTATATTTATTTTCGTTTTATTGAATGTAATAAAATAATCATTCCCATTAACTTGCCCTTTTATACTTTTAAAATTTAGCGAATCCCAACCATTACCAAATACCATTAAATTTTCTCTTATTAATTGATGACTATTTAATAATAAATTTAATTTAAAAAATCTCTCTTTATCGCTATTCCCTATAAAACTTAAGTTATAACAATAGTTAAAATTATTATTAAATACAGGGATTATAAAATCGTCAACTGCAAAAGGCAAATAAATAAATTTTGTATTAGGGTATGTTTCAGAAAGTTTATATTTTAATTCATTACTCCAAATAAAATAATAATCATAATTAGGAATAGATTTTTTTATCAAACAGTTTGATGAAATTCTATTTGTATTAAATGGGTTATCAGGATTAATATTGCACACTATAATGCCTTTGCTTTTAATAAAATTAATTGTATCGGGGCAATATATAAACTCCCTTTAAAAACAATAATATGCGTAGAGTTTGATTTTTAAAATAAATTCAATTAATTCGTTTTGATAATTTTTTGAATATAATTGTAATAAAATATCTGAATATTTAAATATTCTAATAAATTTATTATTTAAATTAAAATAAAACACTTGATTATTAACATTAAAATAATCAAATGCTCTTTTATAAGAGCCCAATAATCCGGTATAAACCGGTGTTGGATAATCTCCTACTAAAAGTATTTTGGCATGTTTTAAATTCATGAAATTAATTATTTAAATAAAGTGCCATACAAGCTGCCTGTGCTTGAATATTTAGGTTTTCATGTGCATATTTTGATGCATTTTCTCTCATTTTTTTCCTTTTCCAATTTATTTAGATCCATAATTTTAATAAGGGTTTTATATAATTCATGAATATCTCCTTGCTTAAATACCCAACCATTTTTGTTAAGTAATTCCGGCAAAGCTCCTGTATTGCTTACTATTGTTAGTGCACCGCAAGCCATAGCTTCAGGCACTACTCTGCCATATTGTTCCACAAAAATTAGGTGTTTCTAGCGATGGTACAACTATAATATCGGCTACTCGCATGTAATCGGCTACTTCTAAATGGTTGGCATGCACAAAAAACAAACGATTATCTAAATCATATTTTTTTATCAGTTCTCGCAAATAGTTTTGATAATTATCGCCTCCTTCTTCAAAATAATCCAGCATAAATTTCCACGAACGGTCCTTTAAGCATGGCTAATGCTTCAATTAATATATGAATACCTTTTTGAAATTTCATTCTTCCAAAATAGGCAATCACGGTTTCATGCGATAAGCCCAGCTCTTTTCTTTTTTCATTGCGTTTTAGTTCGTCTTTAAAAAATAATTTGCTATCAAAACCTAATGGAATTTTGGAAACTTTTGTTTTGTAGCCCAATTCTATAAATTCCTGTAATCCTGCATTGCTGATAACAAATAAATGATGCACCATAGGTCGGGTAATAAAATTGACCATTTGTAGTAGCATACTATAAAGCACTCCTTTTATACCTTGTCGTTTATATGAGTTGAATCAATGTTCGCGAAACATTATCGTTGGTTAAACAAAAAAAATTTTGCCTTATTTATTTTTGCCCAAAAAACCCAATTGCAAAGCCAAATATGAGATAGGGTCATTTTCAAGAATTATTATTTGTGGATTAATTTCATTTACCTTTTTAATCAAACCTTTGTATGTATGAATTCTTGGATTTCTAATAGTTTGATGTAAGGCTATTAATAGAGGTTCGTCATTTGATTTTTTTTCATGCTGCATTATGCTTCCATCTGCAGCTTCAAGTGTTTGGGGATGAATAATAGTTATATCGTATCCTTTATTTAAAAGTTCAATATAAACTGTCCTTCCAACTCTTCGGAAAGCGGTGTGTGAAACAACTAAAATTTTATGAGACATTTCAGATTAAATGTTCCTTACAAAAGCGTAAGGTTTCTTCAATTTCAAAATTAATATTTCCTTTGGGTATATAACCAATTGAAGAAATTTTATTTATATTATAATTCAAAGGTTCGTAATGCTCTCCATCAAGAGGAGTTTTTCGTATTATCGAAATTTTACTGTCTAAATATTTTTCGGCAATTTCTGCAATTTTTAATGCAAATTCATAAACAGGTAGCGACTTTCCGGAACCTAAATTAAATAAGCCATCTAAAGTGTCTTCTTTTTTTAAAGTATCTAATAATACAATTGCTGAAATAACATCTTCAAAAGGAATAAAATCGCGATGTTGTAAACCGGAACTGTTTAATACCATTTGTTTTTTCAATACAGCCTGTTTACATAAATCATTAACCAGCAAAGTCCAGCGATTTATATCTTTATGTACCGGATATCCAAAACCATTTGATAACCTTAAAACTATAGCATTTATATTAGTTTCATTTCTTAATGCTAATACAAAATCTTCGGCTGCTCTTTTTGTAATTGCATAAGGATGTATAGGTTTGGGAAGACTTAATTCTGTAATTTCGCCTTCAAGTGGAGCTCCATAAACGTGTGCGGTTGATAGAAAAATAAAATTTTTAACGTTATATCGTTTAGCTTCGGAAAGCAAATAATAAGTGCCGCGTATGCCTGCATCTATAGAGGCTTCAACATTTTGTTTACATATAATTTCGTTTGGAAATGCAAGATGAACTATTGTTTTTATACCACTGCAAATGGTATTAAAATCAGTATATTCTGTTAAATTAAGTTTTCGGAATTGTACATTTTTAAATTGATTAAAATAGTTCTTATTTATATGATGATGATGCGTATAAATAATTTTACGATCAGCGATAGGTTTCGGCAAGTGGCTTTTACAATTCTTGCTCCAAGATAACCAATTCCTCCTGTTACTAAAAAACTCATTACCAGTTGGTAAAATTAATGGTTTGCAAGCTTACATTTTCAGCTTCATCCGGATTATGTGGAATACTTGCAATGTTAAGCAACATATTTAATCCTTCATTAATTCCCTTAAAGGCCATCCATAATCCCGGCTGAACGGTTAAACGACAATAGTTATCAGTGGATAGCGTTATTTCAAAAAAAGAATTTTTAGTTTATACTATCTTTTCTATCGTCAAAAATTACGAATTTAATTTTTCCAACCGGAACAATTATGTTTAAAATCATTTGATGGTGTTTTTTCCATCCTTTTATTTCGTTATAAAATATGGTAGAAAAATAGGCTTCACCAAAAGATGTATAGCTTTGCTCTTCAGATTTTAGCGCATGCATTACATTTCCTTTATCACCCAGAATTATTTTTAAGGGAGTTAATGTTACACCATCAATATGTGATACTATTTTGCCCAAGCTAATTTTTTATTTTTTGCACTTATAATATATACCTGCAATTGATTTTCGAGATAAGTAATATTTACATTGTTTTTGGTATAAAAATCATGATACCATTGGGAGGTATATTTTGCTGTTTCTTCGAAATTCCAAACGGGTTTCCATTGTAGTAAATGCAAGGCTTTATCACAGTTAAGTTTTAATAGCCCTGCTTCATGAAAAGTAGTAGATTGCTGTACTTCAATTTTAGTAAACTCAGTATTAAAATTCCAGTATTGTGCTAATGCTTCCAGTAATTCCAGTACGGTATGATTTTGATCGGCATGGGGTCCGAAATTAAAAGCCTCGCCATTTAATTTTTTATTTTCTGTAAGTTTCATACCTGCTACTAAATAACCACTTAGTGGTTCTAATACATGTTGCCAAGGTCTTGTTGAGTAAGGATTACGAATAATAACAGGTTTTTTATTGCTCCATGAACGCATGGCATCGGGCACAATTCGGTTTAATGCCCAGATCGCCACCACCAATTACATTTCCGGCCCTTACTGATACAAGTTGAACTGGTGAGTTATCATTCTTAAAAAAAGATTCGTAATAGCTGTGTATAATTAATTCTGCAGCTCCTTTAGATGCGCTATATGGGTCTTTGCCGCCCAATTGATTCGTTTCTTCACGATAACCCCAAGTCCATTCTACATTTTTCGTAGCATTTATCACTTGTAATCATTACTGCTTTACAAGGTTTATTGATAATGCGCAAGCATTCTAAGATATTAGCAGTACCAATAATATTGCTTGTAAAAGTATCAATCGGATCGCGGTATGATTCACTCACAATGGGTTGTGCCGCTAAATGAAATATATAATCAGGTGATATGTAAGCAATGGGTTTCTAATAGTTTTTCTTTGTTGCGAATATCGAGTTCAAAATGTTTCAGATGATTTTTTAAATTGCATACTTCAAAAATAGATGGCTTAGTAGGTATAATCTTTTGATATTCCATACACCTCTGCACCCATTTGCATAAGCCACACAGAAAGCCAGGCTCCTTTAAATCCGGTATTTCCTGTAACAATTATTTTTTTTGTTTTTATAAATTTCTGAAAACATCAAATTTTTTTAATAAATTATTTTAAAAGAATTACTTTCAACAGAATTCTCAAATATTATTTTATCTTGATTATGTATAAAAACATAGTCGCACAAGTTTAAATCAGAATGAATTTCAATTTCTCTAATGTTTTTAAACCCATACAAAGATTCATTTTTCTTTTATTACTTGATAAAAATTATAACCAATTTCTTTAAGTAAATCAATAATTTGGTTCTGTCTTTCAATTCTAAAAACATTATCCTTATTATATGCTGGAAGAATTTCCATTAATATAAATGGTTTATCATTTCTTATTTTCTCCTTAAAAAGAGTTTATAACCTCTAGTTCAGCTCCTTCTACATCAATTTTTAAAATTGAGATATTGGTATTATCTAAATTCAATTTTTTAAAATCAAAAATAGGAACATTAATTTTTTTTTACAACTTTTTGATTGGGTCTAAAGCCTTCAATTATAGATGCACTTGAATCAAAATTGGAGATAGAATACTGATTTAGCGAAGCAACAGCAACTTCTGTTGAAATTCCAACAGGATATAAATCAACATTTTTAAATTGATTTAATTCTATTAATTTTTCCATGTAAAAAAACGCATGATGGATTAGGTTCAAAACCTATATAGTTAATATCAAAAGAAGCGCTTTTTAATTTAAGTAAAGTTTGGCCGATATTGGTTCCTACATCAATAAATACATTATTTTTTTAATGGTGTAATAATTTTTTAAAACCGAAAAACATCCATGGCTCAGATATATGTAAATTTGAATATCCAATTTCTCCAATAATTGGAATTCTAAATTTCTTGTTATTTAAATTTATTTGACAAACTAAATTCAGATATTTTAGTATTCTAAGTCGGTATAGTATTTTAACAAAATAAATAAACATTTTAACCCTCCCATATTTTCCATTTAGCCTGACCGCTGTTCCACATTTCATTCAGCTGAGTTTTATCTCTTAGCGTATCCATACATTTCCAAAATCCATGATGATGATAGGTATATAATTCTTCATCTTTTGCTAGATTTTCTAAAGGACTTCGTTCAAATATAGTATCATCATTTTCAATATAATCTAAAACATTTGGTTCACAAACGAAAAATCCTCCGTTTATCCAACCTGCCATCGCCTTTTGGTTTTTTCCATAAATGATAAGACTCTCGAATTTTGGTCAGTTTGTAATGCGCCAAATCTTCCTTCGGGCTGTACCGATGTCATGGTAATAGCTTTGCCATGTTTTTTATGAAATTCGAGAAGCTGATTTAAATTAACATCCGAAACTCCATCGCCATAAGTAAGCATAAATGTTTGGGTTATTGATAAATTCTTTGGCACGTTTTACTCTTCCGCCTGTCATGGTATTTAAGCCGGTATCGAGCAAAGTAACCTTCCAGGGTTCGGAAGTATTATTATGCACTTGCATGTGATTATTAGATAAATCAATGGTTACATCGCTTTGATGCAAAAAATAATTGGCAAAATATTCTTTTATATAATAGCCTTTGTAGCCTAATAGTATTACAAATTCATTAAACCCATAAAAGGAATAATGTTTCATAATATGCCATAAAATAGGCTTACCGCCAATTTCGGCCATTGGCTTTGGTCGTATATCGGGTTTCTTCGCTTAATCGCGAGCCAAAACCACCTGCAAGAATTAATACTTTCACGTTAATAAATATTATTTAAAATTTTAACTTTCCAAGCATTTTGAACTCTGTCAGAAACAAAGTTAATATCTCTGATGTAAATTGTATTGTAATTACCCGGAGAATCTAATTGTTTTAAATTTCTTTTAAATGGATTATAGCTATATGGAGTAAAACCAAGTTCCAAAATTAAATTATGTAAATCTGCCGATTTATATCCATATTTTTCTGAAGCATTGTTTAACTCAACAATCATTGCTTTTAAATTTTCATTTTTAAAAACTGATAATCCTCCTTCAATAACAAATTTTTCATAGCCTTCCACATCCATTTTTAAGCAATGTTGGATTGTTCAATGAAGCTAATTTATTTTCTAATTTGCTTACTTTAACTTTTATTGTATCTGCATTTTCTTTTTCGCTTATGTAATTGGCAGTATCCAGTTTATCGGTAAAAAAAAGATTAGTTTCTGAATTTCCTAATCCCTCATTATATGGAATAACTTTATCTATGATATTGTTAATACGAATATTATCCATTAATCGCTGAAAAGTAGCCGGATGTGGTTCAAATGAGATACTTTTGGCACCAACATGCGCTGATGCTAAAATGGTGTAAGAGCCTACATTAGCTCCAATATCAATAAACAAATCATCTGATTTTAAAAAATGTAACAGGAAAGACATATCCTCAAACTCATGCAAGCCACAATAATAATTCCCGGTTGCGCCAGTCATCCCTTTTCCTATAATAAGCTTACTTTTTTCAGTAAAAGAATAAATTATTGGATACTTATTTAAACGCGAATTTAATTGCCAAAATAAAAAACGTAATAGAGCCGCTGCTTTGTAATTCTTATTTAGCGGATGATTTATGATAAAATTAATAGTAGAAATTAATCCCATTATACGTTTTTTATTATCTTATTTTGAACAGAAGTAAATTTTATAAAATCAAAATTTTCAAGCACATACTTTCTGCCATTTTCACCCATTTCACTGCACAATTTATTATCATTCATCAGTTTTAAAACAGCTTCTTTCAATTCACTGTTACTTCTGGGGGTTTATTAAAAATCCATTTTTAAATTCAGCACTAATTGCATCTTGAGAACCATCTTCATATCCACAAATTATAGGCTTTCCACAGGCGCTGGCCTCAATTAAACCAAGAGGCAACCCTTCTCCTTCATTTTTATCAAAGGTACTCAATAACACAACTACATCCATCAGATTATAAAAATCTACCAGTTCTTCTTCCGAAACTCTGCCCGTAAATATTACCCTTTGTGAAACACCTTCTTTTTGAGCTAATGTTTTTAATACGTCCATTTGATTACCACCGCCAACAATTATATAAAAAACATTATCGGGTAAGTCTTTTATTGTTTGTATGATAATTTCATGCCCTTTGTTTCTTACCAAACGTCCAATGGTTCCAATTAAAAATTTATCAGAAGGTATATTATATCTGTTATATAGTGCTGTGTTTTTTTCTTTTGGCTTAAAACGATTAGTATCTACAGCATCATACAATAAATGCATACGCTCCTTCGGATAATCAAAGTGTTGTTGAATATAATTGATTATAAAATTACAGTCACCAATTAGCGCATCAGAACGTAGTAAAGCAAATTTTTCAATTTTATTCATTCCGCTCCAAATTTCTAAACCATACACATTGGTTATGTATTTGGTATTATATAAAAATTTACACAACCAGCCGATAATGGATAATTGGCGATGATTTATAATTAATAAACGTGTTCCTTTATTACGAACAATTTGAATACAATTAAAGATAAATGAAATTTTATCTTTCCATGTAATACCACCTCCCTGCACGTAAGTAACATCTATATCGTCTTCAAAACTTGTGTCGTTTGTCTTGCCTAATAGTGAAGCTAAAAATACTTTATCCTTTCCAATGATGTTTTGTAATGCGGCATACTGATAGCGGGGTATAGCGTTCTATACCTCCTTTCATAAAAACTCCTGTGGCTACAATCAGTACTTTCATTTGTTACTTCTAATGATATTTTGTGCTGCATTTGCTGCATAAACTGAATCTGAATCGAGTTTTTGTCCTAAGATAAAAGTATTTACTCCAACCCAACTTCCTTTAGGTAAAATTGTTCCGGGTAAAATAACTGAATTTAATCCTAAAGCCGATAGCTCATGCATTACAACAGGACCTAATAACCATAAATTGATTTTCAGTATTTTCTAATGGGGTAAAAGCATATTTTTTTAAATCTGTTTTATCTAACAAATTAGAATGATGATGAGATAAAGAATATATTTTTGCACCTGATGCAACTCCTGAACTCTTTTTAATATGTATTCCACCATGAGCCTGAAGTACTACATAAGGTGCAATATGCACATTATCGTCAATATGTAATTCTCCTTCGTTAAAAACATAATCAGGGTTGCTCTTCCTTAAAACTTTCCTATTCCCATGTATTTTTCCGGCTAAAATTATTATTCCTTTATCTAACCAAATGTTATTTCCTAAAAAAACTTGTTTAGGATTTTGAATGATAACTCCAACATCAAAAATTACGTTTTTACCACATTTACCTAAGCGAAATTTATAATAATAATACCTGATTTTTCTACCTAAAAATCCGGGTAGATTTCTAATTAAAAATTCAATCCATAAACATATTTCTTCTTTAATTCTCAAAGTAATTCTTTAATTTTTTCGCAAATATATTTCACCTCTTCCTCATTCAAGTCAAAATAGGTAGGAAGGTTAATTCCTTTTTCAAATATAGTGTAAGTTATAGGATTATCAGCTTTTTGATACATAGGCATCTTAGACATAGGATAGAAGAAAGGACGTGTATCTATACCGGCTTGTTTCATTTTATACATAAAATTGGCTCTTTTTTCTTCGTTATAATTATGCAATTCTGCACAAATAAGCCAATAAGTGTTTTCTGCCCAGCTGTAGGTTTTATTTAATGTTGCACCATCAAAATTCTGCAAATATTTTTTATACCAGCTGTAAATAGTTTTCCGTTTAGCTATCAGCTCATCTGCTCTTTCAAGCTGAGCTACTCCAAGAGCAGCTTGTAGATTGGTCATACGATAATTATATCCAATTTCGGTATGCCAATAACGTTTTTCTTTACTCATGGCATGATCGCGCAAAAAGCGTAATCGCTCATTCAGCTCATCCGAATTGGTTGTTATCATTCCACCTTCTCCGGATGTTATATTTTTATTTCCATAAAAACTAAAGGTACCGCATATCCCCCATGAGCCTGTTTTTTGTCCGTTTATGGAAGAACCATGAGCTTCAGCAGCATCTTCAATTACTATCAGGTTATGTTCTTTTGCTAAAGTATTTATGGCAAGCATATCGGCTGGATGTCCATAAATATGAACCGGTATAATAGCTTTTGTTTTAGGGCTAATTTTTTTACGAATAGATGCAACGTCAATGCATAAATTAAAAGGATCGATATCGGCAAAAACAGGTATTGCTCCTGTATGCCTAACAGCATTAGCAGTTGCTATAAATGAAAAATCGGGAACTATTACTTCATCACCTTCCTTTATCCCTAAAGCTACTAAAGCAAGATGTATAGCTACTGTACCATTAGCTGTAGAAACAGCATGTTTAACTCCGCAAAATGCAGCAAATTCGGATTCAAATCTATCAATATACTTTCCTAATGAAGATACCCAGCCGGATTTAACGGCATCGGTAACATAATTTATTTCTTTTTCTGTTATAGAAGGCTGCGAAATAGGAATAAATCGGCTCATGAAAATCTAATTAAAGCCCTAAAATAATAATAATTGCTTTTGTTTTTCACAAAAGTGTTGATAAGTAAACGTACTTTCAAAAATTTCTTTTCCTTTTTGTCCCATTTTAATTCTTAAATCTTTATTTTCAATTAGCAATAAAAGCTTTTGATATAATTCAAAAGTATCGTCAGGATTTATCAAAAAACCGGATTCACCATTTCGAATAACATCTTCAGAACCTGTATTGGTAGCTGCAATACATGGTTTTGCAAATTGCATAGCTTCGAGTAAAACTATACCAAAACCTTCTGTTTCGCTAAGTAATGTAAAAATATCGCAATGTTCTAAGTATGGTGCAGTATTATCTATATATCCTAATACATGAACTTGTTTACTTAATCCTATTTGCTTGATATGCTGTATTAAATTGTTTTTATAGTTTCCTTCTCCTATAATAAAATATTGTATATCCTGTTTTTTTAAAAGTTGAGGTAAAACCTCAATTATTCTTAACACCGAAAGTATTTTTTCTCTATTTTGTAATCGTAAAATGCTTAATATTTTAATACTTGAATTTGTATAAGGACTATCGTTATTGCTTTGCTTGGGTTTTATAGTGTTTGAAAAAATATGAACTTTTTCAAAAGGATAGTGATAATTTTCTATAAAACGTTTTTTGGTGTAGTTACTAACACTCCATACTTCGTTTGTAATTCTAACTCCTAATATTTTTAGTTTATTTTTAAATAAAGGGTTCCAAACATCAATTCCATGAACTATTAAAATATTTCTCTTCTTTCTGAAAAAAGGATAAAATAGAAAAAGCAAAGGAATTAAGTTAATATGCCCCCAGATAATTGTGTTACTATTTCTAAGGTTTAAAAAGATAAACCAAATTAACTTTATAATACTTCCTGAACAAGCAATTTGCGAATTTGAATCGTTTACTTTTTTATCATATAAAGAAACAGATTTATAGTGGAATTGATTATCCTTTAATCCGTTTATAAAGTATTGATTAAAGGTTTCTATTCCTCCTTTGTTGCAATATGTATTTAGTGTAATAAATAGCAAAATTTATAATAACTTATTTTGATAAATATATCTGCTTATTTTTTCTAATTGATTTTGATATGAATTTGCTATTGCAAACTCAATTCTTTTTTTAAATTGAAATTCATCCGTAAATTTATGTGTGGTTTAATATTATTTCATCAAAATAATATTCCCACTCTTTATTATTATTAGTCTTGTATAACTAAATCACTATTTTGGTAAGCCAGCAAATTACTTCCTAATATAATTTTTCCGGTTGATAAGTATTCTAATATTTTATGAGAATTATCTGCATAATAAATTTTATTATCAGGTTTATAATTGTATATTAATAGGTCCATCTCATTTAACTTTTTAATTAGGGGTAATTCATCTAATTTACCTATAAAATAACAATTTGGGTATTGCTTTAATTTATTATAAACATCACTTTGATTATTAAATGGTCCTATAAAATAAAATTTTAAATCCGGATATTTAATTATAACTTCTTCAACGGGATTTAAATCAAATAAATTGGAGTTAAGATTTCCGCTATATCCCACACTTTTTACTTTATCAATATTTTTATATTGTAAAAGATTATTTTTTTGCTTGTTGAATAAAGTTATTAGATAAACCATGATTTATAAAATATTTTGGACAATTAAAATTTTGATTTTTTAGAATTAATGGAGATACAGAAAAAACAATATGAGGTTTTTTATTATTTAATGTTTTAAATTTAAAATTTAATGCATCAACCGGGTGTTACTATTAAATACCTTATACGATTTATATTGATGTGTATTATCAAAATCCCATACTATATTAATATCAATTTCAATTTAAATTATAATTAAAAAAGGTTAAATTAATTATGAACTTTTATTGATTTAAATAAATTTAAATCAATAAAAGTTATTTTTTAATATATCATAAAATATATTCGCCAATTTAGAAGCTAATACTCTTCTATGAAAGTTTCTTAAATAATCATAATTGGGGTTTACTTCAATTATCCTTGTTAATAAATCACTTAGTATCTTTGAAGCATTATTATCATCAGGATTTATTGTAATACCTATTTTGCTATTTTCAATAAAATTTTTCATTGCTCCCTCACAAACAATTCCTAAAACAGGTTTAGAAAACTTAATAAAATCAAAAACTTTAGATCCTATCATATAGTCTTTGCCTCCATAAACTTTAACAGTAGTTACAAAAAACATGTCCATTTCATAATAAAGTTTATTAATTTCACTCTTCATTACAAAACCATGATGAATACATTTTTCATTTAATTCAAATTCATTTATCATATCCTGCAACCAAAAAGGTTTATTCCCTATAAAATGAACTTCAATCTTATTAAATAATTCAAAATTGATACTTTTAATTTCATTTAAAATTTTAAAAAAATAGTATGGCGAATTATATCGCCAATCTTCTTTTCTATAAACATATTGATACCATCTATTAATTCTTTTTTGATACCATTTTTTAAATATATTATCTCTGTTTTCAGGGTTATAGTAGAAAGAGCCGCTAAAACAAATTTTTATTTTATTTTTTTGTTGAAAGTCAATGTTATATTTTTTTAAATCCAGATCATAATCAAACCCATTTGTAATAGTTACAAATTTATTCTGGTCAATTTCATTGTGTAATGAAATAAAATCCTCCTTTAAAACCTCCGTAGCACAAATTATTTTACTTGCTTTATTGAAAATATTTTTCTCTTCGTTTTTCGTTAATTTAAAATGAAAAAATGAAGCAAAAGGACTTACTCCCCACAATGCCCAATGGTCTCTCATATCAACAACTAATGGCAAGTTAAAATCTGAAGCTATTTCTGATGCTAATTTACCAATGCTAAAAGGTGGTAAAGACACATAAATTAATTCAGGATTATGTTCATTAATAATATTTGGAATCTGTTTTTTTAATTCTTGTCTCCAAACTTTAGCGAGTTTATCCTTATAATCAAAGAAAATAGTAATAAAATTTTTTAATTTATTACCATAGTATTTACTGATATCTTTTGGTTTAATTCTGTATATAATAGTATCAATTGGAAGCTCGTTAATTAAAGAAATATCTTCTTTTGCATGAGGAAATGATTTTAAAAGTTCAGCGACTGGAAATGTAATAACAATTGGAGTAATGTCAAACTCTTTTAAATATTTAACAAATTTTGTAGACCGGTAATTACCTGTTGTATTTACCGGTGCAAATTCAACACAAATCATTATTACTTTCAATCGTTCACTATTATCTAAATGGCTTGGTTGATTTTAAAATTTTAAGCCATATATTTCTTAGCTTCTTATCAGTACCATAAAAATCATGAGATATATTTGGTTGATTTAAAATCAGTTCAAATTCATGAATTGTAAAATCTAACTTTTTTGATACATATTCAAAGTCTGCCTTCATTAATTCTAAAGGATAGGGGGGGGTATTAAGCTCATTTAATGCTTCTTCTTTAGTTAATTGCCCTGAATAAATTAAATTTGAAAGGTGAGCCTTTCGTTTATCAATATTAAATTTTACAGGCAAAATAAAGCCCTGATAAAATCTAGTAAATACAGATTCATTATGTTTCCCTCCATAATCAATCCAATCTAATTCTTTTTTTATTATTTCAATTACTTTCTTTTTTTCATAATATTCGTAGTTTAACAACTGAATTTGTTCTATCTTATAATATTTTTGATAAATTATAGACTCAATAAAACCCAATTTAGGTAAGTGTCTTAATGAAGTGTTTTCAAATTTTTTATGTATATTTTTAAGGTTAATTAAATCAAATTTATTATAGTTCCATGATGGGAGGAAGCGTATGTTCTGTCCATATATTGTTTCCACTCAAAATAAATTTAATATTAAATTTAATAGCTACTTTGTATAAAGCGCCAAAAATCATATGATCTGCTGGTACATCCAAATCTAAAACAGATGCTTTAAAATAAGAACGTTGTAAACTTTTAAATTCTTCCCAATCCATTACAACTGTATATAAATCAAAACCTGATTTTTTAACGGCACTCTCTACATTTTTTATAGCAATTTCCGAGTTCCATCCATAATCAAAATGAACTAATAAAGGATTTAATCCTAATAATTTAGCCTTATAAACTAAATATGTACTATCAGCACCTCCGCTTAATCCTAAAATACAGTCATACTTTTTGTTTCCTTTATTAATTTTGATTTTATTTATAATTTCATTTAGCTTATTTTCTCTACTTATATTCTTCCCTTCATAATTTTCTGCTACTTTTTTATATTCATGGTAATAATTACAAATCCCTTTTTCATCAAAGTGAATATTAGGATCAGCAATGGTATCCATAACACTTATTGCACATTGCTGATATTCTCTTCCGCAGTTTGCTTCCTTATTATTTCTTAATTTTTCAAGATTATATGTAAAACTAAATGACATAAATTTTATGTTCGTTAATTATTCTTCTAAATTTTTTATAGTAATTTAAAATTAAATATCCTCCAGTTACTGTAATAAAAATGGAAATTAATATTTTTAAATACCCACACAGTATTTATTGATGCCAAAACAAAAATTGTTATTAAAATAATTGCCATTAACCACAAAAGCTCGCTGTAATTTTTTCTGTTTAATTCTTTAACTTCTTTATAAAATCCACCGGCAAATCCTATAAACATCATTGATACAAATGTAGGCTAATACAGCCGACCAAATTCCTAAAATTGGGATAAAATATTAAATTTAAAATGATATTAATTAAACTGCCTATTAAAGTTATTTTCCAAAGAAGTGTGGTTTTTTTATAAAATATCAATAAGTTAATACTTGACCAATAGAAAGGGCGATAAACAAACGACATTATAATGATACATGCAAAAACATACGATACTTTAAGTTCCGGATTACTTATTAATATATTCATTATTTCTTTTATCCATAGTGCAGCTAAAAAACCAATGATTATAAAGGATATTTGCAAAATAAATGTAAATATTTTAGCCAATAAATTTTTAACATCCATATTTAAATCAAAAATTTTGTAGTAAACTGGCCCTACAGCCATTCCAATAGCAGTTCCAATAAAATCAAAATAATTTCCAAACGTATATGCTAAATTGTACTTTCCAATATCATCAATTGATATATGATATCTACTAAGTAAAAATCTGTCAGATGTATTTAATAAATAGGAAGAATAATTATGAGGAATTGTAGGGCTACTAATTTTTAAATCGTTTAAAAAATGCTTTAAAATTTAATTTTATTATTGGAAATATCTTAAGCTTAATAAAGATTAAGTGAAAATAACAAATAAACATAAAAAAACTTGAAATAAAGGTTGCCCAAATCCATCCCATATAACCCATGCGCAATATCACAATGGTGTAATAATTTAAAAATAAACCTAAAATTCCGGTAATAGCACTAACAATGGCAATATGAAGTGGCTTTTGACTAAGTTGCAAATAACGACCTGCCATTAAAATCGGGATATCAAAAAGCATTAAGTTTATAAAAGAGATTATATATATAACCCAAAAATTATGCATTTCACTTATTGGTAAAGCCCAGTAAATGAAAAAAGATTGAATAATAGCATAAAAAGGCATCCATAAAATTAAATATCCATATAGTTTGCGCCAAAGTAAAGGCCAATATAATTTTCGCTGAAAAAAATAATTTACCAATAAAACCAAAAAACCTAAATCTTTTATACCAGAAAGTATCCCTGTATAAGCTAATAAAACTCCGTGTATTCCGTAATCTTTAGGAGTTAAATATTGAGTTAATAGTGGTAAAATAAAAATGCCGGCTAATCGAGGAATTTGTGGACCAATAGCGTATAATACCGAATGCGAAAGAATTTTTTTAAACATTTTCGGTTAATTCACGATTTAAAAATTGTTGCCATCTGTCATCACTCAAATATAAGTAACTATTTTCATGAATTTGGGAAGAATTTAAAGAAATATAATTTTGATCAATATCTTCAATTTTTCTAAGATTAAATATTAGATTTTGCTCCTTATGAAAGATATCATCATCCCTATCAAATATTATTCTATATACCTGTTTATTACAAATTATACAATCTAAAACAATTGTGGAATGAGCGCTGGTAATAACAAATTGCGATTTTAATATTGATTTATAAATATCATTTTCTTCATCAAACTTAAAGTTTATACCTTCCAAATTACTTATTACAAATTTTTTATCTATATGATTCCCCGGATGTAACCTAACGAGTAATGAAAACTGATATTTTTTAATAAGTTTTTTTACAAATGCTAATTCAAACATAAAATTCTCTTTTCCGGTAGTACACCATAATATATATTTTGAAGTAGGTGGAAGTATTTTATAATTATCTATGCTATTTTTCAATTGAATAAAATGTGGACTCCCTAATACTTGTATAAATTGATCACTTAAATTATTATAAAATTTAAAGACATCCTTAAAATAGTTTCCCCAAACAATAAATTTTTGAGGCAAAGGAAATGAATCTCCGGGAACTATTGAATCTATTTCTTTTTGAAGTATAGCATAAACAGTATGAGAGTGCGAAAACATGCCATGTTGTAAACCAAATAATTTTACGTTTTTATTATTTGCATCTGTACATGCTTTTGATATAATTCTTCCTGCTACATAAAATTCATCATCTAAAAAAAATAATGTATTATTCTTAATACTTGTAAAATAGTTTTTATACCATAAGTAATTAATAAAATAAGCTTGTGCATATTTTAATACATCAAAAAATTCCCTTTTAATAATTTCAATTGAAAATGGAGTTTGATTTATTATAACATCATTTTTTAATTTGGCTATTTTAAAAAATAGGCTTATTGATTTTATTAAGATTTTAAATTTATAAAATAGGCTAGGTTTGTATTGTAAAAATTTATTTGATAAAAAATTAATATTTACATTATTGATGTTTGATAATGCCAAAGGCTTAAATGATACACTTAATTTATTAATAGCTGAAAAAGATAAAAACTGATGATACAAAAATCTATTTGTAGTTGTTGTTATAATCTGTACCGAATGTTCTTGAATATTAGATGCATTTTTTGAGGGATATTTAAAATTAATATTTTGAAATTGTGTTTTAATAATATTGAAGAACAATTTAACATTATTTACTTTTATTGGAATATAAAATGATATAGATCTATTAATCGAATTATTTTTATTTAATTTTAATATAAATTTTTTAAGATAATAGTTTTGATGATTAAGATAAATAACTATTGACTCATTTTTATAAACATTGCTCGTTAAAAATTCTTTGAAAATAAAAAAAGAAAATAACCAGTGATTTCTATATTGTTTTTCAGATATAGCTGTAATCCAATACAAGGGGAAATTAAATAATTTAAAATCTCTGATTGTTTTATCCTTATTGATTGATACCCTCGACAATTCAGCTAAAAACTCGAGATAATTTTTTCTGGCATTTATCATCCATAAATCAATATCCTGAAAATCTTTTCTATTTAATGTTTTAACATTAATCTTAGATTTATCAGCACGATTATATAAATCAATTATTGTGTGATATTTCCCTATGATGTTACATTCGGCATAAAACTGATCTGAAACCGGAGAAAAGGTTAATAAAATCATTTATTAAAAAGCATTAATACTTGCTCAAAAATAGATTCATTGATCAAAATATGTTCAACAAATTCTCTAAATGCGCCCTCGCCCCCTTTAAGTTTAGTTATATAATTAACATTTTCTTTAATATAAATTGGAGCATTAGCAGGTGCAGCTGAATAACCTACTGCTTGTAATAGCGGTAAATCTATTAAATCATCGCCAATATATGCGCAATCTTTTAAAGTAATATTTAATTTTTCACAAAGTTCATGTGCTGTATGTAGTTTATTTTTAACTCCTTGAAAAAGGAAATCTATTTTTAATTTTTCAGCTCTTCGTTTTACAATTTGGGTGTCTTCGCCGGTTAAAATACAAACTGGAATATTTAATTTTTTACAAAATAAAACTCCTGCACTATCACTTGTATTAAATTTTTTCCATTCGTTACCTGTTTGGTCATAATACATTCCACCATCGGTCCAAACGCCATCTATATCTGTAAAAATTAATTTTGGTAACATGTTTTTATTGATAAATAAAATAAGATTGTATGCCGCTAAATTTATTTCTGATTAGTTGAACATTTTCAGTACCAAAAACTTCTCTCAGAGCAATAGTTTCTCCAGGAAACTGTGGATCATTCAATTCATCAAATCCAATTATAGCTCCTTTGGTTAAGTAGGGTTTTATAAGCTCTAAGCATTTTTTGGTTGGCTCATAAATATCCATATCAAAATAAGCAAATGCAATTATTGTTTCAGGATGTTCTTCTAAATATTTTTGAAGTGTAATAATAGCATCTCCTTTTATTATAAAATTCTTTTTAATGTGATTTAATGGACATTCCGACTCATGATAATCTAATACTTCCAATAAATAATTTTCATAATTTTCAGTAACAGAAAATGCTCCTTGTTGAATAACTTGATGATTCCCATCTTTTTGATTAACAGATGGAAATCCTTCAAATGTATCAAATCCAATGATTTTTCTACTGTGATTATATGGTTCGTAAATTCCTCTTAAATTGTTTAATGTAACCAAATTTTGTCCCCAGCGCACACCAAATTCCATTATCAGTCCATGAACGTTTACAACTTTTTGATATATTTCATTAAAAAAAAGTTGCTTGGATAGTTCTTGTCTTTTTAAGTATAATCCGATATTGGATAATTTTTCATTATCAGGAATGGGTGATTTTTTAAATGTTTCAACGAATTGGGTTCGCTTTTCTATTTCGTTGTTTGAAGCTATGGATTTTGTAATTATTTGCATATATTAATTTATATATTCTTTGTAAATAATTTCGTCTTTACCTATATCTTTAATTAATTTTTTGTTAAGCACTAAATATTTTTCACTCCACTTAAATCCATCTCCCGGTGAGAGAAGATGAATATCCTCTTCGGTAATTATTTCACCTGCTTTCATTGCTCTTTTAGTGGCAATAGATCGTTCTAATTTTACTTTAGCTGCTTTAACTGCTTCGTCAATAAACAATTCTTCTTTACCTAATGACATTTCCATTATGCGTATATCTCGCACCATTCTGTATATTCCATCAATACCTAATGAACCTGCCTGATCAGTTCCTTTCATTTTTCTATCTAAAGTTATGTGCTTTTCTATAATTTTTGCTCCCATAGCTACTGCTGCAACCGGAGCGGATATACCAATTGTATGATCGGAATAACCAATTATATACTGCCCATAGTTTTTTAATAAATAGGTAATAGTTTTTAAATTAGTATTTAATGGATGCGTTGGATATTGCGATACACAATGCAAAATAGAAATATTTGAATGGTATTTAGAAATAATTTCTAAGGCATCGTCTAACTCTTTTTTACCAGCCATTCCGGTTGAAAGAATTATTGGAATTTTGGTTTCAGCAAGTGCATTTAATAGAGGAAAATTGGTTAAATCGCGACTTGCTACTTTTAACCTATCGGGTGTAAATAATTTTAATAAACTTAATGTACCGATAGCACATAGGGTTTCAACAAATTCTAAACCCAGCGATTTAGCATGCTTATAAACTTCAAAATGCTGTTCATCGCTTAATTCTAAAAAGGCTCTATGCTCTCCGTAAGTTTTTCCAAATGAATGCGGACTATTATATGGTGCTGCCATTTGAGATGCCGATAATTCTTCGTTCAAATCTCTTTTAGTTAATTTTACGGCATTCATAGGTTTTAATTCTAAACCGAACAATTCATCTTTTACCGATCGTGCAGCAACTTCTGCCAATAGTTTTGCTAAATCAACCGAACCATTATGGTTTTGTCCTATTTCTCCAATTATATATACATTTTGAGGTGTCATGATATTACTTTTGAAACTGTTTAATTCCTTTCTCCATTACTTTTAAAAAATCCTTATTATTATTAACTAATAACAATAATTTTTCTAAATCAATATCCGTTGAATTATATGTTAAAACATATGCTGCATATAATTTTTTAAGCATATTAAAATCTTCAATCGTATCGCAAGTAAATCTTAAATCATTTCTATTTATCAATAAGTCAGGTAATGGAATTAATTTTACTTTAAAAAAATCTGGATGGGTATAAATATAGTTGGTAACATGTTCAAAATAAATTTCATTATCAGTTCTTTTTGCTACATTTTTTAAAGCACTTAGGTTAACAAATTCAGCAAAAAGACCAAAATGCGTTTTTATAACAGGAATACCAATACTATTTTTATAACTTATATAATCAAATTCTTTATTTGCTCCCAATTCAATAAGTTCGTCAACATATTTAATTAATATAAAGGGATTATCGGCACAAACACGAATAATTTTACTTATGTTATATTTTTCTGCACATTTCACAAATCTTTCTAAAACATTATTTTCATCACCTCTAAATACTGAAATATTATTTTTAACAGCAATATCAGCAACACTATCATCTTTTGAGTTGGTTGTAGTTGCTAAAATAATTTCAATTTTATTTTTATTTTTTTTTAGTCCTTGAATTATAATGTCTAATATAGACAAACCATTGTAGAAAGGCAAAATTACTTTATTAGGTAAACGTGTAGAAGCTGCTCGTGCCTGAATTATTATAGCAATTTTATGATGCATTTCACTTACATATTTTTATCTTCTTCGTAATATCCATATCCATATCCATATCCATATCCATATCCATAACTATATCCATAACTATATTTTCCGTAACCAATTTTAGAAGCCTTATAATCATTAATAACTAAGCCTAAATGACCAATTTTTTTGTTTATATAATAATCATTAATGGCTTCCAGTTGCTTTACATGGGTATAATTATGACGCACAATGTACAAGGTTATATCGGCATATTTAGATAATAAAACCGCATCCGTTACCAAACCAAAAGGAGGAGTATCGATAATGACTACTTCAAATTGTTTTTTTAATTCTTCTAATAAATTTAGAAAATTTTTCCCCGCTAGTAATTCAGCAGGATTAGGAGGTATAGGACCTGAAGAAATTAAGAATAAATTTTCAAAACCGGTATCTTGTATCACTTCATTTAAAGTGGCTTTGTGAATTAACAAATTTGATAAGCCTTTATGATTGTTTAAACCAAAATCTTGAAATAGGCGAGGTTTACGTAAATCAGCACCTACTAAAACAGTTTTTTTACCACTCATGGCATAAACTGAAGCTAAATTTGTTGCCGTAAATGATTTTCCTTCTCCACTAACCGATGAAGTAAGCATAACCACTAAATTTTCTTTCCCTTCGCTCATAAAGGAAATATTAGTTTTTAAACTTCTGTATGATTCTGTTATTACCGATTTAGGATTGTTTAATGCAACCAAACTATTGCCTTTGCTATTGTGTCCGATAATACCAACAACCGGAATTTGAGTAAATTTTTCCAAATCAGTTTTATCTTGTACTTTTTGATTAAAATAAATTAAAAGAAAAATAATTCCAAAAGAAAGTAATAATGCAATTATAATATTATTTCGATATTCTGCTGATGAATTAATCCCTAAATTATTTAAACGATAATTATTGGCCCAATCTAATACTTCAACTTTTGAAACATTAGATGCTGCTGCTAAACTTGTTTCTGCTCGTTTTTGAAGTAAGTAGTTATATAAATCATTGTATAATCTATATGTGCGTTCTATATTCACTAAAGTTCTTTCTGCACTTGGAATTTGTATTAATTTATTATCATAATTTTTTATTTGTTGATTTATTTGTTGCAATTCGAAATTAACTTTATCAAGGCGTGTTCTTAAATTATCAATTAAAACCAATTTAGCTACATTAATTTGTTTTTCAATATTTGAAATAATAATATTCGATTCTTTTACTTCGGTTTTTAGGCGTTCTCTTTCGGTATATAATTCCATTAAATTACTTAATGTTTTGAATAAAACATCGTTTATGCTCACATCTGCAACCGTAGGTATAACTATACCTTTCGAATCATCGTGGTTTTTTAGATAATTTATGGTATATTCATAATAATTTTTTTTATATTCAAGCATTATTCTATCTTTCTCTAAATCGTACACCTTGGGTATAATTTCATCATTATATTTTAATTGAATTTTATCGGCATTAACATTTTTTTTAAAATACTCTAATCGGGCTTCGTTTGAAATTAAAGAATCTAAAACAACTTTTAACTGTCCATCAATAAAAGTAGAAGTATTATAAACAATTTCATTGCTTTTATCAAGACCATATTGAATATATTCTTCGATTAATGTATTAATCAAATCAATTTGTTTTTGACTGTTGTAGCCCGATATAGATAGAATTAAAACAGAAGATTCTTTATCCTCAGGTTTTACAATAATTCGTTTTTGCAAAATATTAGCAATGTCGGCAGGTGTATTTACAACAAATGCATAAAGTTTTTCGGGAATTATTGCTTTATTATTTAAAACAATTTTAACCTTATTTCCTTGAAGATTGAAATGTGTATTAAAATTTAATTTTCGCCATGATGATTCATTTTGCTCTTTATCCTCACTTAAATAAAAATTTTGAGCATTATCAAATTTTATGAAAAAACGTTTACCAACAATTCTATAATCCTTTATACTATCTATATCAATTTGAAAAGGACTACCTTTATATATTTCAATAGTTTTTACATTACCTATATCATAGTAAGAAATATGAAAATAAGGAGATTTTGAAGTTACTCTTTCCATTAAAGGGAACGATTTGATAATTCCGATTTCATTTACCAACCTATTTCTGGAACTTACCAACTCTAAACCTTTTACAAAATACTCTTGCCCCCATGATGAGTATTCGTCTTTAACCAAAATTCTACCACTGGCTTCAAATTGTGGGACAAAATATCTAATTTTATAAAAAGCTACTCCCCAAGCTATTAAAATTGAAAATACTGGTATGTACCAAAATTTTATTCCTTTGTATAAATAGGAAAAAAAAAGTTCTAAATTTTTATTATTTTGAGTCTGCAAAGGTTGAGACATTATTGTTATGTAAAATTATATTACAAACATAGTAATTTTAATTGTTTAAAAGTTTTCTTTATAAATTAATTAAATTATATTTATCTTAGTCATAAATTTTAATGCTATGAAAAAAATATACTCTCTTTTAGTTTGCATTTTTCCTGTATTGGTATTAGCTCAAACCGGACCTGGTGGTGTTGGTAATAGCAGTAATAATAAAATATGGTATGATGCCTATCAAGAAAATTTAACAAATGGTACTGCAATTTCAACCATGACAGATTTTTCCGGTAATGGAAATAATGCAACACAAAGCACTTCAGCTAATAGACCAACATATATTACCAATGATATAAACGGTCAACCTGTTTTTAATTTTGATGGTAGTAATGATTTTGTTGAAACAGGTTCGATTTCATCATTAGAAACTAATAATCTTACATGGTTTGCCAGTAGTAAAACTAATTTGGTACATACAGGAGTAATTATTAGAAATGGATATACAAGTGGAGCCGGAAGCGGTTCTGAACAAATGTGGGGAAGCTATGTACACAGTTCTTCCGGAGAATATACCAGCCATGTTAGAAGAAGTAATTCAAATTTTATTGGAGGAACATTGGGCTTTAATACCAATTACAATTTAATTAGTGGAATATGGAAAGGCTCAAGTTCAACTTTTGAACGTTATTTTAATGGTTCATTAATAGGTAGCAATACCTTAGCAAATGCTGTTCCGAGCGGTCATTTACGTACTCGAATTGGAGCCGACTCAAAAACTACTCCCGCATTCTTTTTTAATGGTAAAATTGGAGAAATAATTGTTTATACTTCAATTTTAAATACCACACAACGAACAATTGTTGAAAATTATTTGGGTAATAAGTATGGCATAACAATATCTAATGATATGTATGCTTATGAAAACTCACATCAATATGAAATTGCAGGTATCGGACAAACATCCTTAAGCGATAATCATTTAACCGCACAGGGCAGCAGTATTATTGAAATTAGCAATCCATCTTCTATTACAAATGGAAGCTTTCTTTTTTGGGGTCATGATAATAGCAATTTAAGTCCTCAATTATCTGATGTACCTGCTAGCATAGGCTCAAGATTAACAAGGAATTGGAGAGTTTCTAAAACAGGAACTATTGGAACTGTTACCATTAGAATTGATATAAGCTCAATATCTTGGGCAGACCCGAGTTCTTATCATTTATTAATTGATAATGATGGAACATTTAGTGATGCTACAGCAATAGTTAATTCCGGCTTTGACGGCACTTATTTAACCTTTTCAGGTGTAACATTAAATGAAGGCGATTTTTTTACTCTTGGTTCTACATCATCCAGCATTGATATTATAAGTATTAATAGTGGAGCATGGGAAAATGCCAGTACGTGGAATTGCTCTTGTGTACCGGGAACAGGCGCAAACGTAACCATAGACGATACTCATGCTGTAACCTTAAATTCTAATCGAAATGTTAATGATTTAACTATTAATTCAACAGGTTCTCTTAATGTAAATTTAAGTTCAAGTTTAACGATTAATGGCAACTTTACGATAAATGGAACTTTTAATAGTGGAACTGGAACAATTATTTATGGCAGCAATTCTCCTCAAACAATTGCAGCTACCAACTATTTTAATTTAACATCTACCGGCACGGGTAATAGAACTTTAGCATCTTCAGGTACAATTGGTATTGCAGGAATATTTACAAAAGGAACAAATACCTACACAATTACAGGAAGTACAATTGATTTTAATGGAGCTTCTAATCAAACTATTCCTGCTTTTAACTACAACAATTTAACCAGCTCAAATACCGGTGCAAGAATTTTAGATAATTCAGGCAATATAGGTATTGCAGGTACTTTTAGTCCGGGATCAAATACTTATACCATTACGGGTAGTACAATTAATTTTAATGGTTCAGGAACTCAAACAATTCCGGCTTTTAACTATAACAACTTAACCAGCTCAAATACCGGTGCACGAATTTTAGATAATTCAGGCACTATCGGCATTGCAGGTGTATTTACTAAAGGCACTAACTCCTACACTACTACAAATAGTACCATTGAATTTAATGGATCATCTAATCAATCTATACCAGCTTTTAATTATCACAACTTAATTTCTTCAAATACTGGCACAAGAAGCATTGCCAGTCAAATAATTTATATTGCAGGAAGTTTTACTCCTGGCACTAATACATATACGGTTACTAATAGTGCAGTAATTTTTAACGGAAATTCTCCACAAACAATACCTGCATTTACTTATTTCGATTTAAGAACTCAAGGTAGTGGTACTAAAACGTTTGATACATCCGGCAATATTAACATTATAAGAGACTTAACTTTTCAAAGTACCGCTTCAATAGTATCAACAAATAGCACCATTGTTTTAAATGGTTCGGGTAATCAAACTATTTCCTCCCCTAATTCAACTACATTAGAATTAAATAATTTAACCATTAATAAAACAGGTGGTGGAGTTTTCTTATCAAGTTTAACAAATGCTATTTATCGTTTAAGAGGAACATTAACTTTTAGCAGTGCAACTAATTTTAATACCAATGGAAAAACCTTCATCATGGTTTCCGACTCTTTAAGCACAGCACGGATAGCTCCTGTAACAAGTGGCGCAAGTATCACCGGTAATTTTACCATTCAACGTTTTATTGCTGCAGGAAATAATGGCTACAGAACTATGGCGGCACCTGCATCTACAACATTTGCAGATTGGGATAATGAATTATTACTTAGTGGAATGGGAGGTGGCGAAGGATTTTTCCCCGGGCAACCATTTTATTCTGCAATGACATACAATGAAACTACTGAACAATACGAGTATGTTACATCTACATCTACTGCTATTACACCAGGTAAAGGATTTGATGTATGGATATGTGGACCAACTTATGAAGAAGGTGGCACTTTTTCTAATATAACTTTAACTACGGTTGGGAATCCAACAATAGGCGACCAAAATATATCGCTTACCAAAAATGGAGATGGATATCATATTTTAGGAAATCCGTTTGCCTCCCATATAGATTTAGATGATATAACAGGTGATATTGATAGAACTGCATTTTATATTTTCGATGGAGATATTGGTGCTCCGGATTACTATGCATATTGGGATGCAGTTAATCAAGAAGGTTCAGGAGATTTAGCAACTTCAGGTGGAATTATTCCTCCTCACCAAGGCTTTTGGGTAATTGCTAATAGTTCAACTACTGTTACTATTCCTGAGAGTGGAAAAAGAAGCAATACAACAAGCAATTTTGTGGGCAAACAGGAAATGCCTGAATTATCGGTTAGAATAAATAAACAAAACAGCCCTAAAGGTTCTAGAGCATTTATACGTTTTAACGATGTTTCAACAAAGAATTTTGACGAGTTTGATAACCAGTTCCGTTTACCGGTTCCTCCAAATATTCCAAGCATCAGCATTCTTACAGATGATAACAAAAAGTTAATCGTAAACAGCTTAAACGATTATGAAAATGCTTATGCATTGCCATTATCTGTTAAATCAGGTACACAGGGAATTTATCAATTAAGTGTAGATAAAAAGAATATTACAAATGGTTACAACTGCCTCATGATAGAAGATACTAAACTAAACAAATTAGTAAACGTAAGTAATGGTGAATATTATGAAGTTGCATTAAACAGCAATGAGAAAATTGATAACCGTTTTATATTACACATCAGCAAAGATGATTGCCCTGCAAACGAAGCACCAAGCGGTATTTATGCAAATAGCATAGAAAATAAAGTGGGTGTATTTGGCCACGAACAAGGTGCTGTGGTAGTATTTGGCTACAACGAAACAGTAAATGCAAACATTAGCGTTTACAATACTTTAGGTCAGTTAGTAAGCGAACCTTTAAACCAAAAGATTAGCAGCGATAGAGTAATACTTAATTTACCTGCAACTACTCAGGTTTATATAGTACGTGTAGAAGTAAACGGAGAGGTATTAACTCAACGTATTGTAAGATAATTTAATAATTTAAACACATCTCTAAATAGCCTCTCAATTGAGAGGCTATTTTATTGAGATAAAAAGGCAAAGTAAAGTAAAAAGGCACTGCATAATGATAGCCTGTCGAAACCTAATGCTAAGCCCTACGTCATGGTGAGCCTGTAGAACCGTGGTGCTGGGGGAAAACACACTCCAACAAGCTAAGGTTGATAAAAAATGCCATATCGCATTTTGGCCTTTGGATAATAATAGGATTCTACTTATCAATTAAATTTCCTAATGCAATAGCTGCATTATCATATTGTGGATATAATCTTAATGCTTCACGATAATCTCGCTCAGCACTCGCTTTATCATTTATTCGTTGATAACACAATCCGCGCATATAAAATGCTTCGTAATTATTGGGATGAAATTTAATGTTTTCAGTAAAATGTTTAATGGCTTTGGGTATGTCGTCTTGCATTACCATTGCTATATAACCAAGATTAAAGTGTGCATCATTATAAGTTGAATCAATTTTTAAAATAGTATTATAAACTTCTATAGCTTTATTGGTATTTCCGGTTTCTTGAAAAAACATGGCAATTGCATAGTATGCTTCTATACTTTGTGGCTGAAGATTTAAAGCATTATTTAAATAATCTAATGCCAAAGGATTTTTAATGGCAGAATAAAGTAAACCTAATTGTATATAAGCATTATAATATTCCGGATCTTGTTCAACAACGGTTTGAAAACTTGAAACAGCTTTTGCCGTGTCGCCAAGCTCTTTAAAAGCCATACCTTTTATAAAATATGCTCTCGGATTATATATATCAATTTTCAACACATCATCAGCCGCTTTTAAACATGCATTATAATCTTTTATATACAAATTTAGTTCAGCCAACTTGGTATAAGCAATAATGTTTTTAGGATCTGTTTCTATTGCTTTATTTAAGGAGGCTTTTACATTACCTGACATACCTTTTGCCAGATATAAATCAGCAAGTGTTACAAAGTATTTTGAAGTAGTAGTATCAATAGTAAATACTCTGCGCATATCTGCAAAAGCTTGTTCTATATCATTTTTTTGTTCGAAATAATACAATGCACGTTCGTGATAAACCTCAGGGTCGTTTGGATTTTTTTTTATACGTTCGTTAAAAGCCAATAGTATTGTATCATTTCCTGCATCTATCAAATTAGTATCTGAAAGTTCTTTTTCATTAGTTTTTGTGGCACATGAACTAAATAATAAAATAAATAATACGATTGGTAATAAAAATTTTTTCATGATATTAAATATATGGAGGCGGGAAATTAATGCAACTAAAATAAGAGTTATTCTCAAATTAATAAACCTAAATTATACATTTCTGTATAATTTAGGTTTATTTAAATTTAATTCTTTGAAGAAATTAATTAGATAACATCAATCTGCTTTGTACGATTAAATTATCTTATTTTTTAAAAAAAAATATACGAATTTTTATTTATTCATTAATACTGCCAACTTATTATAAGTTGCATCACTCACATTAACCAATGGTAACCTTACATAATCTTCCATAATGCCTAATGCTTTTAAAGCGGCTTTTACACCTCCGGGGTTACCTTCTATAAACAATAAATCAATTATTTCCAATAATTCATAATGAAGTTTTTTTGCTGCAATAAAATCAGCGTTTAAACAATGATTTACCATTTCGGTAAATGTTTTTGGATTAGAATTAGCTACCACGGAAATTACACCTACAGCTCCAACTGCCATAAAAGGAAGTGTTAAAGCATCATCGCCACTGATTACCATAAAATCATCCGTTTTTTTATTAATTATTTTCATTACTTGTTCTACACTTCCTGATGCTTCTTTTATTCCAATTATGTTTTTATGTTTTGATAAACGTAATGTAGTTTCCGGTAATATATTGGATGAAGTTCTTCCGGGAACATTATATAAAATAACAGGTACCGGGCAGGCATCAGCAATTTTAATATAATGCTGATAAATACCTTCCTGAGTTGGTTTATTATAATATGGCGAAACTGAAAGTATGGCAGTAATACCTGTAAAGTCTGTATGAGCAATGGTTTCTAAAATTTCGCTTGTATTATTACCTCCAATTCCTAATACAATTGGTAATTTACCTGCATTAACAGACATTACATGAGCTATTATTTTTTTCTTTTCTTCCTTGTTTAGTGTTACACTTTCTCCGGTAGTACCCATAACTACTAAGTAATTAACACCACCGTCTGTTACATGTTTAACAAGGCGAGTGAGTGCTTCGTAATCTACTTCGTGTTTTGCATTAAATGGCGTAACTAAAGCTACGCCTGTTCCTTTAAGCTGTTGCATTTTTATCTGAGTTTAATAATTGAATATATTGGTCTATACTGCGTAAATAAAATTTCAGGCCTTTATTATCCGGCATTTCTATCATTAAATCGTAATCAGCATTGGCATTATACTGACCTATTTTAAAATGAGCTTTTGATAAAGATGATATGTAGTACAAAGGAAAATCATGATGCACATTCATATCAATTAAAATATCGTATTCTTCGTTTATAAAGTTTTCTATAAAATTTTTATTGGGAATATAATTCCATGATAAATCTTTAATGGTAAAAAAATCCCATTCCAGCTTAGTATAAGTTAGCTCAGGAACTTTATCGGTATTAAAAAATCCGAGTGCTTTTACTTTTTTATCGCAATCTTTTAAATAACGAACGTATCGTTTTACTAATTCAAATTCTTCCTTATCGGTGGCATTAAATAAAATACCTACCGTTTTTGCTTTGGCAAACGATTCGAAATGTTTTTTCCGTTGCACCAGCGGTAGCATTTTATTCAGAAAATATTTTCCTGCTTTAATTCTCCAGTTACTAATAAAACTCATTTTAACAGCTCAAAAAATTGGTCTTCAGAAATTATTTTAACTCCTAAAGATTGTGCTTTTTTTAATTTTTCAGGTCCCATGTTTTCACCCGCTACAAGATAAGATGTTTTTCCTGAAATTGATCCTGTATTTTTACCTCCATTTAGTTCAATCAACTTTTTTAAATCATCGCGCGAAATTTTATTAAAAACTCCTGAAATTACAAATGTAAGTCCTTTCAGCTTATCTGTTGTATTTGCTAATTGCTCTTTTGACAACTCAAATTGTAATCCGGCCTTTTTTAGTCGTTCAATTATTTCATGATTTTGTGGATTTTTAAAATAATCTGTAATTGATTGTGCAATAATTTCACCTATATCCCCTACTTCAAGTAATTGTACTTTGGTAGCAGATTTTAGTGCATCTATATTTTTAAAATAATAAGCCAGTTTTTTGGCAGTAGTTTCTCCAATATGACGAATACCAATTGCAAATAATACACGTTCAAATGGAACTTTTTTACTTTGCTCAATACCATCAATAAGATTTTGAGCTGATTTTTCAGCCATGCGCTCTAAAGGCAAAAGCTGTTCTTTTTTTAAATCGTATATATCTGCAATATTATAAATGAGGCCTGCATCAAATAATTGTTCAATAGTTTCTTCTCCTAAGGATTCGATAGCCATTGCTTTTCGTGAGGTGAAATGTGCTATTTTACCTTTAATTTGAGGTGGACATCCATTTTCATTAGGACAAAAATGTTGAGCCATTCCCTCCGGACGAATTAGTTCTGCATTGCACTCCGGACAATGTTTAATAAATTCTGTTTTTTGAGAAAATAAATCGCGCTTTGATTTATCTACTCCGGTAATTTTTGGAATAATTTCACCACCTTTTTCTACAAATACAGTATCACCAACCCGAACATCTAATTTTTCAATAATGTCTGCATTGTGTAAAGAAGCACGTTTTACAGTGGTTCCCGCTAATAATACCGGTTTTAAATTGGCAACCGGAGTTACCGCCCCTGTTCTGCCCACCTGATATGATATTGACTCAAGAATTGTTATAGCTTGAGCGGCTTTATATTTGTAGGCAATAGCCCAACGCGGTGATTTGGCAGTAAATCCCAAAATTTGTTGCTGCTCATAGCTATTAATCTTAATCACCACACCATCGGTATCAAATGGTAATGAAAAACGTTTTTGTTCCCAAGTTTTTATAAATTTAAAAACTTCCTCAATAGAATTTACTTTAGTAACTGATTCGGGTACTTTAAATCCCCATTCCTTAGCAGCATTTAAATTATCGTAGTGATTTTGAAAGGGCAAATTTTCGCCTAATACAAAATATAAATAACAATCTAATTTTCGTTTGGCCACTATGCTTGAGTCTTGTATTTTTAAAGTACCTGCTGCTGCATTACGGGGATTTGCTAATGGTGCATCGCCAATTTCTTCGCGTTCTTTATTTATTTCATCAAAAACACTGCGGGGCATAAATATTTCACCACGTATTTCAAACTCTTGCGGATAATTGTTGCCTCTTAATTTTAGGGGAATGCTTTTTATAGTTTTTACATTAGCAGTAACATCATCGCCTTTTTCGCCATCGCCTCTTGTTACAGCTTGTTTTAGTTTACCATTTTCATAAGTTAAACCAATTGCTACACCATCGTATTTTAATTCGCACACATATTCATAATTTTCGTTTAAGGCTTTTTTTATCCGTTCGTCAAATTCTCTTAATTCGCCTTCGCTGTATGTATTGCCCAGCGATAGCATTGGATATTTATGTTTTACGGTTTTAAATTCTTTAGTAATAGTACCGCCTACTCTTTGTGAGGGAGATTCAGGAGATAAAAATTGAGGAAACTCTTTTTCAAGTTGAATCAACTCTTCCAAAAGCATATCAAATTCATAATCACTAATAGTTGGTTGAGCTAATTGATAATAACGAAAGTTATGTTCTTCTATTTGTTTAGATAACTCTTCTATTCGATGTTTTGCTTGTTCGGGTGTCATGTTTCAAAAATAAAAATTAGTTAAATAGAATAGGCTTTATTTAATTATTATTTTAGTTATTAATAACTGACTAAAATCAATTTTAAATGTGACACAAATCATATTTCGTGTATATACAATTAATATCTTTGTATTATGAAAAACAAAGTTGTTAAACTTCTATTGGTATGTTTAATATGTATTGCCATTATAAGTTTAATTGTTTGGTTTGTTAAATTGATAAACACTTAAAAATTATTTTATGAAAAAAAATGTTGGAAACATGGATAGAATAATCCGAATAGTATTAGCTGCAATATTAGCAGGTTTATATTTTGGAGGAATTGTTCAAGGTACACTGGGAATTATTCTTGTAGTGTTAGCTGTAGTATTTACCTTAACAGCTGCAATAGGCTTTTGCCCGCTATATACTTTGGTTGGGCTAAACACGTGTCCTGCAAAAAAATAAATCAGAAGGCCAGAGTCAACTCTGGCTTTATTTTTTAAATATTTCTTGTAACTCTTTTTGCGAAGGGTAATTTATTAGCACTGCTCTGTGTTGACCATGAAATACAAACATACTTCCGGCAGCTAAAGCTGAAGCTCCTGCATTATAAGCTTCTTTTAAATGGCTTAAATTTCCGGCACCTCCGCATGCAATAACAGGAATATCAACCTCTTTAGATATTTGCTTGATTAACTCATAATCATACCCCTGCATCATTCCATCATTATCTATTGAATTAACAAGCAATTCACCTGCTCCGTTTTTCTGCATTTGATGAGCAAATTTTAATGGATCCATTCCGGTTGATTGTGTTCCTGAGTATGTATAAATACTTTTTTTGCCCCAGAATTTTTTTTTAATATCAATTGAAACAACTATTGTAGAACTACCAAAAATATCAGATGCTTGCTTTACAAATAATGGATTTTCAATAGCTATTGAATTTAAAGCTACTTTTTCTACTCCTGCATTTATTATACTTTTAATATCTTCAATAGTTTTTATACCACCACCGTAACATAATGGCATAAAACATTCTGTCGCAATTTCATCAAGTAGTTTCAAATTAGGCTTTTTTTTCTCTTTACTGGCAGTTATATCTAAAAATATTAATTCATCAACTTCTTTTTCATTAAAGATTTTTACGGCATTTATAGGATCGCCAACATATTTGGCTTCTTTAAATTTTTTTGTTTTTACCAAACCGGCATTTTTAAGTAATAAAACCGGAATTACTCGGGGTAACTGAATCATAAATTATAAAGCAACAAAATTTTCTAAGAGCCTCATACCATATTTATGGCTCTTTTCGGGATGAAATTGTACTCCAAAAATGTTTTCATTTTGGAATGCACAGTCATACTCAAAACCATACTCAGCTGTAGCAAGAACATCTTGCGATATATTACATTTTACATAATATGAATGAACAAAGTAAAACTTGGGATTTTCATACATATTATTAAATAAAATACTATCTTTTTTAAGCTTGATATAATTCCATCCCATATTGGGTATTTTTCTTTTTTCAGGAATATATTCAAAATTAAATTTTTTAGTTTCTGCATCAATCCAAGCTAAACCTTTTAAAATTCCTTCTTCACTTGATTTGGTCATTAATTGCATTCCTAAACATATACCCAAAATTGGAGTTTTATCAGATAGAGCTTTTTTATTTAAAATATCCCAAATACCTCTATCATGCAAATTTTTAATGCCGGTATCAAATGCGCCAACACCGGGTAAAATTAATTTTTCTGCATTATCTATTTCTTTAAGATTGGATGTAATTTTAGATACCCCTCCTATTTTTTTTATCATATTTTGGATGGAACCTAAATTACCGCAACCATAATCAATAATTATAATCATACAATGCTAATGTAGCATAAAAAACAATATATAATTATACCTCAAATGGAATATTCGCTAATTTTAATCACTCTAATAAAATCTAAATGCAATTTACCGACCAAAACGGAAATATTATTAAACTTTTTGAAATACCCAAAAAGATAATTTCTGTTGTTCCCTCGCAAACCGAATTGTTATTTGATTTAGGATTAAATGATGAAGTAATTGGGATAACTAAATTTTGTATTCATCCCGAAAAATGGTTTAGGGAAAAAGAAAGAATAGGCGGTACAAAAAAACTGAATATTGAAAAAATAAAAGCCTTAAACCCTGACTTAATTATTGCCAACAAAGAAGAAAATATCAAAGAAGATATTGAGGAGCTGCAAAAATATTTTCCGGTTTGGATAAGCGATATTTACTCACTGGACGATGCTTTAAACATGATTGAAGCAATTGGCAAAATTACCGATGCAAGCCCTAAAGCTAAAGAAATAATAAATTTAATTAAACAAGAATTTTCAAGATTTGAAAAAAGTATTGTTGAACAAAAAACTTTAAAAACAGCTTATTTTATCTGGTACAATCCAATAATGGCAGCAGGCAATAATACGTTTATACATTCCATGCTTGAGCTGTGTAAATTTGATAATGTATTTAAAAACATGGAACGCTATCCTGAAATCACAGAAGAGCAACTCAAAATAGCCAATCCTGAATTAATACTTTTGTCATCAGAACCATTTCCTTTTAAAGAAAAACACGTTGCTTATTTTAAAAGCATTTGCCCAAATGCTATTGTTAAATTGGTAGATGGAGAAATGTTTTCTTGGTATGGCTCTAGATTAACTTATTCTGCCAATTATTTTAAACAACTTCGAAATGAAATAACTATTTAGTTTATCAGCTATTTATTAAAATAGCTATTAGTTGATTTGATGAATTTAATGAATGAATGAATGAATTTTCGAATCTAGAGTTTAGAATTTTATCATTTCAATAATTCTCTATCAATCTCTATAAGTTTTAATTAATATCTATTACGACCATTCCATAATTCACACCTGTATATTAATAAGTTTAGAAAACCGATTTAAGGTAATTCTGGGTAGTTCAATACATTTGAAATAAATTTTTAAGCTATGCGCATTCATTTAATAGCAATAGGCGGAAGCGCCATGCATAATTTAGCTTTAGCATTACATTCAAAAGGGTATCATGTTACAGGTTCAGATGATGAAATTTTTGAACCTTCAAAATCAAGATTAGCAGCTAAAGGACTTTTACCTGAAACAATAGGTTGGGACGAAAACAGAATTACTTCTGATATAGATGCTGTTATTTTAGGAATGCACGCTCGCAACGATAATCCTGAATTAATTAAAGCGCAGGATTTAGGATTAAAAATTTATTCATATCCTGAATACATATATGAGCAAACCAAAAACAAAATCCGTGTTGTAATTGGCGGAAGCCATGGCAAAACTACCATTACCTCCATGATATTACATGTTCTAAAACAATGCAATATAGATTGCGATTATTTGGTAGGTGCCCAACTCGAAGGTTTTGATACTATGGTTAAATTATCGCACGAAGCCAAAATTGCAGTAATTGAAGGTGACGAATATTTGGCATCGCCCATTGACAGAAGGCCAAAATTTCATTTATACCATCCTAATATTGCCGTAATAAGCGGTATTGCCTGGGATCATATTAATGTATTTCCAACCTTTAAAAATTATGTAGAACAGTTTGAAAAATTTATTGATTTAATAGAAGATAATGGAACTTTAGCTTATTGCGAAAACGATGAAGTGTTGGTATCAACCGTTAATAAATCGAAAAATAATGCCATAAAAAAAATTGCATATGGCATTCCAAAGCATGAAATTATAAACGGAATTACATTTTTAATTAATTCAAGAAATGAAAAAATTCCGTTAAAAATATTTGGTAATCATAATTTAATGAATCTTGAAGCCGCAAGTATTGTGTGCAATACATTAGGAGTAACAGAAAAAGATTTTTATAATGCCATACAAAGTTTTAAAGGCGCTGCCAAACGATTAGAATTTGTTGCAGGCAATAAACATTTTGCTGTGTATAAAGATTTTGCTCATTCACCGTCAAAACTAAAAGCTACTACAGCTGCCGTTAAACAACAATTTCCGGATAGAAAAATTATTGCTTGTATGGAGTTACACACCTTTAGCAGTTTAAACGAAAACTTTTTGAATGAATATAATGGTAGCATGAACACAGCTGATGAAGCAATTGTATATTATAATCCGCATACCATTGCTCATAAAAAATTAAAACCAATTTCTGAAGAACAAGTGAAAAAAGCATTTAATAATCAAAACTTAAAAGTTTATACTAACTCACAAGAATTGATAAATTATCTGGAAAATAAATCGTGGAAAAATTCTGTTCTATTATTGATGAGCTCAGGAAATTTTGATGGAGTAGATATAAATAAATTTGGAGAACAACTGGTAAATAAAAATTAATTATTACCTTCATTTAAAACTAAATTATGCATACACCATTAATAACCAATGATGCTGTAGTATTAGGAATTTTATTTGCTATTCTCGCATTTGTTTTTTCTACCTCAAACAGTTCACATCCTTTTTGGCAAAAGTTTTACAAATATGTTCCCTCCTTACTTTTATGCTATTTCTTACCTTCAATATTTAACTCATTAGGAATTATTTCCGGAGAGCAATCAGGTTTATACAAAGTGGCATCACGCTACTTATTACCAGCCAGTTTGGTGTTGTTATGTATTAGTATCGATATGAAAGGTATCATGCGACTTGGTCCAAAAGCTATTATTATGTTTTTGGCAGGTACAACAGGAATTATATTGGGTGGACCTTTAGCAATATTAATTACCAAAACTATTGCACCATCTATTGTTGAAGGCAGTGGTGCTGACGAAATATGGAGAGGGATGGCAACTATTGCCGGAAGCTGGATAGGCGGTGGGGCTAATCAAACAGCTATGAAAGAAGTTTTTCAGCCCAGTGATAAATTATTTTCGATGATGATAGCCGTAGATGTAATTGTAGCCAATATCTGGATGGCAGTATTATTATACGGAGCAGGTATAGCCAATAAAATTGATAGTTGGCTTAAAGCTGATTCGAGTAGTATTGAAGAAGTAAAAAAACGGATTGAAAATTATCAATTATCAGTAATCAAAGTTCCAACATTAACTGATATGATAATTGTGTTATCTGTTGGTTTTATTGCAACCGGTATATCTCATTTAGGTGCAGATTATATAACTCCTTACATTAAAGAGCATGCACCTCAACTAGAGCAATTCAGCTTTACATCTGACTTTTTTTGGATTGTAGTAATCGCTACTACTTTAGGTTTGGTATTATCTTTCAATACAAAAATAAGAGCATTAGAAGGTGTAGGAGCTTCAAAAATAGGTAGTGTATTATTATATGTATTAGTTGCTTCAATAGGAATGAAAATGGATATAACTGCCATTGGCTCTAATCCGGGATTATTTTTATTAGGTTTAATTTGGATGATAATACATGCTGCCATAATGATAATTATTGCAAAAATTATAAAAGCACCATTCTTCTTTTTAGCCGTTGGAAGCCAAGCTAACGTTGGAGGAGCCGCATCAGCCCCAATTGTTGCATCGGCATTTCATCCTTCGTTAGCTGCAGTAGGTGTATTGCTTGCTGTATTTGGATATGCATTAGGAACCTATGGAGCATGGATTTGTGCACAATTAATGAGTCTGATTTAGGCGATACTAATTAGTTGCCTTTGGCAAGTAGTTATTTAGCAGTATGCCATTGGCAAAGCAAGATTTAAAATATTTCTGAATTAAGAATTATGATTTTTAAAATTTAGAGTAGTAGAGATTTAGAATTTATTAAATTTATTTTTGAAGTGAGCTTAACAAACCTGCACTCCAAAGTAGTTTTTCTCTTGCAAGAGCCGCTTTAACACTTTGCTCAATATATTTAATTTGCGATTCAATTAAACTACGTTCCCTAATGTTAATTATCAATAAAGAACTTTCTCCATTTTTAAAACGCTCTTGTTCTCCATTACGAAGTATAAAATAATTATCAACCAGTTCTTTTTGTACATTCAGCAATTCGGGCATGTTGCTAAATTCATTGCTGGAAGCTCGTATTTTATTTTCCAACTCTCTGGTTTGTTGTGTTAATTCAAATTCTGCATCCGATAATTTCAATTTAGCCAATTTTAAATCTCCTCTTTCTTTTCTTAATAGCAATGGATATTTAAATACTAGGCCCACTTTGTAATTAGCCCTGTAATCAGGATTAATGGTATTAAAATCATTGACTACCATCGTCTCTTGAAGAAAATTATAATCTATGCGCAAATTAGGTTTTAGCAAATCTGCTTTGTATCTTCTATCAGCATCCATTTGTTTAATTTTTGCACGATAAAATACTAATTTAGGATGATTAGTTAATGCAGTCTGCACAAGGTTTTCAGGATTAGGGATGGAAATAAAAATGCTATCTGTATTTAGTGGTTGTGGTTTTATATCAGGAGATAAAAATGCCGGTTGATTATTTTCGCCCCAAATATGATTAGAAAGATTTAGTGTTGCATTTACCAAATTAATTCCTGCTTGTATGCGATGAATAAAACGCTGTTGAACTTCTATAGATGCTTCAACAGAATCAATAGCTGCTAAATCCCCAAAATTGATTCGCTCCTTTACAAAATTTAATCGTTCTAATGCTAAGTTATATCCTTCATCAACTCGTTCAAATGCATAATATCTGAAATACCATTCATAGTAATCAGTTGCTACTTCCAACAATAAATCGTTAAGCACTTGAATTTGTTCTGCATTATTCATTTCAGCAATTGCTTTTGCCTGGCGTAAAGCATTTCTCCGCTTATCTGTCCAAAAACCCTGTCCAATAGGAATACTCACTCCAGCCATTACCAAACCCTGATTAGGTGTATAATTTTCGGGATTTAATCGTGCCCCATCATTTAATTCATAAGCAGCTTTAAAGTCAATTCCTAATCGAGTTGGGATTTTAAATTCACTCAAAAGTGCCTTATAATAATTTTTACCGTCAAATGCTTTATCGCGATATTCAGCTTGCATTACGGGATCGAAATTTCCTCTAGCTGATAAAAGCAATGCTTTACCCATATCTCCCGTAATTCCGGCCTGGGCTGCTACAGGATGATTAGCAAGTACGATTTTATATAAATTTATCAGGCTTAATGTGGAATCAGACTGGGAAAAACCTTTTGTAAAAAATGCTGCTGAAATGATAAGTATAAAATCTTTTAAACGCATTAGAATTCAGCTTTTTTATCAACTTCTTTTATAGATTTTTCAACTTTGGTATCAGCTTCATTTTCACCTAACCAGTCAGGAGGGAAACCATTGAGCTGTCGCCATATTTCGTACCAAATTGGCACATCATTTAATAAAGCCCATCCGTAAACTCCACCGCCAATTCTTAATTGTTCAGGCCAAGGAATATCATCCGGGTCGGGAGTTACTAATATTCGATATTTGCCACCATTTGTACTTACATAATCCACTACCTGAATTATGCCTCCAAATGTACCGAAAGAACTACCGGGCCATCCTGAAAATACTAAAGCCGGCCAACCATCGAATTGCAAACGTACTTTAGCTCCTTTATGCAATAATGGAACATCCATTGTTTTAACATAGAGTTCTACCGCATTAACCGAATTTTTATCAACAATAGTTACAACCGCTTCTCCTTCTTTAATTATTTCTCCAATACCTGCTTTGAGTGCTTTTATTACATATCCTGATTTTGGAGCCAATATATAATAGTTGCCACTTCTAATGGTATAATTGGCTAAATCGTTTTTCATTTTTGCAATAGCTCCTTCGGTGTCAAATGCATAAGCCAGTGTTGAATTATAATCAGATTGGGCTTTGGCAATTTTATCGGTATAATCTGCTTGTATTGAGTTAAGCTCAATTCGTGCATTTAGCAACTCATTTTTGGAAGCTAAAAATTTATTTTCTGCTGAAATAGCTTTTGCAGTAGCATCTTGATATTTGATTTTTCTTTGTTCTAATTCGGTTAAAGATTTTAATCCTTTTTCAAATAATGCTTGTTGACGTTCTAATTGTTCTTTAGCAATAGATTGATCAACTTTAGCTGCCAACATATCCATACTATCACTTTGAACTTTTAATTCTGCTTGACGTAATTTATTTTTTGCTTTTTCGATACTTAAAACATTTGCTTGCTCTAATGCATTTATTTGTTTTAATAATGCATCTGCTTTATTACGTGTAGATTTTAAGGATTGTTCTTTAGCTGCCACTTGCTCTTGCGAACGATTTAAGAGTTGGGGGTCGAAATAACTATCTTTAACTTCTGATAAATGAATAATTGTATCACCTTTATTTACATATTGACCTTCTTGAACATACCATTTTTCAATTTTACCGGGAATAATGGTATTAACTGTTTGTGGTCTATCTTCGGGCAAAAACGATGTTACAACACCATTTGAACGAATATTTTGTGTCCATGGTAAAAAGAGCATTAAAAATATTATTACCATTATGGTATATAAAACCCTTGAAAACTTAGTTAAAACAGTAGGTGATTTCGCCTTTTCTATCGAAATGTAGCCTACATTTTTAATTACATTATCAGGTATTTTATTATCCGATATATTAAGCATTTTTATATTCTATAATTTGTTTTAAGAATTCATTGGATTGAATGTTATCGTATTTGCCTGAAATAATTATTTCACCATTTTTCAATAAAATAGTTTCATCACATAATTGCATAATTTCTTTTTCATTTGAAACAAAAATTATTGTAGCTTCTAACTTAAATAACTCACGTATTAATTGCGCCTTTTCTGTTGGTATAAGTTTAATGCTTCCTTCGTTTATTATCAATAATCTGGGTTTACGTGCAATACAGCGAGCCATTATTAATTTTTGAGCAATACTTCCCGGAAGACCTTTTGCTCCTGCAATTAGCAAGGAATTGATACCCTCTTTTTGCTGAGCAACAAAATCGTTTAGTCCAACAAGAGTTAAACAATCATATACATCTTTTCTTGAAATACCGGGTCTATTTACGGCCACATTTTCAAATATGGTGCCTTCAAAAATATCTTCGTAAATTAAATTATCACCAATAGATAATCTAAGTTCTTCCATATCCAAGTCGCGTAATGAAAATCCATTATATCGAATACTTCCGGTGTAATTTTCATATAAACCTGTAATAACATTAATAAATGTATTTTTACCGGAGCCGTTAAAACCGCTTAAACAATATTTTTTACCTGATTCGAATTTATAATTTATATTATACAATACTTGTTCATTATTATCCGGAAAGCGGTAGTTTAAATGGTCAATTTTAATTTCAAAAGGTCCAAGATTATTTTCTTTATTAATGTTTATTCCTTTATTTATTTCTAAGGGTAAATCTGTTACTCCCCCCACTTTTTCTAAAGCCGTAAGTACATCGTAAATTATATCTAAACTGTTAATTAGTTTTTCAACTGCATTTAGTATAATAATTATTATTATTTCTGCTGCAACAAATTGACCAATATTAATTTGTCTATCGATTAATAAAACAGACCCTAATATTAATAAAGCACCGGTAACTAAAAATTTAAAGCCAATAAAACTTCCCATTTGTATAAGAAGTATTTTAAAGTGTTTGGTTCTTGCATTTAGATATTGACTAACTTCTCTATCAACATTTTTTTCAGGAAGGTCTGTTTTGCCTATTAATTTTAATGTTTGTAATGTACGGGCAATTTCTTCTAAAATATGAACAACGCGATACTTGTGTTTTGATTCTTTTAAACTAGTTTGTAATCCTACAGGTGCCGTAATTCGAATTATAAATGCTAGCACCAGGATAAAAAACATTCCAAGGAAAATAAAGAATGGGTGATAAAACGAAAGAAGTAATAAACCAAATAAAATTTGTAAGGATGCGGTTGAAATTTCCATTAATATTTTCGATAAACCTTTTTGAATAGTAAGCGTATCAAAAAATCGATTCATTAATTCGGGAGTGTGTATGCGTAATACCGCTTCCATTTTAACTCTTGGTATTCTGTATGCAAATTCAAGTGCTGCATTTGTAAAGATACGCTGTTGCAAATATTCAACTAATGAAAACTGCATTAGCTGTAAAACACCCGCAATCAAAATACCAATTAATACAAACGAAATTAATACCACTAATGAAGTTGAAGATTGCCCGGCTGTTACAAGCCCAATAATAGCCTGAATACCTAATGGAAGCGATAAATTAATAAATCCGGCTATTATTGCATATCCATATAAATAATAAACATCTTTTTTTTCAGCTTTAATTAATCTAAATAACCTTTTTAAGGGAGATAATACAGGAACTTCCACAATAATTTATATATTTTAAATACAAAAATAATTTATTAGCAAAGCTGTATTTGCTATTAATTATTTTTTAATGAGTTAAAAAAGGTTAACTGGCAGAAAATAAAAACTTATTAGGGCTAATTATATTTTCTTTAACTGCAAACAATACAATACCTGCAGTATTATTAACACCCAATTTGCTCATTATGTTTTTGCGGTGTGTATTTACGGTATGCGTACTTAAAAATAACTTATCAGCAATTTCTTTGTTTGAATAACCTTCGGCTATCATTCTAATAATTTCAATTTCTCTTTCTGATATGTTTAATCCATCACATACTGCTCGAGAAAATTGAGTAGAATCTTTTTTAACCTCTCCTTCTTTAGCTGTTAAGGTATCTAAAACTTTAGAACAATAAAAACTTTGCTTTTTTGATGTTGCCTCTATTGCTTCAATAATTTCATCTTTGCCACAATCTTTTAAAACATGGCTACATACACCGGATTTTAAAGCCAAATTTATGGTACTTTGAGAAACATGATGAGTAAGTGCCAGAATTTTAGTATCCGGTGATAAATAATTAACCATTTTTATATCTTCAATTGAAAATGAATCGCAGGCATAATCCATAATTAACACTTTTGGTTTATGTGTTCTGATTATATTATCTAATTCAGGTTTATCACTTGCAATACCGCATAAATGAATAAAATTTACGGCTGATGTAATTGACTTTAAACCCTCTACAATTAAATAATGTGGCTCGGCAATGGCTAATGAAATCATAACTTATATTTATTTAGACAAATTCTAAATTATTTTACAAACATATAAATAGCTTTTTAATAAATCAATGATTTTTATCAAAATTTAATTTTAAATTCTATTCGAATGGATAAGATAAGATTGACCTTCTTGAGCCAACAATGTGTTTGGAAAATAATTGATTGCTTCAGCTAAAAGCAGATTTAAATCGGGGTAGCGTGCAGAAAAATGACCAATAATTAATTGTTTAGCATTGGCTTTAGATGCAAATATACCGGCTTCTTTAGCAGTTGAATGAAAGGTGATTTCTGCTCTATTTTGCAGTTCATGTAAAAAAGTAGCTTCGTGATACAATAAATCTACATTTGAAACATATTCGAGTAATTTTTCATTGTATCGTGTATCCGAACAATATGCGTATTTTCTTAAATGTGCTTGAGGATAAGTTAATTCGCTATTAGGAATTATTTGGCCATTATTTGTTACAAAATCATTTCCTTCTCTAATACTTTGAATGGCTGCCAAGCTAATTTGATATTCTTTAATTTTTTCTTTTATAATACTTTTATTTTTTGGTTTTTCTTCAAATAAAAAACCGCAGGTGGGTATTCTATGAAATAATGGGAATGATGATACTTTAACTAAATCATCTTCAAATAAAATTTTTTTTGAATCAAAATTTAATGGATGAAATACAAGGGGATAATTCAAAATAGTATCTGAATATTTTAATTGAATATCAATAATTTCTTTTAGTGGAGCGGGTGCATAAAGATGTAATTCATTTTGGCGTCCTAATAAATGCATGGATGATAATAAACCCATTAAACCAAAATAATGATCGCCATGTAAATGACTGATAAAAATATGATTGATGCGCTGAAACTTAATTTTAAATTTTCGCAATTGCATTTGAGTACCTTCGCCACAATCTATTAAAAAAAAACCGCTCAAGCACATTTAGTACTTGAGCGGTTGGATTTCTGTTTGATGTGGGAGTAGCTGAACTTGCGCCTAAAATGGTTAATTCAAACTTCATCCCTACCCCTACGAATTAATTTTTTTCTACAATCATCTTTTTAGTGATGGTAGTATTGTTAAAACTTAATGTGTATAAGTAAATACCTGAAGTTAATTTTTCAGCTGAAACCGGTATTCTGTTATCCCCTGTATTTCCTGTTACAGTTGTATTATAAACTTCTTTACCTAACATATTGTAAACTTTTAAATTTACATTACCTTCAGTTGGTAAAGTAAATAATATTTCTGTATTGTTAGCAAATGGATTGGGGATATTAGCCACCACTCTAAAATCGTTATTATTTGCTTCTATTATAGAGGTACCATTTAAAACACGTAGGCGATATTTCTCATTGGTGGGCATTAAATCAGAGTATGCTGATGAAGAAATCCAGGTAGGTGTAGTAATAAATAATGTTGGAGCTGTAAATTGAATATCTACATAAATTCTTAAAGGATAAACACCATCATTAGCAGGCCCTCCGTTTAATGCGCCTTGCACCGCTGATTGATTTGCAGATACAGCTACACATCCTGTAACAGGAGTAAGATTAGGAGCTGTACCTCCATTTACCCATTCAGCTGCATTTGCTGCATAGGTAAATCCACTTGGCAAAGCTGTTTCTTGTGTTGGATTAATAGGGTTGTAAACTTTTACATTATGAATTTTCATTTTGTATACTTTTAACGCTACAGTTTGATTTACCGGAGGACCAACAACTGCAGTAGTATCTGTTAGAGTTTTAATATCCAAAGATGTAATGTACCCATTTGGATTTCCCGCATATGCAGGCGGTAAACCTGTTGCAGAGTCCGGTAAAATAGTACCCGGATCAGCGCTTGCAATAGCTGAACCAATTGTACACTGTGCTTGTAATGTATATGCTAAACCTAAGGTTATAGCAGAAACAAAAAGTAAACGTTTAATCATATAGTATTTGGTTTTGGTTTTCAAAAGGTGTTATTCTTCGTTATCGCCATTTAAAATATCACGCTCTACTTCTTCCATAAACAGCATATCCTCTGCTTCGGTAAAGCTTGGAGTGATATTTAAAATAGTATCTAACTGTGATATAGTAATAAGCTTTTTAACAGAATCCTGTAATCCGCAAACTATAAAAGAGCCATTTGCATTTTTGCATAAACGATTTCCAACTAATATGGCACTTAATCCGGATGAATCGCAATAACGCGTATGGGATAAATCGATTATAATATTTCTTCCTCCATCATTACTAATAACAACTAACTCTGATTTTAATAAGGGAGAAACTGTAGTATCTAATTTTTCGACTTTTGACCGAATTAAGGTGTATTTGTCTTTTTTTTCTATTTCGAAGCTCATAAAACAATTATGCGTTCTACAAATATAAATAAAATTTCAAAAAATTTATATTAATCATTTTGATAATGAAAATTAGTGTAAAAGTTGATATTTATTAATTATTGAAACTCATTAAGATTGATAGAGATTAATTGTAAATTAAAAAACACAAAACTCTAAATTCTAAAATTCATTTCTTAAATTAAGTTCATCAATTCAACTAATGGCTATTGGCTTATCATCAAATTTGATCATAACCATTGGCTAATAACTAAATTACTTAATACTATTTATTCTAAATATATGCATTAAAAAATGCATATTTTGCCGATTAGCTTATAGCAACTACACTTCACAGGAATTAACCAAGACACCATTGCACTAAATAAAAATTCTATTGCGTAGTTTCGGTATATAAAATCGTTCAATTAGTTAATTAACCTTGCTTATCTGCTCTACCGGCTAAAAGGTATAGCACAGCCATTCGAATAGCAACTCCGTTTTCTACCTGATTTAAGATGATTGAATGTTCGCTGTCTGCAACATCACTGGTAATTTCTACCCCTCTGTTTATTGGTCCGGGGTGCATAATTGTAATTGGCTTGTTTAATGAGTCAAGCAAGTTTTTATCTAATCCATAAAGCATGCTGTATTCTCTTAATGATGGAAAATATTTAATATCCTGACGCTCCAACTGTATGCGCAGCATATTTGCCACATCACACCATTTTAAAGCTTTTACTAAATCATGTTCTACTTTTACACCAAGACTTGATATATAGCGAGGCATAAGTGTAGTTGGTCCACACACCATAACTTCTGCCCCTAATTTTTGGAGACAAAATATATTGGATAGTGCAACCCGTGAATGTAAAATATCGCCTACTATTACTACTTTTTTTCCTTTTACATCACCCAATTTTTCTCTTATCGAAAATGCATCTAATAAAGCTTGTGTTGGATGTTCGTGTGCGCCATCTCCGGCATTAATTATTATAGATTTTACGTGTTTGGATAAAAAAACTCCTGCCCCTGGATTTGGATGACGCATAACAATCATATCCACTTTCATGGCAAGAATGTTATTAACAGTATCAATAAGTGTTTCTCCTTTTGAAATAGAAGAACCTGAAGCTGAAAAACTTATTGTATCGGCAGAAAGTCTTTTCTCTGCTAATTCAAATGAAAGTTTGGTTCGTGTTGAATTTTCGAAAAATAAATTGGCAATGGTAATATCTCTAAGCGATGGAACTTTTTTTATAGGACGATTTATTACATCTTTAAAATTATCAGCTGTTTTAAAAATTAATTGAATATCCTGTTCTGTAAGGTCTTTTATTCCTAGTAAGTGTTTTACGCTGAGTTGACTCATGCTTTTTTTAATTTTCTTTTGAGGTAAAAAGGTAAACACAATCTTCGCCATCGGTTTCTTTCCAGCTCACTTTCACTTTTTCTTCAGTAACAGTATCAACTGTTTTTCCAACATAAGTGGGCTGTATAGGTAAATGGCGACTAAATCTTCTGTCAATAAATACTAATAGTTCAACTAATTTAGGACGTCCAAAATCAAGCATAGCATCCAAACCTGAACGAATGGTGCGGCCGGTAAATAAAACATCATCTATAAGAATAACATTTTTATTTTCAATTATAAAATCAATTTCGGTTGATTGCGGAATTAATACATCATCTCTACGTCTGAAATCATCACGATAAAAAGTTACGTCCAATAAACCACAAGGTATGTTTTGATTACCTGTTATTTTTTTTAGTTCTTCCGTAATGCGTTTAGCCAAGTAACTACCACGAGGTTGTAAACCAATAATTACGGTATTATTAAAATTATCATGATTTTCAATAAGCTGATAGCAAAGCCGCTGAATGGTAAGTTGAAATTCTTGTTCGTTAACGACTATACGCGGTTTCATTGACTGATAAGTTAGGCAAACATACTCCTTTTTTTTAAAACAACAAAGCCCGAAATTGATTTCGGGCTTTTGTAAGATTTTTCAAAGTTTGTTATTTAGCTAAGGCTAATCCTAATTGACTGTTTTTTACAAATTCAGCAGCTTGCTCTTTGGTTTGATTAGCATCTACATTTATAAAACTACCATCTGCTGTATAAATGGTATAATTTTCTGCAACGCCAAATTGATTATAATTAATTTTTGAAATTACAGTTGTAGTACCATCTTTCTCAAAGCTCCAGGTAGTATTTTCGGGATTGTAAACAAAAGCCATTTCATTGCCTTTACCTTTGCCTTCTAATTGTAAAATATGCAACTTATTTTTAGTAGCTGTTAATTTATAGGTATTACCGTCAATTCCTTTTTTGTATTGAATTTCAATATCTCCCTCGTTCATGCTCATTGGATTAGAACCTGTCCAGAATTCAATTAAATTAAGAATAACAGCATCAACAAAAACTGCAATAGAATAAACCGGAATTGCACAAAAAACTAAGAAAACTAGTTCTTGTATCCATTTATTACCAACTCCTTTATTAAATTGATAAACTTTTTTTGTAAGTGAAAATGAGCCGATACAGCTTTGCAAACTAGTTGTAAGTACAACTAATGCTGACATGATAACTAAGGTTGTCTTTTTCATAAGCATTTTTTTTAGTGAATTAATTATTTACTTTAGCTAAATTGAATAAATTTTAAGAGAAATGATAAAGCTTATTTTATTTTTATTAACCACCTTATTGTTGAATACTGTTATATATGCTCAAAATTATTATAACGAAGTTAAAAAACAGTTTTGCGGAACTGATGAGTTACATTATGAAATATTTAAAAACCATCCGGAGCTAAATAATAAGATTATTCAAAATCATAATTTTTTAAATGAGTTTACCCGCAATTTTATAACTCAAAAAGACAATAAATCAATTGTGTATAAAATTCCGGTTGTATTTCATATTATACATAATTATGGTACAGAAAATATTTCAAATGCACAGATATATGATGCAATAAGAGTAGCCAATAGAAATTTACGCAAGCAAAACCCTGACACAACAGATATCGTTCCTTTTTTTAAACCAAGAGCGGCAGATTGTGAAATAGAGTTAGTACTGGCACAAAAAGACCCTAATGGAAATTGCCACAGCGGTATAAACAGAATTGCATCTACACTCACTTATATTGGCGATCATCAGGTAAAAAGTTTAATACACTGGGATCCTACCAAATATTTAAACATTTATGTATGTGCAGAAGCGGCAGGATTAGCAGGTCACGCTCTTTTACCAAGCACTGCTGATACATTACCGCAATGGGATGGAATTGTAATTCAACATAGCTATTTAGGTAGCATTGGAACTTCTACCCCATTTAAATCGGTAGTTTTAACACATGAATTAGGACATTATTTTAACCTGCAACATATATGGGGCGGAAACAATGTACCCGGATTTTATTATTTACCCGTTGCGCAACAAGCCAATTGTAATTTTGATGATGATGTTTTGGATACTCCAAATACAATTGGATGGCAAACCTGTAATTTAAATGGTACATCGTGCGATGATACTTTAGATAATGTTCAAAATTTTATGGATTATGCCTATTGTGCACGCATGCTTACTTATGGACAAAGAGACAGAATGCATGCTTGTTTAAATTCACCCATTGCAGGAAGAAATAATTTATGGACAGCAACTAATTTGGCGGCAACCGGAACAGATGGTTCTAACTTTTTTTGTGCAGCCGATTTTGTAGCAGATAAACAGGTTATATGCGCGGGGCAACAAGTAAAATTTGCTGATGTATCATATCATGGAATACAAAGCAGAAGCTGGAATTTTCAAGGGGGTACACCATCCATTTCCAGCGATTCTTCAGTTACTGTTACGTATTCAACACCGGGAACGTATGCTGTAACATTACAAGTTAGCGATGGTAATAACACTTTAACCAAAAATGAAACAGCTTATATAACTGTATTATCAAACATAGGAAACGCTATTCCTTTTGCAGAAAATTTTGAAAGCTTTTCTGATTTAATTACCAACAATTGGTTTGCAGTAAATCCGCACAATGATGCCGGTTTTGAATTAAATTCAAATGTTGGTTTTAGCGGTAATAAATCTGTTTGGATAAATAACCATTCCATTACTGAAAATGGCAGTAAAGATGAATTAATAAGTCCTGTTTATAATTTTAGTAATATAACAAATTTGCAGGTAAGTTTTAAATATGCTTATGCACGAAAAGACAGCACATCAAACGACCGATTAAATATTTTTTTAACGAGTAATTGCGGTAATACATGGCAAATAAAAAAATCTATAAATGCAAATAATTTATCAACAGCGCCCGACCAATCAACACCATTTACTCCGAATGCAACACAGTGGAAAACTGATTTTATAACAAATATGAACGGCATACAAGCAAACACTCCATTTAGAATACGTTTTGTATTTGAAAATGGCGGTGGAAACAATTTTTATTTAGATGACATCAATATTGGATATAACTTAAATAATATGTACGAAATTATTACAGACAATATTTTTCAATTATATCCTAATCCATCAAATAATGTTGTAACATTAAAATTTAATAATTATATTAGAAAAGAAATCTCAATTTATGATTTAAAGGGAAAAAATATCTATAACACAATATGCACTGCAGATGAAATGAACATAGATGTAAGTAATATTGAAAGCGGTATTTATTTTATTGAAATTAAAGGGCTGAATGGTGTAAATACCAAAAAATTAATTATTCAGCATTAATTTATCTGAATACAAAATCGGAAGGGATAATTCCTACTTTATAAGATTTTATTAATTCTCCTTTTGAGTTATATCTCAAAACGTTACCTTTTTGTACGTAATCGAGTGCATCGGCAACAAATATTTCACTTGATTGCGGATGTATTCCTAAGCCGTAATAATTAGAATTTTGAAGTGCAATAATTTTTTTTGCATTAGATAAAGATTGATGGATAGGTAAATACCATACTCCTTTATTTAAAAAAAATAATGTATCTAATGTTCCATTAATTTTTAAATTTCCTGGTGTATCATTTGATCCAAATTCAAACGTACTTATAATTTGAAAATTTACAGGATTTATCTTGAATAATTTTGCCGATAAATTGGTACTTGAATTTCCGGCAGACAATACCCAAATATTACTTTCTTTATCTTGTAAAATAGAATAGCAGTTTTTTTGCAATAAAATACTATCAATTAAAATATCTTTTTCAGCATTAACTATATATAAATAATCTTTATTAGGTGCAGTAATAAATACCTTCCCAAACAAATATGTCATTTGCTCTGTCCAAGAATTGATTGAAATACTTCCGATTTTAGAAAATGAATTTAAATCTAAAATATGAATTGCATTATCATATAAATCGCTAACATAAGCTTTAGCATTAGATACTACTTGCATGTAGCGCGGAGAATTTAATCCGGTAATGGTAGCTTTTGCTCTTAATGTATTTTTATCAATAATTTCAATTTTAGAACTGTTATTTACTATTAAATAATAATACTTATTATTTTCATAAACACTTTGTAAAACATCGCCTAAGTTTTGATTATTTATTGATTTATAAATATCTTCAATTACTTCATCGTTTTCTAAATTTATTTGCGATAATGCAGCATTGGCAAACATAAAGTTACCTTCGTTTACAACAAAAACCGTATTTTCGTTTGAAGTTGCAGAAAAAGTTTGGGTAATCGGCTCAGGCTTATCTTTTCTACAAGCAAATAATACAAATACGAAAAAAAATATAACTATTTTTAAAGGAGATAATTTCATTCAGCAATAATTATTTTTTTATATAGGCAGTGAGAGTTATTTTTAATTTTTATAAAGTATATACCCGTATTAATATCTCCATTTATGTTAATAGCGTTTGAAAGCCAATTATTAGCCCGGCCATTAATATTTTTTTGAAGTAATATATTACCTGATAAATCTACGAGCTCAAATTCAATATTATCATCAGTTGATGAATAAAAATTGATGAACAATGTTTGATGTTTAAACATTGGATTTGGATAAATTTGAATGTATGAATTATTTTCAGTTGACACAACATTTAATGGTAATTGATGTATTACTCCAACAGCATCTAAATCAAAACCTGATGAAGCAAATTCAGTTGGCCATGGGTCATTTATGATATTATTATTACTATCATAGCGGGCATAAGACGATTGAATGGAGCCAACCACATCAATTATTTTTATGTGCGTTACATTGTTAATATCCAATCCGGCAATATTATCTAACTCTTCCAAATCAAATGGAGTACCATAGAGTGCCCTATATTTTCCTGCAAGATTATTAATTTTAGTTGCATCTAAAGTGTCAAAAGGACCGACTTGGGTTGTAGTTTGTGTATTTGAAACAGCAGGAAATCTAAAATAATTTACTCCATCTGAACTTACTTCTACAAATGCAAGTTCTAAAAAACTATCACTAAATGAATTTTCAAATACTGCAAAATCCCATCCAGGTCCATTAAATATTGGGCGTGCAAATTGAACAATAGCTTCACCCCCATCACCTAAACTAACTATACCATTAGAACCTGCAACTCCTAATGCAGAAGTATTATCTCCAACAGCAGCTAATCCTAAAGAGGTATTAGCAATATTTTGAAAACCAACATTAACAGTACAATGAGTAGCCCAACCTACAATTACAGAGCTATCTTTATAAATAGCTGTACTACCCAATTGCCCAACGGGTGGTGGAAACTGAGCAAAAAGTAAATGAGCAGTTAAAACAAAATAAAAAATAGATATAAGTTTATATAGCCTAATTAAAATCATATCTAATTACTAATTGATAATTGCGTAATGGCATTGGCCTATTTAACATAACTTGATAATTCTCATTAAATAAATTATTTATTCTTGCAGAAATTTCGAAATGAGATTTTTTAATTTGTAATGATTTAGCAAACCATATATTACTTATCCAGTATGGATTTAGAAACTGGCTATTATCAGTACTTGTGTAACGATAACCTGTATAAGAAATATTATAATTTAAATACATGTTTTTATAAAATATTCTGAAATTACCTTGACCACTATACATCGGAACATATATTAATTGTTTATCAACCGAATTATCTCCATCATACAATGCTTTCATTGAAGTGGAAACTACATAGGAAGTTGATAACAGAAACATAAATCGTAAAGGTTGTATTGAAAAATTCAATTCGCTTTCAGTTTCAACTCCCCTACTCCAAACCTCCATGAGGTTTTGCGGTTTCCAAACAGCATTTTCCGGCAACCATACAATCCAGTTTTTCATAATTCTTGTAAAATAAGTAGAAGTGTGTTTTATTGAATTGTTTGTAAATTTATCTTTCAAATAAATAATAAAAGAACCTTCATGCGTAAAACCATCTTCAGGTTTTAAGTCAGGATTGCCTCCGGGATTCCAGAATAAATCATTAAATGTAGGAATTCGATATACACGGGCAGAATTAGTTTTAAATGATAATATATCATTTAAATTAAACGTTGTTGCTAAAGAGTATGTGAAAGGAATTTGATGGTGTAACATCCATTCTTTTCTGTAACTTAAATTTAACAATAATCTATAATTAATTAGCCTGAAATTCCATGAATTAAAAAATGATAATCTATTTAAAATTGGCTTGCTTAAATAACCTTCGGAATTTGCCTGCTGATAGGTATAATTTAAACCGGTATGATTTTCAATATGTTTGTTAAGTTTTAAATAATGTTCTGCTTCATTAATACTATTTAATGCTTTATTATTATAATTTTTATCAGCCATAAAATCATAAAATTTAATTTGCTCATTTAATAAAGCATTGCGAAACATAAATTTTGAATTTTTATTTAAATACTTTAATTCGGAAACTATTCGAGTATTTACATCATTTTGAGTTGAGCCAAAATTTTCTTGAAATAGAACAGGTGGAATTTCTCTTTGTGATTGTTGATGCCATGCATTGAGTGAATAATAAAATTTTTCTGAAAACTTTAATATATTTTCAATCAAAATATTTTGTTGCTGAAAAGCTGCATGCAATTGTTTTTGATTTACCGATGGTTTTAAGGAAGTATTAAAAAAATCAAAATTATTTAATGATGTAGTATTTGTAAATTTAACCGCACTACTCAATTTATTTTTTGAATAAGCAAATTTTCCAAATTGCGAATAAGAATCGAAACTACCGAAACTTGTTCCTAATGATGTACTAAATCCTTTATTAAAAGAAGAATGATTGTTTAACTGAATAGATCCTGCAACTGCGCCACTTCCCCAAAGAGCAGTAGTACCACCGTACTGAACAGAAATATCATCCAGCATAAATACAGGCAAGAGTGATAAATCTATTAAACCATTCATACTGCTATTAATATTTATTCCATTCCATAAAATTGCCGTATGCACAGCAGAAGCACCTCTAAAAGCAGTTGTTGCTAAACTTCCCGGACCATAGTTTTTAATAAATAATTGACTGTTTTGTGAAAGTAAATCAGTTAAGGTTGAAGATGAAAATTGTTTTTTTGTTATACTATCAGTATAATTAATTTTTATGGTTAAGTCTTGTGTTTGCTTACGATATTCATTTATTTCAAAGGTTTTTAATACTATTGTATCCTGCGCATTTGTAACATAGTATGCATAATTAAAAATAATTAGTATTAAAAACCTTTGAAATTTCACTTATTTTAATTTTTAATTATTTTAAATGTTTGAACATCGTTTTGTGTTGTAATCTTTAAAATATAAATTCCACTCTGCCATCTTTCTGTATTTATTTGGTATAAAGTAGAATTTATTTTTTCATTTAAAATCAAATTACCATTAAAGTCATACACCATTAATTCTGCGTCTTCTAATAATTGAATATTTAAAGAGTTTATAACAGGGTTTGGATATATATTAAAATTCAATTTTTCAACAAAATCATTTTCCACACCCGTATTTATTAAATGTTGCAAAGCTATTGCTTCGCATGATATTCCTACATTAATTGAATCTATAACATTTCCATTTGTTTCGTTAACGCTATACAAAATTCCATTAGTTGAATAATCTGTATTTGTAAAATAAAAACGATTATTTACAAAATCATAAGCTCCCGCAACAAAGTTAAAATTTAAAGAAGGAGTGCTAAGTAAAGTATTTGTAGATAAATTGTACACTCCTATTCCACTTGCAAATTCTCCATACAACATGTTATTATGTAATTGAATATACTTTTCAATACCGATATTAAATGAATCTATTTGATTATTAGACGGAGTATATTTAAATAAATAGTTGGTTTCATTGCAAAGGGTATAAACAGCATTATTAAATACAAATGATTTACCTGCACCTGCTGCATTTGGTCCTAAAATTATATCTCTAACAAATGTTTGAGATGGAACATGTATTGCAGCCAATTTTCCTATACTATCTGCATAAATCCCAAATGGAGGATATAAATCAATTGTTCCTTTAATATTATATGCGACATACATAGTATCTCCTAACATAACCATTCCATTTACGGTTTGATTTACTTGCGATATACTAAATATTGATTGTAAATTAGATTTATTAAATACTTCAAAATAATCGCCTGTGCCATACCATTTACCAACCATTAAATAATTATCGTGTAATTCTAATTTTTTAACTGCAGGGAAATATGCAGTAGCTTCGCGTTGTAAAGTAGTTAAATTATATTTAACAATACTATCTTGAGCCGCTACATAAGCATAATTGGTATCAATTACAACATCTTGTACTGATTCTACCTGAATGGTATCAAATACTTGATAAGTATTAGTTAAAGGATTATACGAACCAACAGTAGCTCTATCTGAATATGGAGTTGAAAATTCAAATATTCCTCCATTAGCAATAATTGCTTGTTTTAAATAAAATTGTGCTTGAGCAATCTTTAAGTTTGCTGTAAATAATACAACTGTAAATAGTAGTTTAGAAATTAATTTTTTTTTCATAAACATGTGATTTAAATTAAATGGTTAAACAATAATTTAAATCAATGCATGGAAATAAAAACGAATAACGAAGAATAAAATAACTCTGCATTATCGCTGCTTTTTTTCCCGAAAGCATTGATTGTATTTTACCTTGGCAGGTCTTCTGGCTTGTTCTACTTTTCGAAGCCTTCCCATACATTTATTGTGTACAGTGGCAAAAGAATTCGAAAAGCTTTTACAGAACTTACAGCTGCGGGTACAGCTCCGGATTTACACCGGATTCCCTTTTAATTTTGATATTACATCAAAAACCAAAGTGATGCAAATGTATAAATAATTTTAAAATTGAAACATAATCAAGACTATAATTCCTATTTAACTTGATTAATTTGAGTTTTTAATGATTCCCAGTTAATATCGAATGTTTGTTCTTTAAAATCAGGTGAAAGTTTAAAGGCTGCTGCTTTTTCTGCGCGCTTATCACTATCAGGATGCGTCATAAAAATTTCAGGCATGTTTACATTGTGCAATTCATTTATCTTCTTAAAAAAATTTACCATGTTTTTTGGATGTATGCCTGACTTCTCTAACAAATGCAATGCAAATTCATCAGCTTCTTTTTCCTGTTCTCTATCGAAACCGGTAGATGCAATAAGTCGGATTATTTCTGTTATTATTCCCGGATCGCCTCCGGTAATAATTGAAAATACTAGTCCGATACCTAATTCTTTTACAATTTTATTTACTACATGGCGTTTTTCTGCATGACCAATTTCGTGAGCCAATACAGCTGCAACTTCTTCAGGACTATCTGCAAAAGTTATTAATCCTTTGCAAATAAAAATTTTTGCTCCGGGTATGGTAAAAGCATTTACATCGTCATTATCAATTAAAGTAAACTGATAATTATAAACAGTATTATCTAATGAATTTAAAAGTCGGGAAGTTATTTGAGAAATTGCCTCATCAATAGTATCGTTTTTAATAACTGTATTGTCACTGCTTAAAATACTGGTTTCAATTAACTGACTTAATTTATCTTCAACTGATATGGGTATTAAATTACTCATCCATGTACATGAGCTGAGAAGCATGAAACATGTAGCAAAATACAAATAGAAACTAAGCGTTTTTTTTGTCATAAAATGATTTAAAATCTTTTATTACATAAAATACACCTGCAGGAAATACTGCAAAAATTAATGGATTATAATACCACGCTTCTGTAAAATTAAAAGAAAGTAATTCAATAAATGCATGAGTTATTCCACATCCGGGACAATGAATATTTAAAAAAGTGGTAAACAAGCAAGGTATTAAAATGTCAATTTCAAAAAACTGATGTAAAACAATTCCAATAATTGAATATAGCGCAAAAGCACTGTAAATCCAATTCTCAAGAATATATAAAAATATAATTTTAGTTATAGTTAATCGGTATTCCATTGCTGTCTTTGTAATTTCCTGATATAAGCATAATAATGTTTATATTACCCAAGCACCCCATCTGCCTAAAGTTAATAACTGCAATACTCCTATATATGTCCGGAATAAAATAGGTGTGCACCTAAATAACCAACAAACCAGGGAAGAATAAATGTTATTAGCCATCTGTCAGACATTTTTGTTTGGGTAACTCCTGCTTTTGCATTTCAGAAATAAATGGCTGCCTTACTCCACATTTGAGACAAATTTCAGTTTTAAATGTTTATAGTAGAGCCACATTCAAAACAATATATTTTTAATTTGACTTCATTTTTAAATATTTAGAATAAATTATAAAAAAGGCCGGTAATTAACCGACCTTTTTTATGGAAATGGTAAAATTATTATCCAATTAAATCTCTTCCGTCAGCCATTTTCATGCTTCCTGTAATGATACGGATTAAGTCAATTAAAGACCATATTCCGCAACCACCAAGGGTAATTAATTGTAACCACCAGTTGCTGTATCCCATCATTAGTCTGTGGATTCCTAAGTTACCTAAAAATAATGCTAATAAAATCATGGTAACTTTTGATTGTGCTGGTTTTTGTTCACTCATAAAAATATTTTAAAAGAAATTTGCCTACTCTTTTCAGTTTTCGGCATCCCTGAATATTTATGCTAATGTATTACTATTCCTGAAAAAAAGCAAATTTCATCGAAATTATTTTATAAAAATTCTAATAAAACAATGTTTATATCTATGCTAATACTCTCTTTTAGCCCATTCGGTATAATGCTTTTTTTGCTCTACATTAGCCTGCCCTTTCTTTTGCAAACTGTATCGTTTATAAAATACCGAATCCGAAAATTCTACGTTTAGTTCAATTTCTTTGCCTTGTCTGTTTACTTTAAGATTTAAAGTTTTTTGTTTTAAACGCTTAAAATAAACTATCCAATCTTCTAAATTTGAATTTATAGAATACGACTCTATTGATTTAATTTCATCGCCAACAGCAATACCTGCTATATCTGCTGCACTATCGGGATAAACAGAGAGTACGGTTGTTTTACCAGCCTCTTGTATTATTTTTATACCTAATCGTGATTGATGTTCAAGCGGGCTGGGCATTATGCTCATGGTTAATCCTATATAATCTAAACATTCTTCTAGCAAAGACTGATAATCAGCTGTACCAGAAATATAATTATCAAATAAATTATTCAGTTGTTTGCCTGCATAGTGTTCGCAAATACTCTTGTAATCTTCATAAGTATAGCCAATATTTTTAAGTGCAAAATTTTCATACAAATGTCTGCATACATCATCTAACGAGTATTTATCATCTGAAAATTTTCGTATTAAAACATCGGTAGCAAATGCCATTAAGCACCCTTCGGTATATATAGATACTTTTCTGTTAGGTATTCCTGCTACATAACCATCGAGCCAGGTATCAAACGATGAATCGGCAACAGAGAGATAATATCTTCCAAAATTTTCAAAGTGTTTTTGCAATTGAGTATTAAAGGTTTCGAAATATTCGCGATCGTTAAATACTCGCGAGCGATATAGCATTAAATCACCATAATAAGTAGTTAAACCTTCGTAAACAAATCCTAAGCGTGAATAATTTTCTTTAGAAAAATCGTAGGGCAACATTTCTTTTGGGCGAATAGCTTTTACATTCCAGGTATGAAACAATTCATGAGAACTAACCCCTAATACTTCATTATAAAAAGCTGTTTTATAAATATCGTACTTTGGCCCCATTGCAATTACTGTAGAATTTTGATGCTCAACTCCATGATGATATTTATAAGGCAAAAAGATGAATAAATAATGATATTCCTTTACAGGAAAAGATTTAAAAATCTCATATTGCTCGTGTGTAAATAAAAAGAAATCACTTAAAATTCTTGACCAATCAGGCTTTTCTAACCCCTTTATCCAAATATTAAAATCAATCCCTTCATAAATAAAATGATTATGAGCAAGGTCTGGAGCTGCCAATACCGGACAATCAGCCAACATTTGAAAATTATCAGCAATGTAGTGTTTATTAGAAACTTTTTGTAATCCGGTAGCTATTTTAAAATTATCGGGAATATTAAATATTATATCAT
>BPGB01000008.1 GCA_026002815.1 Candidatus Woesearchaeota archaeon | reverse complement strand
GATATCAGGCATACGTTGGTAATGTTTCTATAAGACCGGGCAATACAACTTATCATAATATGGTTTTAGTTATAGAGGCCGTTCCTAATCCTAATACAGGTCAAGGAGTGGGTCCAGGAAATAATGATAATGTGGGTCCTGACTTTGGTCCTGATGTTGGTCCAGGTGAAGCACCAAGAGTTCCAATAGTTGAACAACCAAGAAGAATAGAGGGCATAGATTATGTTATAAGTATTGCTAGAATAAATAGAAAACTCTTAATAGGAAACTTTCTACAAGAAGTAATATCTTTCTATAGTTATAAGCAAGGTGTGGCTAATTTAAGATTCAAAATAGAAGGTAACGATACTTTAGTGAATATGATAAAACTAGATAAGCAGACAATGGCAATTGCTCCGAATACTAATGAACAGTTAACATTAACTATATTTGGAGAGGGCTCTCCAGGAATATATAATGGCACTTTAATTATAGAAGGAGATTTGCAACAAGAAATACCTATTACTATAGAGTTACTTGATAAGGATAGACTTCCAATAGAGTCATTATTAATAATGTTGGACATATATGATAGAGAAATATTTTCTAATCAAAAAGTTAAGTTTAAAACAGATTTATACAATTTATTGTCTGATCAATTTTATCCTGTAGGACTTCAATTTACTATACAGAATTCTGATGGACAAACTGTTTGGAGTGATTATTCTAATGTTTATCTTCAAACATCTTTTTCATTGTTAAAGAGCGCATCGCTTCCTCAAAATCTTCCGACAGGAGATTATATTCTAAGAGTTACGGCGAATTATCTTGGATTAAGTAGTGGAGCGAGTGCCGTATTTAGTGTTGTTCTTCCATTTTATGAGAGAATTTTGTGGGGTTTAAAGATATGGGTATGGATTGCGATAGGTTTATCCTTAATAACCTTACTTATCACATATTGGTTCATAAAGAGGTATATTGAAAGTAAGAAAAGATATCATAATAAGGTTGAACTTTCAGAACTTCCAAAACCAGGGCCAAAGGCCGCTTTTGTAGGAAAAATCGCTGAAACAGACCATAAGGCATATTTTGACTTGGAACAATTCAAGGTTCATACAATTGTTGCTGGAGCAACAGGAGGAGGTAAATCTGTTGCTGCACAAGTAATAGTTGAAGAAGCATTACTAAAAAATGTTGCAGTTATAGTTTTTGATCCTACAGCACAATGGTCTGGAATGCTTAGAAAAGGAACTGATAAAAACATGTTAAAACTTTATCCTCAATTCGGAATGAAGCCAACTCAAGCAAGAGCATTTAATGGTAATGTTAGGCAGATAACTAATGCTTTAGAGGTTATTGATATAAAGAAATATATTAAGCCAGGAGAGATTCAAATATTAGCATTAAATAAATTAGATCCTAAGGATATAGATATTTTTGTTGCAAATTCAGTAAGAGAGGTATTCCATGCGAACTTTCCAGAAACACCTGAAATAAAATTATTGCTCGTTTATGATGAGGTACATAGACTTCTTCCAAAATTTGGAGGTTCAGGAGAGGGATTCCTACAGATAGAGAGAGGATGCAGAGAGTTCAGAAAATGGGGGTGTTGGTATATTGATGATCTCCCAGGTTCTAGCAGATTTTGTTGGTCAGATTAAAGCAAACATAAATACTGAAATACAAATGAGAACAAGAGACGAAGGAGATCTAGATAGAATAAAAACAAAGTATGGTCCTGAAGTTTTACAAGGTTTAGTTAAGGCATCAGTGGGTACTGGAATGGTGGAAAATCCTGCATATAATAGGGGTAGACCTTATTTTGTGTCGTTCAGACCATTGCTTCACAACACTCAAAGATTATCAGATGAGGAATTAGAGAAGTATAACAAGTATAATGAACAAATAGATGATTTACAATATCAAATAGAACAATTGGAAGAATTAAAACAGGATGTTTTCGACTTAAAATTACAATTAAAACTTTCTTTAGACAAGGTTAAGCAGGGTAATTTTAATATGGTAGAGATATATCTTCAAGAATTGGTTCCAAGAGTAGAAAAGATGTGGGTAAAACTTGGAAAAACACCTAAGAAGAGGGAGTTAAAACTTATAGATATAAATTCATTAAAAGAAGAAATGAAAAAAGCAGAAGAGTCAAGAAAAGCATTTGAGCAAAATAATCCTCAACAACAAAGTGCTGAAAAGAAGGAAGAAAAAAAGATTTTAAAATATGAGAAAGTTGTAGAATTCAATAAGGCGCTCAATTTCAACAACGGTGTTTCAGTAACTAGTCTCCAGGAATTGCTTGATGTAATGCCTAATATTACAGGTCCAACTTTTAAGCATCATGTTAATTCTGAAAGAAATGATATTGCTGATTGGATTGAAAAGAATTTTGATGATAAAGAATTAGCAGATAAATTACGTGCAGCAAAAAATAATGAAGAATATGTAAAAATATTAGAAGAGGATAAGGCAAAAAATAATAAGCCAATAGACGAAAAAAAGTCAGAGAATCAAAAAGCTGATAGCAATCAAGATAATGTTAATAATATAAATCAAAATGATGTAAATAGTAGCAATCAAAATAAAGTTAGTACTTTGAATAATAATCAAAACTCAAGCAATAATCAAGAACAGGGTCAGAATAATCAGAAACAAGAGTCCTATGATTCTTGGGATTCTTTAAAGGGAAAATTATCAGAATTACGCGATGAGGATAAAATCAAACATCTTGAGGATGTGCGTAAAAAAAATCCGAAAGATTTAAACATATTATTTAGTTTGGCATTATTATATCATAAATTGAAGAACTATGATGCTTCAGAAAAAATATACAAGGAAATATTGAGTTTTGATCCGAAAAATTATAAGGCATTATATTATCTTGGCGGATTAATGAAGTCTCAGAAGAAGTTTGAGGAAGCAGCAAATTATTTTAATAAATATTTGGAAATAAAAGATGATCCGAAGATTAAAGAATTATTAGATAAAATGAAAAGTATGAAATAATCATTTAGTTAAAATTATAAGAAAAGAGTTTCAACAACTCAAAATAATTAATTAAAAGCGATGATGTTTTAAAAAAGAGGTTAATGTGTCAGCGTTTGTATGTCCTCCGGATAAATATTTCTATACAATAGATAAAAGAATATTGTCAAATCTTCATCAATTATCTTCTTATTTAAAGAGCTGTTCTATTGAAAATTTTAATTATCACGTCAATAATAATAAAAATGATTTTTACATGTGGATAAATTTGGTTTTTGAATTAAAAGATTTGTCTGAGAAAATTAAAAATATAAGGAATCCTTTAGAAATGTCTAAGGAAATAGATAGATTTTTGGATTCTCAAATAATGATATCTTCAAATAATTCTAAAAACGAGCATAGCGATTCTAAGAATTTTGATAATGACATTGAATCGAACATCAATAAAAAAAGCAGTGAATCTGTAAATAATATTTCTCAAATCAATAATAAAGAGAATGTGAATGATGTTAACAATATATTTGAAAATAAAGACAATAATTCTGATTCTAAAAATAATAGTGATTCTGTTAAAGAAAAATTCCATGAGTTTACAGATGAAGAATTGGAGAAATTTGCAAAATTTGGTGTTAAGGAAAATGAAATGGTGAATGATGAAAAACTGGATTATCTTAAGACCATGGCTGGTGAGCTGAGAAATAATATAAAAGATCTTAGACGTTCTGGTAAAGACCTGATAATTGCAGAATTAATGATGAGAGTAGTTGAACCTAAAATTTCTTATTATGGATTAACAAAAAAACAGGAAGATTATGAAAAAGCATTGATGATTATGAACGATATTAAAAGAGAAATAGATTATGCTAGTCAGCAGAATGAAGTAACTCTTGCTGATGAAATAATAAAGCAATTAGAAATTCAAAGTGTTATGCTTAAAAAGGATTTTACTCCAAAAAAACAAAGTGTTTTGGATAAAATATTTAAAAGAAAAGAGCAAGAAGTTTAAAAAAAGAGGTGTGTATGTTCTGGTTTAAGAAAAAAGAGGAAAAAGAGAATACAGAGGAACAGAACGATTCTGAAGGAGAAAAATCAGAAGATCAAAAGCCAGCTATTTCTGGAAATATAGAAGTTGAACTAACCAAGATAAAGAGTCAGCTTGAAGCATTAAATGAAGTTAGAAAAGCTAATGCGGAGCAATTTACAAGGATAAGCGAGCAAATAGGTGAATTGCGTGGTGCTTTAATGGATGCTAATAAGGCAATAAGTGTTATTGAAGTCGCATCTACTAAAGCTATTGATTTAGTTAATTCTGTTCAGCCAGACAAGCTTATGATTGAAGTAAGAAAAACAGATGGCAAGGTTGAAGCTTTAAGGGCAAATATTGAGGCAAATGAATCAATAATGAGAGATATAATGAAGGAATTGAAGGATATGCGTGCTCAAATGGGTTTTTATAAGGGTGTAGATCAAGTTATTAAGATGAATAATGAAATAAAACAGGAATTAATAGACATAAAAAAGACAGAGGGATTGATAGGTAAACATGCTGATAGAGTTGAAACAATATTTATAGAGGTTGAAAAGAAGTTTTACGATTTTGAGAAATTCAACGAAGCAGTAAAGGAATTAGATAGGGCTTTTAAGAGGATTTCTGCAGATTTTGATAAGATGAGAGTAAGTATAGAAGAAAAAGCTGATAAGAAAGAACTTGTTAAGTTGGTTGATAAATTCTCTGATTTTGAAAAACATACTACTAGTATTTTAAAATTACTTGATCAAAGAGGGAAGAGTGTTGTTAATGATTTAAATAATCAATTCATGAAATTGAAGGAACAATTAGAGAAGAAGCATGATATTAAATTAGAAGTTAAGGGAATAGGCGAAGATTCATTATCTACTGATGCAAAGAAAGATGAATCTAAAAGTCCTCAGTCAGATGCTTCTGGAAGCAAGGAAAATAATGCTATGGCAAGTAATCAATCAGGAGCAGATAATGCCTCTGCTCAGGTAAATCAATCTGAAAAGAAAGGATTATTTGGTTTTTTTAAAAAATAATATATATTTTAGGAGGTGGCTAATAAAATATTTTTAATAACATATTTGATTAGCAAACTATTTTAATAAATTATTTTAATAAACTATTTTAATGTTATATAATATGTTGTAATTGATTTGTGTCATATCATTGAGTTTTTTATCAGTCATTATATTTTATTTTTTTTATAAGTTATTATATTTTATATTATAATTTATTATGTTTTATTAATAATTTTAGTTGTATTGTATTATTTTTGTTATATCAAATTTTTAGTTGTATTGTATTATGGGTGTTTTATATGGTCTCTGAAGGGTTTAGCAAGTATTTAATGGATGTATCCCCAGAAAATTATTTTAGGCTGTCTGATGGTAGGGTTATAAAGAATTTAGAGGATTTGTATTATGTAGTTAATTCATCTGATGACTCTTTATTTTACGAACATGTTAATTCTGATAAAAATGATTTTGTTAATTGGATAAAAGGATGTATAAAATATGTTGAATTAGGCAACAAATTATCCCCTATAAAAGATAAGCAGTCTTTTTTAAAAATATTGTTAGATGAGATAACTATATTAAAAAATCCTAAACTCTCTGAAACTATGAATTTCTTTTCAGAGAATTATGATGGTTCTAATACTGTTAGAAATAACACCATTAATAATAACTTACATAATATTAATCCTGATAGTAATTCTAATGTTATTTCCAGTGTTAGTTCTAATATTAATTCTAATATTAATTCTAATGTTAACAGCAAACCTTCTATAAACTCAGATTCAAGCAGTCAAGCAAATTCTTCTTTAGTGTCTGATTTTAACAGTGCCGTTTTAGATTTTGAAAAGGTGCTTTCTAGTGTTATAGAAGAAATAAATAAGGAGATTTTTTCTTTTTAAATATATATTAAAATATCATTCAATTGTTTGATATGATTTATTATGTTTTTTATTATTCTTTTTAGATAAGTTATATTTTTAAGTCGTTTTTTAAGCTATATTTTTATTTATTTATTTTTATGTATTCTTATATATTTATAATAGTATAATATTATATTATTTTTAATATAATATTTTTTCTATAAAGTATGTTTTTTTTAATATTATAAGAACTTCTATATTGTTTGATATTCTCATATTTTTTGCCTTTAAAAGCGAAATATTTATAAATTGAAAATCTGAATTATAATAATTATAATATAATCAATATTATACTATAATTAATATAATATCCTTGATGGCAAGGATTATCTATTGTTGCTTATTGCGTGCTTTTCATATTATATAATAAATGAGTATTCATATATTATTTGTATATTATACTAATATGTTTATTTTTATATTATACCATATTGTTTATATTACTGCTTAAAACTAAATTTATTAGTATCTTAAGTGATTGAGGTTTTTAATGATTGGTAATAAACTTGAGCAATCAATAATAAAGATATTTGAAGAGAATCTATCAAATACATTTAGCATAAATAGTATTTCTAAGATTTTAAAAAAAGCATATCCAAACATAAATAAAAAATCTAACTATTTAATAAGAGAAGGCGTACTTGGGAAAATAGAAGTAGGAAATTCTTACCAGTGTTATCTTAATTTAAGCAATGATAAGGCAAAAATATTACTTGCAATGATAGAGATAAATAAAAAGGATTCCTTAATTAGACACAATCCAGATATAGAGTTGCTAATCAGTGAATTAAGTCAGCTTTCAAAAAGATTTAACGTAGAAAACGGTCGTTCTTCATAAAAAAAAACCTATTACTTGTACTTAGGACATCAGAAAAACACATTTCAGAATCAGAAAGAAATAAGATATCAGAATATACTCTTTTAACAGAACAATACAATATATTAGTATTATCGAGAGGAGAGTTTCAAGAATACTTTTTGAATAATGAAGATATAAGAAAATATCATTATGTTCTATTATATACAGAGAATTATGTGAATATAATATCAGAGATAAGCGCATTATTAATAAAAAATAATTTATTAAGTGATAATCCGTCCAATTTTGTAAAGGTTTCTGAAAAAAACGCATATTATAATGATTCAAATCATAATAAAATTACTAATAGAACAATTGATAAAAAAATAACAAAAAAAAACTAAAAAAGTAACAAGATTTAGATGATGCCGATAAGAAAATCAAATAATGGAAAGAGCATGTTTGTAATAATTTTATTTTATTCTATTATACTATTACATATTGCCCCTATAGGTTTGTCTTATGATGTTTCGGAATCAACACCTAATCAGCAAGGTATTTATCAGATTAATGATTCATGCGAGATATGTATAAACATGACACAAGATATTAAATCAGCAATAGATGGAAGTCCGTCAGGAATTTTGAAAATTAATTTTTATTTTAATAAAATGTATAATAATATGTATAACTTAAAAAATAATTCTAATAATTATTCGTACGTTGATTTTTCAGATAATGTATTGCCATATGATCTTATTATAACACAATTTTATGATAAAGAAACAAGAATATATAAGTATTTTGGAGAATTATCATTGGACACAATAATTTATTATCCGATAGATAGAAGAGGCATTTATGTTTTTAGTTTAAGAGACTTCGATGGTAGAACTGTATCGGAGAAATCATTTAATACAGAAGATTTCGCAAATACAAATGATGGTAAAGATAGTTCAGGGAATATCTCTAATTATGAAAATATATCGAATAATAATATATCGAATAATAACACTTCGAATAATAACACACCAAATAATAATATTATAGATGATAATACTGTTGTAGATAATAATAAAAGCGAGAAAGATAATTCTAATAAAAGGGATTATTCAGATGAATTTATTTCGGAAGATTTTATAAAGTATAAGGATTATTTAGCAAGTAAAGGTCTTGTAGTGTCTTGTAATGATATTTATTTATATTTGTTGAAGGAAAAATATTATATTGGAGATAAAATTAAAATAAATATTTATTTGAATGTTCCGCTTAAAAATTCTACGTTGAATAACTCTAATTTATACTTAAATTATTCAAATTTCAATGATCCAATCTTTGATGAAGATTATGAATATTTAAGAGATGAACAGGAATATGAATCAAAGATTTATTCAGATTATTATTACAAGATAGTTTCTAATATTAAAGGCATAACTATAGATTATGGTGATGGTTATAACAAGAAAATATATAGATACACTGGTCCATATGATAAGATAAACTTTATACCTTCATCAGAGGGAGAATATTCTATAAATTTTGAATGTTATGTGAATAACAGGATTCAAGAAAAGAGAATATATTTCAAAGTAATAAATCCAGATCAGAGTAATAATTCATATATTGATATTTCTAATGGTTCATTGACTAACCTATCTAATATTTCCTTGTCTAATAGTTCATTAAGTAATTATAATAATACTATAAATAATACTGTAGAAAATTTAACAGATATTTTAGATAGTAATGCTAATATAGATATTATTAACAATAATCCATTTGGAGATTTATCTGTTATTGATATGAAAAATATTATTTTAAATAATATAAACAAGAAGATTGCTGTTTTACCTCAACAAGGCCAAATAAATGAAATGCCTATAATTGATATGGATTGTAGTTATGAAAAAATATTAATAAGAGATTCTGGCAATAATCTTGTTGAAGGAAGTGTTAGAGTATGTAATGAAACAGACATAACGAATTTATCAGTAATTTCAGAAATGTCTGGAAATTTTAATGTCATTAATACTATAGATGCATCAAATAATTTATATGCGCCAGAAGGTATTTCTGGCAATCCATTAGATGTCAATATTCAATTGAATAATTCAAATAATTCTTATAATCAGTATTCTCTATCTAATAGAAAGATAACAGATTTGTCTTTAAATATTAACGGCTTAGAAAATTCAAGAATAATACTTAAAGATGTTGTTTTTAATGATTTGCCAATAATAAATATCGAATATATAGAGCCTTCAAAAATTTATCAAAAAAATACAAAAAATAGTTTAAATGGCATTAATCTAAAACATGCAGGTTTAAGCAATAAAGAACAAATTATATCAAGCATATCAAACAATAAGCCTTCTGGAAATTCCATTGATAGTTTATCAAATTCTGATACTGGAATGCCTGATGCAAGATTGTCAGATACGGGAGTATCAGATACAGGATTGTCAGATACACGAATAGTCTCTGCATATGCCATAGACTTATCAGGATTAAATTTTACCAATGGTTCATTTATCAAAAAAGCATCAGGAACAGAATTATGGAAGTGTAAGGAATGGAGCTTCGAGCTGCAACAATGCAATGGGATTTGGGAAAAAATAATGAACATAAGGCCCGGAGGGTATTATAGTATAGATTTAAGCCCTGAAGATCCTGGATATATAGAAACAGGTGTTGCAACAATAAATACTAATAAGCCAATCTATAAAGTCGATGAGCATGCAATAATAAGCGCTGTTGTTCTAGACACTAACGGTTATCTTGTAAGCAACGCATCAGTAAGCATAATAGTAACAGACCCATTAGGAGAGGTTTTTGTTTATGGAGCAGTAAGAGAATCTCAGAGGGGAATATATCAAATTAATTTTACCCATAATGATATAGAGGGAAATTATTCAATGCAAGTAATCGCTTATAAAGATGGATACTATCTTGGAATGCCTCAATTTGTAAATTATTCTATGTATTCTGAATTCTTAGTGTCTAATAATTATGATTTTGATATAATACGGGATGCACCATTAACAATAGATCCTTTCAAAGAACAAATGCTTGTTAAAATAAACATAACGCCATTAAATGAAAATATTACATACTATAATTTTACTGAGATAATACCTAATGATTTATTGATTATAGATGCTCCGGGTGCAATAATTATGAGCAATGGAACACAAACATATCTAACATGGAATAATCTTTATGGTAATGCAATAATAAACTATACAACACAACCTCCATTAATAACTCCAAACATTATTTTGTTAGGGAAATCATTCATAAATTATATTATAGATTCTATTAGCATAGTATTTGAAGAATTCAGGAATTGGATACTTGCTATTGATCCAGAAGTTACTCGGGATCAAGGATTAGTGGTTTACGGCGATAGGAATCCTGATGGAGTACCAAAGTATAGGAATTGGACTGGAACATTGCTTCAAGGCGAAGTTTCTTCAGGTGTTAATATGGGTGATAGGATTTCTTGGATGAAGTTTAGATGCATGCGCGATTATCCACAATGTTTATTAATTGTTAAGGATAATGGCAATGATGTTAATTTTGCAATATTCTACACAGATAATTGGACTTGGAGTGGAAACACTGTATTAGCAACACAACCTAGCCTTGATTTGCCTGCTATGGATGTTGATTGCGAGTCATTATCTGGAAGATGCTTATTAGTTTATGAAAACAACACTGGAGCGAATACACAATTCATGTATCGTATATGGAATGGCACTTCATTAAGTTCAGAAACCGCTGTTTCTGTTACTGGTGGAGAAAATTATGAATATGATTGGATACACTTATATCCTAAAAAAGGAAGCAATATTATAGGTATAGCATTACAGAATAATGGTGGTGGTACAAATGCGGCAACTCCTGGAATATTTGCAGGAATTTGGAATGGGACCGCTTTTACTAATTGGAGAGTTTTAACCACTAATGGTCAATCAGCAGAAACCTCTTCAAGAACATTCTATAGGCATTTTGATTGTGCATGGAGCGGCAATGATTTCATATGCTTCTATTCAAATAATACACTCAATGCATTGCTCGCAGATAAATTTAATGGTACAACATGGACATCTTTAGGAAGAATTTTTAATACCAGTGGAGAAATAAGTGAAATATCTGCATGCGGCCAAGAATCATACAGTGGATTTAATCATTCTCTTGCCGGAGTGATGTTTTGCGATGTAAATAATGATTTAGATGGAACTATTTGGAATGGTACTTCATTATTAAAGACTACTCATGCAGCAAGCCCAGCGCAGAATGTTAATGCGGAATGTGGTGGTTCTAATAAAGGTACAACTGAGTATTCATTAAATTTTCAATGTGTATGGGAGGATGATGGTGCTAAGGCATTATTTGTATGGGTTAATAATGGTCAGACTTATTTAACATCAGGAAGCTATACTGTTAGTTCAAGTACTTTCTCAAATCCAAGCTGGAGTTCAGGAACACAAATTGTTGCGAATGGTGCAGGCCAGTTAAGAAGTGCATACTTAGTTGCTAATCCTGCATCTAATAAAGTGTTTTTAGTATATACCGATTCTGCTAGAGATGGTGGTTGTTCATTATGGACAGGCACTTCATGGGATGGTTCAGGATGTAATTCCGCTACTGTATTCGAAACAAACGGTGCCACTGCTGCTAGGGGATGGATGACTTTTGATTGGTTTAGGAATCCTCCACCACAACCAGAAATAACAATAATAACACCATCAAATACTATAAGAACACATAATTATAGTGGAATAGTAAATCCGAGCACTACTAGTATTGCATGGGATAATGGGACAACTTCGCAACCTCCTGGAAGTGCTATTGCACCTATAACTGGAAATGAATTTTCTTCTTCAGCATATGTAAAAATTTCTTCAAGCGATGATTCAAGATATTCCACCACAATATCTGGAACACCTACTGGAAGGTATGCATATCAAAGCTTTAACTTTTCTATTCCAGATTCCACAATAAGTATGAAATCATTAAAAATAACACATGAGGGATATGCAACTCAGGGAACAGGATTATCTCCTAGTTCATTCTATATTTATGTTTATAATTGGAGTTCTGATACTTATGTTTTGCAAAAAACTGTTTTCGCAAGTAGTGTGGATGTCATAAGTGAAGTTACATTGACTTCAGGCTTTAATGATTTCATAAGAAACAGGCAATTATATGTTTTAATAGAAGGAAGCTTTGCGATAGGAACAGGTGCTAATGCAAGAGCAGATATTAATACTGATTATATTGATGTTACTGTAGAAAATATTCCTTTGATTTCCCAAAATGTTTCTGTAAACGCATCAGCATATGATGATGATGGCATAGGATTATGTGAATGGACATTCTATAATGGCACTTCACAAGTTGGTAATTTAACATTAATGAGTTACACTACAAGCACTTATTACTTCAATATTAGCGATATTTCCAGCATAAATGATGGATTTTATAATCTAACAGTATTATGCAATGATACGCTCAATAATCGTAGAAATACCTCGGTATATGTATACGTAGATAATACCAAGCCAAGTATTAATCTCATTAGTCCTTCAAATAATACAAACATTACTGCGAATTATGCATTGTTCTCTTGGAATGTAACAGACTTGATTTATGAAGTGCTTTTATGTAATGTCACTATAGATAATATTGTAAAGGCCTCAAATGTTTATTCTACGCATGGAGAGATAACAAGCAGAAATATTACTTCAATAAGCGATGGAACACATTATTGGAATGTTACATGTATTGATAATGCAGGAAATAGGAACACTTCTCAGACATGGATTTTTGATTCTGACATAACAGCTCCATCAATAACATTAAATTATCCGAACAATGGTGCATTTACCAGAAATATTCCTTTAGAATTGAATTTCACAGTCACTGATGCTCATCCAATAGTAAATTGTTCATTATTCTTAGATGGAACATTAAACACTACATTATATAATGTTAATAGGAGTATAGTAAATAATATAACATTCAATAATCTCTATCAAGGATTGCACTTTTGGAATATAAGCTGTTATGATTCTTTTGGATTAAGAGGATTCTCTCAGAATAGAAACTTCACTTATGATATAACGCCTCCAGAAGTTTATCTTAACATCTCTTCTGGAACAATATTTAATGGAACAACACCTATATTGAATTATACTGTAATAGATAATATTGATTCTAATCTTACATGTAATATAACAGTTAATTCGATAGTTGAATCAGCCAATATTCCATCATTGAATAATACATTAACTTCTAAAGCTGTTCCATTGCTTGATGGATATAAGCAGTGGAATGTAACTTGTTGGGATGATGCAGGCAATGCTAATACTTCAGAAACAAGATTATTCCAGGTTATAGGAGGACCATTAGTATTGCTTCAATCACCTTTTAATGGTTTTATTGGCAACGGCTCTAATGTCACATTTAAATATTTTGTTCAAGACGGTAATGGTGTTCAGAATTGTTCTTTATACATAAACAATAATCTAAATCAAACAAACACTACAATAGTGAATAGTGCAAATAATACTTTTTATGTGAGCAATTTTGAGGAAGGAACATATAATTGGAGCGTTACATGTTATGATACTACTGGATATCCTGGAAGCTCTTCAACTTGGATTATTATTTCTGACAGGACAAAACCATCAATAACACTGCTTTATCCTAATAATATTGTATTTAACACTACTCCTGTTTATTTTAATTTCACTTTTATAGATAATTATTCTCCGAATGCCACTTGTAGTATTGCAATAGATGATATTGTAAGTCCAGGAAATGCTAATTTTACAGTTTATAATGGAACAATAACTACAAGGTCTCAAACAGTAACTAATGGATTTCATTATTGGAATGTTACTTGCATAGATTTAGGATATAACAGCAATACCTCTATAACTTGGAATTTTACTGTTAATGTAACTTTCCCTGTAAATGTTACTGTTATAACAGATAAAATACAGTATCAAGAGGGAGAACATGTATTAGTTAATGTTACAACAAGAAATGAAACCTTTGGAGGATTAAGCACTAATATAACCTTATCTTATATATTTACTAATAATACTTATTCTGATGTTCCTTGGTGGAATTCAAGCTGGATTTATAGGAAACCTATATATATAAATTATAGCAATAATTCGCAAAGAACAAATAAAGCCATTTTAGTTAATGTTACTTTACCTTATGGTAGCATTACTGATTGTAGGGAATTAAGAGTTGTTTCTGACATTAATTTATCGGTTGTTGAATCAGGAGTAATAATTGGTGATGATGTAACTTTTTGTACAATATACTTCATAGGTGATGTTTCAGCAAATGCAGTAAATGAAAACAATTATCATGTATATTATGGTAATCCTAATGCAACATATTTCAATAATTCAATAAGTATATCAGGAAATATTGTTCAGGAACCATTATTTTATGATGCATTTAATACATTAACTTCTAATTGGACAGCCGATACAGGTTGGGATATATCTACAGGCGATCCATTAACAGGAAATCACGCGCATATTGATGGCGTGGTTACAGATGCAACAATAAGATTATCAAATTCTTTGCTAAGCACTATTGACTTTTCAAGATATGATATAGTAAATATTTCATTTACTTGGGGTATTGATGGAACATGGGATGCTGCCCCATTAGATTACTTAGCTTATGATATAACAAACAATAGTGGATCATCATGGTCGCAGGTGTCTGTATTGAATGGTGGTGTTGGAGCAATAACTCAATCAGTTGTATTATCATTAAATAATTCTTATAGGGTTAATGGTTTTAATATAAGATTTAGGTCAACGGTTAATGTAGCAACCGAGGATGGGGGTTTTGATGATTTCAACATAACAGGATATTATTCTTTAAATAATATTTCAGCAACTACTGGTGTTCATCAAATACTAATAAATATTACTTCTGGAACAACTAATTCCTCAGGCGCATATAATGAATCATTCAATACTTTAGGAAGAATTTACGGCAATTATAGTGTTGTAGCTTATGCAATGCCGCCATCAAGCAATTATCGTGCAGGATGGGGTTATGATTGGTTTGAGATAATTGCTGACAACTTTGGTCCTGTAATAACCATATTATATCCTTCGAATCTTACAACATTAAGAAGTAATATAATATCCTTCAACTATACAGCAGTAGATTATGCTAATGACGTTCAAAATTGTTCTTTATACATAAACAGCAATTTAAATCAGACTAACACAACAATAAACGAATCTTCAGTAAATACGTTTTATGTATATTTAAATGAAGGAATATATTACTGGTTTATAAACTGTTATGATACTTTAGGCTCATATACAAACACATCAACTTATACATTAATTATTGATGATACTCCTCCAATAGTTTATGCTCTTGAGCCTAATGATACGCTAAGACCTTCTGGAACGGTATCATTTACATACAATGTCACCGATAATTATGATACATTATTATTGTGTAATATTACTGTTGACTCAACCAGCCAATTATTTAATGCCACAGGTTTAGGAACTATAAATATATCAAACATAACAGATGGACTTCATTATTGGAATATTACTTGTTGGGATAATGCCGGTAATAATGCAACTAGTGCAACACTTAATTTTACAACAGAAACAATACCAATAATTACATTAGACAATCCTTTTGATGGTTACGGCGTTAATAGCACAAATATTACTCTGTATTATTATTTATCTTCAGTTAATGTGGATAATTGTTCATTAATACTCAACAACAATTATAATCAAACAGTTTATTCTCCAAACATACCGTATAAGCAGAATGATGGATTGAATAATTTTACACTTACAAATATGAATTACGGAATTTATAATTGGTCAATAATATGTTTTGATACAAATAATTTTAACGGCACATCAGAAGAATGGACTTTCTACTTAGATAATGATATCCCTTATATACAATTGATATATCCTTACGATAATCAGACCATTTATACTAGAAACGTTAATTTCACTTTCAACACTACAGACATTGATGATGTGCTTGTTTGTAATTTAACTATTGATGGTGTATTGAATAAGACAAACTTTAATGTTAGCAGCAACTCTATAGCATCGGTATATGTTAATGGATTATCTGTTACGAATCATACTTGGATTATCTCTTGTATAGACAATGCTGGATTCATAGGAGTTTCTGAAACATATAATTTTTCTATAAATTCTAATGTAAATATTGTGCTTTTAAGTCCTGCTGACAATTATAGTACAAATACTGGAAATATTAACTTTACATATATACCTAATAGTCCGGCGGATTTTGATTTAGGATTCTGTGACTTATATATAAATAATGCAATACAATCCACTCATGTAGCATTGACATCAGGGGTTCAGGATACATTTGTTGAGACGGGATTCACTTCAGGAACATATACTTGGTATATAAATTGTACTGACAGTGTTGGTAAGAATAATATAAGCGAGACAAGGACATTTATAATAGATACTATAGCTCCAACAGTAACCACTTATTATCCTGACGGGCAATTGTTGTCAAACAGTACAGTATTCTTCAACTGGTCAGCAACAGATAATTATGATACTTTAATGTCATGTAGTGTAAATATAAATGGCTCAATAAAATCACCAGTAAGTTCATCAAATAATACCGTAGTTAATGCGACATATTCAGGAATAACTGATGGATTATTGTATTGGAATGTCACATGTATTGACGATGCAGGCAATTCTGGAGTTAGCAGTACAAAAAATTTCACAGTCCAAGAAGCGCCTTATATATCATTAGGCAATCCTTTAAATAATACTAGGACAAAAAATCAGAATATAACATTTTATTATACTCCAACAGACAATTCAGGAAATATAAGTAATTGCAGCATATTCATTGATGATTCATTGAATCAGACAAATAACACATTATCAAATTCAGGAGTACAGAGAAACTTTACAATAAGCAATATTGCTCCAGGATATCATAATTGGAGTATACAATGTTATGACCCATCAGGCAATTTAGGATATTCAGAATTAAGAATATTTTACATAGACTTGTACCCACCAATTATAGAATTAGATAGGCCTTTAGAGGGAGAATTCCTTAATATGAATGATGTATTCTTTAATTGGACTGCAACAGATTATAATGGTACGAGCATTAATTGTTCATTATATGTAGATGAAATATTCAGAAATTATACAGTAAAAACAAGCGGTGCATCATTCAATATTACTGTTTATAATTTAACAGATGGACCACATAATTGGAGTGTCACATGTTATGATGATTTAAACAATAGCAACACTACACAAACAAGATATTTCACCATTAACCAGCCAGACTTATATATAGATGATTATAGAATATTTTTCAATAACACCAATCCAAATGTTAATGAAACAATAAACATAACTGCAAATGTTTCTAATATTGGTGGAGTGCCAGCAAACAATGTGCTTGTGGAATTCTGGGATGGTCCAATTGGGATTGGAACATTTATAGGAAATTATACTGCAACAGTCAATACTAATTCATCAGTAATATTCTGGACCCTTTGGAACATAACTACTGGCTATCATATAGTGCATGTATATGTTGATCCATACAATTTAATAAGTGAGCTTAATGAGTCAAATAATAATGCAACAAAGAACATAAGCATTTTACAGTCGATAATAAATTATCCATTAAATAATACTATGTTTAATTATAGTAATATTTCTATCAATTTCACATTACTTGATTATACTGGAAATCAAATAAATTATTCCATATTCATAGATAATTCTCTAAACGTTACTGGAACAACAACAGACAATATTTCAACAATAGTTAATATCAATTTAACTCAAGGTATAAAGAAAATAAATGTTGAAGCCCAAGATTATCTAGGAAGAAGAAAGAACAGCACAAGTATTTATATAACAATAGATTACACTCCTCCACAGCCAGTAATAAATACTCCTAATGGAACATGGTTTAATACAAGTACTCCATCAATAAATATTTCAGCTACAGACAATATTGATTTATTGATTGATTACAGGCTGTATATTAATAATACTGTTTCAGATGTGGGAAATATTACTAATGGCACAAGCAAAATAATAATTCTACCAAGTTTAACAGATGGAATATATAATATTACTTTAGAAGCTTCTGATGATTTGAATAATACTGCAAACAGCACAACAAAAACAATTTATGTTGACACCACAGCGCCATATATATTTTTAGATTATCCTGCTAATGGACAAAACTTTACTTCAACAAGCGTGTATTTTAATTTCACCGTATATGACAATCTTGCAAGCTATGCAATATGTAATCTTACTATAGATAATATTAATGTTACAGGATTTAATGCATCGATTGGCATACCTCAAAATTATACAGTAACAAATATGTCTGAAGGAACTCATTACTGGAATATTACTTGCAGGGATCAAGCATTTAATTACAATATTAGCGAAACAAGATCATTCGCTATTTTTATACCTCCGAAAATAACCTTGATTAGTCCTGAAAATAATACATGGAGCAGGTTTGAGAATAACACTTTCATATATAATGTAAGCGATGACACTGGATTAGAGAATTGTTCAATAATAATAAATGGTGTAATTAATCAAACAAAATATAATTATGAATTAACAAATAATGCATTGAATAATTTCACTATAAATTATATGTCTTCAGGAATATATGATTGGCAAATAGAATGTTATGATAACACTTCATATAATACTTATAATATAACATCTTACAGGAGATTATTCGTTGATACCTTATCACCAGAACCTTACATATTGACTGAAAATAATAGTTGGTTTAATACAACAACCCCCTTAATAAACGTCAATATAACTGACAATATGGCGCAGTTCATTAATTATACATTATATGTTAATGGGATAAGCAATGTTAATGGCACAATACAAAATAATACTTTATCAAACATAACTATTTCATCAATACCTGACGGCAGTTATAATATTGTTTTAGAAGCTACTGATATTTCAGGAAATAAGAAGAACAGCACAGGAATAACAATGTATATTGATACAATAAAACCGACAATATTGTTGATTAGTCCAATTAATGATACTAATTTAACTTCAACATCAGTGGAGTTGAATTTTACGCCTTTTGATAATCTTGCAAATTATTTGAACTGTTCAGTCACATTAGATAATTTAGTAATTGCTAATTTTAATATTTCAAATAATACCTTAACAAATATTACTATTAATAATCTTTTAGGAGGATATCATTATTGGAATGTAACATGTATAGATATTGCCGGTAATTTAAATACTAGTGAAACATATAGGTTTTTTGTTGTTCTTCCAGATATTTATGTTGATAGTTCATTGATTTATTCAAATATTTCTTCACCAATAGAAAATGATACTATAAATATAACTGCTGAAATAAAAAACATAGGATTGAATGATGCGAATAATTTTACAGTAGAAATAAGACTTGGAAGTATGACTGGATTATTATTAGGAAGTTTTAATATGAGTCTAACTATCAATGAATCGAGAAATGTATCAATAGTTCATACATTGCCTATAGGAGATAATGTGTTCTATGTTCTTGCAGACGTTCCATTAAGCAGTAATGGAACAGTATATGAGTCAAATGAGTCAAACAATAATGCTTCAAAAACAATAACTGTTGGAAGCTGGCAGTACATATTGGGTTATCAAACTGGTAAACTCGCTGTTCAAGATCCATCTTATAAGACGATATTTGATTGGACAGTAGACAATGCTACTGGAGGAAATGTTTTTGCTGCAGATTTAGACAGTAATATTAATTGGTTTAATCTCACAGCCTTATCAAGAAACGCTACAGGAGAATATGTTGTAGATGATTTTTATAATTTAGACCTTGCTTTAGGAATGAATAATAATAGCGATAGTATAAACAGAACATATACAATATCAGGATTGCCTAAGGAGTTGAGAAACATAACTGTTTTCAATAGGCAAATACTTAATGTTCCAGTATTGAACAGCACTAATAATAGTAATTTTATAACTGGGATATTATGGGATTCAGGAGATGGGGGTGCAGAATTTAATGCGAGTCAGGATGTAGTGTTCATAACTAAAATAAATATGAACACCACTGGTTATAATGGAACATATGATTTCGAATTAAGGATTCCTGCAAAATTAAGAGAATATAAATCAGGAATGAATGCCGTAGCATTATATGCGGAATTGAAATAGGGGAGGTTTGAAATAGGTGAGGCATTATAATATTTTAATATTTATTGCCTGAAATAATTAAAAGAGGAAAAAGTTTAAAATATGAAAGCAAAAAATTTTTCAAAAAAAGAAGGTGAAATATATAATAAAAGATTTATTAATAGTTTTATTTTTATATTATTTTTAGCTTTTATAGAATCATCAATAGTTATCGCGCAATCCTATATTGTTGATTATGATAACAATAATGGTTTGTCATATGATGATTTGAACTTTGAAATATTATTAGATAAACCTTTTTATTTTGTTTCAGATTTGATACGTATAGAAATAGATGTTTATGGTAGCAATAGCGCAATAGAGAATTTTGATAGGTCAAAATTAAATATGGATATCTCATTGTCAGATGAACAATTTTCTTATAAATATATTGGAATTATAGATAAGGAAGTATTCTTTTATCCAGATAAATCAAGCAATTATTTAATAACATTATACTATGATGGAGTTAAAGTTTCTGAGAAGAGTTTTTTCGTTTATGCAAATAACATAAATAAAAATGAATCTTGCAAGAAGCATTATATAGGAGATACTATATTAATAGATATCTCTGATTATTACATCTCTTCAGGTCAATTTTCATCAAGTGATTATACGTACAATAATTATTCTAATAATTATTCAGTTAATAATTCTTTAGAACATGATCCTTCAAAAAAGGGTTTGAACAACAATTTTTCATTAAATCTAGAGTTAATATATAATGATGCTGTTTCAATAAAGAAATATTATTATAAGACTTCTGGAGAAAAAATTGTTAATTGGAATCCACAAAATATAGGAAATTATTTATTGTATATAAATGGTGATTATTTTGAATGTTATGATATATATGAATATTCTAATGATACTATTTATTCTAATGATACTATTATAGGTTATAAAAGAAATACTGAAATTGATGAATCCTCAATAAACGTTACAATTAATTCATCTGATAAGAATAATAATGTGAATATTACTATAAATGCTGACATAAATAATGATATAAATAAAGATTTTAATAATATGGTCTATAAAGAGGTTCCAAGTGTTTTAGAAAATAATATATACAATTCAAATTACGAAAATTATTCAATAAATTATTCAAAATATTATTCTAGTGTTATAAAAGTTTTAGACAGCAATGGAAAAGATTTAGATATAAAAATGAAAGTACTTTATTCTAGAAAAAATTTGAAAAATAAATTAATTAATAATGAAAACATAATAAATAATGAAGTTATAAACAACAATTCTAATCAAAGTAATAATCAGAATACCCGTATTACCAATCAGAATAATCATAACAGTATTAATTTAGATTATAAAAATCAAAGCGTTAACTATGGAAGTAACTATTATAATGAGTATGATGCATACTCAAATTCATACAATTTAACTAATAATTTAACTAATATTTCAAATAGTACTTCAACTAATAATTTAATAAATATTATACCTGAGAATTTGATTAATAATTCAAATAATAATTCAAATAATAATTTAGAGGATAATTTAACTAACAGTACTTTCATACTTGAGGATTTTTCACCAGGTCAAATAGTGTCTCCTAATGATATAAAAAATAATGAAATATATGATATTGATGTAGAATTAATTAATCATCCTATAAAAAAGATAAAAATATCCGGCTATAGACATATTCAAAAAAATAATACCATAAATAATAACAATCCTTATAATAACAATCCTGATAGTAGCAATCCTAATAATAACTATTCTAATACTCCTTTGGAGATAGGTGTTGATACATTAGAAATATCAAAAAAATATCTTGAAAACAAGAATCAGATAAAAGCATATGCTATAAACCTATATGACATGGAGTTTGATAACGCATCATTTACAGCAATTGCTGAAGGTAAAGAATTATGGAAGTGCAAGGATTGGAATTTTACAGCACAAGAATGCTTTGGAACATGGGAATTGTATATGAATCTAACTCCGGGCCAAGAATATTCTGTTGAATTATACCCTGGAGATCCGGGATTCGTGGAAGCATTTGACAGCAACGAATCAATAGATGTAGATTTATTAGCAATAGACAATAATACTGTGGTAATTGCGTGGATTTCTGCAGCTACAGGATTTCCACTAAAAATTAAAATAATGGATACAAATGGTTCTGTAATAGTTAATGATATAACAATAGATTCAACAGGAAGTTCTGGAAGCAGGGTTGCATTAGCACCTATTGATTCAAATAATTTCATAATTGCCTCATTTGATGGGCCTTCTCAGGCAAACTATTTTTACATATATAACAGGACTGGAGATGCAGTAATAGGACAAACAAGTGTCGATCCATTTGTTGGAACAAACAGTGATATAGATGTATGTCAATTAGGCGATAGATTCGTAGTAGTTTATGCTAATGGTGATTCTGCAGATCTCGATGCAGATTTTAGAATATTCAACAATACCGGAACAATTATCACCGGAGAAACAGCTGCAGATACTTCAATGACCCCGGAATTAACAAATCAAAACCTAGTCTCATGCGCTGTAATAAATCCTTTAAGATGGCTTTACGCATGGTATGATGCTGGCGCTTCAGATGATATAACTGTACGTGTATTCAGTGAAACAGGCACATCAATAGTTGGACAGACAGACCTAGATGCTAATGTAGGAAATTTTGGACAAGTTGCAGCAACAGGATTAAGAAATAATAGGACAGCAATAGTATTTTATGATTACGTAGATAATGATATAACATTAACTGTTAGGCAACTTAATGGCGCAACATTATCAACAGTGCTTGCAGTTACTGATATAGACACTAACGCAGGAACAAGCAGCAGAGTAGCAATACAGGAAATAGATATGAAAACACAAAGCTACTTTGTTGTAGCATGGAGGGATACCAGTGATTCAACAATAAAAGCAGGAATATACAATGAAACAGGAATACAAGTAGTTGCACCATTCACTATAACAACAACACCTTCATCAACAAATTTTATATTAGACTTAGCAGGGTATTCAAGCAATATAAACCTTGGCTTATGTAATGGCACATGGGCTATAGCTTATAGTAATAGTTCAGGAAGCACTGTCTGGGAAACATATTATTATAATGGTTCAAGATGGGATGGAATATGCCCAGATGTTAGTCCTCCAATAATAAATCTAACATATCCATTAAATAATTCAATAGTTGAAAACATAAATTATACATTAAATTATACAGTCAATGATAACAGGGATACAATATTGATAAATTGCAGTCTTTTTGCAAATTTCTCTGGAACATTTACTTTAAATCAAACATTTTTTAATATATCTTCTGGAAATAATTATTTTAATATCTCAAATCTTAATGATGGGCAATATTTATGGAATGTTCAATGCTATGACAATTCTTCAAATAGTGCTTTTGCACCATCAAACTTCACATATATGCAGAATTATTATACTCCTAATATTTCATCGTATGCAATAAATGTTTCCATCATAAATCAATCACATAGCATAAGATTTAATGCTACAATAACTGACAGTTGGAATATTAGTCAATCATATATCAAACTATTTTATCCTAATTCTTCCAGCATAAATATTACATTAAATAGAAGTGGTTCAGAATTCTATACAATATTTAATGATACAATACAATTAGGCATATACAATATAACATTAATATCTGCAAACGACACTTTAGGACAAAGGAGTAATCTTTCAATAAATGTTTTATTTTGAAGTAACCCCAAGTCAGCCTTCAGAATTCACATTATTAGAACCAATAAATAATACTATATCAAACATTTTAAATCCAAACTTAACATGGCAGCAGCCATCAGAAGAAAACTTTGCCAATTACACAATAATAATAGACAAGGACTCGGGATTTGGAAGTCCAGACTTTTATTATTATTCATATTCATTATCACAAACATATTATGTATTAGATTATGCATTAGATGGCAATGAAGTATATTATTGGAAAGTTATCGCTTACGATGTTTTTTGGCAATTCAAGAAAACAGTACAGATGTTTTTCACATATATAACAGACACATTAGCCCCAACAATAATATTTAATAGTCCCAGAGAATAATACTTTCACTAAAAGCAATATCGTATTCAATTATACTCCAAGCGATACACATAATATATCTAAATGTGAATTATGGGGTAATTGGACTGGTGCTTTTTCATTAAATCAAACCAATTATACTATAAATAATTCTTATCCTAATTATTTCACAGTAACATTAAGTGACGGATTTTACTTATGGAATATATTATGTCAAGATATTGCAAATAATTCAAGATTCAATACATATAATTATACTTTTTATAGTTGACAATACTGGACCTTACATACAATTAGTTGCTCCTTTGAACAATACACTAGAAAATACTACAAACAATGTTGTATTCTATGGGGAATGCTACAGACAATATAACCGGTGTAACGTCAGGAATAAGTAATTGTTCTCTGATAATAAATAATGAGGCAGCATCCTTTAAAGACACAATAACTGACAGTGAGGTATTCAATTTTACATACTTCTTAAATAACGGGGCATATAATTGGGAGTATCTCTTGTTACGATAATAATGGAAACATAGGATATTCAGGAACGTATAATTTAACAGTTAATGTAATCGATAATGATCCTCCATTAATAACAATAAATTATCCTGCAGATGGAAATTCATATACCAGAAAATTATGTATTATTAAATATCACGATAGATGATGCGACAGGAATAGAAAATTGCTCAGTATACTTAAACGATGTTTTGAACAATACATACTATACAATAATTAATCATGACTATAATTATTTTTAATATTACTAATCTTCAAGAACAAGATTATAATTGGTCTATAGGTTGTTATGATAATACTACAGAAAAAAAATTATGCTCAAACAAGCACAAGATTTTTTTTACATAGATTTGACCTCTCCAATAGTTTACTTAGTATCTCCAAATTCAACTTATTTAAATAATTCTAATGTATATTTCTCATATCAGCCAATAGATAATCATTTATCATTCTGTGCATTATATGGAAATTTCACAGGTTCTTTTCTCTCAAATTCAGTTAAATGATACTCCAATAAATGGTACAATAAATTATTTCAATCAATCATTAAATAATGGGTATTATGTTTGGAATGTTTATTGTGAAGATGAATCTTCAAGAGGGCGTTTTCGCTCCTGAAAATTATACTTTTATAGTTGATACAATAGCGCCATATTATTATAATGTATCTGCGTATCCTGAAAGTCCCAACATTTTTTGCATTAAGGAATTACACTTTTAATATAACAATAGGTGATAATTTTAATGTAAGCACTGTATTGTTTGAAAGTAATCTAACAGGAAGCATAAACACAATAACGCTGGATAATTATACCGAGTATGGCGGAGACAGGATTTATTATTATACGATATCAAATATTGTTCCCGGAGTATATTACTATAAATGGATAATGAATGATAGTGCAGGAAATTTCAATAATACCCAAAATTTTTATTATAATATAACGAAGGCAAATTCATCAATATATGCATTAATAGATGGCATAAACAATAATAAAACAATAATAGAAGATAATTATGCAAATATTTCATTACAATTAGATGTTCCATACTCGGGATATGTTGAATTATTAATTAATAATATAACTATCAATAATGGTACATATGGAATTGATAATATATATAATTACACTTTTTTCGAGGATCCAGGAATATATAATATTACTGCGATTTATTATGAAACACAAAATTATACATATTCAGAAAACAGGATATTCCTTAATGTTACTGACATAACGCCTCCAGAGATAATACTTGTCAGTCCTGTTAATAATTCTTTTGTAAGCTTTGGAGATATAAACTTGCAATTTATAGTAAATGATAAAAGTGCTATACAAAATTGCTCAGTATACATAAATAGTGTCTTAATAGACAATTCAAGCAATATCTCTACAGGAGTATTGCAAGGATTTACAGTTAATTTAGGAATAGGAAATTATTCATGGTATATAGATTGTTATGATGCTGCGGGAAATTATAATTTTAGTGTAACGAGAAACTTTACAGCATTAAATGCTTCAATAATTGTTGCTAATCTAACATTATCTAACAATAGTTATCAGTCTGGAGATACAGCAATAATAAACATAACAACCACTGGTTTTTTTGGAGAAAGCTTAAATGCAGATTTTAATGCATACATAATAAATGGAAATACAACAGTTCCTTGGTGGAATAATTCATATAAGTATAGAAAGAACATTCTAATAAACAATACATACAATATAACATTAAATCAAAGCATAGAATTAAACATTACCGGCTTCAATGGAACAATAAGCAATTGCACTAAACTAAGACTAATATATTTTGATGGTATAGAAAATATTTTACTACCATATGAAGTAATATCCCAATCAATAGACTCATGTAACATTTGGTTCAATGTTAATATTCCGGCATTATCTCAATCAAATAATTACTACATATATTATGATAATAGTACACCTGAAGAATCTGGAAGCATAAATGTTAATGGAATAAAAGTCCAGAGGGGAACAGTTGCAGGTACAACAACATCATTGACTGCAAACATTGAAACAGCAAACAGGAGCAAATCATTCGTATTATTTACTATAAACGCTGCTTCAAGCCTTCCAACGATAATACAATTTGATAGTTCAATGACTACAGACAATCAGATAACATTCAACAGGTATGGTTCAGGAACAAACGCAAATATAAGCTGGCAATTAATAGAAGGATCAGACATTACAGTACAGCGTGGAAGCGGAGCATTAGCAGCAGCAACAGCAGAGATAAACTTCACAATAAATGAAGTAAATTTAAATGAATCATTCCTAATAATCGATGGAAGAGTAAATAGTGGAACAGCAGGAAACAACATACAAGGATATTTTACTGGAAGATTCATAAACAGTACAACAATATCATTAAGAAGGGCAGCTACAGGAACAGCTGCCACGGCATCTTATCAGGTCGTAGAATGGAAGAATACTCGTGTACAATCAGGAAATGTAACATTTGCAACAATATCTACGTTGCAAAATATTAATCCAGTGAATACTTCAAGAGCATTAATAGTATTAAGCAGAACGGAAACAGGAAGCAACAATATTGTAGCAAGTTGGGTAAGGGCAAGTTTTGTTAATAGCACAACGATAAACATTTCAAGGGGTGCAGCTTCCGGAACAGCATCTGTTGAGTGGTTTGTAGTTGAATTGCCTGAAAATTATAATGTGCAAAATGGCTCTTTAACTGTCAGTACAGCAGATGTTAATATGCCAGTAAATCCTGTAATAATGAGAAAGTCTTTCCATGTTGAAAAATGGTCTAGTAATCAGGCAAGTACAACATACCAGAATGTGTTAATGACTGTAAGATTAACAAATATAACAAACTTATTTTTTGACAAGCAAACAACAACAGGAGTAAATACAATAAATTGGTTTTTAATAGAAGAAAAACAACCGGCATATAGCATTAGTAATGCAGAAGAGTTAGTTGGAAATATTAGCAGTACAACTGCTCCATTAGGAGTATATACTTGGTATTGGTCAACATTTAATAAAACATTAGGTAATTATAGTTTAGTAGTTAAGGCTGATAAGGAAGGTTATCAAAGCGATATAGCTTATTCCTATTTTGAAATAACTCCTGATTATACTCTGCCAATAGTTGAATTAATAAGTCCAGAAAATATGCATATTGCAGGTCAAGGATATTTTAATTTTTCTTATAAGCCGTATGATTGGAATTTAAATAATTGTACACTGTATTATGGAACTCCCACATTAATTGCCAATCAAACTAATAACACGCCTGTGAACAATGCTACAAATAATTTTACAAATATATATCTAAGAGTTGGTTTATATGAATGGAATGTATTATGCTATGATAGTTTTGGAAACAGTGCATTTGCTCCCAGCAATTATATTCTTAACATAACGGGACCGGATTTATTTTTGAATGAGTCTTCAATATGGTTTGAATCTCCTCCGTATATAGAAGGGAAAAATATAACTATCTTTGTAAACATAACAAATCAAGGATTAAGTCCTGCTGAGAATCCTTTCTTAATACAATTTTACAGAAATGATCCTTTATATGGGGGAATACAATTTTATAATACAACTATTGCTTTCCTCAACCCACAGCAATCAACAATAATAAATACTTCATATATACTTGATATGGGTATAAACAATATCTTTATAGTTCTAGATGGAAATAATTCCATTAATGAAACATTGGAAGACAACAATAAAGCAAACAATTCAATAATCCTGCCTATATATCAATATTATTATGGAAATGTTACTGCAGACATACTCTTAGGATCTGATGCCAATAAAAGCATAATAATGTTTGGCAATATGACAACATATGAAGGGTACTTGTTTATAGCAGACAAAGACAGTTCATTCTCATTTACAAATTTACAATCCATAGGAAGAAATAAAAATGGTTTACCAACTGCAAATGATTTTTCAGATATAGATTCAGCATTGAATATAACTGGTCTTCCTGATTCAATAGATTTATTATGGACAAATAATACTAATACACCTATTGATACAATGATCATTAATGGCAGTTCGACATTAATATTTAATGTTCCTGTTGTAAATACTACTAATAGCAGTTATTTTAGAACTGGAATACTTTGGGATACTAGCGATGATTTAAGCTTCAATGACCAGTATGACTTTATCGATAAAGAAGACTTAATATTTGTAACTGAAGTAAAACTTCCATATGAGGGTTTGTTTGGAAATTATAGTTATGAAATAAAAATACCTGCAAAATTAAGAGAATATAAGGGAACAAACAATGTAGTAAGCTTTTATTACGAGATAAAATAAATATTATTTTAATTATAGTACTTTATATTTAAATTTTGATACTATTAGATTCATATTTAAACAACTTTTTAAACATTTAAACTAAATCTTTTTAAGCATTTAAACTAAATATTTATAAATTATGCTTGCATAAGTATTTAAAAAATAGTATAAGTGGGTTAAAGTAAAAAGGGGTGTGTTATGCCTGAATATGATGTTGACTTAAAGACATTAGAGGATATGTGCTCGGAATTGTCTGAAGTATGTTTTCTAGTTAATAAGGATTTTAAAATAGTATGGCATAATCAAAGTTATACTGCTTTTCCAAGTAATAAGAATGTTTTTTCGGAATTTTTTGAAAAACATTTACCGCTAATATTTAATGATGGTAAATTGATAAATGTATCTCTTAAAAACGGTCTTAAAATTATGGGCATACCAGTTAGATATGATGATAAAATAGTTTCTGTTCTTTGTATTTTAGAGAATAGTGTTAATAATCCTATTATTAATTATTTTTTAGAGAATGTAAAAACCCCCTCTTTAATTTTAGATAAGAATTTAAACTATATAGGACATAATTTACTTATGGAAAAAGAATTCAAGAATGCACCTTTAATAAAGGAAATATTACTTGAAAAAATAATTAATAAATCTTTCAATAGTAAAGATTTGAAGAATAGTAAAGAATTATTGAAATTAGTCAATTCTATTCTTGGAATGAGTCATAATGTAATAATTAAAAACTTAAAATTAAAAAATAATACTGTAGGTTTTATTATATCCCTAAGAAGAAAATTTTTTAGTAAGAATGATTTTAGAAAGAGTAACAAAAAATAAGCGGAGTTTTAAGTACTAATAATTTAGTTTTTCATATACTTTGGAGGTTAAATGTTTGATTTTTTTAAGAAAAAAGAGGTGAATACTCTGGATGTTCCTAGGAATCTTCCAGATTTAGCTAAAGATGTAGTAGAACCGGCAGTTGATTTAAATAGTGATTCATTAAAAAGTGTATCTAATACTACCGATTCAAGTAAGGTTTCTGATTCAAATACGAAATTATACAGAACAGATTATGCTAATGATATGCCTAATCTGCCCAATGTGCCTTCTTCAGCTAATGTTCCGAGATTGGATCTTAATCTTATAAAAGGTAATAATTCTACTGAAGCATTAACTAACGCTAATAATATCGATTCTGTCTATAATAATTATTCTATTTCTAATGGTGCTTCTGATAATTCTAATTATGCTGGTAATGAGTATGTTGATAATACTTCGAATGTCAATATTAGTAATAAAAAAGGAGACACGATTGAAGGGTTTATAAGTGGGGGTTTAAGAGAGCAAGGCATTACTAGTCAGAGTAGTTTTCAATCCAGTAGTAATACTAATATAAGAAGTATTAATAAAGAATCAAATAAACAAGTATATGAAAGAAGAGTAGGTTCTCAAAAAAGTTTATTCGAGGAATTAGAGCAGGCACTTGCAGAAAACAATAATGAAAAAATTAAGATTATAATAAACAATATTATTCCATTGCTTTATACTTATCATGGGTTAAATTATTCTAAGAGTGTTGTTGTTGAAGAATTGAAGACTCTTGAAAAGTGTTGGGCAATACTTCAAAAGAAAAATGAAGCCATTAAATCAATAATTGATGCATTAGAATATGATATAATAAAAAATTCCGCTTCTTTGTTAAATTCTGACAGTACTTATTCTAATGATTTTTCTGATAATCTATCCAATAAAGTATATGCAGCCTCCAATGCATTAAATAATTCTAAAAAAATGAGCAATGGTTCTTACAATATTGATTCTGCTAATATTGATTCTGTTAATATTGATTCTGCTAATATTAAATCTTACAATAATATTAAGAAAAAGGCTCCGATGTTTGTTCCTATTATTAAGAATGATAAACCAAACAATATGCCCGGCGCAAGTGATATCAATTTAAGTGCTAATAACTTTATTTATAATAGTGTTAGTAAATCTGAAGAAAGATTTTATTTTAAAGATGGTCATGTTGCTTCTTCTGTTATAGAGTTTTATGATATTTTAAAAGAGATATCTGACGATACATTTTATCATCATGTGTCGTTAGAAAGGAATGATTTCTCTAATTGGTTTAGAGATGTTTTAAAGCAGAATTCACTTGCTGATGCTATATCAACTATATATGATAGAGAGGATTTGATAAGATTTTTTAGAGAGAACGTATTCAATAATTAAATTGTATAATATTTATTGAATTTAATTATATTTTTTGTCTGAAGATTTATTTTATGATGGTTTGTTAAATAACTGTTTTTAATATTTAATTTTTAATGTTTTAATTGTTTTATTAATTAATTTTCTTATAGCTATATAGTTTAGTATTATTTTAGTAGCTTTTCTAATAAATCTCTTTGTGTATTTATTTTTTTCAGATTTTTTACTTTATTTTTTTGTTTTTTATATTTTTTTGTATTTTTTTTAAAAAAAGGGTATTTTTTGTCTTTTTTTATTTTTAATCGTCTTTTTATTTGTTTTTTTTCTTTTTTTAATATTTTTTTCTAAGAATATATATAATCGAAACATTTATATATAAGTATACATATTTGTATATTAATTTACAAAAATTAACAAAAAGTATTTTTTATTTAAATAGGTAAAACTCCTGAGGTGAAAAAATGAAAAAAGTATTGTTAACATTAATGCTTGCAATACTTTCTGTTAGTATAGTATATGCATTGCCATCTGGTCCAACAGGGCCAATAACTCCAATAAGTATAAGCAGATGGTCAACATGGGGTTCTCAATCAATAACTGCAATAGCAGGTAATGTAACAGAGTTCAACACTGACACTAGCACAATAACTAGAGCTTGGCAGGGTTACTATGGAAATGTCACTGGTACAATAGTATTAGGAGATTCTAATAATAACACATTATATGATTGGTCAGTAACGAGTCCTCAGGGAGAGATATTTGCCATAAGATCATCAATAGTTCCAACATGGACAAACACAAGATGCGCAAACACTTCTGAATTAGAGGCAGAAGACGCAGCATTGAACAACAATATTGCAATCGATGAAGACTCAGTCAATAGGACGTTCGTTGTTAATGGTTCAGCAGAGGCACAATCAAGATTTGGAGGTCCATTAGGACATCCTACATTTTATGTTGCAAGTTCGCAAATAGATGCAAATACATGTCCGATAGCTTACATGTTTAATCAATCAGGATCAGAATCAGATGCTTTCAGAGAAGTAATATTATCAGATGGCGGTTCAGTTCCAATAATATATACAGCATTCCTATCACACACATTTTATCCGACATCCGATTCAATAGGTTTTAACAATCAAGTACATGATTTTCAGATGATTGTCGGAGAAGATGGACATGGAACTAATACAGCAGTATCAACATATTACTTTTACTTAGAGATAGAGTGAACATACTTGTTTTTTGCTTTTTTATTTTTAATAACGTTCAGAATGAGTTCAGATTCATTATTAAAACAAATTATGCTTTAAATTTTGCATATAGTATTTGTTATATGACTTAAGTATTATGGTATTGCTTATATATTAACTGTTTAATGTTGTATACCTTCAAAATTTAGAAGATATGAAGAGAGTAAGTTGAGAAATTGTAGATGGCATGTGAATTACATGGTTTAATTGTAAATGATGCAAATATAATGTATCAGTTTAGATTGAGGCTTAAAAATGAATAAAAAAACCTGCTGGTTTTTCCTTGGTATAGCTCTTCTTATATTATTTGCAAACTTTTTATGGGCATTACCCGCCGGTCCAGTTATAAATTATGTTAGCAATAGTACTTCAGCACCAGTTTCAACATCAAGAAATCAAGATGAGAAAGGAACAATAACTATTATAGACATTATCAGTAGTCAGCAGGATTATAGGTGGAAGGCTTATGTTGGAAATGTTACTGGTAATTTAGTTTTGGATGATGCTAGTGCTAATACTATTTATGATTGGTCTTTGGCTGTTATTTCTGGTGAGGTTTATGTTACTAGGGCTTCTAGTGTTTCTTGGAGTAATGTTTCTTGTGTTAATGATAGTGTTATTATTAGTGAGCAGTCTGCTTTAGGTATGGGTGTTTCTGATAGTGATAATATTAATAGGACTTTTAATTATACTGTTCATAGGAGTTTTCTTGTTGGTACTAAGAATATTACTAATAGTTCTTGTAGGAGTACTTTTACTTATGTTAATGATGCTCCTCAAACTGTTAGTGAGTCTGCCAGATTCCAAGAAGTACTATTAAAAGACGATATAACTCAAAACTTAATCTATACGACCATCATTGAAGATAATCAAATAGGATATAGTGGTGACACTTATGACTTTCAAATACTCGTGGCAGAGAATGAGTCATCCGTAACGCCAACTCTATATTATTTTTATGTAGAGTTGGGCTAATTTCTTTTTTCTTAAATGTTTTCATAGTTGTATTTTAAAAGATACTAGCAACCTTTAGAAACTGGAGTGTAATGCGTTTTTTGTTAAATTTCTATTCTTCTTATCAATTAGAGATCTATTTTTATCAATTTGAGATCTATTTTTAGTACAAAGATTTTAGTAAAAAGATGATTAGGCACAATACAAAGATTATTGAACGGCTTATTTAGCAATTTCTTCATTTTTGCATTATTAGTGAAAGATACTTCTGACTTAATAGCACTATCTTGATATTTTCTTATTTGGTATTTTCTTATTTATTAGATTTATTAATGTCAATTTTATTACATAGTAAGTATTAAATTATATAATTTAATAATAAACTTTTTAAATATTATTACATATTAAGTTATATTATGGTTTTTATTAATACTAAGATATTTATATGAATAAATCAGAACAAATAACATGGAGTAATAATTTTATCACCTCTTATATAGACTCTTGTATAGACAGTGTTATAACTAAAAATATTTCTGAGGCATCTTATTTTCCTGACTTTGAGGATTCTTTATATTCATTAACAGACGCTGTCTTAAAATTATCTGACAATAGATATGCTGCTGTTAAAAATTCTGAAATATTCATTCCAATAATAATCTTCAAAGGAAAAAGTTGTGGTAATGCATTAATCAATTATCTGAAATCAAAAGGATTAACATACAGTGAAATAGCACGGATATTAAACAGAGATCCTAGAACTATTTGGACAATATTTCAAAGAAGTAAGAGAAAAAATTATCTAATTAACACAGAAAAGGATGTTATTTCAGAAATTTTAGTTCCAATAAGCATATTCTCATACAGGGGTTTAAGTATTCTTGAAAGTCTTGTTTTTTGGTTGAAATCAGAAAAAGGCTTCGATTATGCTCAAATAGCTAGATTATTGTCTAAAAATTATCAAACCATAAGAACCGTTTACAATAGAGCAATAAACAAAATTGGAGAAAAGAAAGATGTTTAATATACTTGCTCAAAGAAAGGAGAATAAAAAAGTAAAACATAAACAAGTAAAACAAGTAGATAATCGTATAGATAGGACTGAGCCGCATATTAGAAATATTGTAAAAATATTATTTGGAGTATTATTGATTTGTCCATTAATTGGTACATTGTTATTAAGCAGCACGTATGCTGCGCCTCAAGGTCCAATAATAATATATAATAGTACAGAAACAATCACTCCACAACCAGCGGCTTCAATAACTACTGCAGGAGGCTCTTTTACTACAATATTGTTGAATGCTACTCAACAAACTCCTAGATGGAAGGCTTATGTTGGAAACGTTACTGGAAGATTAGTATTAGATGATTCAACATCAAAATCTATATTTGATTGGAGCTTGGCTAGTGTCACTGGAGAAGTTTATGCAAGCAGAAACTCTTCTATAGATTGGTCATCAATAAGGTGTGCAAATTCATCAACTATTATTAACGAGGATATTTATCTAAATATGTCTCAAGATAATCCTGATACTATTAATAAAACATTTGCTAATAAAGTTCATAAGGCATTTTATGTAGGTAATGTTTTAATACAAAATAGTACATGTAATGCAATAGCAACATATGTAAATGATACTGCACAGCCTTTAACTGAAAATGCTGACTTCCAAGAGATTTTATTGCAAGATACTTTTGGAAGATTAGTATACACTACAATTATTAATCAAAACAAAACTGGTTTTAATCTACAGAAATATGACTTCCAGTTAATTGTTGCAGAAAACGAATATCAGACCACTCCAACAACATATTATATTTATGTAGAGTTGACATAGACCTTTACTAAGGAATATATCCTTTTAGTATTTCTTTTTAATTGTAATTGATTTTGATAGAACAGTGTTCTTATTTGTTTAGTTTTTAAATTTTTGTTTCCATATTATTCTTAAATCTAAATAAATATTTAATTTAGTTAATTAATTACTTAATTATAGAGTTATAAGCTTTAAAAATAATAAATTTAATAATTAATTAAGTATTTTATTAATAATTATTTAAGTAAATATTATATAAATAATTGTTACATTAATTTATTTTTTATTGTAACTATTTTTTTATTATATTTTATTTATTATTGTAATTATATTTTTTTATTATATTCAGAATTATATATATTACTGTATATATAATAAAGAAACGAAAGATTTAAATATAAGTTATACCCTTGATATATTAAGATACAAAAAAGTATACTGTTACAGCATTTATTTTTAGTCGATGACGACTAATAAAAAAAGTTTATACAATTGATGAAATAAAGAAAATAACTTTATTATCATATAATCTAAATCACGATCGTAACCTACAGGAGTCGCCAAACAAATGTTGAAAAACTTTAAGTTTTTCAACTTTTTTTTATTTTTTTTATTATTCATGCTCATTGTTTTCAAGGATTGCAAGAGACAGTAAAACTGTCTGGATTGAGGAAGAGTTTCTAACTAGAATTAAATATAGTTATAGTTAGGACTCTGCGTGGATATGGAGCAAGAAACTTTATACACAAGTTCAAAATGGAGTATTCTTAAAGCATTAGAGTTAGGAAGTAAAAGCCCGTTAGATTTAGCAAGAGAGGCAAATACAAGTCTTGCGAATGTTTCTCAGCAATTAAGATTATTAGAATTAGCAGGAATAGTAAAAAGTGAAAGAATACCTAATAGGGATAAAGGGCAACCTAGGATAGTTTATAGTTTAGCAGGAAATAATTCTTATATCCTAGTAACTGCTCCTGAATTCGTAGAAAAGAAGAACCTAATTCTCCAGACATATCAGATGGAAATAATGAAAATATGGTTCTGTGATGATGTTTCTTTACAATATTATTTTGAGAAATTCTATTGGGAAAACGAAGAGAAGTTTTCTAAATTAAAGATTTTAGCGTTTGATTATACAGATTCACAGAACATTAAAGTACTGGTCAATGAGGATCTAGAAGATACTTTATCAGATAAGAAGTCCAAGAAAGAATACAAAGTATCAGGTCCTCAAGGAGAAAAGAGATTCATTATCACAATTGTGAAGAGTCTCTCAAATGAAAATAAAAAATTGTTAAAATTAAGGAATGAGGAGGTATAAAATGAACGGGTTAAGGATTGCGGGAATACTTTTAATTATTGCACTGGCTTTTGGTGCAATAGAATTAGTTGTTGCGGAACCAACAGGACCAACAAATCCAATAACGCCATTGAGCAGCAGCAGGTTTGGTTTAAGTTCCGCTCAAACAGCAAATGCATATGCTGGAAATGTAACAGAGTTTAATCTAAATGCAAACACTATTACACAAACATGGCAGGGTTACTTTGGTAACATAACAGGTAAGATTGTATTAGGAAATTCAAACAACAATACACTTTACGATTGGACACTAACAAATCCACAAGGAGAGATTTATGCGACTAGATTATCCACTGTACCAACTTGGTCGAGTATATCATGTGCAGGATTATCAGATATAATTGCTGAAGAAACAGCTCTTGGAGTGAATGCGTCAATTCACAGAGATTCAATACAAAATACTTTCTCTAACACAACTAACTTTACTACTTTTTATGTAGGAAGTGTTATGATTAATCAAAGTTCGCAGGATTGTTACGCAACACATCTATATAACAGTACAGGTCAACAAAACGTTTATTTTCCAGAAATACTTTTGAGAGACGGTTCTGGTGAAATAATATATACTGGTTTAATAGAGGATGATGTGCTTGGATTTGATGGAAGAACACATGACTTCCAGATAATAGTGGGAGAGAATGGTCATAATGGAGACACAACTCCTTCAGTATATTATTTTTATCTGGAGTTAGAATAAAGACTCTGATTTAAGAAATTTTGTTAATTATTTTATTTTTTATTTTTCAAATTTTTAGATATGCTATAATAATTTAGATATGTTATGATGGATGGGATAATTAATGATGCATGAAATAATTATTAAAAAAACTGTAAGAGGAGTATTATGAAAAAAAACATATTACTGGGATACAGCATAAGAATTTTGTCAAGATTAAAAGCTATAAGATATGTTGTAATGATATCTTGTGTTAGTGTTTTTCTACTGTTAGTATTAACCAGCGTTTATGCTATTCCCTCTTCACCTCAAATAACATATATAAGCAATAGTACATTTGTTTCTACTTTAACCAATAGAAGTACTGATCAAAAAGGCACCATAACAATACTATCTATGGCATTAAATCAGCAGGATTATAGGTGGAAGGCTTATGTTGGAAATGTTACTGGTAATTTAGTTTTGGATGATGCTAATGCTAATACTATTTATGATTGGTCTTTGGCTGTTATTTCTGGTGAGGTTTATGTTACTAGGGCTTCTAGTGTTTCTTGGAGTAATGTTTCTTGTGTTAATAATAGTGTTATTATTAATGAGCAGTCTGCTTTAGGTATGGGTGTTTCTGATAGTGATAATATTAATAGGACTTTTAATTATACTGTTCATAGGAGTTTTCTTGTTGGTACTAAGAATATTACTAATAGTTCTTGTAGAAGTACTTTTACTTATGTTAATGATGCTCCTCAAACTGTTAGTGAGTCGGCCAGATTCCAAGAAATACTATTAAAAGACGATATATCTGGAAGTTTAATATATACTACTTTATTAGAGCAGGATCAATTGTCTTATGATGGTTCAAACACGTATGATTTTCAGATTATTGTTGCTGAAAATGAATCATCGAGCACTCCTACTAATTATTATTTTTACGTAGAATTAGGTTAGAATTAGGTTAGAATGTTAAAGTTAGAATACTAAAATTATTTTATATTATTAAAAGAAGTTAGTTTATGCTTATTACAATTATTTTATGTAATTATTTTTTGTTATTAAAATCATGATGTATTACTAAAGAAATAATAGATAATTGTTAAAATTGTTTTAACATGAATTCGAGATTGATGTTTTGGATAATAGGATTGTTTTTTTTAGTTAGCATAATAATATTGAGTTTTTCTAACGCAGAAAATATTGTAGGTAATAATTATAGAAATGTCACTGTTCGCACTTTTGTTAATATTACTAATGCAAGACCGGAGGTGTTATCTGTGAATGTTTATCAAGAATCAAACACTTCTTTGTTGAATATAACTTTAAGTGGTGGAGGTCAAAGAAGGGTTACTTGTAATGCTTCTTTAAGAGATTGGAATGGGTATAATGATATTGTTATTGTTAATGCTACTCTTTGGCATTCTTCCTCGACACTTAACTCCCCAGATGATAATAATTCACATTATACAAATTCTTCTTGTACTAATAGCGGTAATGGTGTTAATTATACTGTTAATTATATATGTGGTTTTGACGTTTATTATTATGCTAATAACGGAACTTGGACTTGTTTTGTTAATGTTGAAGATCAAGGAGGAAAAACAGGAAATAATTCAAACACTACTTATGTATATCCTCTTTATGCTCTTAATGTTACTGACGGCATAGATTATGGCAGTGTTGCAGTTGAGGAATATTCTGCCAATAGAACGGCCAACATAACTAATTTTGGTAACATGCCAATAAATATTAGTGTTGAAGGATATGGTGCTGTAAGAGGAGATGGCTTAGCAATGAATTGTAGTCTTTTTGGAAATATTACTGTGTCTATGGAGAGATTTAGTACTTCAGATGTTGATTGGTCATTAATGAATCCTCTAAGCAGCTCTCCTCAGTTAATACCGGGTTTAACTATACCTAAGCAAACTTTACCTTCAACTCCTATGGTAAATACAACTTATTGGCAGTTATATGTAAATGTCTCTAATAATCCGGCCGGTAATTGTACAGGATATATAATATTTCAGGCTGAAGCTTCGTGATTACTTGTTTTAATATTCTTCAGATTTTTTTATTATTTTTATTTATTATTTTTAGTTTTTATTTTTAGTTTGTTATTTTTTTTAGTTCTTTTGATTTTTTTATTCCTTCAATTTTTTTCATTTTTCTATATTAGAACATAATTAAATAGTAATTAAAATATAATAGAAAGTAAGTAAAAAAATAAGTAAAAAAGTAAGTAAATAGTTAAATTTATATATTAAAATTTGTTTAATTATTTTATGTCCATAAGTTTAAGGAGAAAATTATATCCTAGAGGAGGAAGTTACGAAACAACAATTCCTATGCAGCTTCTTTTTGATGTAGATTTGAACTCCCCAAATGAAGTAGTCTTTGAATATGATAAAAACTCTAAAAAATGGTATATTAGATTCGAAAAATTAGAGAAAAAGTCTGGAAAACATAAAAAGGCTAAAAGTTAAGAAAGAATTAAAATTTCATTAGCATTAAAATGAGAAAAAAAATAATAATAATCACTGCTGTGCTTGTACTATGGATATTTTCAGTAATATTTTATAGTCCAAAGTATAATAATTCAATAACTGGAAAGGACGTATATACCAGGGTAGAAATAATTGGAATACTGCCTTCGGAATGTAATTTTAATTTGACTCAAGGATGGAATTATGTTTCTTTTCATTGCATTGCTTCAAGCGTCCCAAGAGAACAAGTCCTTATGAATATAAGCGGGAATTATTCTAAGATATTTACATACACTGCTTTTGACACAGCAGATCCTTGGAAAAGTTATAATCCGGACCTACCTAACTGGACGGTTCAGCAGTTAAATTATATGGGTAGAACTTCTGGTTATATTATATTAATGAATAACGATAAGGAATATATTTTTGAGGGTCATAAAAGATCTTCTGTTGTACAATTAAAGCCAGGTTGGAATTTAGTAGGTTATCCATCAAATATCTCTCGAAGTATAAACGATAGTCTTAGTGGGTTGTCATATAATATGGTTTTAACATATGAGAATAATATTATGCTATATTATGTACCTGGTTGGTCTAATAATACTTTATTGAATTTTACGCCGAACAAAGCATATTGGATTAATAGTTCAGCATTACAAAACTGGTTAATTAATTAGAATAAGGGTTATAAGCATGAATTTGTTGATAAGTATTAAACGGATTTTGAAGGGAAGGTTTATTTTATTTTATAATCGCATTATATACTGTTTATTTATCTTATTTTTAATTTTAATAAATGCGTTAATAATAATTGATTTTGTCTCTGCTGAACCGCCCTTACCAACAGAGTTTTATGGTACAATATACAGTTATAATCAACCTGCAGTTTCAGGAGTTGTTAAAGCATATGTTGGTAATATAAGTTGTGGCCAATTTAGTATAGTTAATTCTGGATATTATGGAGTTCTTTCCTGCCTAGCTGATGATCCTTCAACTTCCGAAATAGAAGGAGGTATAGATGGGCAGGTTATAAGTTTTAGACTAGATTCTAATCCTGCGTCTGCTTTCGGTGATATATATTTTTCATCAGGAAACTATAATTTTGTAAATATTACTTTTCCAGAACTAATATGTGGAGATGGTTTTTGTGATAGACTTGAAAATTGCTACACTTGCGAAGCTGATTGTTTTACCTGTAATGCGACATCTAATCAAACGGGAAATGCCACAGGTAATGTGACTAATAATGCAACAGGCGGAGGGACGCCTTCTGGTAGCGGTTCTGGAAGTGGTGGTGCGGGAGGTGCTGGAGGTGGCGGAACAGGTGGTGCCGTCATAGGTGGAGGAGAATACTTTAATGATTATATTCAATCACCAGAAGGGTATTTTGAATCATGCAACGAAGACTGGAATTGTACTGATTGGAGCGAATGCAGTGTTATTGGACTACAAAATAGGACATGTAATGACAAGAATAATTGTGGAACTTATAAAAATAAACCAGCAGAGGTTCAGGAATGTTCTTATGAGGGTAATTGTTTTGATGGTTTAATAAATTGTCATGATGGTTTGTGTGAGGAAGGCGTTGATTGTGGTGGTCCGTGTGAAAAGAAATGTTCTTTATTAGAGCAACCAATTCAGAATATAACTATTAAGATCCCTAAATTAGAGATGCCTAAAGAAACTTGTGAACGGAAGTTTGATTTTAAAAATATTGGTTTCTTGATATTTATATTAATATTATTGCTATCTATACTTATAAGGTTTTTTATTCAAAAAGTAATTGTTGAAAAGTTAAGAAAAAATGAAGATATTAATGCGCTCAGCAGATCAAGAAGAATAATAGGGGAGTATAGAAAGACCAAAATGTTCATTATTAGCATAGTCTTTCTTTCTATAGGATTTTTGTTTTATAGTTACTTCTTTTTATTATGTCCAAACATATTTTTTAAATATAGTTGGTTATTGTTGCTTTTTATAATAATAGCACCATTAGCAATTTATGCACTATCTAAGAGCCTTGCATATAATGAGAAAATACATCTAGAAAAACAGAAACATTTGGATGATATGCACTATCAGAATTTGATGAAACTCATAGAAATGGAAAATAGGATTTTGTCTGAGGAAGAAAATATTATTGCAAACAAATTGTATGAATTAAGTAAAAACGATGAGGCAAAAGAGATAATGTTTAAGTATCCTGATATAAAGAAGATATATAATCTTTTGATGGAGTTGTATGATGAATATTCAAAAAATAATAATCCATTTGATATGGAGAAAGATTTCTGTGATAGAATAAGTAAGTTAAGGTCTAACGAGGAATTTATTAAGAGAATTTCTGCATATCCAGAGATGAAAGAAATATTCGAAAGACTTGAAAAATTGTATCATCAATATGATGAAAAGCAAAAATTATATGATGAATTAAATAAGTCGGATAAAAAACAAGATACTGAAAATTCAAGTAAAGAAAAATTACAAGAAAAGAAAGATGGAGCTTAAATTTATAGAAAGAGTATTTTAGTAATGGCATTATTAATATAATCTGGTATTTTATATAATTATCTGGTATTTTATTATTAATCTGGTATTATTAATGTACTTAATATTGGAAAATAAAAAACATCATAATTATATCTTTACTGATTATATACTATCTTATTAATTCTACTTTCATAGTATTTATATTACCGCCAATATTAAACGGTATTCCTGCTGTCCATACTACTAAATCAAATTCTTTAACATAACCTTTTTCTTTTATTTTTTTAAGACTTATGTTTATCAATTCATCAGTGTCTTCCGGGTGTTCTATTAATAATGGAGTTACTCCCCAAACTAAAGTCAGTTTTTTGAATTCATGCTCATTCGGGGTTGCAGCGATTATCGGTGTTATAGGCCTATGTCTTGATATTTGTCTTGCAGTGTATCCGGTAGATGTGCACGTTACTATTGCAGTTGCTTCCAAATCTTTTGCAGTTTCGCATACTGATTTACTTAAAGAATCAGTAATAGTTAATTTGTATTCTTTATCGCTTTCTTCTACCCATGTTGCTATTTTTGTATATTTAAGTGTTTGTTCAGTTTTTTTTGCTATTTTATCCATTATCTCTACTGCTTTCACAGGGTACTTTCCTGAGGCTGTTTCTCCAGATAGCATAATTGCATCTGTTCCGTCTAGTATTGCGTTTGCTACGTCTGTAGCTTCTGCTCTTGTTGGTCGTGGATTTTTTGTCATTGATTCAAGCATTTGTGTTGCTGTTATTACCGGCTTTCCTGCAATGTTACATTTTTTTATTATGTTTTTTTGTATTGAGGGGATACTCTCTATAGGTATTTGAACCCCCAAATCTCCTCTGGCAATCATTATCCCGTCCGATATTTTTATAATCTCGTCTATGTTGTTTAATGCTTGTAACGATTCTATCTTCGCTATTATTGGTATATGTTCTGCATTGTTTTCTTTTAAAAAATCCCTCAAGTATTTTACGTCTTCTGGTTTTTTTACAAAAGATTGTGCTATGAAGTCTATTCCACTTTCTATTCCAAATAATATATCTTTCTTATCTTCTTTAGATATGGCTGGTAGATCTATGTATGCTCCCGGGATGTTAATATTCTTCTTTGTACTAACTTCTCCTCCTATTATTACTGTACAATATATTTTTTCGTATTCAACTTTTTCCACTCTTAATTCTATTGTACCATCTGCAATGTATATTTTTGATCCTTTTTTTACCTTTTTAGTCATGTTTTTGTCTAGTACAGATATTATTTTTTCATTTGAATACTCTAAATCTTTTGTTGTTAGTATAACTTGTGATTTTTCTTTTAAAAAAACTGGTTGTTTGAATTTTCCCACTCTTAATTCGGGGCCTTTTGTATCTAAAAGTATGCTTATTGGTATGTCTATTTCTTTGTTAATGTTTTTTATTGTGTCTATTATTTTCTTATGATAATCGTGTGTTCCATGTGAGAAATTGAGTCTTGCTATATTCATTCCTTTTTTATATAATTTTTTTATGATGTTTTTTCTGTCTGAGCTTGGGCCAATAGTACAAATTATTTTTGTTTTTCTATCTTTGAAGTATTTATTCATGTTTTTTTTATTCATATCTTTGGTTTATATATTTTATCTATTGATTTTTTTATTGTATTGTTTTTTGTGTTTTTCTCTTTGCTTTTTATGATATTTATCATTTTTATCATTTTTATTATTTTTATCATAAAAAATAGTAAAGTTTTTAAATCATAAATATCATAAATATAATAAAAATGATTTAGGTATACTATTTTGTATACTTTTATGGATTAAAATGGGAAAAACCAAAAGGGTTAATATTATTTTAAGCGAGGAAACGCATACAAAGGCAAAAGTGATCGCTGTCCTAAAAGATATGACCCTTAATGAATACCTTGACAGAGCAATAAGAGAAGCCCTTGAAAGAGATCAGAATATTCTTGGGAGGATAAAAAATCTCAAGTAGATAATACTATAAGACTGTATGTTTAATAGTCTTTGAAAAACTCTAAAAATGGTGTTCGTTAATCATATGCGGGACAGTGAATATATTTTTAATAGGTCTAGTTCTAGATATTTAATTTTATATGTTAATAAAATGAAGAAAAAGTATTTTAATAAAACAAAAAAAAGTAGTATGATATTTTCATTTTTATTATTATTGATTTTGAATATCATGTTTATGCCACATGCGAGTGCAATAGTAATATCAAATATAATTTATGAACCAGTAATAAACGAATCAGATTATATAAACATATCATTTTATGCTAATAATTATACTGGAAATGTTTCTTATGAAATATACCTTGAAGGATCCTTAATAAGTGATAAAAATTATTATTATGAAAAAACAGATTATTCAAGTTCAGGCATTTATGAGTATACCGTTTTAGCCAAAGATAATATAAGCTCAGCAATAGAAAATTTTACTATAAATGTATTAGATGTTCCATTAGTCGTTCAAATACTTTCACCTATAAATAATTCATCTTATAATTCAAGCAACATATCAATAGTTGTCTCAACAAACCAAGAAACTGAAACGAATTGTAACTACGATGTTTCAGGTAAGTCAGGGGTATTAATATCAAATTCAACATTTAATATTTCTCCGTTATTCTTTTATCAAAATATACTATTAAACAATGGGAGTCATGATTTGGAAATCACATGTGAAACCAGCACAGAAACAAAATCTTCTTCAGTTTCTTTTAGCATAGTTACAGAAGTAGTAGAAATATTGTCAAAAACATATAGCTTGACATCAAATAATGGAGTGAGCATTACTCTTGAAACAAATTATGATTCAGAATGCAGGTATTCTTTAATAAAAGATACTTTATTTTCTTCAATGGACAAGTTTACAGTAACAAACAATATAATACATAAAACAATTATAAATGGTTTATCAGAAGGAGGCCACAGGATTTATGTTGCTTGTGCTTCAAGCAACAGTTTAGTAAGATATGATGAAATTAACGTAATAGTTTCAACGAGGCCATCAGCATCTATAAAAATAGATAAATCAGGACCATTAAAAAAAGGAATATACTCTATAACACTGACAACATCAAAAGAGGTGCAAAATAATCCTTCTTTATATTATATTTTAGACAACGATGATACTAAAAGAAGAATTTCTTTAACAGGAAGCGGAAAGAACTGGAATGGATATCTAGTTATAGAAGATGGCATAGGCACTTCTGTTGCTACTTTCAAATTTTCAGGAACAGACTTTAATGGCATAATAGGAGATATAATAACTGATGGAGAGATATTTTTAATAGATACTGACCCGCCATCCCAAGTAGAAGAATTATCTGTAGTACTTGAAGAAAAAGGAGTGTTATTGTCATGGCTTTATAGAGATGATGATTCTCCTGTTTTTAAGATATACCGTTCAGAAGTAGGAGAGTCACAAAAATATGAATTAATTGCAGATACCTCAAAAGAATCTTATCTTGATAAAGATATTTCAGCAGGGAAGCATTATTCGTATAAGATTCTTGCAGTTGATAAGGCAGGCAACGAGGGCCCATTCAGCGATGAAGTAGAAATATATATTCCTATAATAGATGAGAAAGAAAATAATGTAGTTAAAACTCTTGACAAAACACTTTATTATTTAGTAGATGAAAAGATTTCTTTGCTTGAAACGATGTTAATGGATATTGATTCAGCTGAGAGAAAATTATCTTCGATAAAAGATCCTTCAATATTAAAGATTATTGAATTGTTGAACGTTGAAGAAATTAGTCAAGATTCTCGTTCTGAGATTGAAAACATAATATCTGAATTGGAAGACTTAAAGAATCAAGATTTATCTAAGTCTGAATTGGAAATAAGATTAAATTCTTTAAAATTAAAGGCAATTAAAGCGCAAGGTAATGTTGTTGATGATATAATAATTCAAGAACAAGGAAGTTTTGAGCAAATAATAACTGAATCTGATGTTGAGTCTTCTGTAATGGATATCATTGAAGGCATAAACATATCAAAAGAACAATTGGAAGAGTATATGATTAAGAATAAGGGGATTCAAGATAATGTGTTAGTAAAAGTTGAATCAATTTCTTTTAAAATTAGAAATTTAAATCAAGAGAGTTATGATAAAAAAACTTTAATTCATAAAAAAATAATTGTTCCATCGAAATTATCAAACGTTATATTGGTTGAAAAAATACCGAAGGAGGTAATAAATAAGGCTTCTGAAATAGTTTATTTAAAAACACAAAATCCAGAGATAGTTAAGGAAGATCCTGTTGTAAAGTGGAATTTTGATTCATTTGAGTCTGGAGAAATTTATTACCTAGTCGATGGCATAATTTCGTTAATGTCTTTAAAGAATACAAAAACACTAATAATGGATAAACCTAACTTTAAAATTTCAGATTCTAGAATCAGCAATCTTAAAGAATCAAATAAAATAACTGGGTTGATGTCGTTTGAAAATATTTCATTTAATAAAATAACTGGAATACATTGGATAATTATAATTGGAGTAATAATGATAGTTTTACTTGGAGGATACGTTATTGTGTTGGACAGACAGGACAAAAAGTTTTTTTCTAGAAATATTCATAATATTAATAAAAGCAATTCTATGAATAGAAACAGTAATTCTGTGAATGGCGTTTTTGGTTTAAGAAGCATAAAAACAGAAAATATGAATAGCAAAAAAAACACAATATATGAAAATGGTGTTCAAAGTAAATTAAATAATTCAAATAACAATTTGAAATCAGACAGGAATACACGAACATCTGTAAATGCTAATCTTTCAGGTGTAAAAATAGGTTTCAATTCAACCAATTCATTAATTACAAATATTGAGTCAATAAAAAGTAATAATAGCTCTTCTAATTATACTTTATCTAATAATAATTTTAACGATATTCTTCCAGAGGATATTATTAGAAAAATAGATTATTGTAATTCAGTGATAAATATGTTTGATTACGAGAGAGCAAGGTCTATATATAATGAAACAGTAAAATTAATTTCTAACTTAGATTTTTATAATGATTATATCGATGAGAATCATATTAAAAAATTAAATCATGTGAAAAAGAAACTAGAAGCTTATATGTATATACATAATGCGAGAAGGCATCTTTATTATAAAAGACTTAAAAAATATTTAGAAATAAAGGAGTTATTAAACAAAAACTACGGGGATATTGCTTATAATATAGGTTTTATACCTGGCCTTAACACTGATTCTGAGTTAAAATATCTTAATTATGTTGCAAACAATATTAAGCAGTTAGAGTTTCATCATGAAAAAATATCGAGTTTGAATCAAGAAACGAAGGTTAATCAATAATATATCAGTTAATCAATAATATATCGATTAATAATTTTCTTAATATGTGTGATAATAATACTTGATATGATATTGTGTAGTTTTAATTTTAGATAATTATACTTTCAGATATTTGCTTTTTCTTTTTTTAGATATTTATTTTTTTGATTTAGATACTTATTTTTTTAGATTATGAGTTTGGGAGTGTGCTTCAGTAGATTGTGTTTCTTGCTTTGTATTATTTTTTTTCGTATAGATTTCGTCCGCACTTTTTGCATCTCTTTCTTGTCCTAGAATTTTTTGTTCCGCAATGAGGACACTTCTTTCTTCCAAACACTAGTAATAATATTAATATTATAACAAGAAGTACTAATATATAGAATATATAATCTGGACTCTTCTCATTATATGCGAATTCTGCATATGCTGTTTTTATCAAACTATTTTCTCTCTCTCCGTAATATGCCTTAACTTTTATTACTGGATTGTTTTGTATATCTAACTCACTTAATTCGGCCGGGACTTTTAATGTTATCTTTTCTCCCGGCTTTAGAAGTAATGTTTCTGGACTAGATATTATTATGAATTCCCCGTTTATGTATAAGTCTAGTAATTCAACATTTACATAAACATCTACCTCTCCGATATTTTGTATTGTCACAAGGAATTGCTTATTATTTTTATCATAAACGACAGAAGTTATATTTATTTTTGAATTATCTAATATTTCTACTATTTGTACATTCATTGTTCCTTGAAGAACGTTTTCTAGGCTTCTTTTTCCTTCCCCGAATAAAGTATATATTTGTGCAGTGATATTTTCTCCTTCTAATACTGCATCATAGGTAATTGTTTTATATTGATTTTTATCTATAAATATAGGTTCTTGATCCCCTACAACAACTTGTTGTCCGTCAACATTTAATGTTATTGTTCCTTTTATATATGTTCCTATGTTTGCTAAATTGTGATATGTGACCCATAAAGTGTTTGTTGCCTTATTATATATTATTGAGAATAATTCCATATTTAGGTTATATCTAGGCATAGGGAATTTATCTAAGTCTTCTACTGCTGCTATTGCTCCTTCGGGATTTCTTGCTCCTTGAGCGAATTTTACAAAAACACTTATTCCTAGTTGTCTTCTTATTGTTGTTGCAGAATTTATTAGTTCGTTTCCTATCAGAACTGCAACTTTAAAATCTGATTCTTTTATATATTCTTGTACTTGTGGGGGTACGGCAGTTCTTCCTATGAATATTACTGGATCTTGTCCGGACATTATGCTTGCTTCTATGAATTCTCCATTACTCATTAATGTTTGCTGTGTGTTTTTTATTTTTAAATATCTCTTTACTATTTCTATGTTGTTGTCAAACCTGTCTCCTTTGTTTATTATTTCTGGATTATATTTTTGTAGTCTTGTTTTTACTGCTTCATCAACCTGTCCAAACAATATTACTTCTGTTGGATCTACATCTTGAAGAAACGCATCTACCTGAGCAATATTTCTTTCGTTTGCGAAAAGTACATAGTATCCTGCTAAAGCAGCATATGATGCTACAGATAATGCATTATATCCATACGCATCATCTACTATTATGTATTTTTTTATGTTTTTTTCTCTAAAAACTCTTTCGGCAAGATCAAGGTTTATTCTGTTTGATACTAATTCTTCTACATCTTTATATCCTTGACCGTCCATTACGCTTTTGTAATTTACTATATATGGCTGTGTTCTTGATGATACTATTAGCGTTCCATTTGTGTTTTTTGATATTGAATATAGTAGTATTGTGCTATGTTTTGCACTTGTCAAGAATAATCCTGGTTGTTTTTCTATGAGACTTGCATATAGCATCGCGCTGTAAACGTCTCTCCAATCTGCACTATTTGCTATTACTTTTTCTAGTGCATAAGCATTTGTTGTTAAAATTGTTGAGAGAATTAATAATAAAAATGGTATTAATATTATTTTTATTGTTTTTTTTTCTAATATTTTTAATATTTTTTTATTGTAGACTAAAAAAGTACCTCTATTCATGTATTATTTCACCCACCTTTTATGTTTGGGTTATTATTAATATTTAAATGTTATGGTGTGTTTTTGTTAATAATGTGTTGTTTTTGAATTTATTTTCTTTTTCATTATCTGTTTTCTTTTCTATTTTTTATTGTTAGCTTTTGTTATTTTAATTGATATCTTCTTTTATTATTTTTTTATTAATTTTCTTTTGTTGTTTCTTCTCTTTTTCCTTTATTATTTAAATTATTTATTCCTGTTATAGTTGTTTTAATTTTTTATTTAGTGTTTATAAGCTTATATTGTTTTTATTTTTATTTTTTGAAATTATTTTTGTTTTTTTTTGTATAATAAGGTTTTTTTTATTTTATTTTTTATTTTTTTAGTATTTTTTTATTTCTTTTTTATAGCGAAACATTTATATATAAGATATGATACTAATATATAAAAATGTATACTAATAGATAAAAATAGTTAAAAGATATACTGGGTTGTTTTGTTATATGGAACAGTAACATGTTACTTAAAATTGCTTACATGCACAGTAATTAGCATAAAAGGAAATATTGCATAAGAAAGAAGTGCAAAAATGTTAAATAAAAAAAAGGCATTATACTTAGTATTTTTTATATTAGTTATAAGTCTTGCTATTTTCTTTAGTTCATTCTCTAATGCAAATAATATTATAGGCGATAATTACAGAAATGTTACTGTTACTACTAGAGTGACTATTTCTAATTCTAATCCAGAAGTATTAGAAGTTATTGTTTATCAAGAAACAAATAATTCATTGTTGAATGTAACACTTAATGCAGGATCTTTAAGAAATATTACCTGTAATGCTACAATAAGGGACTGGAATGGATATGGCGATATAACAGGCGTAAATGCAACATTATGGCACATTACTACATCAAGCAGGTTTGCTCCAGATGATAACAACAGTCACTATACGACAAATTGTATTAACTCAGGAAATGGCATTAATTATACAGTAAACTATTTATGTATATTTCCAGTATATTATTATGCCAATAATGGGACATGGAATTGTTCGGTAATGGCTATAGATACATATAATAAAACAGGAAATAATTCAAACACTACTTATGTATATCCTCTTTATGCTCTTAATGTTACTGACGGCATAGATTATGGTAATGTCGCAGTAGATGATGATTCTTTGACAAAAGCAGCAAATGTTACTAATTTCGGTAACATGCCAATAAATATTAGTGTTGAAGGATATGGTGCTGTAAGAGGAGATGGCTTAGCAATGAATTGCAGTATTTTTGGAAATATAAGTGTTGAATACGAGAGATTTTCAATAGTAGACACTGGAAACTGGATTGATAAAACACCGCTATCAAGTACTGCACAACTAATATCGAATTTAACCATACCTAAGCAAACTTTACCCTCAACGCCTATGGTAAATACAACTTATTGGCAATTAAGAGTGCCTCCTAATCCTGCTGGAAATTGTACTGGATACATAATATTCCAGGCAGAAGCACCATAATATTATACTTATTAATATTCCATAATATTATACTTATTAATATTAGAATTATATTAATAGTAACACTTATATAATTGGAATATTAATTTAGTTTTTATTATTTTTTATTTATTCTATTTTCTAATATTTATTCTATTTTCTAATTTATTCTATGTTATATTTTTATTCCAAAAAATATAAAAATAATCCTTATTATTTTAATTTTGATTATTTAAGTATTTTTATTTTAATTCGTATTACTAGGTAATATTGTTACTAGGTAATATTAATTAGTTAAGCTTTTAATTGAATTTAATTATTCGAGGGTGGGTTGTGTCAATCATGTATTTTATAATAAAGTATTATGTTAAATCATTTAATTTAAGTAAAGAATTAAATAAATGCATAAGTTGCTTTAGTTTATACGCGCTTAATCTGTATATTTCTAACAAGAATGTTATTAAATTAAATTTTAGTAAGAATAGATTTAATTTGAATGCTTATAAAATAATATACTTGTTTATAATTATTATTATATTATCAATAATATCGAACATGGTTTATGCTGCTGATGGATTTGTTGCTTATAGGTCTCCTTCTGGTAATGGTGTTAATTATCCTAAGGTTAGGTTTTGGAATAGTTCAGGAAATGGGACTTGGGGTAATGAGATTGAATTGCCAAGTGCTGGTTCTGCTTTAAGAAATATCGTTTTAAAAACAAGTCCATTAAGTTCTAAGGTTGTAATTATTACTAGTGCAAATGACGGTTTTCTTGATGCCTATGTTTGTATTAATGAGTGTAATAATGCTTCTTCATGGTATGTTTATAATAATTTTGCTACCTCAATAGTTTCTACTCAGAGAAATTTCGATTTTGATTTTGAATCAAACACAGGTAATTTAGTACTAGTATATGCTACTCCTAGTACAGATACAACGCGAGATTTAGCATATAGAATTCTCCCTTCTGAGGAATTGAACTTTTCAGCAACAACTGAGTTTTTTATTGATGATGTTACTGAGTCTGTTGATATTTCTTATTCTTGGGTTTCTGTTGATGCTAGTCCTTTGTCTTCTAGTGCTGAGTTGGTGTTGGTTGGTTTTGATTCTTCTAGTAGTGATATTAATGCTTGGGTTTGGAATGGTTCTGTTTGGGGTTCTCAGCTTAGTCTTTCTGTTTCTGCTACTGCTACTACTGGTTATGAGGCTTTGGCTGTTTCTTATAATAGTAATGGTTCTAAGGCTATGGTTTTGGGTGCTGATGGTACTGTTGGTTTGGTTAATTGGGCTTTTTGGAATGGTTCTTGGTCTGCTGTTGGTTCTTTTGATGTTGATGCTGCTGATGCTAATGATGTTCGTTGGTTGTCTTTGAAGCCTAATCCTTTGTCTCTTGATTTTCAGGCTGTTTTTGTTGATTCTGGTAATGATTTGGGTTCTGCTTTTTATAATGATTCTTCTAACTCTTGGGTTGTTACTTCTAATATTGATGCTGCTGTTGATATTTCTACTAGGCGTTGTGCTGATTTTTCTTGGTTGCCTGATGGTTCTTCTGGTGTTTTGGTTTGGGATACTGATACTACTGGTTCTACTTTGAGTCTTCGTGTTTGTTCTCCTCTTTGTACTTCTGCTACTTCTACTTTTAGTTCTTATGCTGGTAGTGGTGGTTGGATAACACTTTATAGGAATTTAAATACTTCAGATATAGCTAAAATATTGGGTTTTAGGTATTCTGCTTCTTTTAATATTGGTTCTTTTTTTTATAATGGTTCTGTTTTTAGTAATTATGGTGATACTGCTTTATCTACTGGTGGTACTATAAATACTTATGAATCATACTCATTCGACTTCATAAAGAGCAGAGATATACCTTTTATTATCAGTTTTGTTTTTCCAACGTACGAAAATAATTCTTTTATTAACACAAATTTTACTTATATAAATGTGAGCGTTAGCAACTCATTAGCATCATGTACATTAAATTGGTCAGGAATTTTATACAATATGTTAGGTTCAGGAAATTATAGATATTATAATGTTACTAATATTACTGATGGAGAATATTATTATTATGTTACGTGTAATGTTTCATATTCTATAAAATATACTGAATCAAGAATTTTATCAATCGATACGACCATTCCAGTTATATCTTTTGTAGCTCCAACACCTTATAATAATAGTATATCAGAAGATCTTAACTTATCTATAAATATAACTTCAAATGAGAACTTATCCTCTTGTTTTTTTAATCTTTCTGATGATTTATCTTCAAATGTTTATGTGATGAATGGTTCATATAGTAACTGGTATATTGATATATACCCATTGTATAATGGGTTTTATTCTTATTATGTATATTGCAATGATTCTTATGGCAATTATGGTTATTCAGAAACAAGATATTTAACAGTAAATATGCCTATAGCTGATGGATTTGTTGCTTATAGGTCTCCTTCTGGTAATGGTGTTAATTATCCTAAGGTTAGGTTTTGGAATAGTTCAGGAAATGGGACTTGGGGTAATGAGATTGAATTGCCGAGTGCTGGTTCTCCAATACGTTTTGTAGTTTTGAAGTCAAGTCCATTGTATTATAAGCTTATTTTAGTGACTCTAAGTGATGATGGTTTTTTAGATGGATATGTGTGTTATTCTAATTGTTCTAATTCTTCGAATTGGGTTGTTTCTAATGATTTTGCACAATCTATAACTGCTTCCTCTCAAAGAAGTTTTGATTTTGATTTTGAATCAAGCACTGGAAATGCTATTATTGTGTATGCTATACCAAGTACAAGCATTGTTGAGGATTTAGCATATAGAGTCATACCCTCAAGTAGTGCTAATATTTCTGATACAACTGAGTTTTTTATTGATGATGTTACTGCGTCTGTTGATATTTCTTATTCTTGGGTTTCTGTTGATGCTAGTCCTTTGTCTTCTAGTGCTGAGTTGGTGTTGGTTGGTTTTGATTCTTCTAGTAGTGATATTAATGCTTGGGTTTGGAATGGTTCTGTTTGGGGTTCTCAGCTTAGTCTTTCTGTTTCTGCTACTGCTACTTCTGGTTATGAGGCTTTGGCTGTTTCTTATAATAGTAATGGTTCTAAGGCTATGGTTTTGGGTGCTGATGGTACTGTTGGTTTGGTTAATTGGGCTTTTTGGAATGGTTCTTGGTCTGTTGTTGGTTCTTTTGATGTTGATGCTGCTGATGCTAATGATGTTCGTTGGTTGTCTTTGAAGTCTAATCCTTTGTCTCTTGATTTTCAGGCTGTTTTTGTTGATTCTGGTAATGATTTGGGTTCTGCTTTTTATAATGATTCTTCTAATTCTTGGGTTGTTACTTCTAATATTGATGCTGCTGTTGATATTTCTACTAGGCGTTGTGCTGATTTTTCTTGGTTGCCTGATGGTTCTTCTGGTGTTTTGGTTTGGGATACTGATACTACTGGTTCTACTTTGAGTCTTCGTGTTTGTTCTCCTCTTTGTACTTCTGCTACTTCTACTTTTAGTTCTTATGCTGGTAGTGGTGGTTGGATAACACTTTATAGAAATATTTTAAAATATCCTGTAGCTAAAATATTGGGTTTTAGGTATTCTGCTTCTTTTAATATTGGTTCTTTTTTTTATAATGGTTCTGTTTTTAGTAATTATGGTGATACTGCTTTATCTACTGGTGATACTATAAATACTTATGAATCATACTCATTCGACTTCATAAGAAAAAATAATAATTCGTTGATAATAAATTTTGTTTATCCTACTGATCCTGATGGTGCAAACATTTCTAGGGTATACTCTTTTGTGAACGTGACTGTATATCCAAGTACTGCTACTTGTGTTTTAAATTGGTCAGGAACACTTTATTCAATGAATTCTTTTGGAAACAATAGGTATTATAATAAAACAGGATTATTTACAGGAACTGAATACTATCATGTTATTTGCAACACCTCAAGTGTAGTGGAGAGAACAAGAACAAGAAGTATTAATATTAATACAACTTTTCCTATAAATATAGGTATGATTTTTCCAACTCAAAATTATTTATCTAATATTCCTTATGTTAATTTTACTTTTAATGTAAGTCATCCATTATGGAATGTTAGTAATTGCTCATTGATTATTAATGATATTATAGTTAATAATACCAATAATTCTCCGCTTCCTCAGAATACTAATATAACTCTTTCTGCTGTTCTTGTTTCAGGAATTTATAACTGGAGTGTAAATTGCACTGATGAATATAATATTATTACTTCTTCTCAGAAAATTAATTTTTCTGTTTATGTACCTCCTTATGTAACATCCCTTTATATTGAAGATTATGTTGATCCTATTGACCAAATAATTTTATCTGCCGGTTCTTTTAGAAAAGTTTATTGTATAGTTGTTGCTTCGGATTTTTTTGGTCCAGATAATGTAAATACTGTAAGTTCGGTATTTCACTATTATCTTAATTCTTCAAATGGTTTAGAAGATAATAATGTTCGATACATTAATAATTCTTGCGCTTTGAATGAGACAACATCTATGAATAAAACTTTTGTTTGTTCTTTTAACGTTTATTATTATGCTAATAATGGAACATGGAATTGTACGACAAATGTTTATAATAATCAGTCTGCTTATTCAGTATATTCTAATTTAACGAATATTACACCATTGTATGCTTTGAATATTACTGATGGTATTACATTTGATGACACTGAATCAGGTTTTGAAAGTTCCGAAGCCTATGCTAATGTTACCAACATAGGAAATATGCCTATTAATATTAGTATTCAAGGATATGCCATCTCAATAGGTGATGCTGTTGGAATGAATTGTTCTGACGGAACAAATATATCTATAGATAGTATTAGGTATTCCTTATCTTCAAGCAGCTACTCTTCTAAAATCCCATTAACTGGTTTTTTACAAAATACATCTTTATCTTTGCCTAAGCAGACAAATTCATCAGCGGTGTATAATGTTACTTATTGGCAAATAAAGCCGACTCCCAGTATCGGAAGTATTTCAAGGGTGTGCACAGGATATGTAATATTTAATGCTGAAATAAGTTAATAAATAAACTATTATAAATACACTATTATAATTAAATATGCTAATAATTAATATATAATGTATACAATTTCATAATTAATATCTGATTTATACTCATATGCTTTTATCCAACAATAGAATAACTGTTTTCATTCAATAATACAATAAGTAAAACGCAATTTAAAAAATATTTATTATCAAATCATATTATCATAATAGTGTTATATCATAAAGTTTTTAAAAAAGGCGAAACAGATCATATATTATGAAAATAAAAAATTTGACAAATTTATAACAAAGAGTGTAATGTGAAATGCTAAATTGTTTAATGTATAAATAATGTATACTGTAGACTGCTAAGTTATATAATGTAAAAAAATCATATTATAATGTATGATCATAATGTAAAATTACATGATAATTAAAATTTATTATAATTAAAACGAGCGTATAAAATGCGATATTAATTATATGAAAGGGCAATTCGATTAAAAAAAAAGTGTTTGAAGATGAAAAAGGTTTCATTTATAAGAACAAGAATTAGAAGTAATATTAATAAAAAACATTCTGTGTGTTTATCACTTTTTATTATGCTTTCTATGCTTTTTTTTATGATATTAATTTATTTACCTTCATTAACCTACGCAGCAAGTTTATCTGTTACCAAGGCAGAAATTTTTTATAATAATGTTTTACGAGGAGGTTATGCCGAAGACATTTTATATGTTTCTTCAGATACTGAATTCGATGTTCCTTTAGAGTATGAATTACTAGGTGATATTGCTAGTTGGATAAGTATTGAGTCTATTACAGGTGATAACGCTACGGTTGATAATATTACTGGAAATAATGTTAGTTTATATGTAAGTAGGAATCGTGTTGAATTATTAAAGATTATAATTCAGCCACCTGAAGATGCTGCTGCTGGGAATTATACCGGTTCAGTAAGATTAATAACCGGCACAATAAATAAACCAGAAGGGCCGTATGGTAGTCAATTACAAGCAGCATTTTTAATAAGAATTAAGGTTAGTGTTACGGGTGAACAGATACTATCCTGTAATTTTGGAGGTTTAAGTATACCTGATATAGAGATTGGCGAACCAATAAGATATTCTTTTACTGTTCAAAATTCTGGAAATGTGAGAGTTAGGCCAAACATTAGTATAGATATATGGAATCAAGATCAGTCGAGGATAGTAAAGTCAATATCTAACAAGTATGCTATTGATGTTCTACCAACAACTTCAAAAGTCTTTATTGGAGAATCAAGTAATAATTTGAGAATAGGGCAATATTGGGCTTATGCTTCTGTTGTTCCTTGCGGTAAATCTGAAATAGTCTCTTTTTCAGTTCTAGAGAAAGGTCAAATAGCCGATAGTGGTGAATTGCTCAGAATAGAAAATAAGCCATGGGCATCTACAGGGGAGATTGTTCCAATAAATCCTGTTTTTAAAAATTTAGGTCAAAGAGTTGTTTCAGCAAAATTTAAAGGAATAATAACTCTTGATAACAAAATCGTAACAAATATTGATTCTGATTTTTATGATGTCGCACCTGGCGAGGTAGTTAATCTTACAGTATTTTTTACTCCAAAGAAGAAAGGCCAATATTATATCTCTGGAAGGGTTCTTTACAACAATAAATTAACATTCGAGAAAAGTTCAATACTAAATGTAAACGAAGGTAAGGATATAACTGAGTTTAATATGTTTTATGTTTTTATAATAATAATTATCATTATAATAATATTATTGTTATTTTTAATAATACGGAAGAAGAGGAAAAGATTGAGAAGAAACCTTCCTTATAGGATATAGTTTTTTATTTTTATACCATTACATATTTTTATATAATTATATTTTTATATCATTATATTATAATTATTTTTGTTGTGCTATGATTTGCTATAATTTATTTTATTTATATTTTATATTTAATTTATTTTTATTTTATATTTATGTTATATTTTTTATGTTTGAACCTTTTTATAATATTTTGAATGTTTAACTTATTTAGATTTTAAAATTTAATATAAAATGTTTAAAAAAATTTTTTTAAAGAAAAGACTGAAATTAATATGTTTTGACATAGATAATACTTTAATAAATTATGGAACTGCGGAATCAGATGCAGAGGTACATATATCTGAGTTGTTGTCAAAAAAACTACGAGTCAAGACGATTGATGTGCTAAGGGCTTTTACAAAAATAAAGAATAGATTTATGCATAAAGATACGGATCCAAAATCTTGTTCTAGAAAGATGTGGGTCGAAAAGACACTTGAGCTTCTTAATGTTAAAGAAGAATTAAAGAAAAAAATAAATACTGCTTTTATTGAGAAAGAATATTGGGATTATCTTATAAATCATTCTAGTTTGTTTCCAAATACTTTGAAGGTATTAGATTTTTTAAAATCATCTGGTAAGTATAAAATTGCTTGTTTGACAGATTCAGATGGAGATAAAGAAATAAAGTTAAAGAGACTGAAACATTTTAATATATATGAATATTTTGATTATATTATAACTACTGACGATACAGGAAAAAATAAACCATCAATAGAAAATTGGGATTATGTACTAAGAATATCTGGTCTTAAAGGGAGCGAGTGCATGATGGTAGGAGATCATCCTGAAATAGATTTAATAAATGCTAAGGCAAAAGGTTTTACTACTGTTTGGACCAAAGAATATATTAAGAGTGATTCTCATTTTAAATATGTTGATTATGAAATAAACGAAATAGGAGAATTGTTAAAGATAATAAGATAATTTTTGATCATCTGATATTTTGATTTATATCTGCTCTGCTATTTTGATTTTACAGTGTTAATTATTAACAACAATTAATCTTCTGGATTTAGAAACATAATTCATTAATTTTCCATTATTAGTGTTATATCTTCCACATCCAAGATAATCATATTTTCCTGTTTTAGGATCTTTATACCTTAGTATTACAAAATCTTCTCCAGTATCCTCGAATTCTATGTCATTTCCTTTTATCCAGAGTATCATTTGTTCATAGTTAGCATCATAAATATTTTTTTTAGCATGACTACCTATTATTTGCGAGCCCTCTATGCTCAATCTTAATTTATCCTTATATATCTCTCCGAAATATAGTCCAGCTACATCTATCTTTAAATCATCGTATGGAATTTCTGAAAGCTTTTTGCTTATTATATATATTTTATTATCTTTATTCATTATAAAAACATAAGGCATATCATTTTTATCTAATTCGCAATCGAATTGACTATTTATTTTTTCTATTATACTTTTAACTTCTTTACTATTTAGAATTTTATATTTTAGCATATTAAATTCCCCAAACAGGATTCTTTCTTCTCATTATATCGGCTATCTCTTTTAAAAGTTGAACCTCGTCCTTTTCCATATATTTAGTTAGTTTCTTTAACTCTCTGAATTCATTTTCTGGTATTGCAGAATAAAATATATCTCCCTCGTTTATTTGTCTTCCAACAGTTATTCCAGGCAATGATATTGCTACTTGTTCTTTTTTTATCGCAATATTGACTGTCTCCTTATTTTTCTGTATTTCTTTTATATTTGTGAGTATTTCTCCTTCTTTGTTCATTATATTCATTCCAGATTTTATTTTACCTATTAAAATTTCAACACCTATTACTGCAGGATTGCTTTGTCTAAAAGTGTAATTATGTAAATACTCTATTTTACAAGGTGTAGTAAGTCCTTCAAGGATTCTTTCTTCTATTCTTCTAGATTCATCTATCTTCCATTTTTCATATTCTTCTATTATTTTGTAGATGATATTTGAAGTTATTATTTTTACCTTTTCGTTTTTTATGTCTTTTTCAACTTCTACATTAAATCCGAGTATTACTGAATCGAGAGGCTCTTTTTCATAATTTGATTCAGCATCTGTTATATCTTTTTTTGTTATATTTCCTATTGTTGCTTTTCTTATTTTTATTCCTTTATCTTTTAGTAACTTAATTAATGCTTCTAATGAACCAATAGTATCTGCCTTAACAATTATTCCTTCTTTTTCTGTTTCTATCATTATATCGGAAACTTCTTTTTGTAATTCATTAATTGACTCTTCTAATTGTTTAGGATCTATTATTGAGATGAATGGCATTCCTGCAATAACTTCGTCTATGTTTGGTGCAGCTATTCTAACACCTGATGCGGCAATCACTTGTTTCATTGATTGAAATTTTGTTTTCTGGTCCCTCATATCGGAAAGTTTTCTTGGTTCGAATAATCCCCTAACTTTTGTAATTATTGGTTTTTCTAGTCCGGCTATTATTAGAATATCATTTGTTCTTATTATCCCATCATATAATATAGCATCTATGCATAATCCTAATCCTTCTACTGTTTTTACTTCTAGTATTGTTCCTTTTGCTTTTGCATTAGGAGATATGTCTGATTTTAATTTTTCTTCAAGAAATTTTTGTGTTAAACCAGTTAATATCATTAATAGTTCTGGTATTCCTATTCCTTGCTTTGCAGAGCAAGGTATTATTGCTATTTGCTTTGTAAAGTCGACCCTATCAAATCTATCTGAATTTAAACCAAATTTTTCGTTTATGAATGCAACTATTGAGTAAAGTTTTTCTTCTATCTTTGCTTGTAATTCTGGTGTTTGAGCATTTAAGTTTTCTATTAAGGATTTGTTTTTTAAATCGTCGAATACTTTAAATCCATCAATTAAATCTATCTTGTTTAGCACAATCACGAAGGGTGTTTTAAAACTTTTTAGTATTTCTAGGGCTTCTATTGTTTGTGGTTTGAATCCTTCATTTATATCAACAACTAATACAGCAATGTCTGCTAGGTTTCCGCCTCTTTTTCTTAAACTTGTAAATGCTTCATGTCCTGGAGTATCTATAAATAATAGTCCAGGTATTGTCATTTCCATCTTTACTTTAAGTGTTGAACAGAAATTTTTTATTACTTCTGCTGGGACTGCACTTGCACCTATTGCTTGTGTTATTGCTCCTGCTTCGTTTTCCACAATGCAACTATTCCTAATCTTATCTAATATAGAACTTTTTCCATGATCTACATGACCAAGTACTGCTATTATCGGTGAACGTGTTGCCATAGTGATGTGAATAGAATTTCTTTTTTAAATATATTGATTTATTGTCTTTTATTTTATTTCTTTTTGTTTATGCTTTTTATAATCAATTTTTTAAATTCAAATTCTTTTCTATATTTTATGGAAATAATCCAAGAAGGTATGTCTAAGTTCTATGCTTCAAGAGATAAAAATGGGAAGATAAGTAAGGAACTTGATGTATTTTATAATCCAGTAATGAAGTTCAACCGCGATGTTTCTATTACTCTTTTGAATGTAATTAATCAGAGTAACATGCAGATGTGTGACTTAATGGCCGGTTCTGGCGTGAGAAGCTTGAGATTCATTAAAGAATTAAAAAAAGGAGTTATAGGAAAATTAGTAGTTAATGATTATGATGAGGGTTTCATTAGATTGTTCAAAAAGAATCTTGAATTGAATGATATTGATGAGACGAAATCGAATGTTTATGTATATTCCATGGATGCAAACAAGTTATTGTTGGAATCAACAGGTTTTGATTATATTGATATTGATCCGTTTGGAAGTCCAAACGATTTTTTAGAAAATTCCATCGTCAGGCTTTCAAGAGAGGGCATTCTTGCAGTAACTGCAACAGATACTGCTCCTCTTGCAGGGACATTTCCTGATGCATGTATAAGAAAATATTGGGCAAAACCCTTACGAAATCATTTAATGCATGAAATTGGTTTAAGAATTTTGATAAGAAAGATACAATTAATAGGTGCGCAACATGACAAGGCATTAATACCAATGTATTCTTATTATAAGGATCATTATTTTAGGGTATTTTTTAAATGTGTGAAAGGAAAAAAAGAATGCGATAATATATTAAGACAGCATGAGTATTTATTATATTGTAATACTTGTCAATCATTCTTGACTTCAGAAATAAATCAGTGTATGTGTTGCAATCAGCAAATGGAGTATGCTGGTCCATTATGGACTGGTCAATTATATGATTCAGATATTGCTTTTAAGATATTTAAAATGGAAAAAAGTAACTCATTATTAAAAATAATTGCTGATGAATCGCTTATTAAAAGTATTGGTTTTTATGATATACATGAGTTGGCTAAAAAGCATAAGTTTCTTATTCCAAATTATGAGAAATTATTGCTTGAATTAAACAAATTAGGAAAATCTGTAAGAACACACTTTTCAAACAATGGTATAAAATCCGAATTAAGTGTTAAAGAAATTTTAAGTGTATTAAATGTATTGAAAGATAAATAACTTAATGACTAATACTATATTATTGACAATATATACTATATTATTGATCAATATCGATATAATTTTCTGTTAGTATAGAATTATTTGATTTTTTAATATGTACATTCTTGAATGATGTCATATAGTTGTAGAGTTCATTATATGTATTTTCATTTAAAATTTTTGGTCTAGGTATTAAATTGTTAAAATATTTTATATATTTATTGTTTAATGTTATTTCTTTTATTTTTTTTTCATCTAGTGCTTTTATAAGTTTTTCAATAAATTCTTTTTTATCATCTCCTTGTATCCTGTACCATTCTCCTCTTTCCTGATAATAACCAAGTATTCTTTCATTATTGTTTTCTTTTAATATCATACTTCCAAGAAATATATCTAGTGCCATTGTATTATCCAACTATTCTTCTTACATCAACACATTCGACTGAATTAACCCCTTCGATTTCTGATAATTGTTTTTCTAAGGGTTCAGTATCTCCTTTTTTCTCATCCATTAAGAATGTTATATTTATTGATTTTAGTCCAAATGCTACTGGCTCTATAGAAACTTTCTTTTGTCTTTCATCTGTATAATTAGTTATTATCTTTAAAGCTTCTTGTTCTATTTTTGTTAAGTCCGTATCAGGACTTTCTGGCATTATTCTTAATGTAATTACTGCTGTTCCCATTTTTCACCTAGTTTGGTCCTTCGAATCCGCATTCTGGACATACATATTTAGCAGCTATTTCTCTGCATTTACCACATCTTTTAATTTCGTATTTTCCACAATTAGGGCATAAAAAAGTTGTTGCACCCTTATTATTAACTAAGGAAATTTTACATGATATACACTTATTACTCATTTTAATCACATTTACTGGAAATTTAGTTAATTTATAAATATTGTTGTTAAATAATATTGTCTGTATTTTTTTAGAATACGTAATGTTTTTTAGTAACTACCTATATCCTTCTTTATTTTTTCTATTTGTTTTTTGGCTTCCTTTTCACCTATAACTATTAATTTTGGAGAATTTTTAAATGATAATACAGGTATTTTTGTAGTGTCTGGTTTTATTATAGTATATTTTTTATTACATTCTTTTAGATTCTTTTCTACTAATTTTTTTTGCATTATAAAAGCTGATTGTAGAATAATATCCTTAAAATTTGAGTCCTCCGTAATATCTATTTGTTCTTCTGATACGTCTATTATTATTAGGTAATCCATATCTTTTAAGTGATCTAAAGGCAAAGGATTAGTTACCCCTCCATCTATGCAGAGCTTATTATCTATCTTTCTTATGGTAAAGAAGCCAGGATAGGATAATGATGCCATTATCTTAGGTATTAATAATCCATCATCGAATATTACTTCCTCTCCTTTTACTATGTCTGTTGCATTTATTGATAATGGAATCTTTAAATCATCAAATTTTGTCTCTTTTCCCTTTTCGAAGTATTCTTCAATGTATTGTTGAAGTTTTTCTCCTTTTATTAATCCCTTGATAGAAAAAGAATAATCATAAACATCTTTTTTCGATTTTATTTTCAAAAGTAATTCTTCTATTCTTTCAGGATTTTGATCATATGCATAGCACGCTCCAATTAATGCGCCTATAGAACATCCTGCTATTTTATTTATTGGAATCTTATTTTTATTAAGAACTTTTAAAACACCTATTTGTGCGAAACCCCTTGCTCCTCCTCCACTTAGAACGAGTCCAACTTTCATTTTTTTTATTTGCTTTTTATTTATTATCTATTTTATTATCTATTTTATATTGATTAAAATACAAGTTGCCATAAACTACTCCAAACAGTAAATCCATCAAAACCAGGTATTGGCAATAGATTAAATATGAATAAGAATAGGTTTATATTCTTTGTAAGAACCCAAAAATGCATTTTCTTACTGTTCATTTTTCTAGTCTGTATTATGAATAATGATATTAATAATAATATTAAATTCACTCCCGGTCCAGCAAACGCTATTACTCCTGCTTGTTCAGGACCTCCTATACCTGTTATGCTTACAAATCCAGGAACCAAAAAAACAAACCCGAAATTCATAATTTTCATAGCAATTGCTAATATTCCTAGAAATAATGTTGTACTATTTGCATAAAATGCATGAAATGTTGCATTATACCCATAACTTAATGCGACAAGCTTATGACCTAATTCATGAAGCAATATTGCTGGCGCAGTAACCTTGGCTGCAAACCAAAAATTTTTCCAATTGAAACCAGTAAGTATTCCTTTATTTTTTAGATATCTTTCAAGTTCATCTTCATTATATCTTCTGGGATCTTTAAAAACATCCATAAATAAAAATCCAACTAATAAAATGGTTACCAATACATCGAATATTTCAAGTGGCGTTATTATCATTTCTTTATATTAGTTACTTTTTATTATTTATTCTTAATATTATTTAATGTTATATTATGTTATTATAAATGTTACTTTATATATTATAACTTTATATATTATACCTATTATTTTATTGATACTTTTTATTAGGTATCTATTTTTATATAATTTATTTTATAGTTACTTTATTTTTATATACTTATTAATTAATAATTATTTTAATCCTAGTTCTTTTTTCACACAATATGCTATAAAATCTTCCTTTGTTTCAAATTCTTTACTTTCTTTTATTTTATGTTCTATTATTTTGTTTAAATGTAAATTTTCAACTTGTTCAAATTTCATATTGTTTCACCTTTTTTATTTTTATGTTTTATAATTATTAAGTATATTTTTATTAGGTATTAATTTTTATTAGTAGTATATTATATATTTAGATTAGTTATTATATATAGTTATATATCTAGATTAGTGACCTCTTTGGCATGAGATTCTATGAATTCTCTCCTTGGAATAACATCGTTACCCATTAATGTTTCAAATATTTGATCTGCCTCAATAGCATCTTCAATAGTTACTTTTTTTATAGTTCTTGATACAGGATCCATTGTTGTTTCCCATAATTGTTCTGGGTTCATTTCTCCAAGTCCTTTATATCTTTGTATAATAACGTCTTCACCTATTTTTGAGAGCAAATCGTCTTTTTCCTTATCAGTTAAGCAATAATATTTTTGATTTCCTTTTTTTACTAAATAAAGAGGGGGTTGAGCTAAATAAATGTTTCCTTGTTCTATTAATGGTTTCATATACCTATAGAAAAGTGTTAAGAGAAGGGTTCTTATGTGACTTCCATCAACATCTGAATCTGCCATTATTATTATTTTATGATACCTCAAATTTTGTATATTAAATTCCTCGCTGATTCCTGTTCCTAGTGCGGTTATTATATTTGTTATTTCTTGACTTGATAGTATCTTGTTTAATCTTGCTTTTTCTACGTTAAGTATTTTTCCTTTTAATGGGAGTATTGCTTGAAATTCTCTATTTCTTCCTTGTTTGGCACTGCCCCCTGCAGAATCACCTTCGACTATGAATAATTCAGACTTTGCAGGGTCCTTTTCGGAACAATCTGCTAATTTCCCAGGAAGTGTCGAGAATTCTAGAACTGATTTTCTTCTTGTTAGTTCTCTTGCTTTTCTTGCTGCTTCTCTTGCTCTTGCTGCAAGCATAGCTTTTTCTATTATCATAAGAGCTATCTTAGGGTTCTCTTCAAGAAAGGTTCCCAGAGAAGTACTTACTATGCTATCAACTATTCCTTTTACTTCGCTGTTCCCTAATTTTGTTTTGGTTTGTCCTTCAAATTGTGGTTCTGGTACCTTAACAGATATTATTGCGGATAATCCTTCTCTTACATCATCGCTGCTTAGTTTTATTTTTTCTTTGAAATTGTTATTTTTTTCAATATAATTGTTTAATGTTCTTGTAAGGGCAGTCTTGAATCCTATTAAATGAGTTCCACCTTCAACAGTGTTTATATTATTAACAAATGAATAGACATTTTCAGAATATGAATCATTATATTGCAGAGCAATCTCGACATCTATTTTATCCTTCTGCTTACTTATATATATTGGTTCATGTATAGTTTTCTTGTTCTTATTAAGGAATTCAACAAAACTAATTATTCCTCCTTCATAATAATATTCTCTCTCTTTTACTTTTATATTGCCTTCTGTATCTTTTTCATTTTCTTCTATTCTTTCATCTGTTAATGTTATTTTTACTCCTTTATTTAAGAATGCAAGTTCTCTTAATCTGTTCTCTAATATGTTGAAATCGAAAACTTTTTCTGTGAATATGCTGTCATCAGGTAGAAAATTTATTTTTGTTCCTGTTTCTTTAATATCGCATTCTCCTATTATTTCTAACTTTGTAACTGGATTTCCACATTCGTATTTTTGGAAATATATTTTTCCATCTCTTTTAACTTGAATTGTGAGTTCCTTTGAGAGTGCTGAAACAACACTCAATCCTACTCCGTGTAATCCACCAGAAACTTTATAAGTGTTTTTATCGAATTTACCTCCTGCATGAAGTTTTGTCATCACAACCTCTAGTGCGGGAATGTTATATTTTGGATGTATATCTACAGGAATTCCTCTTCCATTATCCTCTACTGTTATTGAATTATCTTTTTCTATTATTACACTTATCCTTGTACAGAATCCTGCTAGAGCTTCATCTATGCTATTGTCTACTATTTCATAAACCATGTGATGCAATCCTCTTGATGAAGTGCTTCCTATGTACATTGATGGTCTTTTTCTAACAGCATCAAGTCCTCCAAGAACAACGATATGGGATGCATCATATTCTTTTGCTATGTTTTTTTGTTCTTCACTTTTTTTATAATCGTTTTCACTCATGATCTCACTTAATATTTTTTGTCATAATGGTTTTTGTTATTTTAATATTATTCTTGTATTTGTTATTCTTTTTATATTTCATAATTTATTTTTATAGTCGATAATTAATATATTTGTTGAACAAGTTATTGTTTATAAATGTTGTTGTTGTTTTCATCGTCTTATTTAGAAGAAAAATTTAATTGTTTTTGTTAAATATTTTTTCTTTAATATTATTGAATGTTTTTTTCAAAGAAGCGATATTACTTATGTTGTATGTTCTTAATTTTACTTTTTCATTTTCTTTTATGTTTTCTGTTTTTTATATACTTTTTTTCTATTATTCTTTTTCACTTTTTTATTTTATTTTTTTAGTTTTATCTTTTTATTTTTTTAGTTTTATCTTTTTGTTTATTTTTTTCTATTATTATTTTTAAGACGAGAATATTTATTTTTTTATTTATAGAAATTTTTTTTCGTCTAAAAAAATAATAATAAAATATTTAAATAAGTTCTTTTATAAATTATTTTATGTTTTTTTTGATTTTATTAAATTGTTTTTATCATGTTTGAGAATCAAGAAAAGCATAATTTTATTAAAAAAATAAACGTTAAATAAAAAGTGCGTGTTATGTATTCCGGAAAAATAAGCAGATCTTTAAAAGTTTTAAATTTTAGTAACTTTCTTTGTATAAGCGATATTTTTATTAAAAATAATAGTAATAAACTTAACAGTCATGACTTTTTTTATACTATAAACTTATTCTTTTATCTTAATTTATTTTTTAATTTGTATTTTTGCAATGCTGTGAGTCACTTAATCGGTGAGAAAATATGAGGGTTGCAATATTGTCAAATTTGTTTAAAGAAAACACAGAATATAAAGAAGTTGAAGAAGATTTAATGGAAGTAGGAAATGCTGTAAAGAGGGTCCTTGAAGCAGCAGGTCATGAGGCCATATTTTTTGATGTTAATGAAAAAACTTTTGAAGAATTAAGAAAATCAAACATTGATATGGCATTTAATGTCTGTGAGAGATTTAATGGTTCTAGTCTTTTCGAACCTCACATTGCATCTATGTTAGAGCTATTAAATATTCCATATACTGGTTCAGGGCCATTAACTCTTGCTACTTGTATAAATAAAGTAAGGGTAAAAGAAATATTGATGCATCATGGAATATTAACACCGAATTATCAGGTTTTTTATTCTAGGAATAAGAAACTAGATCCAGAATTAAAATTTCCACTCATAGTTAAACCTGTTTGTATGGATAATAGCATAGGTATTGGTGCGGATGCTGTTGTTAAGAATGAAGAGGAACTAAGAAGTAAGGTTAGTTACATATTAAGAACATATGATCAACCTGCATTAGTTGAAGAATTCATTGATGGAAAAGAAATAACAGTAGGTATTTTAGGTAACGGTAGGAATGCAACAATACTTCCTCTGGCAGAGGTTGTTTTCAAGAATTGGCCCGATGAAGAATCAAAAGTATATAGTTATGAGGCAAAATGGTTGAAAGATTCTTCTGAATGGAAAGGTGTAACTATAGAATGTCCATCTTCTTTACCTAAATATCAAGAATATAGAATAAAAAGAACAGCCCTTCAAGTTTATAACATACTAGGATGCAGAGATTATGGGAGGATAGATTTTAGATTGAGTAAAGAGGGTGTTCCTTATGTTCTTGAAATGAATCCTAATCCAGGAATCAGTCCTTATTTAGGACCAGAAGATCAACCTGATTTTATGCCTTTCGCAAGTCAAAAGGCAGGATTAAGTTATGATGAACTAATAATGCGAATATTTAATGAAGCATTAGAGAGAAATAACATGACGATAAGAATATTGCCATCACCTAAACCAGTTGAAACTTTAGTTAAAACAGACATAGTATTAACACCTATAAACACCCCATCAAGTATTTCTTCTTCAGCAATAAATATAGAAGATTCAAGAAAAAAATAATTTTTCCAAAATATTATTTATTTACTTATATTAACTTACTTGTATTATATTGTTTATTTTTTTTATATCTATAGTTTATTTTTGATAATTTAATAGTAAGATTAAATTTATAAATTTATATCATATCTCTGATTTTATGAAAATACTTGCTGGTATAAAGGATATAGAGAGAAATAAAGAGTTAATTGAGAATATCTTGGAAAATCAGGGTTCATATTCTGAACATTATTATTATTGCTATTTATATAATATAGAAAAAAATGAAATCCCTCATGTTTTTGTCTGGGGAGAAGATAAAGCAATACTTTCTACACTAGATAATCGCTGTAATGAATGGATTATATTTTCAGGAATACTCTCTCATGAGAAAGAGTACATAAGTTTATTAAGACAATTTCTTGATTATGTTTTTTCAAAGGGGGCAAAAAAGGTTTGGTGTGAGTTTAAAACTGATTTAAGAAAAAAAGTCTTGAAAAGTTTCAAAGATTCGGATTATAAGATAAATAAAATAAAATATACTTTAACATGGCCTGTGTTTGATATGCGAATATGGAATGGCGATAAGATGGAAGGAAAGAAATGGAAAAATACTCGTTATTACTGGAATAAGTTTTTTAAGGAGCATAAGGTAGAGTTTAGAGAGTATCATCCAGAAGATAAGAATATCTTGATAGAATTGGTTAAGAAATGGAAGAAAGAACGTAACAGAAAAGATAAGACATATGTTGATTATTATTTTAATATAATAAACAATGACTTCCATGGATATAATACAAGAATAATGATAGTTGATGACAAAATATGTGGTATTACTGCAGGTTATCCTCTTAAGAATAATACATATTACTCTAGTATTGGAATAGTTTCTAAAGAGTTTGACAGAGCTGGAGATATAGCTAACATGGATGATTTAATCACTTTGAAGAAAAAAGGTTATGAATTAATAGACTTTGGCGGTGGTGAGAAGAATCTTATAGAATTCAAAAGTAAATTTAAGCCGACAAGTTATTATAAGACACATTTATTTTCTATAATTAAAAAAAATTCTAGATAATGTTTAATTGGAAGATTGAGATTATGGAACTAATAGGTCCAGAAAATAAAGATATTATTGAATCATCAATAAAAGCTTATGGCTCTGATGCTGAACATAATTATTTTTATTTTTCTGCCCAAGAATCAAAAGATTCTAAACCAGTGTTTGCTTTTTTTGGAGAAAATAAAGGTTTACTACTTGTAGACTTCTTAAATGGGAACTGGAAACTTTTAGCTTCTCCATTAGCAGATGAATCAGAACACCCACAAATGATACTCGAATTCTTAGAAAATGTTAAACCTAAGAGTCTTCTAGTGGAGACAACTATGGAACTTAGGAAGAGATTGTTGAAGTTGCTGAAGAATACAAATATAAAGATAGGGAATATTAGAGATAGATATATAAAACCCATAATATATTTGGATGATTGGGATCCAGAATTGAAAGGTTCAGACCTAAGCAATATACGTAAAGCTAAAAATAGGCTCTATAGAAGACATACAATAGAATTAGTCAATCCTAAAGATGCAAATATTGCAGAAATGAAGCAATTAGTTCTTGATTGGAAGAAAAATAGGACTGCTGGTGATCGAGCATATTATCATGATTATATAAACTATTTCGCTCAAGGATTTCCAGATGCTGTCGCTAGTTTAATATTAAAGATTGATGGAAAGATTTGTGGCATCGCATCAGGATGGATGATTCCAAATTCTGAAAAAGTATATTTTGCCATTAATTTGCATAATTACTCTCTTCCAGATATGGGGGATTTTCTTACAGTTTTGTTTCTTAACGAACTTAAGGCTAAAGGTTTCAAGTATCTAGATTTCGGCAGTAGTGATGAGAAACTTCTTCAGTATAAGAAGAAATTTCGTCCGAGAGAATTTATAGAAACCGCATGTTATTATATATCTGTAAAATAATAATTTAATCCATTCCTATTAGTATTATATTATTATTAATTTCTATATTTATTATCAATTCCTATATTTTTTATTGTTTTTTTTAAGTGTCCAGCTACAGATACTATATAAGAATTATTTTTTATATTATGAATCGGTGGCCACTGCCAACTAAGTTCTATGCCTATATTATGCATTAATCCCGTAAGATTTATGCCGTGTGCTTCAGGAAAACGGTTTATTGTTAACCCAGGATATTTTTGGATGAATGTTTCTAGTTCTATGCTATGTTCTTTTCTTGCTATCGCTTGCCATCTTCTCGGATTATACCAGTCTCTTGAAGATGTCCATCGTTCGTCATTTATCTTTGGGAAATACTCTTCAGGCCATTCTGGATGTTTCTCTTTCAGTTTTGATATAATCTTGTCTCTGAACTCATACGTTTTCTTTGGATGGTCCGGATAAACTGTCTCCTTCCAATCAGGATGGTTCTTTCTCATCCTTTCAGCAAATTTTCCTATAGGGAAAGTCGTGTATATTATATACATCTCTTTTGAGAAATCGAATATCTTATCTATCAAATTATTAGGAGGGCAGCCTTCTTTACAACCATAGTTGGGGCATCCATGTGTATGTCCATAATATGGTGTCATACATAATCCTCTTATAAGATTATCATAAGGGACGATTTCTGGATCAATCTTTATAATCATTGAAGAACAGGAATTATTATATCATTATAAATTTTTATTTTTAAGCCTCTGGAGGGAGTTGCACCCTCGACCTGCTGCTTTTTCTATATATTTACTTTACATATTTATGTACGAAGCAGCCGCAATAGCTACTATGCTACAGAGGCAAACTATTAATTAAGAATTATTATGTTATTTTAAATTTTTAGTTTTTCTTTTATATCTTCTTTAGAATTATTTTTTTGACATTCATTGCATATTGGATATTTTTTCTTTCCTTTAACATAATATGTCCCTATTATCTTATTCATAAATGTTGTTTCTATTCTCTTATGACATATTTCGCATTTCATTTTATATTTTATTTTAATGCTTTTTTGCGGACTTAATTGATCCATCTATTTCTTTATCTTCTAGATTTAAAAGTAGAGAATTTAATTGTTCGAATATTTTTTTTAATTCGTTTATATCTGCTTCAAGTTCCCATGTTGTTTTGTTTTCTCTTTTCTCATTTTGTATTGCTATATTTATTTTGTTAGCTAAATTCTCTATATATTCTAGTGTTTCTTTTATTATTTCTTTATTATTATATTTTTTTAGTCTTATTGCTTTTTTTATTTCTTCTATAGATTCCCTATCGTGTTGTGCTAATTCATATGGTGTGTATGCTCTATCTTTTAGTTCTGATTCAGATACTGACCTCATGTAGTCTTCTGATAGGTCTCTAGTGTTTATATCTCTATCCTTGTAACTCATTTTAGAATCTCCTATATTTTCTTGTCTTTATTTTTTATTATTTTATTTTAAATTTTGCCTCTTTATATTTATTTAACAGGTCTTTTATAAATATTTTGATATGTTAATGTTTGTTGTTATATATTTTTTGTTGTTTCTTGCTAAGATATTCTTTTAATTTCGGCCATTCTTCTTCTGCAAGTATGTATCCTACACAATTTTTTGAACCACACCTGCAAGGGTGTTCTATGAATTCTTCGTCAAATTCAAAACCATAATTAAAGGTTAGCTCTTCTCCTTTTTTTACATCTTTTATAGTATATATTATTATTTCATCATTTACTATGTCGACTTCACAATTAGGATCACATGAATGATTTATATATTTAGCATCGTTGTCTGGAACATCGCCATCTATGTCATAATTCTCATTTAATTCAAATATGTATACTGCTGCGACTCCTTGTTGATTTTCCTTATGTTTTTTTAATCTTTCATTCGCTCTTTTTTCTGATTCTTCTTTTGTTATCTTCTCTCCTTTATAGATTGCTATTATTGTTCCTTTAGGGATGTCTTTTATTGCATATGCTCCTTTGTTATGTATTTCTGATTTTCTTATCTCGTATAATTTTTCTTTAATAGTTTGTTCTTTATTTTTTTTGTATTCTATTTGTGTATCTGTGGTTTTTTCTTTTGTTATTATATTTTCTTCTGTTATTGTCTTTATTATATTTTCTTCTGTTATTATCTTCTTTTCTAAAAGTAACGCATTTTTTTTATTCAATTTTTCACCTTTTGAAATTATTTAATTTATTATAAAAGATATAAATAATAATGTTGCCGCAATTAATATTGTAAATGTGTATGCTACTTTGTTCCATTTTAGTATTTTATGGCCGTCAAAATTCCATATTGGAATCATGTTGAAAAGTGCTATCCATGAATTTATAATATATCCTGATTGTATTATCTCTTTTAATATTGTTGTTGTTTCTATAAACAATAATGGTAGCAATATTATTGCTAAAGCGATATTTGTTAATGGTCCAGCAATACTTATATATTCCGTTTTGTTTTTTTGTCACATTACCAGATATTATTACTGCTCCTGGTGCTATGAATAAAAAACCAGTAAAACTCATTAATAATGCAATTATAAGCATTGTTATGTCTGCTCTAAATTCTGCCCAACAATTATATTTTTGTGCAACTATCTTGTGTGCTAGTTCATGTATAATGAATGCTATTCCTACAGTTATACCTGATATTATTATTAGTATAACAAATTTTTTACTTATGATATCTGTTATGATATTTTCTGTTTTTAATATTGCGAATGCTATACTTATTAGTATCCAAGATAAAAGTAAGTCTTTTATTTCTTTTTCTGATGTGTGTATTTTGAAATTTTTTGTATAAAAGCTGTATTCTCTCATTTTATTTTTTTATATTTTCTTTATTTTTTTGACGAATAATTGGTTGTTTTTAAATTTAATTATCTTTCTCTGAATATTCTCTATTTTAGTTTAATTCTTTATCTAGATTATTTAGGCGTCTTATTTAGATATTTTATTCATTGGCTTGATATCTTATTTTTTATTAGGCTTTTAGATGTTCATTTAAAACTATATTATAGATTTAGAAAAATTTATTATA